>NZ_JAMBLS010000006.1 GCF_023336905.1 Bacteroides sp. ET71
AAATCAGAAAGTACACCAAATCAAAGCTTTCATTCCCCTCAGATGATGCCGTCAAAAAGACCGTGTATCTTTCACTTATGGAGATTGAGAAGAAATGGACGATGCCTATTTCAAACTGGGGATTGATTATGAACCAGTTTATGCTTATCTTTGAAAACAGAATACAGATATAAGAAACTCACGCTCCTTGACATTCGGGCTGATGTAAAACTGCGCAAACGGGCTTCTCGGTATCAGTCCGTTGAAGTGCACACGTATCACCACGCCTTTCAGCCACATGCACTTCTCCCATATCGTGCCGTTGCGCAATCCCGCTTCCGTGGAGAAATAAACCGCAAACTCCTTGATGAAGTCGGGCGTAAGCTCCAGCATCGACATGTCGCTGCGCTTGTAGAATGAGTTGATGAATGCCGCCACATAGCTCCTTGCCCTACTCTTGATTGATAGGTCGCCATCTTCCTGTCCTTGTCGACACGTTTCTTGAATACTTCCTCTCACGATCGAAGGCCTTGAGCAGCGTTTCATACTCGCCGCCTATGCCCTGATAGGCGTTGCGCACCATCTCTGCCGTCACAAACGCCTCACGGTCGGATATGCGTTGGTAGTGCTTGATGATTTGCGCCTTAATGTTGTCGAGCGCAAGGTTCGTTTCCCTCGCCTCCACGTTCTTGCTCTTGACACGGTTTCCCTTTGCGTCCCCATAATATCTTTGGGATGCCCACTTGCAACTGAACTGCGCCACCGTCCCGTTGATTGTAACCCGTCCCATGATGGGGACAATTCCGTTCTTTTCCTTGCTGCCGTTCGCATAGAACAGCACACGAAATGTGCTCCTTGCCATACTCGTTCTTTTTGGGTTGTAAAACTATAAATCAACGAGTTAAACCTTGATAAGTAAATCTACGCAGAGCACAGCAAATAAAACGGCGACTGTTAAATCTGCACTTTCGTCGGGTAATGACTTGGAAACCGTCTTTCTGCTTCAATCCGCTTAGAAACGGTTTTCACCCTTTTCCCAACTTCCGTAATTTTCTCCTAACTACTTAATTCACAGATCATATTGCGTTAATCTGCCATAATTCGTCGGATATTCCACAGATTCTCCGTAACTTTAGTCTCTGAGAACATAGTGGTAATCGCTTAAATGCTATAATTGGACAATATAAATTTAAAGATTTTATCGCTATGTTACTAATTCTCAAACGAATAATTTTAATCTTTATATCGAACTCACGTTAATTTGAAAGAAAAAATTATTTCTCCCTTTCCGTAAAAATGATTCTTTTCAATTTGTAGACTTAAATCTCAGAGAAGTTGCTAACAAGAAATTCTTCTTATTCCGTATTGCAAACTTATATGCTTATCCCCACTAAAAATCTACTGCCCCAGAATATCCGCTGCCCTCAAAAGGTTACGTTCAAACGAAAACAAAAAAAATAAGCTCTGTCTCTCGACAAAGCTTATTCACAACACAAACACAAAATAAAACACGACAAAACTACTATGCAAATTACCTGTTTTTGCCATGGGGCAAAATGCATGCAATGGATATTCACATAGGCATCGCACACTCAGGTTTGCATATAAACCAACAAATGCGGGGAAGCATTTGTTCGGTATTTCTTCTTATTTTACTAAAAATATTTTCCAATTACTGTATGCCTCTTTCACGAAGCTTCAGTTGCCACTTCCAAGCAGAGAGCAAAGTGTCTTCAATGCTCGTATCGGCTTTCCACCCCAGCTCTGTATTGGCCAGTGTAGGATCGGCCCAGACTTTTTCAATATCACCAGCACGACGGGGCGCCATCTGATAGTTCAGCTTTACACCTGTGGCTTTCTCGAAAGCCTGTACTAACTGAAGCACCGAAAGGCCATGACCCGTACCGATATTGAATACTTCTACCTTGGATTTTTGTTTCTTTTCCAAGATACGGGCAATGGCTACAACATGCGCCTTAGCCAAATCTACTACATTTATATAATCGCGGATACACGTTCCGTCCGGCGTATCATAGTCATTGCCGAATATGCTCAATTTCTCGCGGATACCGATAGCGGTCTGTACGATGTAAGGCACCAGATTTTGTGGCACTCCATTGGGCAGTTCTCCCAACAGAGCTGACGGATGTGCCCCTATCGGATTAAAATAGCGCAGCAGAATAGCACTGATAGGTGATCCGGAAGCAATGGTATCTTGTATAATCTCTTCATTAATCTGTTTCGTATTGCCATAAGGCGACTCTGCTTTCTTAATCGGCGCTTGTTCGGTAACCGGAAGTTTGTCCGGCTGACCGTAAACCGTACAAGACGAAGAGAACACAATGCCTTCTACTCCATATTTCGGCATCAATTCAAGCAGGTTGATCAACGAAACGATGTTATTACGGTAGTAAAGCAACGGTTTCTGTACAGATTCGCCCACAGCCTTGCTGGCAGCGAAATGAATGATGGCCTTGATTCCGGCATATTTGGCAAATACGCCTTCCAAACCTGCATAATCCAAGCAATCCAGTCTCTCGAAAGCGGGACGGATACCGGAAACGGCTTCTATATTATCAACCACATCTGCACTGGAATTGGACAAGTTATCAACGATAACCACCTCATAACCTGCATTCTGAAGTTCTACCACAGTGTGCGAACCTATATAGCCCGTACCCCCTGTAACCAAGATTCTTTCTTTCATACGCTATGTTATATCTTTTCTTTGTCTCAACGTATTGACGGCACAAATGTAAGGATTTAAATTCACAATCTATCTAAAATTTGAAAAAAATCGCGATTTATAAGCCAAACAAAGCCGATAATCCTTTATCCACTCCTGAAAAACCCATAAATGCCATGGCCAACAACCCGGCTGTCAGCAAGGCTATGGGAGTGCCTTGCATACTTTTTGGAATAGCGGAAAAGCGCATTTGTTCGCGCAGACCGGCAAAGAGTACCAACGCCAAGCCGAATCCCAGCGCCGTAGAAAAGGCGTAAATGACCCCTGTCAACAAATCGAAGTTTTTCTGAATGACAAGGATGGCCACACCCAAAATACAGCAATTGGTGGTAATCAGAGGCAGAAAGACGCCCAAAGCCCGATAAAGTGCCGGAGACACTTTCTTCAGGATAATCTCTACCAATTGTACCAGCCCCGCAATGACTAAAATAAAAGTAATGGTCTGCAAATAGGCAAGGCCAAAAGCATCCAACACAAATTTCTGGATGACGTATGTAACCAAGGTGGACAATGTAAGCACAAAGGCTACCGCAGCCGACATGCCCAAAGCCGTATCGATTTTCTTGGAAACTCCTAAAAACGGGCAGATGCCCAAGAACTGAGACAGAACTATGTTGTTGACAAAGATGGCCGAAATAAAGATTAATAGGTATTCCATAATATCATTTTTGTTTTTAACCGAAAATCAGAAAAGGCAAAATCCTGCACTCGCAAACGGCAAACAGTCATCTGCCATTTATCGCTTTGCTTCATTACGCTTAAGCTTATTGACAATAGCTATCAAATAGCCCAATGCAATGAAGGCACCCGGTGCCAGGATAAAGAACAAGACTCCATAATCTTCGGGGAAAAGGGTGAAACCAAAAACTTTGCCGGTGCCCAACAGCTCACGCACGCTGCCCAACAGGGTCAAAGCGATAGTAAATCCCAGCCCAATGCCCAAACCGTCGAAAAATGCAGGCAGAGGACTGTTTTTGGCTGCGAAGGCTTCGGCCCGCCCCAAAACAATGCAATTGACTACAATAAGGGGGATGAACAGTCCCAACGTTTTGTAGAGCGACGGCACATAAGCCTGCATCACCATCTGGAGCAGCGTGACGAAAGAGGCTATGACCACTATGTACGAAGGGATACGCACCATGTCCGGTATCAGGTTCTTGATGGCCGAGATGGCTACGTTGGAACATACCAGCACGAACATCGTGGCCAGTCCCATGCCCATGCCGTTGATGGCGGACGAAGTAGTGCCCAGCGTGGGACACATGCCCAACAAGAGCACAAAGGTGGGATTTTCACGTACAATCCCGTTTATCAGTACTTTCATGTTATTCATAATCAATCCTCCTCTGTATGATGTTCTACATGCTGCGAAGCCCCCGTGGCCCCGTCTGCCGTTTCTTGTCCCGCGTAAGCTGCATAGGCTGCATTAACGGCCGCCAGAAAGGCCCGCGTCGTGATGGTAGAAGCGGTAATGGCATCGACCTGCCCGCCATCTTTCGTGACAGCCAGCGGCGCATGCCCCGGGTTCATCCCGGTAATGTCTCCCTTGTGGCCGGTCTTGAACCAATCTGCCGCCTTCGAGCCCAGTCCTGGCGTTTCGGAATGTGACAAGAGTGAATAGTCCAAGATGTTTCCCTCGGCATCAAAACCTACCAAAACACGCAATTCTCCACCAAACCCCATTGCAGAAGCTTCTACAGCCGCACCTATATAGGTTTCTCCTTGCATGGCTGGATAGACTGCATATTCAACGCCGTCTACTGTCTGCACTTTCTTTTCGGCTATAGGGTCATTGTCGAAACCTGGAACTACTGCATTTACGGCGTCACTCAACGCCTGCGCCTCGGCCCGTGCGATAGGCCCGGCCGTAAGCTGGTTCACATAAGCCAACAGCGCCACGGACACGATGGTCACCCCTGTCAGCACCAGCAACATGTTCTTTAAAGACGATTCGAGTTTTTTCATCTTTTTTTCGCTACCTCCCCAAAGCGTTTTGGTTTTACATAGGTATTAATCAACGGAGTAAAAGCGTTCATGATAAGAATGGCGAACGACATGCCTTCCGGATAGGAGCCAAAAAGACGGATGACAACCGTCAGCAGGCCAATGCAGACGCCATACAACAACATGCCGCGATGATTCATGGGCGAAGTGACGTAGTCAGTAGCCATAAAAACGGCTCCCAACAACAAGCCTCCCGTCAAGAGGTGTGT
The DNA here is from genome assembly GCF_023336905.1 of Bacteroides sp. ET71. GTDB lineage: Bacteria > Bacteroidota > Bacteroidia > Bacteroidales > Bacteroidaceae > Bacteroides. Next base: position 4,939 of record NZ_JAMBLS010000006.1, read on the forward strand.
GATGCCATCGGCATATTTCATCGGGTCGACCCAATGCATGGCTTGCGTCAATACAAACACCGTGACAAGGATGGAGACCGGAATATGCCACGTGATTATCTTCTTCCACAACAAATAGGCAAAACCCAATAAGAGAGCCAACGCACTGACCTCGCCGATGCAACCGGGATTGTTGCCCAAGAACAGGCCGAAAGAAGCCGGCAATTGGTCTAACGACATGCCGGGAACTCCGCCGGCAGCACCTTTCATCACAGCCAGAGGAGTAGCGGTTGTCACTGCATCGGCATAGGTCAGCCACTGTCCGGGAGCCGGCCAACTGGTCATCTGTGCCGGGAACGACAACAGCAGGAAGGCACGTCCGGCCAAGGCCGGATTAAACAAGTTACACCCCAATCCGCCAAACGACATCTTTACGACACCGATGGCAAACAGTGCCCCGACCATGACAATCCACACAGGCAGGTTGGAAGGCAGATTGAAAGCCAACAGCACACCCGTTATGATGGCAGACCCATCGGCTATGGTAGTATGCGCTTGTTTCAAAATGTATTTTCCTATGACCCATTCAAAAAACACACAAGCAGCTACCGAAGTAAGCGTTACGACAAGTGCCCCTATCCCGAAAAAAAGCAGCGATGCCAGGAATGCCGGCAACAAAGCCAACAGCACGCCATACATATTTCTCTTCACGCTGTCCTTTCCGTGAACATGAGGCGACAGGGATACAACAAACTTTTCCATATAAGACTTTGCATAATTAAGTTCAAACAAACGCGCAAACGCGATTTAATCCAAAAATCATTCCCGAAACACGGCCTCATTCCTCGACATCCGGTAAGTCCGCGGCCCGTGCCCGGGGAAAGCATCCTTCGTGTCCGAAAGAAAGACGGCCCTTGTCCGGAAGGCATCAGCCTTTTTTCCGAGCCCGTATCATGGCACCAACTTTTGCCTTGCCCAACCGGACATAATCCAAGATAGGACGATGGGAAGGGCAAGTGAACTGACACGAACCGCACTCGATGCACGACAGGATGTTTTCATTCTCCGCCCGCTCGAAATCGCCGTGAGCCGACACGGTTGCCAGCAAATAAGGTTCCAACCCCATCGGGCAAACGGCCACACATTTGGCACAACGGATGCAGGGCTGTACAGCCGACCGGCGGGCTTCCTGCCCACCCATCAACAAGATGCCCGAAGTGCCTTTGCTGACGGGAACATCCAGATTGACCAAAGCCTTTCCCATCATGGGGCCACCGCATATCACCTTGCACGTGTCTTCGGGCAGTCCCCCGCAGGTTTCCACCAACTGGCGAACCGGAGTGCCCATCCGTACACACAGGTTAGACGGATTGCTCAACCCATCGCCAGTGACTGTCACGACACGCTCGAACAAAGGCTTGTTTTTCTGCACAGCCTGATAGACAGCAAACACGGTAGATACATTTTGCACGACAGCCCCCACAGAAACCGGCAAGGCACCGGCCGGCACCTGCCTCCCCATGATGGCCTCAATCAACTGCTTTTCCCCGCCCTGCGGATATTTCATTTGCAACGGTACGATTTCAATGCCGACATAAGCAGCAGCCACCTTTTTCATCAGGCGGATGGCATCCGGCTTATTATTCTCGATGCCGACAAAAGCTTTGTTAACCCTTATTGCCTTCATCAAGATAAAGACACCCACCATAATTTCTTCGGCATGTTCCAACATCAACTGGTGATCGGCCGTCAGAAAAGGTTCGCACTCCACGCCATTGACAATAAGACATTCCGGACGACAAGTAGAAGGAGGGCATAGCTTGACATGAGTGGGGAAACAGGCTCCTCCCATGCCCACGATACCGGCATCGGCAATCTTCCCTACGATTTCATCTGCCGTAAGGTTACATTCTTTAACCAACGTATCGCTCCGGTCGATACCTTCTTCCCATTCGTCTCCCTCCACATCAATGAACACCGCAGGTTTGGGATAACCACTGGCATCGATCACAGCATCTATCTTGTTCACACAACCGCTGACCGACGAATGTATGGCGGCAGACACCACCCCCACCGGTTCGGCAATCTTGGTACCTACTTTCACCCTGTCGCCTTTGGACACCAAAGGTTTGGCAGGCGCCCCGATGTGCTGCCCCAACAAAATGGCCACTTGCCCGGAAGGCAACACAGGCATTATGGGACGGTCGGCTGAAAGTTTCTTTTCGTGTGGATGGATTCCACCGATTGAAAAAGTCTTCCACATATAGTTTATACTGATTCGTTTATTTCTTCTTTACGTCTCAAGCTTCCATTTCTGATAATTCCTTGGCCGGCTCCGCTTCTCTCGGTTTGCGCGGCGGGAAATGAAGGGCAGCAATGGCACCTTGTGGACAAACATCTTCGCATTTACGACACAGCTTACACTTGTGCGGGTCAATATAAGCCAGGTTATGCTCCATGCTGATAGCCTCAAACGGACAGGCCTTTACACATTTTCCACATCCGATGCAAGCCACCGCGCAAACTTTACGAGCCACACTCCCCTTGTCCTGATTAAGACAACGAACATAAACACGACGGTCATTCTTCCCGCGAGGACGAATTTCAATAATGTTACGCGGACAGGCCTTGGCACATGCTCCGCAAGCAGTACACACAGACTCGTCTACTTCGGGAAGCCCCGTGTCCGGATTCATGTGAAGCCCGCCAAAACTGCAGGCATCCACACAATCGCCACCCCCCAAACAACCATAACTGCATCCCGTCTCACCTTCGTACAAAGAGGACATGATGGCACAAGTGCGCGCTCCGTCGTAAACATTCAATTGCGAACGATTGGCACAAGTCCCATTGCAACGGACCACAGCCACCAGTGGTTCACTCTCCTCTGCCTTCAATCCCAGAATAGCAGCGACCTGGTCCATCACAGGCTGGCCACCGACCGGACATCGCTTTCCATCCAATGAAGCACCCTTTACACAAGCAGCAGCGAAACCGTTGCAACCGGGATAGCCACACCCCCCACAATTAGCTTGAGGCAACACCGCCGCTACCTGGGCTATACGAGGATCTTCGTACACAGCAAACTTTTTGGAAGCAACATACAATATTGCCCCCAGTATCATGGCTATAACGCCCAATGATATTACAGCTATCAGAATTGCATTCATCATGAATTTGAAGATTAAGATTCGAACAATGGATATCAGTAAAGGATAAGAAACGGGAGTACTCGGAATAGCAGAATCAAGGAGAAAAAGGCTGTATCGAGAAAGAGAACTGCCTTTCCAGCCGTTTTCGGAAAAGCCACATTATATAATAATATGGGACTAACAAAAGCAATGAAAATACGGCCGCCAACAACTCACCCCAATCCAACGACAAAAATAAACAAAGAGACAGTAATAAAATCAGGAACGGAAAAACAAAGGCCCACCAGACAGCACGCCTACCTACCGACATTTCGCACATCACCCACACCTCATCGCCCAAGCGGTAAGCAGAAGCATCAGAAGCCAGCACTTCCACTTGGTTCTCACGCACATCTGCCGACGAGCAATAGCCCTTTGCGCCACATCCCGCACAAGCAGACGTCTGCACAATCCGTACTGTTAGAAGATTGCCTTCTACGTTTTTCACGATACCTCGGTGTTTGATGACATTTGCCATTTTGCAAAGCATACATTACAATTCTTGGCAAATTTACACATTCATCCGGGATTGGCAAATCTTTTACAGAGATTTTCTTTAACGAAATGTTTTTTGCAAAAATAATCGCTACTTTTGCCTCACCAACTCGATTTAACTTTAAAAAGATATGAATACATCTATCAAAAAAACGCTCCGTATCGGTGCCGTCGTTATCGCTTCATTGATAATCCTATTAACCGGAAGCATCGCTCTTCTCATCAATTTCATATTTAGTCCGGAAAAACTAACCCCCATAGTGCTGAAAGCAGCCAACCAGAACATGAATGCACAGTTGGATATGGACGGTGTGGAACTGACCTTCTTTTCCACATTCCCTCGTTTTGGACTGAAACTGACTGACGGGACGTTGGTCTCGAAAGCCGTACGCGACACACTGTGGGAAAGGAGTGACACGTTGGTTTCTTTTAAGAAAGCAGTACTCGTCATCAACCCCATCGACTATTTGGAAAAGAAAAAGGTGACCGTCTATCGTCTCGCCCTGGACAGTGCCAAGCTTTATGCTTACAAGCATTATGACGGACGTACCAATTGGGATATCATAAAGACAGATACAACGGATACAGAGACTGACACTATAACCACAGACACCACCCGCCTCATCCGCGAAATAGACGTACGACGTATAGTAATCCGCCATGCCTCACTGACCTTTGATGACCGAGAAACCAACGTATTTGCCAACCTCTGGGACGTCAACCTGAATCTGAAAGCCCAATGGCAAGAAGGTCATTCAATGCTGGCAGTGGATTGGCGCAACAAGAATATACTTTTCTGGCAAAACGGCGAATTACTGGCCAACCGCATCGCCACCCACCTATACACCGATATTGAATTGAACAGAAGTGACCGGAGTTTATCACTACACGACACACGACTAAACATCAATGATGTAGAGCTGGACGTTAAAGGAACGTTGCAACGGGATACAACAGCCCGTGCCATCCATGTGGATCTGGCTTACAACCTGCACGCCCCTTCCATAGAAACTGTATTGCACATGATTCCCGAAAGCATCCTCAAGAAAGAAAAAGTTAAAGCTGGAGGAGAAGTCTTACTGGAAGGTACTTTAAAAGGATTGTACGGAAAACAAAAGATGCCGCTCGTTACGTTGAAAGTACAGATGAATAATGTAACAGCCCAATATGACCGGCTGCCTTATGGCGTAGACAATTTCAAAGCAGACTTTTACGGGCAACTGGACTTGATGCGCCAACAGCCGTCTTATGCAGACTTAAAAATCCTACAGTTCAAAGGAGCACACACAGACATACTGGCTGATGCAAAAATAACTGACTTGCTTCATGACCCAGTCATAGATTTCCACACCGAATCATCCATAGATCTCACAGCTTTGGCTCAAACCTTTCCCTTGCAAGAAGGCATCAGCATGGGCGGTAAACTGGACGCCAAGTTGCGCCTCCACACTCGCCTTTCTTCATTAAAGAAAAAAGACATTGGCCGCATCAAAGTTAAAGGAGATATAGCCATGACAGATTTGTTCCTACGAGATACAAATAAAGCATTTGACTTTACGTCGGATGCTTCGCTCAGTTTCATCGGCAACGAAGTTTTAGGAGCCAAGGCCGAAGTGAAGAACTTGACTTTACGTTCACGCCGTCTAAATTCTGACTTACAAAGTTTGAACGCAGTAGTAAAAACGACCAATCCACAAGATACAACCCGCATTGCCCACATGGAATGTAAGCTTGAAATGAACCGTCTGAAGGCATCAATGAGCGACTCGCTGAATGTATTCTGCGGGAAAAGCGCTGCTACCATAGAGCTGAAGCCGAGTAAACACAATCCCGAAAAGCCACAAATAGGACTGGCCCTGGAAGCTGATACTCTTTTTTGCCGCATGGGCACTACTCAAATGGGCATGGACAAAGCCGGCATTGGCATAACTGCAGAAAAGCTACGTGATTCGCTGTGGATACCGAAAGGCATTGTCGGTTTCAACCATCTGCTTGTCCGCACACCGATGTTTGCCTTGCCCGTACAAATGAAAAGGACGTCTCTCACAGTGGGAGACCGTGCTATCACCCTGCGTAATGCGACTTTACGCATCGGACGTTCGGACCTGACAGCCAGCGGCGCAGTCTATGATCTTTATGGTGCCATGAAACATCACAAGACTTTACGCGCCAAATTGTCGTTAAGCTCCCGCAATTTGAATTGCAACCAACTGATACGCTCCATGTCTTTCCCGCAAGACACACTGGTAGCCGAAACAGACACCTTACCTGCCGACCTGAAGCTGTTTGTCATCCCGAAAAACATTGACTTCGAGCTGCAAACCAATCTTCGCCGCGTACGCTACGGTAAAATGTTGTTTGAGAAAGTGCAGGGAAAAGTAGACATACGCGACCAAGCTGTACACCTGCAAGAACTAAGCATGCAAGGACTGGGAGCCACCATGAACACTACCCTGCTCTACCGAGCCCAACAAGCATCTGACGGCTACGCCGGTTTCGATTTTAAACTGCATCGGGTAAATATAGGAAAGTTGGTAGACTTCATCCCTTCATTGGACAGTATCGTGCCCATGTTGCGTTCGTTCGAAGGGGTAGTTGACTTCAACGTAGCAGCCGAAACGTATGTGGACTCTTGCCTGAATTTGAAAATACCGACACTACGCTCGGCCATTCACTTGGAAGGTGACAGTCTGGTATTGATGGATGGAGAGACTTTTGCTGAAATATCCAAGAAGTTCTTCTTTAAGAACAAAAAACGCAACCTGATAGACAGCATCGCCGTCAACATCAGTGTACAGAACGGAAACGTGACTGTTTATCCCTTTGTCGTACAAATAGACCGCTATCGGGCGGCCGTAGGTGGCACACAGGATTTGGACATGAATTTCGATTACCACATCTCTGTACTTAAATCACCTATTCCCATCAAATTCGGGCTAAATATCCGTGGCAATCTGGACGACATGAAATTCGGCATCGGAAAAGCGAAATATAAAAACGCGGTCACTCCTGTAGAAATCCACAAGGTAGACAGTACGATTGTCAACATGGGCCAACAAATCGTGCAAGACTTCCGCAAAGTTATCCGACGGCGGGAATGAGACAATGTGAAACCAAGAATCTGTAATTTGGTTACATTTATCCGTAAGTCAGTTATAGTCTTCGGAGAGAAATCAGACTACCTTTGCCGCAGAAAAAGGATGTATATACTTTTAAATCATCAAGTATGGAAACAAATCTTATTTACGACATGTATGTTCCGACCCGCCTGATGTTCGGGGCCGGTGTATTGAACCAACTGAACGAGCAACCGATGCCGGGCAAACGCGCCCTGATTGTCATCTCCAACGGCAAGTCGACCCGTGCAAACGGTTACTTGGCACGCACGGAAGAACAACTGCGCAAAGCAGGAGTAGAAACAACGATATTCGACGGTGTAGCGCCCAATCCGACCGTAAGCAATGTAAATGCGGGGGCAGAAGCTGCGCGTAAAAACGGTTGCGATTTCCTGGTAGCCCTGGGTGGGGGCAGTGTGATGGACTGTACGAAAGCCATCGCCGTCATGGCAACCAACGAGGGAGAGTTGTGGGATTATGTATCGGTAGGTTCGGGCAAAGGGAAACCTATTGCCGTAAAACCTCTGCCCATCATCGCCATCACGACAACGGCAGGAACCGGGTCAGAAACAGACAACGCGGGTGTCATTACCAAAGAAGACACGCATGAAAAGGCATTTGTCGGAGATGCAACGCTCTTCCCTATCCTGTCTCTTGTAGACCCCGAGCTGATGGCCAGCGTGCCTCCCACATTTACAGCCTACCAAGGTTTTGACGCCCTATTCCACAGCACCGAAGGCTACATCGCCAAAGGGGCTAACCTGATGAGCGACATGTATGCCCTGGAAGCTATCCGCAACATTGCCGAATATCTGCCGCGCGCTGTGAAAGACGGCCAGGACTTGGAAGCCCGCACACGGGTAGCTTTCGGCAACAGCCTGTCGGGAGCTGTCATGTGTCTGACGCTCATCACCAGCGAACATGCTTTGGAGCATGCCTTGTCGGCCTATCATCCGGCCTTGCCTCACGGTGCGGGGCTGATTATGGTCAGCAAAGCCTACTATAAGTACTTCATCGAACATCATGGATGCGACGAGCGCTTCGTCCGCATGGCGCAAGCGATGGGAATGCCCGAGGCGACGAAGCCTGAAGACTTCCTGACAGCGCTGACCCGTCTGCAAGAAGCCTGCGGCGTGGCAGACCTGAAAATGTCTGACTACGGCATAACGCCCGCCGAATTCGGCACCCTGATGCGCAATGCCCGTGAAGTGATGGGAATCATGTTCAGCAGCGACCGCGTGCAGATGACAGACGAAGACATTGTGAACGTATATGCCGAGTCGTACAAATAAACCCGGCCACGCATGCTCTTGAACAAGCAGGGATAAGACATCCGGCATCATACGGCTGGGCTTATCCCTGCTTCTTCTATCATGACAGACGTCAAGCCGCTGATACCGGGGTTGAAAATTAAATAGGAGTTCCTTCAACTACTTTTTCCGTTTCCCGGTCGGGTTCTCTCCGAACTCTTCTTTATAGCATTTCGTGAAATAAGAGGGCGAGGAGAAACCCACTTCATAGGCCACCTCAGATACGCTCATCTCTGTCGTCAGCAACAAAGAAGAAGCTTTCCGAAGACGTAGGCGGCGCAACAGTTCGTTAGGCGAAAAGTTAGTGAGCGACTTCAGCTTACGATAAAGTTGCACGCGGCTCATGCCCATTTCATGCCCCAATTCTTCCACGTTCAACGACGAATCCTTCATCCGCTCTTCCACCAACGCTTTAAAACGGGAAACAAAATCTCTGTCCATATCGTTCACATCTCCTCTCTCCGGCAACTGCCCGTCAGTGAAAAACTGCTTCATGCGACAACGGTTGTCCAACAGATTCCGTATCCGCGACAAGAGAAGCTGAGAATTAAAAGGCTTAGAAATATACGAATCAGCACCACCGTCATATCCTTGTATGCGCTGTTCGTCCAAAGAACAAGCTGTCAGTAAAATCACCGGAATATGGCAAGTTGTAACTTCTGCTTTCAAACGACGGCAACATTCGATGCCATCCATCTTCGGCATCATTACATCACAAATGACCACATCCGGCACGAAGCGTTGCGCCTGGCGTAGCCCCGTTTCTCCGTCAGAAGCCGTCAGCACGCGATAGTCCTTGGCCAGCAACGAGGAAACATAATTACGAATATCGGCATTATCGTCTATGACCAGGATGACAGGAGCATCCGGATTGGCCGGTTCTTCCTGCAAATCATCATCGTCCGTATCCATATCTGTGAAGGATGCAGATACAAGCTCGTGCGCTTCATCTTCCGTCGAGACAAGCAACGAGCGTTTGGGAAATGTGGCCACAAACGTAGTTCCTCTCTCGTCGCTGTTTGCCATGACATGGCCACCCTGCATCTCGACAAACGCATGTACTAGTGCCAATCCTATTCCCGTCCCGGCCAAACTGCCTTCTGCCTGATAGAAACGTTCGAAGATAGCCTCTGCTTCTTCCGGAGAAATGTAGCTGCCGGAATTGAATACTGAAAGTTCGTAACAGTCTTCCTTGTCGGTCAAATGTATCGTGATTTCTCCTTTCTCCGGTGTATATTTTACGGCATTAGACAAAAGATTGAAATAGATGCGCTCCATCTTCCCGGCATCAGCCATCGTACAGAAATCGTCATCTCCCACCACTTGAAATGAAAAATGGATGTGCTTCTTGTGCAAAGTAATGCGAAACGCTTCATTCCAAAGCAAGAAGTTCTTACGCAAATCAAACGGTGCCAAATGCAAATCCATACGTCCGTTCTCTACCTTACGGAAATCAAGTATCTGATTGACCAGATTCAACAGCACGCCCACATTCTTGCGAACCAGCTCCAGCATCCGACGGGGCTGTCCTTTGATCGAAGCATCACCCAGCAACTGCTCCACCGGGTCGGCAATGAGTGTCAACGGTGTCCGGAAATCATGAGAGACATTGGTAAAAAAGACCAGCTTGGCATGAGTCGCCGTTTCCAACTCATGCGACAGTTGTTCCAATTGGTCTTTCTGCTGCTGTAAAGTGCCTTTTTGCGCTTCCAAAGTCCGTGTTTGTTCCTCTAACATCCTTTTTTGGCGGGACAACTCTCTATTCAAACGGCTTTTAGCCCGCAAAGAGAGATAAACTACCAGCAACAACCCTATCAGCAACAGCAACCCAGCCAAACTGACTGACAAAATGATCTGCTGAGTAGCATACTGCTCCAAATAATGATTGATACGTCCGCTCAGCGTTTCGATTTTTTCGTCCAAGGCAGTGATATGTGCAGTCTGCAGTTGCATAATGGGAGCGTTGGTACTATCCACCACCGATGTGTTCATATTGGTCTCCCGCTCGAACGGACGGTTTGTCAAGATTTTTATGGCAGTTTCCACCACCTCGTCACCCCCTGTCGGATAAATGAACGTAGCGCTCAGCCTGCCGGCCAACACACTCTCCAATCCATAGCTTTCGCCCGAAAGAGCATCGGTCCCGATGAAACGAATGTTTTTCTCCCGCCCCCGGCTCAGAGCTGCCGCATATGCCCCGTCAGCCATGCGGTCGTTGTGTGCATAAAGCACATCAAACTGCGGATAGTCATCCAGCAGACTATCCATTTTCATTTCCGCCTTGTCGCGCAACCAGCCTCCGTCGGCCACGGCCAGCAGACGAATCTCCGGATAAGCGCTGATGGCTTTCATAAAACCGGCATGGCGGTCGATGGCAGGCGTGGAGCCGGACAATCCGGTAATCTCTATGACAGAACCTTTCCCTGAAAGAATGTTGGCTATGTAGTTGCCGATGGAATAACCGATGCCGTAATTATCGGCGCCAATATAAGCCGTGTATTTGTCAGAAAGAATCTTGCGGTCGACCACAATTACTGGGATGCCCCGGTCGTATGCTTCTTCCACAACAGGCGTGATAGGCTCTGCTTCGTTGGGTGAAACCACCAGCAGGTCAATCCCGTCGTGAATGAAACGGCGAATATCCTCGGCTTGCCGCTTGCTGTCGTCTTTGGCTGTGCGGATGACCACCTTCAGGTCTTTGTAGAAGCCCGCCTCACGCACGATTTCTGCGTTTTGCTGATGACGCCATTCATCGTCACTGCACTGAGATACACCAATGACGTAGCGTGGACGTTCTTGTCCGCAGGAAAAAAGCAGGAAGCAAAGGAAGAATATGAGAAAAGGAATCAGTCGTTTCATGATATTTATTCAAGCATTTGTCGCCCGCAAATGTAAAGAATAAAACCAAGAAAAGAAAGACGGAGAAGAAAAAAAGTGAGAGGGGAACCCATTTGACAGGTGGCACGCCCCTCCCCCTCTTTCATACTACATCTCTATCAACTCGGCGGGCAGCAGAGGCATGGCCCCATTCTGCGTGCAGACATAGGCGGACGTGCAGACTGCCAACCGATGGGCATCTTCGACAGGCGCCCCCTTCAGGATGGCTGAAACGAAAGCAGCGGTAAACGAGTCGCCCGCGCCGACGGTATCGGCCACCTCGACCTTGGGCGTTTCCTGGAAGTAGACCCTGCCGGGTGTGAAGACGTAGCTACCGTTGACGCCGCAGGTCAGGATGAGCATCTTCAGGTCGTACTTGCCCAGAAGTATCCAGCACTTGTCTTGCAGGTCGATGCCGGGATAACCGAACATGCGGCTGATGGTCACCAGCTCCTCGTCGTTAATCTTCAGCACGTTACACTTGCGCATCGACTGGCAAAGCACTTCCTTGGTGTAGAAATTCTGGCGCAGGTTGATGTCGAAGATTTTCAGTTGGCCCTCGCCGTCGGGCATGGTGTCGAGGAAGCGGTTGATGGTCTCGCGCGACACCACGCTGCGCTGAGCCAGCGAACCGAAACAGACGGCGCGTGTCTGCCGGGCCAAGCCGTCGAGCGATACGGTATAGGGGATGTTGTCCCAAGCCACGCCTTCCTTGATGTCGTAACACGGTACTCCGGCGTCGTCCAGCGTCACCTGCACGGTGCCTGTCGGATAAGGCACGACTTCCACCATGCCGTTCAGCCCCTTGTCGCGGAAGCTGTCCAGAATCTCTGTGCCGAGCTTGTCGTTGCCCACGGCACTGACCACACGGCTGTCGAGGCCGAATTGCGATACGTGATATGCAAAGTTGGCGGGTGCTCCGCCCAGTTTCTTTCCTTCGGGCAGCACATCCCAGAGTGCTTCGCCCATTCCTACTACGATATGGTTCATAATATATACGGTTTTAAAATGATTCATTTAGCGGGATTAACCACAGATGACACGGATGATACGGATTGGCACGGATTATTTAATAGGTGCCTGTCATGTCGAGCTTGTCGAGACATCTCAGGCAACGCATGAGGGAGCCTTATGTGAGCCCCCTCGACTATGCTCGGGGTGACAGATACATCTGTGGTCATCGGTGGTTATAAGTAATCATTCCTATTTAGTTTATACTATTTATACTAACGATGTATCTGTCATTCTGAGCGAAGCCCGTAGGGCGTAGTCGAAGAATCTCACTACATGCACTGCCCAAGGGAATCGTGTTTTTCGGGAGATGTTTCGACTTCGCTTCGCTACGCTCAACATGACAGGCACACAGCATATAAATTAATTTTCAACATCTACTTATCCGTGTAATCTGTGGTTTAAACTTTCTTCATGCGGGCGGCATAGACGATGAGGTAGAGCACGCCGACGGTCATCACCAGCACGGCACCCAGTTGGCCGATGGCATCGCTGGCGAAGCCCATCAGCAGGGGGAAGACGGTGCCGCCGAACAGGCCCATGATCATCAGGCCGGAAATCTCGTTCTTCTTCTGAGGCATGGCCAGCAGGGCTTGCGAGAAGATGATGGAGAAGACATTGCTATTGCCGTAGCCGATGAAGGCGATGCAGATATAGATAATGTAGTGCACGTCGGATACAGACAGCCCAATCATGGCTACCAGCATCATCAGCACGCTGACCCACAAGAAGGAGCGGGAGGAGCAGCGCGAGAGGATGAACGTGCCGCTCAGGCAACCCAGCGTACGGAAGATGAAGTAGAGCGACGTGGCCCACGAAGCTTCGTCGAGCGTCAGTTCCAGGCGTTCCATCAGCAGCTTGGGCGCGGTGGTGTTGGTACCGACGTCGATGCCCACGTGGCACATGATGCCGAGGAAGCACAGCAGGATAAACGGGTTGCCCAGCAGGCGGAGGCAGGCGACGAAGCCCGAAGCCCGGTCGGGCTGCTCCTCGGCGATGGGCGTGGCGCCGAGCCAGAGGATGGCGAGCACGGCAATCACCATGTAGATGGGGAAGAGCACGCGCCAGTCGAGCCCAAGGTCCGGTATGGCGTGCGTGGCACCCCACATGGCGATGTAGGGGGCGAGGAACGAGGCGATGGCCTTAACGAACTGGCCGAAGGTGAGGGACGACGCGAGCCGGTCACCGCTGATGATGGTAGACAGCAAGGGATTGAGCGACGTCTGCATGAGCGCGTTGCCGATGCCGAGGAGCGAGAATGAGGCGAGCATCAGCCCGTAGGAGTCGCCGAAGATGGGCAGCGCGAGCGACACGGCGGTGACCACGAGGCTAAGCAATACGGTGCGTTTGCGGCCGATACGGTTCATCAGTATGCCGGTGGGCACGCTGAAGATAAGGAACCAGAAGAAGACGAGCGAGGGGAAGATGTTGGCCTCGGAGTCGGTCAGGCCCAGGTCGGCTTTCACGTAGTTGGATGCGATGCCTACCAGGTCTACAAAGCCCATAGCGAAGAAGCAGAGCATGATGGGCAGAAGTTTGGATATATTGGTCTTGGTGTTCATAACGATAGAATGAGTGATTAGTGGATGTAGCACACAGATAACGCAGATGGAACAGATGTGCACAGATTTTTTTATAGCTGATGAACGGTGTCTGACCAGAAAGACAGAGACATCTGCGGTCATCTGCCATATCTGTGTCATCTGTGTGCCATAAATTCTTTGTTACTTGATGCGATAAATGTTTAGTTTGGTTACCTTGACGCTGCCGCGCCCGCAAGCGAACGCCAGGCGGTCGTAGGGTGCGGAGGGGAAGAGGCGGTTGGTCATGACGAACTCGCCGCCGTTGCCGAAGGCTTCGATGCTGGAGCGGTCGACAAAGAGGCGCAGGCGGATGGTGCCGTCGCACGAGGCGGGAGCCACGGTCATGGCGGGGAAGTCGGCGTTGAAGTCGACCAGGCCGCTGCGGCTGCGGTCCATGACGAACTGCGAGCGGGTGACGTCATAGTACATGAGCAATTCTTCCTCGCGGTCGTTGGAGAGGATGATGTCGATGCGTTCGGCACCGTTGCTGCGAAGCTCGAGCTCGATTTCATAGCTGCCGCGGTTGTCGTCGAGCAGGGAGGGAATGTCGTGCGTTTCGCGGAAGGTGAACGGGGGGAACCGACGGGCATCGCCGCGGGCTTGCTCCATCTCGCGCACGGGGGCACAGCGGAGCAGCAGTTCGCCGTTGCTGCGGTAGAGCGAGAGTTCACGTGCCAAGGTGTTGGCACCGCGGTATTGGCTGGTAGGCAGGACCGCCTGGTATTGCCAGTTGCTCATCCACCCGAGCGCGACGGTGCGCCCGTCGGGGGCGTTGCTGAAGGTCACCGTGGCGTAATGGTCTTTTCCCCAGTCCATCCACTTGGTACGGGTGGGAGACTCGTTCGTGAAGCGCTTGCCGTCGAACGTGCCGACGAAGTACTGGGTGGCGTTGCCGCCGAAGGGGCCGCCGGGGTTGATGTTGCAGATGAGCACCCATTTCTTTTCATTGGTGCCTTCTATGGGCAGTTCCACCAGGTCGGGACATTCCCACACACCGCCGTGCGCGCCATGTTTCAGGCCGAAGGAGCTTTCTTTCTTCCACTCACGGAGATTGGGGGACGAGTAGATTTCCATCTGTTGTCCCACGGCCAATATCATGCACCAATGCCGGGCGGGAGCATACCAGAAGACCTTGGGGTCGCGGAAGTCGGGGCGGTCGGAGGTGATGACGGGGTTGCCAGCATACTTGGTGAAGGTGCGCCCGCCGTCGGTGCTGTATGCCATGCTTTGCGACTGGCTGTCGCCCCAGGGCGTCGCTTTGGCCGAGGTATAGAACGCGATGATGGCGCCAGGGCCGAAGCCTGCGGTGTTATTGCTGTCGACCACGCACGAGCCGCTGAAGATGGAGCCGAGGGCGTCGGGCGCGATGGCGACGGGCTCGTGCTTCCAGTGCACGAGGTCGGTGCTGGTGCTGTGTCCCCACGTCATGTTGCCCCACGTGGAGCCGTACGGGTTGTATTGGAAATAGAGGTGCCACGTGCCGTCGAGGTAGAACATGCCGTTGGGGTCGTTCATCCATCCGTAGAGCGGCGTGTGGTGGTATAGGAGGCGGAAGTTTTCGCGGTTGGTGGTGTCGAAGGTATCGGACAGGCGGAGCGACTTCCAGCAACTGGAGTTGGCGGGCATGCCTTGCACGTCGACGGTGACGTTTGTGCCGAGAAAGGCCGAGAGGTCGAGGGGCACGTAGTAGTCGGTATGTTCACGCGCCAGGCGGACGTTGACCGTTTCGGTGGCCGCGCGGTTGTCGCTGCTGATGAGTGTCAGCTTGGCCTCGGGGGCGCTGTCTTGGACGGGCAGCAGGAGAAAAGTCGGGGCGTTGTGTATGCTGATGAGGTTGTGCTCGCGTGCCAAGTGGCGGACGGTGAGCTGTGGATGGTCGTCTGCCCAAGCTTGCGGAGCTTGACAGAACAGCAGGGCAAGGCAGATGGCTCTTGCGGTGCGTAGGAGATTGTTTTTAGATAAGTGCATGTTGGATTAAGTTAAGTTGTTAATATTAGTTTTCTATTATTAGTATTGGTTTGTATGCCTGCACCGCTTGTCACCCTGAGCGAAGTCGAAGGGTCTCACTATGCGTTAGGGAGATGTTTCGGCTTCGCTGCGCTACGCTCAACATGACAGAGAGGGCGGCAGGTAGTGAAAACCTGCACCGCTTGTCACCCTGAGCGAAGCCGAAGGGTCTCACTATGCGATAGGGAGATGTTTCGACTGCGCTGTGCTGCGCTCAACATGACAGGGAGGGCGGGCGGTAGTGAAAACCTGCACCGCTTGTCACCCTGAGCCTAGCCGAAGGGTCTCACTATGCGTTAGGGAGATGTTTCGACTGCGCTGCGCTACGCTCAACATGACAGGGAGGGCGGGCGGTAGTGAAAACCTGCACCGCTTGTCACCCTGAGCCTAGCCGAAGGGTCTCACTATGCGTTAGGGAGATGTTTCGACTGCGCTGCGTTGCGCTCAACATGACAGGGAGGGCGGGCTGGGATGGCATAATTTACGTAGCGGAGCGCGAAGGCTTCACTTCGCGGAGCGCGAAGGCTTCACTTCGCGGAGCGCGAAAGCCTCGCTTCGCGGGTCGCGAAGGCTACGCTTCGCGTCTCGCTACGTAAAGCAAGTAGTTGTCATCCGAAGGTGCCTTGACCACTATCGTCGTCATCGCTGCCGCCTGGAATATCCGTAGACTCCTCGCCGACAACAAAGTTGGTATCCATTACCACGACGCGTGGTTCTTTTAGCACGAAACTGCCATTATTAGAAAGCTGCGTACACAGCTTCACGCTCCACACACTCCCTTCGGGTGCGTCGGCGGGCAGCACGAAGCCCACTTGCGACTTGGTGTTGGGATAAAGCTTGTTTACGGGGAAGAAGTACGAAGTGCCGTCCGAGCCATCTACACGCGTGATGGTCACGCCGATGTCGTCGCCTTCGCCTCCCACCTTCAGGTTCTTGCCCTTGATGATGCAGGTTTGTCCGGCAGCAATGGGCACACCCTCTCCGCGGGTCACCGCTTCGGGGTTTTGCGCGTCTTGCGCACTGACTACGCTGTACAGTTGCGGACCGCTCGCCGACTTGAGGATTTCGACGTCAATCTCTGCATCGCTCAATGCTTCGCGCATCTCTTTGCTCATGCTATACGCCACACCCAGTGTCATCCGCTCACGGTCGGGTGCCGTGTTCAGCTCGCTTTCGATGAATACGCCCTGAACGGTGGGACGGAAGTAACCCACAGGCAGCGTGATGCTGTATCCGGACGACAAGTACCACATCATGCGTTGCAAGAGTTGGCGGCCCGTGCGGGCAATGTCTTCCGGGTCTTCCTGCCGCGTGCTGAGCGCGGCCACCTCGGCAGCCAGGTCGTCCAGCGTGAGGCACTTTTGCAGTTTGGGCCGGAGGTAATAATCTTTTGTCTCGTCGGTGGTGAATGACAGCGGCAATGCGCGCAAAGGCAGTTTCGCCTTCTGAGTCGGGTCTTTAGTTGCCATAGCAATTAAATTTTAAAGTGAATGAATATAACTTAATTTAATCCGTGGGGGAAGACTTGTCCTCCCCTCACGGCAAAAATAAGCATATTATCCTATAAAACAAACTTTTGTCCCGGAATATTTGACTTTAATAGCAACTCACCAGTATATCCGTCAGCCGGACAGAGCCGTTGTAGCAGTTGACCGACCAGCAGTTTTTCTGCGTACCATAGATGCGGTTCGTGTAGGCGACATTGTCGTTGACGTAGACCGTGCAGACGGAATTGTCGGTGTAGACCACGATATGATATACCCCGTCGGCGGGCGTGTTGAACGTATAGCTGTCAATTCCATTCACGAAGCCGATACCGCTGGGGCCTTCCTCTTCGAAGTTCAGCTTGCGCCGCGTATCGCTTTCGGGATTGACGATGATGCTATAATACTTTTCCGAATCAGTGCCGCGCGCCAGCGACAGGCCGAAGCGGTCGGTCTGCGATGCGGTGGTGACGGTAAACTCGATGCGGTTGTGTACATTCAGGCGGTTGAACAGTAGGTAAGCATTATCGGTCAGCGTATAACCTTCCGCGTCGCTGCTGACACCCTGCTCGCTCTGCGCCACGACCCGCACATCGACGGCAGTGCCATACTTGGCCTCTATGCCTCCGACGGCGCCCAGCGTCAGCGTACCGTCCTCGTGCTGCACGATGCGGTGCGCCACCAGGTTACCGGCCCACTGAGGCTCGTTGGGCGACGCGCCCACGGCCGTATTGTCACCCCCCTCGCGCGTAGGACACCAGCCCCAGATATAACGGTTCACGCCGTCCGAAGCCGTCTTTCCGGCATAGAAGCCGCGCGAGTCCAGAAAGCCCTCGTGGTCGTCGGGCCACAGCCCGGCATCGCCCGCAGTCGTCGCCTTCAGTTCGTCCAGCGTGCGCCCCTTCAAGTACTGCACGCGGCGGATGGCACTGTGCTTCTCCGAGTAGACCAGATACCACCACTCGCCCATGCGGAACAGGTCCGGGCACTCATAGAAGCGGTCCCACATCATCGTCATGAATACACCGGCGTGCTGCCACGTGCGGAGGTCGGACGAAGTGAACTCCGCCAGCGAGCCCTTGCCATCCTTGGTGGTCGACACCAGCATGTGCCACAATCCGTCTTCACCCTGGAACACGAAGGGGTCGCGGAAGTCGGTGCGGCTATATCCATAGTCAGTTCCCGCCAGGCGGAACGTGCGGTCTTTCGTCCAAGTGCGGAAGTCCTCGGACGTGGCATACATCACTACCTCCTGCGTGGCCGTGTGCCCCGTATAAAAAGTATAGTACTGTCCCTCGGCCTCGTTGTACACCGTACTTCCCGTTCCTATGGCAGCGTCAGCCTCGGCAGCCGTCCCCGTAGGGATAAGCTCGCCCATCGACGTGTAGTGAGCGGCATCATCGGTCTGCACACACCAGATGGGGTGGTACGTGCTTTCCTGATTAGGACGGTACTCCTGAAGGTACATCACCTTGAAGTCACCCTCCACCGGGTCGTAGAAAGGCATCGGGTCGCCCACGTAGCCCACGTAAGGTTTGTAATAAGTGCCGAACGTTGCTTCATCCGTCGGACTGAAATAAGTGCTCGTGCCGTCCCAATCGCGTTGCGTCAGGATAGGGTCGCCAAATTCGTTGCTGCAAGCGGAGACTGTGCTCAGCAAAGCTGTCATTGCAAGGGTAGATATCATTGTTTTCATTGTTATGCGTATTTAGAGTTATTCTTCAGATAAATAGTTAAGGGCATTTTGTGTCATCGTCGCCACATTGGCGTGGTACTGGTCGGCCGAGGCATCCACCCCGTAGGAATACCAGTCGTAAGCGCCCGAACCGATGCAGACGATGCGTCCGCCGGCAGCGTTCTCCGGATATTCCCAAACCACCACCGCGCCGTCGCCTCCATAGCCCAGGTCGAGGCCGCCGTGCAGGTTGCGCCAGTCGTCCAGCGTGGCATAGCCGCCCCAGTCAGCGCCGATGTGCCACTGGGCTGTGCTGTTGGTGATGCGGTAGCCGGCGTCGCAGGTATAGACACCGTTACGCCCGTCGATGCTGCTCACCACGCCTTGGAATACGGGGTGCGAGGCGTTGTCGTCCACGTAGAAGCTCCACGGTCCCTTGGTAATCTCACCGTTTTCTTCTACCTGCCCCCAGCAATTATTGGGATTGTTGCCGTCGGCGGTTGCTCCCATGTCCACCGCGTAGTAAGTGGCGTAGCGCGATAGCAGCAAGCTGCCTCCGGCCTCATAGAAGTCTCTCATGGCGGTCACGGCCTGTATGGCAGCCGGGGCAGACGATGTGAAACGGTCACGGTTGTCGATGCCGCCGTCGATGTGCAAGTGCCACCACATTACCCGACATTCGCTCAGGTCTACGCGGCCCGTGCGCACATCGTCAAAGGAGACGTACTGTGAGTTCGCAACGTTCTGCAACATCCAGTTGGCGGCTTCCTGTTCCTCCAGGTTCAGTTCAGAGATACTTGTGGCTAAGCCTACGTAGACAGCGCTCGGCGCGTCAGACTGCTCGACCGTCACAGTATAGGTCGCCGAGGCCGTTCGGTAAGTGACGGTATATTCCACCGGTTCCGTGAAGTCCTGCGCCTCACCCGATGCCGGAGTCACCGTCGCACCCTCGGACAAGCCGATGGCAGGCACCATGTTCGTCACATCTTCCGTGGTCGGCACGCGTACCAGGATAGTCCGGTTTGTCTGGTTGATTACCCCTATATAGCTCCCGTTCAATACAAAGGAGGTAATGCTGGCCGCGTCATGCTGCACACTGACCGTATAGTCCAGGTAAGCGTCGCCGTTGCGTACGGTGACCGATTGTGGATAGGTAAAGTTCAGCACATCTCCCACCCGCACCGAGGTCTCCGCTCCGGCAGAAGCGGTAATGGCGCTTACCGTCATGGCACTCACATCGTACGTCTCGGGCACGCCCACTACGACCGTCATGGCGTCGTTGTCAATCACACCTTCGTACTCATCCAGCGTGAGGCTCTCCAACCACGTGTCGCCATCCAGGCGCAGGTTGGACGTATTGTCGTCGTTACATCCGGCAACGGCCGTCAGCAAGGCCGTCGCTATGCAGAGTTGTTTGAAAAAGTTTATCGCTTTCATATCTTTCATCGTGATTAAGGGTTAAAACATATTACCAGTTACCGCAATTCTGCGTGTACAGCCCGTTGCTCGCACTGATTTGCGCGAAGGGGATGGGCAGGTACTCGTTCTTGTTGACGGTAAACGCAGCGTTCGTATAGATGGTGCAGTTGTCTGCCTCTTGCGCATAGTAACGCGTCAGTA
Organism: Bacteroides sp. ET71; assembly: GCF_023336905.1. Lineage (GTDB taxonomy): Bacteria > Bacteroidota > Bacteroidia > Bacteroidales > Bacteroidaceae > Bacteroides. The sequence continues at coordinate 25,287 of NZ_JAMBLS010000006.1, forward strand.
CCTCGGCAGCTTCGCCCCAGCGCACCAGGTCGAAGAAGCGGTCACATTCCATGGCCAGCTCCAGGCGGCGCTCGAACTTCAACAGCGTCAGTGCCTCAGCCTGCGTGTACGAGCCTGAATAGGGACGCACGTTGAAAGTGACGTTGTAATCCGCCGGATAGTTCGAAATCATCGTGGTGCTCTGACGGGCGCGGTTGCGCACTTCGTTAATCAGGTCTATCGCCTCCTGTATGCGCCCGTCGTTTAGCTGTATCAGTGCCTCGGCCCTCATCAGGAGCACGTCGGCATAACGCAGCACGATGTGGTTCATGGGACTGCCCCAGTATCCGTTCCCTCTCACTATGTAGTCACCGTCCGGGTCAACGTTCTGCTTCAACGTCACGTAGTATCCATATAGCCCGTTGCTACGACTCCATGTCGATGAACGGTCCATGATATAGTTAGCATTGAACTCATACGGCAGACCGGGCATGCCCACAGTCAGGAAAAGGCGTGGGTCCGCCGTCTCCGTCGTCATATCGTAATCGGAGTCGTTGAACGTATCGAAATACGGGTGGCCGTCGGCATCCGTGCGGAAAGCGTTCACCAAGTTCTGGCTGGGCTTGTAGAAATCACACCCTCCGTCGGTCACACCGGGAATGTTGGGGACAATCAGTCCGTAAGCCCAATTACAGTTACCATCGGTCGTCCCGTCATTCATCGAGTACTGCATGGCCCACACAGACTCGCATCCGTTCTCATACTGAGGTTCGGGGCGGAAGTTGTTATGAAAGTCCGCTTCCAGCGCATAACCGCCCGCGCTCATGATGGCGGGTTCTGTGTACTCTACCACACGCTGCAAGTCCTCCGTATTGATAGACGTCACTTCGTTAGTCTCCGGATTGTCCTGCCGGTATGCCTTATACAAGTATGTCTTGGCCAGGTAAGCGGCGGCTGCCCCCCGGGTCGGACGGCCTTTGTCGGCCTGCGTGTCGGGCAGGTTATTGTAGGCGAACTCGAAGTCGTTGGCTATCTGCTGCCAGCCTTCGTCGTTGGTATAAGTCGTGTTGGACAGATTGTTATATTCTTCCGGCGAAAGGTTCTCGTCGTTGGCAAACACAATCTTCTTGTAGAGCTGTTTCAGCAGGAAATGGCCGTGGCCGCGCAGGAAACGCATCTCGGCAATGCGCTGTCGCTTGAGCGGATAAATATCCTCGTCAAGCTGGTTCAACAACTGGAGAGCGGTATTGGCTCTCGAAATACAGTTGTACAAGCGTTGCCACATATCGCTGATGTTCCATGCCGTAGTCATGATACCCTGCGATATCTCCAGCGCGTGGAAGACGTCACCGTCCTCCGTGCCGTTTCCTCCCTTGTATGCGTCATCCGAACGCACGTCATAGTTCCACATGCTGAAAGAGGAGTTGATATCTTCTGCCGATATCCAGATAGCGTAGGCCGAAATGACCAGGTTGTCCACGTATTCAGGATTCTGCAACTGTTCGTTATCTATGGTGCCCTGCGGAACTTGCTCGTCCAGGAAATCAGAGCAACTGCCACACATGATAGCCAATCCCAATGCTGCTGTATAGAATATTTTTTTCATAAGTGATGTCTTTTTTTATCTGGAAATATTAGAAACCTACATTGATACCGAAAGTAATGTTCAAGGGAATGGGATAACCGTAGTTCGGATTCTCCGGATCGACTCCGGTAAAGTCCTTGCTCTTGATGGTCCACAAATTCTGGGCGCTTACATACAAGCGGAGACGGTCCATCTTCAACTTCCGCGCAAACGCTTGCGGCACGTTGTAACCCACTTGCAGGTTGCGCAGCTTCAGAAACGAACCGTTCTCTACGAAATACGTGGACACGCGCTTCTCGTTATTAACATCGTCGCGAGACACTGCCGGGATATCCGAGCCCGGATTGGTCGGCGACCACGCATCCAGCAAACGTTTCCCTTTGTTCAGGTAGCCGATGTTTAAACCGCTCCACAGGTCGGTTTCCTTCTTCAAATCACTGATGATGTCCACACCCTGTACACCCTGCCAGAACATGGTAAGGTCAAAGTTCTTGTACTCCAGGTAGATGTTCAAGCCATAGCTGAAGGCAGGAGTCGGATCATAAATCCACGTCTGGTCGGCTTCGCTGATAATGCCGTCGCCGTTCAAGTCGCGCCAACGTATACGTCCCAGACCGGCACCCTCTTGCGTGGCATGGTTATCAATCTCATCTTGCGACTTGAAGATGCCGTCGGCCACGTATCCCACTTGCGCTCCGTTCGGGTGCCCCACCACGCTCTCAACTCCGTTACCGCCGAATGTGCCATTGGCAGCAACGGTAGCAGGCAGTGCGGTAATCTTATTGCGATAAGTAGAGATGTTGGCATTCAAATCGTACTTCAAACCAAAAGCGGTTGTGTTCCGATAGCCAAGATTCACCTCGAAGCCTCTATTCTCCATTTCTCCGGCATTAATCCACTGGGTACTACCCTCACCCATCGCTGCAATGCCGGCCATCTGCACGAGGATATCGGTCGTCTTCTTGTAATACCAGTCAAAAGAGCCGTACAACGTTTGATGGAACAACGAGAAGTCGAAGCCCACGTTCGTCTGTGTGGTCGTTTCCCACTTGATATCGTCGTTTCCTATCTGGTCGCGCTTGAATCCAGACTGCAAGATACTACCGCCATTCGTACCGGCAATGTCGTAAGACGTGCCATAAGTCTGTCCGCCGAACGAAGATGTACCGTAGTTGGGTACGTAAATGGTATAGCGTGCAATGTTAGAAATTTCCTGGTTACCGGTCTGCCCCCAAGAGGCACGAATCTTCAAATCGTCCAGCCATGCAATATCTTTCATGAAACTTTCATTACTGATTCTCCAGCCAGCAGATACCGAAGGAAAAGTAGCATAACGATTATTTTTACCGAAGCGCGAAGAGCCATCACGGCGCAAGGTGAAAGAAAACAAATACTTCTCATCATACGTATAGTTCAACTTACCAAAGAAAGAGACCAACGAATAGCCTTCGCCCGAGCCGTAAGCTTGCGCGGTGCCGACGCCCGCATCTGGCCACATATAATCAGGATTCAGAATGGCAAAATCTTCTCGGTAACCGGAAAAGTTATTGTCATCCTCACGGTTCAACTCTATACCTACCATCGCGTCACCCCGATGTTTACCTATTTCAAGATTATATGTACCCACTAAGTTCCACATCCATTTCGTCCAATGTTCTTGCTTAGCCTCTACTGCATTCGTGCTATTGGCGACGTTGCCTTCTGTAATAGGATAAGTGAAAATACGTTGCTGCTTCTGCGCATAATCCAAGCCAAAGGTAGTGCGGACATTAAATCCCTTGAAAGGATTCAAGTTTAAATAAGCATCACCGAACATACGCCAGTAAGTATAACGGTTATCTGAATTTCTGTCCAAACGGGCTACCGGATTCTCACGGTCGGGATAACCTCCTACGGGACCTGCATATTCCCCGTCAATGGTATAAACAGGTAAGGAAGGATTAAATTGCAATACATTCTGCAAGAATCCACCAGGCGACTGCACCTCAGACGTGCGGTTTAACGTGAAATGCTCACCAATAGTCAGAATCTTATCTATTAGATGATACTCAGTATTCATACGAGCAGAGAAACGTTCAAAATCAGTCTGCTTAATAATACCCAAGTTTTTGTAATAACCCAAAGAAAAGAAAGAGGAACCTTTCTCCGAACCATTGCTCACAGACAAATTATACTGCTGGATAACACCTGTACGAGTAGTCTCATCGAACCAATCTGTATCGGCAGAAGGAGTCGTATTATCCGAATCGAGGAAACGGGACATGCTGATGCCGTTCAATTGAGGATAACCGTTAGTGTCATATCCCCAATCATATTTATAGCCCAACGGATTGGTATTCGGATCATAACCTCCATTGACATACGCTTGCCACATCACACGCCCGTATTCTTCAGCGTTCAGCACCTCCATCTTATTCGTATACATAGATGCAGAGACAGAAGCATCAAAATTAATCTTTAATTGTCCTTCCTTACCTTTCTTGGTAGTAATAATGATAACACCATTTGCTGCACGAGAACCGTAGATAGAAGCAGAAGCAGCGTCTTTCAACACTTGAATAGACTCTATATCATTGCCATTCAACTCATGCATACCACTTTTAGTCGGAACACCATCAATGATATAAAGCGGGTCATTATTGTTCAAAGTACCAATACCACGAATACGGACTGTCGTAGAACCGCTCGGATTACCATCAGCAGTAATATTCATACCCGGAACTCGCCCTTGCAACGCTTTAATCGGGTTGTTCTCATTCTGCTTGGCTATTTCATCTATATTAACTACAGAAATGGCTCCCGTCAAATCTGCTTTACGCTGAGTGGTATAACCCGTCACTACAACTTCTTCCAGCATCTCGTTGTCACCCTCCATTTCAATACGCAGAGAAGGCGCAGCCTTCACCGACACGGCCTTATACCCTATGTAAGTAATAGAAATGGAAGCACCGGTCGGCACAGAGAGAACAAAATTCCCGTCGATGTCCGTAACTGTCCCATTCCGGGTGCCCTCTTCCAATACGGAAGCCCCAATAACTGTTTCACCTGTCGCCTTGTCGACGACCGTTCCTTTCACTTGCATCTGCTGGGCAAAAACCGATAGCCCCGCAAACAACAGCACCACAAAGGTGCAAATCCTTAATTTGATGTTTCCCATCATATAAGCATTTTAAAGTTAATAATAAAGATTGATTCATTCTCGGTAACTTCATCGTCCCACTCCAGGAACGATTTCGTGAGCAAAAGTAAGAAGTTTGCGGTAATCGGGCTGTCACATTTGTTACAAAGGCTTGTAATCTGGTTACATGTAACAAAATTGACAGGTTTTGTAACCAAATTACCAGCCAAAATAGGCAATTGCGCCAATATAGCAGAGTTCAGAAACTTTTTCCGGCAGGCTTGACGGAGTTATTCCGAGACAATGCGTATCTTTGTACATGGAATCAAACTGAATAGAACGATGAAAGCAACTATTTCTTTAGACAGCCTGTGGCAAACCATCCAATCCCTATCGCTCAACAACCAAAAGTGGTTGTCCTGTAAACTGCAAGAGAACATCCGCAAGCAGGAAGAAACGGAGTATATCAGCAAGAAAGAAATCCTGGCCGGGATAGATGCCGGACTGAAGGAAGTGAAATTGATGAGAGAAGGCAAGCTAGACGTCATCTCTGCTGAAGATTTCTTAGAAGAATTGAGAAATGAAAAGTAAAATCAAACCCTTGCCAACGTTCATGCGTGAAGCCAAACGACTGAAAAAGCATTATGCCTCCTTCACGGATGATTACGCCCGATTGCTTGAAGAACTTCATGCCAATCCCACCCTCGGCACCGACCTCGGAGGCGGATTGCGCAAAATCCGCATGCGTATCGCTTCGAAAGGACAGGGCAAAAGCGGCGGAGCCAGAGTCATCTCTCTCACCGTGATTCTTTCTGTGGAAGAGACGGAAATAGATTTGCTCTACATCTATGACAAGGCCGAACGCGCCAGCATCTCTGCGGCAGAAATAGACGACCTGCTGAAAAAAAACGGACTAAAATAAGAAATGAGAACAAAAATGCGTTCTGCTCCCACATTTTTATATTACCTTTGCCCGAAAATACATTAATTAAACACAATAAACTTACCCAATGATGAGAAAATCCGTACTTATCGCCGCACTGGGACTGATGTCCCTCTCTGCGGTTGCACAAGACACCCCCAAAGAAGAGGGCTTCGTCTTCACCACTGTGAAAGAAAACCCCATCACCAGCATCAAGGATCAAAACCGTTCCAGCACATGCTGGAGTTTCTCCAGCCTGGGCTTTCTGGAGGCCGAACTGCTCCGCTTGAACAAAGGGACTTATGACCTCTCTGAAATGTTCGTCGTCCACCACACCATGGTAGACCGCGCTGTCAATTATGTACGCTACCATGGCGATGCCTCCTTCTCGCCGGGCGGTAGCTTCTACGACATCATGTATTGCATGAAACACTACGGATTAGTGCCCCAAGAAGCCATGCCGGGCATCATGTACGGTGATTCACTTCCCGTACACACCGAACTGGACGCTGTCGCAGAAGCCTACGTGAAAGCCATAGGCAAAGGACGCTTCAGCAAACTGACTCCGGTATGGAAAAATGGAATCAGCGCTATCTATGACACTTATCTGGGTAAATGCCCCGACACCTTCACCTATCAAGGTAAAGAATATACGCCGAAAAGCTTCGCCGAATCTCTGGGCATCAACCCGGATGATTACGTGTCACTCACTTCGTACACGCATCACCCCTTTTATACACAGTTTGCTATCGAAATACAAGACAACTGGCGCAACGGCTTGTCATATAACCTGCCCATCGATGAACTGATGGCCGTGATTGACAATGCCATCAAGACCGGCTATACCTTTGCCTGGGGAAGTGACGTCAGCGAACAAGGCTTCACCAGAGACGGCATAGCTGTCATGCCAGACGCAACCAAAGGTGCAGAACTGACCGGAAGTGACATGGCACGCTGGACTGGCCTGACCGCAGCAGACAAACGCCGTGAACTGACCTGCAAACCCATGCCGGAAATGGAAATCACTCAAGAAATGCGTCAAGAAGCTTTTGACAACTGGGAGACGACTGACGACCACGGCATGGTAATCTACGGCATTGCCAAAGACCAGAATGGCAAGGAATATTATATGGTAAAAAACTCTTGGGGCTTAAGCGGCAAATACAACGGCATCTGGTATGCGTCGAAAGCATTTGTTGCATACAAGACTATGAATATCTTAGTTCATAAAGATGCGCTCCCCAAAGACATCAAGAAAAAATTGGGAATTAAATAAAATAAAAAGTATACGCGAAAGGCCTTTTGAGGCGATGCAATCATCAGGCCTTTTGCGTATGTATCCAACCTTATTAATATCTGATATCATGAAACATCATTTTATCAAACGGGCATCCATATGGACGTCCACAAGCATTTTAGTGTTGTTTACCGCGTGTGTTAACCAGATTGAGTCGGAAACCGATATCAAAGAAGGCAATATTCCAATCAATTTCTCCATCAAAATAAAAGAGACAGCTACCAAAGTCAGTGAGAACGCATTTGAAGCAGGAGATGAGGTAGGAGTATATGGCATATTAACAGGAAACCAGATAAACGACGAACGTTATATTGACAATCTTTTGCTAAAGTGCACTACGGGAAATAACCTGATCCCGGAAAAGCCCGTCTTTTACCCGGAAGGAGACGCTACCCTTGATTTCATAGCATATCATCCATATCAGCCAAACGCTATATCCCCTAATAGTTCTACTATCCCCATTTCTATCCACTCCGATCAAAGCAACTCTTCTAATCGCTCTTCCAGCGATTTTATGACCGCAGTAACTGAAAAAGTAAGCAATTCGAACAGCAGCGTATCGTTGGAATTCCACCACCGACTGACTAAGTTGAAAATAAGTTTACTGCCAGGAGAAAACGAAGACATTGATGAAATGTTGGCTGCCAATCCACGTATTATAGCCTCCAATTTCTATACACAAGCGAATTATGACTTTACGACAGAAGAGTTCAGCCAATTCGACCACATAGCCGACATCATTTCCGCCGGAGAATGGAAAAAGACAGAAGGAAAATTGAGCGGCAAAGAGTTCATCTTTATCCCACAAGATATAGATAATACGCAAAGCTTTCAAATGGAATGGAACGGACGGATATATACATGCCCCATGCCACCCATAGACAGGTTGGAAAGCAATAAACAATATGAATTAGAAATCAATGCGGAAGAGACGGAAAGTCTGGAACTGGAAGGCGTAGTAGCCACCATCAAAGACTGGGAAGATGGGATTCCTTTAGAAAATGTAGAGAATGAATACACCAATCAAGCTTTGCACTTATCGGTACTTAGCTTCGAACCATCAAACATCTATCGGATATATATGAAAGGCAGAGAAGTAGCTGAAATATGCAAAGAATATCTGACCGGCGACCTTAACTCTACGGCTATCACAGCCTATCCCATACGCAACGGCATGCCCGATTTAACACAAGGTACCGTATTGCAGCTACTTGAGACGACCGAAAACATCAACGGAGGCACCATCAATTGGAATCTCGAAGAAAATACGTTTACTTATGAAGAAGGTAGTCTGCCTATCATTCGTCAAATATATTTTGATGAAACTGGTACCTTGCAAATAAAAAGCTCTACCCCACCAGCAAGCATCAACGTTGTGGCATATACATTAAGGGACATGCGAGATGTGACTGAAATCATTAACTATCCTATAGTAAAAGTGGGGACACAATACTGGATGCGAGAGAATCTGAGAGCAACCAGCTATGCTAATGGAACCTATATCGAACCGCAAGAAAAGCTAGATGGAACAGCGGGCTATTTCAACACGGGCGATATCTATTTCTACAACGGAGAGGCATTGGAAGCAGGAGAAATAAGTCCGGAAGGATGGCAACTGCCGACAGCAAAAGACTGGCAAACGTTGAGCAAATACGTAAACAAAGATGCATCCCTGCTGAAAGGAGGTGAATGGAGAATACTGAGCAGCGACCCCAATTCAGAGATAGGAAACCCAGTCAGCAACCTCACCATGTTTAGCATATTACCTTTAGGCCAATGGAGTCACAGTGGCGGTCATGTTAATCTAAACCAAGCTGCAGGCTTCTGGACCTGGGATTATGAGACAAATTCCATAGCAAAAGAAACTATATTCTTTAGTGGACAAAGCGACGAAATGCAGATAGCCTCCACGCAGGCAAGTGGTCAAAATTTCAGCAAAGCTCTCTCCGTCCGCTGTTTAAAACGTGAATAATCCTTTCACAAAACCTCTTTTCTCTTTTTTTTCGTATATTTGCGCGCTGACTCATGAATAACAGGGATGGAACAGACATCCCTATTATTCCTAACGAGAAATTAATCACTATAAACATATTAAAAGTAAAAACATGAGTTTGAAAATCGTAGTATTGGCAAAACAAGTTCCCGACACACGCAATGTCGGGAAAGATGCCATGAAAGCCGACGGAACCATCAACCGTGCGGCCCTTCCCGCTATCTTCAACCCTGAAGACCTTAATGCTTTGGAACAAGCTTTGCGGTTGAAAGAGACACATCCGGGTTCTACTGTAACCATGCTAACCATGGGACCTGGACGTGCAGCCGAAATCATTCGTGAAGGTTTATATCGTGGAGCAGACGATGGCTATCTGCTGACAGACAGGGCTTTTGCAGGTGCCGACACTCTGGCTACTAGTTATGCACTAGCTACAGCCATCCGTAAAATCGGTGAATATGACCTCATCATTGGAGGACGCCAAGCCATAGACGGTGACACCGCTCAAGTAGGTCCGCAAGTAGCTGAAAAATTAGGATTGGCTCAAGTAACATATGCTGAAGAAATCCTGAATGTAGATGAAAATGAGAAAAAAGTCACAATCAAGCGCCACATTGATGGTGGAGTAGAAACAGTAGAGGCACCATTGCCCTTAGTAATCACTGTCAACGGAAGCGCTGCTCCTTGCCGTCCTCGTAATGCCAAGTTAGTACAAAAATACAAACGTGCTTTAGGTGCCCAAGAAAAAGCAGCTTTAACCAAAGATGGCATCACTCTCCCTTATGCTGATTTATACGAGCAACGCCCTTATTTGAACATTGTAGAATGGAGTACAGCCGATGTCAATGCAGATCTTGTACAATGTGGCCTCAGCGGCTCTCCAACCAAAGTGAAAACAATCCAAAACATCTCTTTCCAAGCAAAAGAAAGCAAGACGTTAACTGGCAGCGACCAAGATGTGGAAAGTCTGATTGTAGAACTTTTAGAAAACCATACTATCGGATAATTCATCTTTGTCAGCTACAGCAACAAGTAACTACAGCAACAAGTAGCAAACGAGAAAGCAACAATAAAAACTTTACAGCATTTGCAACTTGCTGCTAAAAAACTAAAAGACATGAACAACGTATTTGTATATCTTGAAATAGAAGGCACCACCATTGCCGACGTCAGTTTAGAATTGCTGACCAAAGGCCGCAAATTGGCCAACCAATTAGGCTGCCAACTGGAAGCCATCGCAGCTGGCCATAATCTGGTAGGCATTGAAAAACAAGTAATGCCCTATGGTGTAGATAAATTACACATATTTGATGCTCCCGGGCTATTCCCCTACACTTCTTTACCCCACTCATCTATCCTGATTAATTTATTTAAAGAAGAGAAACCTCAAATTTGCCTGATGGGAGCTACTGTCATTGGGCGTGACTTAGGGCCTCGCGTATCTTCTGCACTGACCAGCGGTTTAACAGCAGATTGCACAGCCTTGGAAATCGGAAATCATGAAGATAAAAAAGAAGGTAAAATTTATGAGAATCTGCTTTACCAGATTCGCCCTGCTTTCGGAGGCAATATTGTAGCGACCATCGTCAACCCTGAACACCGCCCTCAAATGGCTACTGTTCGAGAAGGTGTGATGAAAAAAGAAATTCTAGATGAAAACTACCACGGCGAACTCATCAACCATGATGTGGCCAAATATGTTCATGAAACAGATTATGTAGTAAAAGTCATTGACCGTCATGTAGAAAAAGCGAAACATAACCTCAAGGGTGCTCCCATTATTGTAGCCGGAGGCTATGGCATGGGGTCAAAAGAAGGTTTTGACATGCTGTTCGAACTGGCCAAAGAATTACATGCTGAGGTGGGTGCCAGCCGTGCTGCTGTAGACGCAGGATTTGCTGACCATGACCGCCAGATTGGCCAAACAGGCGTAACAGTACGTCCAAAACTTTATATTGCCTGCGGCATTAGTGGACAAATCCAGCACATTGCCGGCATGCAAGAAAGCGGCATTATCATCTCAATCAATAATGATGAAAATGCACCTATCAATACAATAGCCGACTACGTCATTAATGGCACAGTGGAAGAGGTTATTCCCAAAATGATTAAATACTATAAATCCCACAGTAAATAAATATGGCTAATTTCTATACAGAACATCCTGAGCTGCGTTATCATCTGAATAATCCGATGATGGAACGCATCTGTGAACTTAAAGAACGGAATTATAGAGATAAAGAAGAATATGATTATGCTCCGCAAGATTATGCAGACGCAATAGATTCTTATGACAAAGTACTGGAAATAACGGGTGAAATTACAGGCGAGATTATTGCACTCAATGCCGAAGGTGTGGACGCCGAAGGTCCGCACTGTGCCAACGGTCGTGTGGAATATGCAAGCGGTACGAAACAGAATCTTGATGCCATGGTGAAAGCTGGGCTGAACGGCATGACAATGCCCCGTCGTTTCGGAGGATTGAATTTCCCGATCACCCCTTATACCATGTGCGCTGAAATCGTAGCTGCTGCTGACGCAGGCTTTGGCAACATCTGGTCTTTGCAAGATTGTATCGAAACCCTCTATGAATTTGGAAATGAAGACCAACACAGTCGTTTCATTCCTCGCATTTGTGCAGGAGAAACCATGTCTATGGATTTAACTGAACCAGATGCCGGCAGTGACCTGCAAAGCGTGATGCTGAAAGCCACTTATGATGAAACCAATAACTGCTGGCGCTTGAATGGCGTAAAACGCTTCATCACCAACGGTGACGCCGACCTACATCTAGTGTTGGCTCGTTCAGAAGAAGGAACCCGCGACGGACGTGGCTTATCCATGTTCATCTATGATAAAAGAGACGGAGGTGTAAACGTGCGCCGCATTGAAAACAAATTAGGTATCCACGGCTCTCCCACCTGTGAATTGGTATATAAGAATGCGCGTGCCGAATTGTGCGGTGACCGTAAATTAGGTCTTATCAAATATGTAATGGCTTTGATGAACGGCGCTCGTCTTGGCATTGCTGCCCAGTCTGTCGGCCTCAGCCAAGCAGCCTACAACGAAGCATTAGCTTACGCGAAAGACCGCAAACAATTTGGCAAAGCCATCATCGAGTTTCCTGCCGTGTACAACATGCTCAGTACCATCAAGGCAAAACTAGACGCAGGCCGCGCCCTACTCTACCAGACAGCCCGTTACGTAGACATCTACAAAGCATTGGATGACATCGCACGCGAACGCAAACTGACTCCAGAAGAACGTCAAGAGCAAAAAAAGTATGCTAAATTAGCTGATGCTTTCACGCCATTGGCCAAGGGTATGAACTCTGAATATGCCAACCAAAATGCTTATGATTGCATCCAAGTGCACGGTGGTTCCGGCTTCATGTTAGAATATGCTTGCCAACGTATTTACCGCGATGCGCGTATTACCAGCATCTATGAGGGTACCACACAGCTCCAAACGGTGGCTGCCATCCGTTATGTGACAAACGGGGCATATCTGGCCACACTGCGCGACTATGAACAAGTTCCTTGTTCGGAAGAAATGAAACCGATACTTGAACAAATAAAGGCTATGACGGATAAGTTTGAGGCTTGCACCAACGTGATAAAAGAATCACAAAACCAGGAATTACATGATTTCATGGCACGCCGCCTATACGAAATGGCTGCCGTGTGCATCATGTCGCACCTCATCATCCAAGATGCCACACGTGCACCGGAAATGTTTGCTGCTTCAGCTAAACAATATGTCCGTTATGCCGAAGCTGAAGTCGAAAAGCACAATGCTTTCATCCGGAATTTCAATAAAGAAGAATTAAGCGAATATCGGAAATAAAAGTAAACGGACTATTTTTATAAACTCTCAGACGGGCATATCGACAAAACGATATGCCCGCCTTTTTTCTTAAAACATACCCTTTAGCTCCAATTGCATTTTAGACAAACGGATTTCTACTAAATGCCCCTTTTTCCCATAACTACAACTATCTTTTCTACACAAAAAATTCCCTATTTACAGAAAAAGAAGATAACAATTTCAGCTCTCAAGTAAAATGGGTGCTACGTTCTGTAATCCGTGTATGGACGGACACGGCGGTTCGCCGTACCTTTGCATCTGCAGAAACCAATCAAAATAGAAACATATATGGAAACAGTACGATTAAGAAACGGCGTAGAAATGCCGCAGTTGGGTTATGGAGTCTATCAGGTGTCTCCTTCAGAGTGCGAACGGTGCGTAACAGATGCCATCAGCGTAGGTTACCGTCTGATTGACACGGCGCAGGCCTACTTTAATGAGCAGAACGTGGGCAATGCCATCCGCAAGTGTGGCGTGCCACGGAGTGAACTGTTCATCGTCACCAAGGTATGGATTTCCAATGCCGGCTACGAGCGGGCTAAGGCCAGCATCGACGAGTCGCTCCGCAAGCTCCAGACCGACTACATCGACCTGCTATTGATTCACCAGCCCTTCAATGACTACTACGGCACGTGGCGGGCCATGGAGGAAGCGTATAAGGCAGGCAAGCTCCGCGCCATCGGCGTGTCGAACTTCTATCCCGACCGCTTCATCGACCTGGCGGAGTTCAGCGAAATTCCCCCGATGGTCAACCAGGTGGAAACACATGTGTTCAACCAGCAGATAGAGGCACAGCAGATTATGCAGCAGTACGGCACGCACATCATGGCGTGGGGACCGTTTGCCGAGGGGCGCAACAACTTCTTCGGCAACGAAACACTGATTGCCATCGGCGCCAAGTATAACAAGAGCGCGGCACAGACCGCCCTGCGCTACCTCCTCCAGCGCGGCGTCATCGTCATCCCGAAGTCTGTCCGCAAGGAACGCATGGAGCAGAACATCCATGTGTTCGACTTTAGCCTGAGCGACGAGGACATGCAGCGCATCCGCCAGTTGGACTTGCGCCACAGCCTGTTCTTCTCGCACTACGACCCGCAGACGGTGAAGTGGCTTTGCGATTATGGAAAGAGCAAATAAAGTTAGAATCTGGATAATATGGATAAAGACAACAACAATGGCATCTCCCGTCGCTCCGCCCTCAAACGGATGGGGCTGCTCGTTGCAGGAGCCGCCTGCATGGGTATGCCGGCACTTACCGCGTGCAGCAACGACGCCAAGAAGCGCATTATCCTCTATTTCACCGGAACAGGCAACTGCCTCTATGTGGCACGCGAACTGGCAGACGAACACACCGAACTGCTCAGCATCCCGCAACTGGTGAAGCAAGGCCGCTATACGTTCGAGGCGGACGAAATCGGCATCGTCTATCCCGTCTACGGACACATGCCGCCCAATATGGTGCGGGAGTTTATCAAGAAAGCGCAGTTGAAAGCCGGATACAAGTTTGCCGTGCTTACTTACGGCAACCGCAAATGCAGTTCCGTCGAGATATGGGACGACGTTTCCCGGAAGGCAGGCTGTCCCTTCGACTACATCACCACGATGATTATGGTGGACAACTGGCTGCCTAACTTCGATATGAACGAGCAAATCAAGATAGACAAGCACATCCCCGAAAGCCTGCAACGCATCCGTACCGACCTGACTGCACAGCGCCGCTGGCACGAGCCGGTCACCGAAGAAGAGCGGCGGCAGCACGCCGGATTCATACAGTTCTCGGGTGTAAATCCGGGAACCGGTTTCCTGATGCACAGCCAAGATGCCTTTACCGTGACGAATGCCTGCATCGGCTGCGGTATCTGTACCGAGGTCTGTCCGCGCGGTAACAACAAACTGACCTCCACAGGCGTAAAGACCGAGGGCGATTGCGAGTTCTGCTTTGCCTGCATCCACAACTGCCCGCAGAAAGCCATCCTTTTCAAGCAGATGAAGGAAGTGAACCCCAACGCCCGCTACCGCAACGAACATGTGTCGCTGTGGAGCATCAAGGAAGCAAATCGACAATAAATAATATATAATTCAGTATGAAGACATTCAAACAAATCCTGCTTGCCGCCGCTTTGTTGATAGGCGGCACATGTGCAACCTATGCGCAAGAGAAAACGACGACGGCAGGCGTGCCCGTAGTCAAGTTGAACAACGGCGTAGAGATGCCCCGCTTCGGCATCGGCACCTTCCTCCAGCCCAGCGATGAAGTGTGCGAACAGTCGTGCCTCACCGCCCTGAAAGCCGGTTATCGCCACATCGACACCGCCCATGCCTATCAGGACGAGGCCGGTGTAGGCCGTGCCGTCAAGGAGAGCGGCATCCCCCGCGAGGAGATATGGATTACCAGCAAGCTCTGGCCCACGGAATACGGCGAGGGCAAGACACTGAAAGCCATCGACGAGATGCTGAAGCGGATGCAACTGAACTACATCGACCTGCTCTACGTTCATCAGCCCGTGGGCGATTTCGTGGGGGCATGGAAGGACATGGAGAAGGCGGTGAAGATGGGCAAGGTGCGCGCCCTCGGCATCAGCAACTTCGACGCCAACGATGAAGTATGGAACACGATTATGAAGGAGGTGACCATCAAGCCCGCCGTGCTCCAGATGGAGTGCCACCCCTACGCCCAGCGTGTGGAGATGCGCAAGAAGGCCGCCAAGGGAGGCATCCAAGTGGAATGTTGGTTCCCGCTGGGAGGCGCGATGTCCAACGGTGCCCTGTTCAAAGACCCCGTGATAAAGAAGATTGCCACCGCACACGGCAAGACTCCGGCACAGGTCATCCTGCGCTGGCACATCCAGGAAGGCTTCTCCGTCATCCCCGGTGCATCGAATCCCGACTACATCAAAGAGAACATCCAAATCTTCGACTTCGCCCTGACTGATGCGGAGATGCAGCAGATGCGCTCGCTCAACAAGGAACAACGCTTCTTCAACGCCACGCTGGAAGATGTGGAACGGATGGTTTGGGGAGCGAAGCTGTAAATAACCCTGATTACATAACAAAAAGCAGTCCTGCGGAAACGCAGAAAACAGTCCCCTGTCGCCGACGTGTGGCAGGGGATTTTTGTGTCCAAGTCTTATTCGGCTGAGCTCTTATTCAAAAACTATTCTGTCATTTCCGCTTTCTCCAATATCCGCACCATTTTCGGGCGGAAATCATTTCCCCATTGTTCCAGCATCCGGATAATGGGCATAAGGCTCCGTCCGTCGTCCGTGATGGAATATTCCACATGGGGCGGAAGTTCGGGATAAATCGTTTTCTCAATCATGCCGTGCATTTCCAGTTCTTTCAACTGCTGGTTGATGACACGGGGGCTGGTATCCTCAAAATGCCGGTGCAGTTCACTGGGACGTTTGCAGCCTCTCTCCAGTTCGTAGAGGATGCACGATTTCCACTTGCCACCCATGACTTCCATGGCTATGGCCACACCGCAATCCAGGTCTAAGGGTATTTTCTTCTTATACATATATTTGATGTTGTCAATTCGCAGGACAAAAATAGTGATTTTATGACGAGAAACGGATATAGGGGCAAATTTATCTATATATGAATAATTTGCCCGTACTTGCGTAATGCTATCTTCGCACACAAAAAAGGGTAAAATGGACAGACGTAAGTTTTTCAAGCAAGCCGGTATATCGGCTTTGGCAGTGGCAATGAGCGGCAATGTGCTGCCAGCCCAAGGTGAAGAGTTGTTTTATAATCATCCTAATGTGAACAATAATATGAACAAGCGTATGAAACACAAATGTAAGATTACCATCCTGAAACGGGAGTGTTACAAGGATTTGCAGGCGGAATATCTGGCAGACCCCAAGTCGGGACCCTGCCCCTATTTCCACGAAGGGCAGGAAATCATGGTGGACAGCGACAATTTCTTCCGCATGTTAAACGGGACATTCTGTGCCGAGGCATGGGACTGCATCAGCCGCTACGTCTATGCGGCATTGCAGGGCGGTTCCATTATGCAGGGCTGGACGAACGACGAAAAGGTGATGATAACCTGCTGCAACGATGGCACGCGCCCAGTCATCTTTAAGTTGGAGCGGATAGATGAAGAGGTTTAGAATATGAACTGATAAAGATTCAAATTTCATGTTTACCCCGTCTTCCTGTCAAGAATTATCCAAGCAACAACCTGCTCGCAGACACCCCGTTTTCCCGTCGGGGACACATGACCTCCTCGTCGGGGGCAAAGATGATGTATTGCCTAATGTAGTTGCTTGCCGTGTCATTGATGGTCTTTCTAACCAGATCGCTGAAATAATTGGGTAACAGACACAGCTTATCGGCAAAAATAGCGTGCCGCCCCGATAGTCGTATTTGCCGCAACCGTATTTCAGTTCCACGTCAATGTATCTCAGCATGAACAGCGCATAGACTTCGTAGTTGTTCAGGCTGCTCCTGACGGGCGACACGTCCGCATACTCCACCACGCTGACCAGCGGATGCTTGTCTTTCAGCCCCACATAACGGCTGTAGTCGTTGGCATTTTTTATTTTCAGTATTTTGGGCATAACTACTATAAATATTAATAGGTCCTATTCATATATTCCGTTCCGGTAATCCTGCAAATATTGCGTGAACGTCTTCCCTGTCTGCTGTTTGAAGAAGCGCATTAAGTGGCTGGGGTCGGAGAAATGGAAATCGTCCGCCAGTTCGCTGACGGTGCGGTTGGAGAAGAGCAGTTCGTTCTTCAGTTCTTCCAGCAGGCGTTGTTTCAGCAGATGGGCGGCTGATACGCCAAACTGCGCCATGACCGAAGTATTCAGCGTGATGCGGCTGATGTGAAGCTTGTCGGCATACTCCTGCACCCGCTGCATGGTGCGGATGTTCTGTTCCAGCAAATCCTTGTATTGGAAGGCATAATTGTTCTTCGCGATTTCTACGGGCAGGCGGTATGCGGCGGCATACGCACGGTTGATAATCAGCAGCAGGTAATAGAGCACGGACACAATGAGGTTGTACGTGTCCGCCACGGGATGCAGCAATTCCTGTTTGATTTTGCCGAGCAGGCGCATGTATTCCGCCAGTTCTTCGGGCGAGGCATACAGGTAGGGCGGCGTATCAGTCTGATAATAGTACAGCAAACGATAGACAAAGAACTTGTCGGCAATGAACGTGCGCATGAAGTCTTCGCGGAAGATGAGGAACGTATAATCCAATGCCGCCTCGTCCACATGCCACTCCTGTTGCTGGTGGGGCGAAAGGAGCAGCACCATGCCGTCGTGCAACTCTATCTTGCGGAAGTTCAGCAGCAGGAAGCCGTTTGCCTTCCGAAGAAAATAAAAACTGAAGAAGTCCGTCTTGAACCGCTTGTATTCGGTCAGTACGGGACCGATGTCCCTGTTCGTGGCGGTATTGATGTAGAAGTCCACGCCGCAATCCGTCTTGCTGAACGGCACGCTGACCAATCGTTCGGGGTTGATTATCTCTTTCATACGCTTGTCGTTTTCGCAAAGGTAATGCTTTCTTTTATCAAAATGGCATAAATCCGTCTATTTTAGGCATAACACTATCGGAGGGTATTACTGACCTTTGCAACCGGGAAAAAACAGGAAGATACATATATTATGGTAGCAAAAGAAAAGATAGACTTGTTAAGAAAGAAGATTGACGAGGCCGATGCCATTGTCGTGGGCGGCGCGTCGGGGATGTCCGCCGCTTCTGGATTCGTGTTTTACTATCAGGACGATGAAGTATTCCGCAAACTGGCAGGCGGGTTAGCGAGGAAATACGGGATACACAACATGTTCGATGCCTTTTACGACCGTCGCCTCACACGGGGCGAGCATTGGGCCGTGGTGTTGCGCACCATTAAATACATCTATGATTGCCACACGGGCGATACGTATACGGACTTGGCGGAACTGTTGGAAGGCAAGGATTACTACATCGTCACCACCAATCAGGACGCGCAGTTCTATCGCGTGTTCCCTGCCAACCGCATTACGCGTATACAGGGCGACTGGCGTTACTGGCAGTGTTCGCAACCCTGCCACGACAATATCTATGACAATCACACCGAGGTGATGTGGCTCTGCGACGCCATCCAGCAGGATGCCTTGCCCGACAAGCTGATACCCCGTTGCCCGCATTGCGGCCGCCCCATGGCACCTTGGGTGCGTTCACGCGAGTTCCTGCAAGGCACGTTCTACCACCGCGAGATGAAGCGTTATATGAACTTCCTGCAACGTAATGCCAACCGCAAGACGCTTTTCTTGGAGTTGGGCGTAGGCATGATGACCCCGATGTTCATCAAGGAACCGTTTATGAACATGGTGTATCAATGGCCGAATGCCTTTTACGCCACGCTCAATCCGCAGCATGCTCTTGTGCCGAAAGAGATTGCAAAGAAAAGCCTCGCCATTAGCGACGACATTGCCATTATCTTGAAACAACTGCTCAGCAAGTCCACCGCCGGAATGAAGGAGTTTAATGTAAAGGAAGCGTTTAACCCTGCAAGAGTATATTGAACTGGCCGTTTGCCTTGGCTGGACGGAGGCATTGCCTTGGCTGGATGGAGGCAAAAGCTTGATTCAAGCCTGATATTTTTAACAATTAACTATGACGACAATGAATGAAATACAACGGGCTGCCCAAGCCATAGCCCAAGCTGATGCCCTGCTGATAGGAGCCAGCAACGGGCTTTCCATCGCCGAAGGCTACCACGTGTTCGCCAATAACGAAATGTTCCGTCGCCAGTTCGGCGACTTTGGACAGAAGTACGGTATACGGAATGTCATCGAGGGGTGCTTCTTCCGATACCCGACGGAATGGGAAAGGACAGAGTTCCTGCAACGCCTCGTGCAATGCTGGGTGAAGGAGTATCGTCCCTCGCAGGTGATGAAAGATTTGCTCGCCACCGTGGGCGGCAAAGATTACTTCGTCCTCACCTCGAATGCCGACACGCATCTGGAATTGTCCGGATTCGAAGCGGAAAAGGTCTTCGAAGTGGAAGGCACTTTTGAGGATATGCTGGAGCACCGCACACCCACGGACAAAAGCCGTCAGGCAAATGAGTTCCTCCGGCGTTACAGCGGCAAGTACATCGTCATCCTGGAATTGGGCATCGGTAAGCACAATCGCTTCATCAAGCAGCCCTTGATGCAACTGGCAACCCACGAACCACACGCCGTTTACATCACGCTGAACCTGACACCGGAACTGTACATTCCCGATGCCATCGCCCACAAATCCGTTGGACTGGCAGGCGATATCGCCGTCACACTCAACAGACTGAAGAACGAACTTTATCAAAATGGCATTTATTCCCCTGTTTTAGGCATAGAGGTACGGGAAGATTCTACCGAACTTCGCAACCGTAAACATTAAAACATAGAAGATAATGGAAACAACAACTATCCGTTTGGTGCGCAATGCCACCTTGAGAATCAATTATGCAGGACACAACATCCTTGTTGACCCGTTCTTTGCCGACAAGGGAACCATCCAGTCGGCACTTGGCGTGTATAAAAGCCCCCGTGTGCACCTGACCATGCCTATCTGTGAAGTGACAGAAGGGTTGGACATGGTGTTGCAGACCCACATCCATCCCGACCACTACGATGAAACGGTAAAGCAACATCTGCCGAAGGACATCCTTTATTATACCCAACCGCAGGATAAGGCGACGGTGGAACAGGATGGCTTCACTCGAGTGGAAGTAATCGAAGACAAGATGACAATGGGGGACATGACCATCTATCGTGTGAGCGGCCATCACGGTTTCGGCAGGATTGGCGAGATAATGGGACCCGTATCGGGCTATGTCTTGACGGCAGAAGGATGCCCAACGGTCTATCTCATGGGAGATTGCAAATGGGAGGACTGCATCCGCGAAATGGCGGAACGGTTCAAGCCCGACTACATCGTGGTGAACAGCGGCGGAGCGGTTTTTCCGGAGTTTTCCAAGGTGGACGGCTGCATCATCCCCGATGAAGCCGAGGTAATGCAAATGCTGGACGAACTGCCTGCACATATCAAGCTGATAGCCGTCCACATGGATGCCATTGACCATTGCCAGACCACTCGTGAAATCTTGCGCAATGAGGCTTGGCATCACGGTGCGGACATGAACCGCCTGATTATCCCGGAAGATGGAGAAACCATTAACTTATAAACCCTATAAAAAGAATACAGAAATGAAAGAAATTAAGAATGTGGCAGCAGCCGAAAACTTCAGCGCAATAAGCGTTGGCAAACTGAATGAACTGAGTGACTATGTGATAGAACTTTCTCCCGAAGTGAAGATTCCGGGAAAGGTGTTTGGAGGTGCGGCACTTCAAGCTACCGGCAGCGAGTTCTCCTTCCAGATGTTCCAGCCCGGCACGGAAACGGGATTCCTCCACACCCACAAGAAGCACGAGGAGCTTTACTTCTTCCTTGCAGGAAAGGGCGAGTTCCAAGTGGACGGACAAGTGTTCCCCGTTGAAGAAGGCAGCGTGGTGCGCGTGTCTCCCAACGGAAAGCGCAGTGTGCGCAACAACGGGACAACTCCGCTCGTGATGCTCTGCGTACAGTATCGGGGCGATACGTTCACGGCAGAAGACGCAACCGACGGCGTGATTCTGAATGAACCGGTGAAGTGGTGAGAAACAAAATATGTAAAGGCAAAACAATTTTAAGTTTAACCCGTCTTTCTGTCAAGAATTATCCAATCGACAACCTGCCCGCAGACACCCCAATTTCCCGTCAGGGACACACGGGGTGCTCGTGGGAAAAGTAAGATTGTATAGCTATATGACCTTTCTATATCCTGTTTGAATAATGCGAATCAATAGTATTCCGGGAGAGCTTGACAGACAGATATTATATAATCAATTAATGAAGTAAAGTAGAAAATATCATTCCAAGTTCTTTAACTAATTTTTCCAATTCTTCTTCCGAAAGCGAAGCGTAGCCTATCCGCATCCCGGTTCTTCCACAGCTATCGCAAAATACTGGGATGGAAAGGTGATGCTTTTCCAATGTATCTAGAAGCTGGTCTGGACTGATTGGTTGCAAAGGAATAATCCACAATGCCAATCCACCTTGCGGAATGGAGAAAGTCGCATAATCTATCAGATGTCGTTCCAACAGTTCGATGAAATACATGCGTTTCTGCTTGTAATATTTGGTGGACTTATTGATATGCCGATGGATGACTCCGTCTTCTATCAATTCAAGAATAGCAGCTTCCATCACCATATCACCCTGTATGTCAATAATCCTACGAAGATTACCAAGGGCTGAAACATTTGCTTCTGAAGTAGCAATATAGCCTACACGGATGGCTGGGGCTATGATTTTGCTGAACGTACCAATATAAACGTATAAATCAGAAGGAAGCATGGCACTCAAGGGCATGATGGGAGTAGGCCGGAAACTAAAATCGCAATCATAGTCGTCTTCTATCATTAATAAGTGATAACTCATTGCCAATTCAATTAATTGCCTGCGGCGTTCGGTTGAAAGTTCCACCATGGTAGGATATTGATGGCGGGGAGTCAGATAAACAGCCTTGACATTTTCAAAAAGATGTGGCAGCATGTCATTTACTATGATTCCATTTTCATCCACATCAATGGGAATCACTTTAATTCCGGCTTGTAAAAAAACCTCGTAAGCTTTTTCATAACAAGGTTGCTCCATAATTAAACAGTCATCTGGTCTCAATAGAGCATGTGCCACCAGATAAAGCCCCATCTGACTGCCGCGTGTGATAAATATTTCTTCGGTCCGTGTGCGCATCCCCCTTTCGTGATTCAACATAATGGATACAGCTCTACGGAACCTGAAAATACCGTTCGGATCGTTGTAACCCAGCACGTTGTGTCTGCCTTTCATACGGAGTAAACGGCGATAAGCCCGTGCCAATTCATTCACTGGAGCAATACGTGTGTCTGGTGCGCCATCGTCCACTCTTAATATAAGGGACGATGGTTTGATGTCCTCTACTTCTTCTGCTCGTATCACCTGTTTGTCGTCATGGAATACAGGAATAGCCACATATAACCCTGATCGTTCTTTGTTGACTAACCAACCGGACAAGATCAACAAATCCATTGCATTGACAACACTCTTTCGGCTCACACCAAGTTCTGTTGCCAATACTCGACTGCCGGGTAAAGCATCACCGGGTTTCAGACCACCGGACATAATCTGTGCTTGTATCTTTTGTGCAATCTGTTTATAGAGAGGAATCTGTTTATTCTCTTTGTCCAACTCTATCGCAAAATACCATGGTCGTATCATCTGGACTCCTTATTTATAATAGTTCTGGATATAATCTGGAGGCCAAATATACACTACTTTTGCAACATAATAAAGGCAAAACAGAAGAATATGAAGCTATTTGAAGTTTATTCCCTATATGACATCAACCTGACACATGCCAAAGGATGCTATGTGTATGATGCCTGCGGACAAGAATACTTAGACTTATATTGTGGGCATGGAGTAATTTCTGTCGGTCACACGCATCCTTATTACGTTAATAAGCTGACAGAACAGTTGAACAGAATAGGGTTCTATTCCAATGCTGTAATCAATGGATGTCAGCGTGATTTCGCAATAAAACTTGGAGAAATTACAGGTTATAAGGACTATGCGTTATTCTTATCAAACAGTGGAGCGGAAGCTAACGAAAATGCCATAAAGCTGGCCTCTTTTTCCAATAAGCGGAAAAAGGTACTTAGTTTCAACGGAGCTTTTCATGGACGTACTGCCGCCGCTGTTATGGCAACGGACAATCCAACTATTGTTGCGCCAGCAAACCAAAGCAGCCACTTCACCAAGATATCTCTGAATGATATCACCTCGTTAAAGAGAGAACTGCGGACCGAGGAATATTGTGCTGTCATCATGGAAGGCATACAAGGGGTGAATGGCGTAAGATTCCCTTCGGCAGAATTTGCAAAGGAGGTGCAAGATAGTTGTGCGGAAACTGGAACCGTCTTTATTATGGATGAAATCCAGTCCGGCTGTGGACGGACCGGGCGTTACTTCGCCCATCAGCATTGGAATATCAGGCCGGACATCATTACGATGGCTAAAGGCATAGGAAATGGCTTCCCTCTTGCAGCTACAGCTATTAGCCCCATGTTTACCCCTGTAATCGGGCAACTGGGAACGACTTTCGGAGGGAATCATTTAGCTTGCGTGGCTGGTTCTGCCGTTATCGACATCATGCTTCGAGAACATTTGATGGATAATGCCAAGACAACGGGAGAATATTTGTTAGAAGAACTTGGGAAACTACCTTACATAAGTGAAGTGCGGGGAAAAGGGTTGATGATAGGAATAGATTTTACTTTGCCTGCCTCAAAAGTACGGAATGCATTGATAACAAAAGAACATGTCTTGACTGGCATATCGGGACAGAACACTCTTCGCTTACTTCCTCCTTTATGCCTTTCTATGGAAGATGCGGACTTATTCATTCATAAATTGGCTCATTGCCTTTCTAAGATTCATTGATAGACAAACAAAAAACAGAGAACGATGATTTACGATAATTCAAATGTAAGAAGGCAAAACCGTCTTATGCCTGAAGATAAGGCTTACCAACTTTTGCAAGAAGGGGAATACGGAGTTATGTCAATGATTACTCCGGAGGGTATGCCCTACGGTATTCCGATTAATTATGTATGGGATGGAAATGATAGCCTGTATATCCATTGTGCTCCAGAAGGAAAGAAATTACGTTGCTTACAGTCTTCGCCACAAGTATCCTTTGCCATTGTAGGCCATACGCATGTCATTTCCGGGAAATTCACGACCAATTACGAAAGTATTATTCTCACTTGCCATGCCCAAATAGGATTGACTCCGGAGGAACGTATGGAAGCCCTACGTCTGTTGGTCAGGAAGTATGCGCCTTCGTTTCAGGAATTGGGAGAGAAATATGCACATGGTTCTTTCCATCGCACGGAGATTATAAAACTAAGCATACTGTCGTTTAGTGGTAAATGTAAAAACATCCCAGAATAAGTATGGAAAAGACATTGCACATACCTAAAATTCTGCTGATAGGAGGCAGCGAACCGCTTGGATGCGCAGGTATTCAAGCGGACTTAAAAGCAGTGTGTGCTTGTGGCGGATATGGAGCCGCAGCCCTTAGTTGCATAGTGGATGAGGATACACATCGAGTAAAAAGTATTCATCCACTTCCCGCACAACTAATTGTCGAACAATGCATCTCTTGTCTGCAAAGCATGGATGTAGATTGCATAAAGACAGGATTGCTTTATTCCGCAGAGACCGTCAGGACCATAGGGGAAATCTTACATCGCTTCAACAATATTCCGTTAATCATTGACCCGGTATTTGTAGGCTATGCCAAGACGCTATTGATAACACCAGATGTAATCGAAGCTTATCAGAAATATTTGTTCCCTTTGGCCGCCCTTATCACACCTAATGCGACCGAATGTGAAATCTTACTGCAAAGGTCTCTTAAGACAGATAACGTCCAAAGCGAATTGAAAGAATTATGCCAATGGGGAAATTACAGTATAATAATGAAATCAGTCTTTATGGAGGGGAAGGTCTGTGATTATTTTTATGAAAGTAAAACAGATTCCCTGAAAGCTTATTCCAAAGTTCCTATTAGAAAAAAAGATGAAGGAATCAGAGGTGCAGGCGACAGTTTTGCATCATCTATTGCAACTTATTTGGGGAAACAATATCCACTATCAGATGCCATATGGAGAGCCGAATTTTTCATAGACAATTCCATTCAGTTTGGCCATAAAATAGACTTCTCCTCAAAGTTCAACGTGGTACATTCATTCGGAAGCGATGATTTCAAAAAGATAAATTAGCCAACAATCAACTTTATGTTTAACCCGTCTTTCTGTCAAGAATTATCCAATCAACAACCTGCCCGCAGACACCCCAATTTCCCGTCAGGGACACACGACATCCTCGTCGGGGACAAACGGGGTGCTCGTCAGGGACAAACGAGGTCCTCGTGGGGGACAAACGAGAGGCTCGTGGGGGACAAACGACAACCGCTTGTCAGTCAGTCTGTTGAAAAGGCGTTTGGTAAAGAAGGACAGAAGACACTAAAAAATGAATTTGTATGATATTCTGGAAACGAGTAAAGCAAGCTATCAACGACCTGTGGTATCCCCGCAGCGTCACCGTGGGCAAACCTGTCGAGACGCAGGAACTTGCCAACCGCATCGCCCGTGAGTCGACCGTGTCGCCCGCCGACACTCACGCCGTACTCCGTGCCCTGCCCAACATTATGGCGGATTTCATGAAAGAAAGCCGTGCCGTGCATTTTGAAGGACTGGGCTGGTTCCGCTACACCACCGTTTCGGCAGGCAACGGCGTTGCCACGAAAGAGGAAGTAAGCAGCGACCAGATTACCGGCCTGCGTGTGCAGTTCACGCCCGACCGTACCCGTAACATGAGCGGTGGCTACACCCGTGCCCTCATTGCCGACGAAGGCATCACCTTCATGGAATGGCTGGGTAAGGAAAGCGATGAGACGCAGGTGCCGGACGACACGGACGACGACAGCGGACAAGGGACTTTCGGATAACATCTTAGGCCCTGCGCATGAGATTTCCCGCAACGATGTCCCCGCGTTGCGGGATTTTTCATACCGCTCCCCTTCACCCCGGCAAGGCGGCCATGAGCGCGCAGCCGTCCCGATTCAGGCCCCATGCAAACAGAAAGTATGGAAATGAAAAAAGAAATCACCACACCATCTGACAATGAATAAGAAGAAAATCGTATCTTTGCACCGCTTAACCAATGACAATAAACACATAAAGATATGATAGAGAAAATCGAACAACTGCTGCAAGAAGTAGACCACCTGCAAGCCTCCAACACCGAGGAATTGGAAGCCCTCCGCATCAAATACCTCAGCAAGAAGGGTGCCATCAACGCGCTGATGGCCGACTTCCGCCATGTGCCCGCCGACCAGAAAAAGGCCGTCGGCATGCGTCTGAACGAGCTGAAAGACAAAGCCCAAGAAAAGATTGCAGCCCTCAAAGAACAATTTGAAGCCCAAGACACCGGTTTGGATGACATTGACCTGACCCGTACCGCTTACCCCGTCGGACTGGGCACACGCCATCCACTCAGCATTGTCAAAAACGAAATCATCGACATCTTCGCCCGCATGGGTTTTAACATAGCCAATGGCCCTGAAGTGGAAGATGACCTGCATGTGTACACCAAGCTGAATTTCGCCGCCGACCATCCGGCCCGCGACATGCAAGACACGTTCTTCGTCAATGTCAACCCGAACGACGTAACCAAGAACATCATCCTTCGCTCACACACCAGTAGCGTACAGGTACGCACCATGGAACAAGCCCAACCACCCATCCGCGTCATCTGCCCGGGACGCGTCTATCGCAACGAAGCTATCAGCTATCGTGCCCATTGCTTTTTCCATCAGGTAGAAGGTTTGTACATAGATAAAGGTGTGACGTTTACTGATTTGAAGCAAGTCTTACTGCTCTTTGCACAAGAAATGTTCGGAAGCGACACCAAGATTCGCCTTCGTCCTTCCTACTTCCCATTCACCGAACCAAGTGCAGAAATGGACATCAGTTGCAACATCTGCGGTGGCACAGGCTGCCCGTTCTGTAAGCAGACAGGCTGGGTAGAAATATTGGGCTGTGGCATGGTAGACCCCAACGTGCTGGAAGCCTGCGGCATAGACAGCAATGTGTACAGCGGATACGCCTTCGGCATGGGCATCGAACGCATCACGAATCTAAAATATCAAGTAAAAGACCTGCGCATGTTCTCGGAAAATGACACCCGCTTCCTCCGCGAATTTGAAGCGGCATACTGATTTAATTAATAATTGAGAATTGAGAATTAAGAAATAAGTACGAAGGAAGCCTGCCCCATGCAGCAGCGATGTTTCCTCCACTCCTATTTCTTAATTCTCAATTCTCAATTCTCAATTTATGAAAGACAAACTTATCACCCCCAGCTATTGCTTCATTTTAGCAGCCAATTTTCTACTCTATTTCGGATTTTGGCTAATGATGCCGGTGCTCCCATTTTATTTGGCTGAGGTTTTTCAAGCAGACAAAGCGACCATTGGTATTGTCTTGTCGTGCTATACCATTGCTGCACTATGCATCCGCCCTTTTTCCGGTTATTTGCTGGACACATTTTCCCGCAAACCACTCTACTTGGCAGCCTATTTCATTTTTACAGCAGTCTTCGGAGGTTACTTAATAGCAAGCACATTAACCCTATTCATACTTTTCCGCATTATTCATGGCCTCTCATTCGGCACAGTGACAGTGGGCGGTAATACGATTGTCATCGACATCATGCCCTCTTCACGACGAGGAGAAGGATTAGGCTATTATGGCTTGGCCAATAACACAGCCATGTCCATCGGCCCCATGGTAGGTTTGTTCATGCACGATGCAGGAGTCGGATACCCCGTTATATTTTGTTGCTCATTGGGTTCCTGCCTGTTAGGCATGTTATGCGCCTTACTGGTTAAGACACCTTACAAACCTTCTGTCAAACGAGATCCAATCTCATTAGACCGTTTTATCCTGGTGAAAGGACTTCCTGCCGGCCTTAGCCTGTTACTATTGTCCATACCCTATGGCATGACTACCAACTACGTAGCCATGTACGCCCGGCAAATTAACTTAGATGTGTCCACAGGATTCTTCTTTACATTTATGGCAGTAGGCATGGCCATATCCCGCCTTTTCTCAGGACGTTTGGTGGACCAAGGCAAAATAACCCAAGTCATTGGTGCCGGTCTCTACCTTGTCATCATCAGTTTTTTTGTATTAGCAGGATGTGTCTATATTATCCATTGGAACGCAGAACTTTGCAGTTTATTATTTTTCGGCATTGCATTAATGCTTGGCGTAGGCTTCGGCATTATGTTCCCGGCATACAATACATTATTTGTCAATCTTGCCCCGAATAAGCAACGTGGAACAGCAACCTCTACCTACTTGACATCATGGGACGTTGGCATCGGTATCGGTATGTTAACAGGAGGATATATCGCAGAAATCAGCAGCTTCGACAAAGCTTATCTATTTGGTGCATGCCTCACCATTGTGTCCACTTTCTATTTTCACTTGAAGGTATCCCCTCATTATCATAAATATAAAATAAGATGAGAAAAAAAGAAAGATACGAAAAGATATTGGCTTGGTTCCGAGAACATATGCCTATTGCCGAAACAGAATTGCATTACGACAATCCTTTTCAATTGTTAATTGCTGTTATCCTTTCCGCACAATGCACAGACAAACGAGTAAATATGGTTACGCCAGCCCTTTTCAAAACTTTTCCTACACCAGAAGCGCTGGCAGTTGCAACACCTGAAGCTGTATTCGAATACATTCATAGTGTTTCCTACCCCAACAACAAAGCCAAGCACTTGGTCGGCATGGCTCGCATGCTGCTACAAGATTTCGATGGACAGGTACCTGAACAGATGGAAGACCTATTAAGACTGCCCGGAGTAGGACGAAAGACAGCCAATGTTATTCAATCTGTTGCTTTCAACAAGGCTGCAATGGCTGTAGATACCCATGTATTCCGTGTCAGCCACCGTTTAGGCTTAGTTTCTGCTCAATGCACAACTCCTTTGAGCGTAGAAAAAGAACTGGTAAAAAATATTCCTGAAACAGAAATTCCTATTGCCCACCATTGGCTTATCCTGCACGGACGTTACATCTGTCAAGCCAGAACACCTCAATGTGATAAGTGCGAACTTAAGTTCCTATGCAAATATTACAGTCAAAAGTATAAAGTAAAAGAAGGGACCAATAAAGAAAGCGAATAAATAAGATTTTTTTATATTGAAACAAAGAAAAAATGCTAACTTTGCGGCAATGAAAGAAGTAAAAGAATTAAAACAACACTTTTAAACTAAAAATATAAGGTTATGACAATTGATCAATTCAACTTTGCCGGTAAAAAGGCATTCGTCCGTGTAGATTTTAATGTACCTTTGGACGAAAACTTCAACATCACAGATGATACGCGTATGCGCGCTGCCCTGCCTACGCTGAAGAAAATCTTAGCCGACGGCGGTAGTATCATCATCGGTTCACACCTTGGCCGCCCGAAAGGCGTAACTGATAAGTTCTCCTTGAAACATATTTTGAAACATCTGAATGAGCTGCTGGGCGTTGAAGTACAATTTGCCAACGACTGTATGAGCGAAGAAGCCGCAGTAAAAGCTGCAGCTTTGAAACCAGGTGAAGTTCTGTTGCTGGAAAACCTCCGTTTCTATGCAGAAGAAGAAGGTAAACCTCGTGGTTTAGCAGAAGATGCTACTGATGAAGAAAAAGCTGCTGCCAAGAAAGCAGTGAAAGAAAGCCAAAAAGAATTTACCAAAAAACTGGCTTCTTATGCAGACTGTTATGTAAATGACGCCTTCGGTACTGCTCATCGTGCACACGCTTCTACGGCTTTAATTGCCAAATATTTCGACAAAGACAACAAGATGTTTGGTTATTTGATGGAAAAAGAAGTAAAAGCCGTTGATAAAGTATTGAACGACATTCATCGTCCATTCACTGCTATCATGGGCGGTTCTAAAGTATCTTCTAAGATTGAAATTATTGAAAACTTACTGAACAAGGTTGACAACCTTATTATTGCAGGTGGCATGACATACACCTTTACCAAAGCTATGGGTGGAAACATTGGCCTTTCAATCTGTGAAGACGATAAATTAGATCTGGCTCTTGACTTGATGAAGAAAGCCAAAGATAAAGGCGTAAATCTTGTTTTAGCCGTAGACGCTAAAGTAGCTGACTCGTTCTCAAACGACGCCAACACGAAATACTGCAATGTAAACGAAATCCCTGATGGTTGGGAAGGCCTTGACATAGGCCCGAAGACAGAAGAACTCTTCGCCAATGTTATCAAAGGTTCCAAAACTATTTTGTGGAACGGTCCTACGGGCGTATTTGAATTCGAAAACTTCACTCACGGCTCTCGCGCAGTTGCAGACGCCATTGTTGAAGCAACAAAGAACGGAGCTTTCTCACTGGTAGGTGGAGGTGACTCTGTAGCTTGCATCAACAAGTTTGGCTTGGCTGACCAAGTTTCTTATGTTTCTACGGGTGGTGGTGCATTACTTGAAGCCATAGAAGGAAAGATTCTTCCCGGCATAGCAGCCATCAACGAATAAACATTAATAACATTTAGCCTCAAGGCAATCCGACGGAAACGTACGGGTTGCCTTTGTTTTTGCATTTCCACTCTTATGAAAAAAAAACTGATTATATGGCTACTGATATCCATAAACATAGGTAGCACATTATTCGCTCAGGAAACCACAAACAATTCCCAAAACTTAGTAAATACGCTGAAAGACAGGTTAACTGTGGAAGGCTATGCTCAAATGGCATATACATACGACGACACAGAGGGAGCCAAAGCCAACACATTTGAAGTTAAAAGGGCCATTCTAATGGTACGTGGTAGAATCACAGATCAGTGGTCATGCTACTTTTCTTACAATTTCGCCAACACTAGCAAGATTCTGGAAGTATATACTGAATATAAATTTCTACCTGAGCTCACAGTACGATTGGGAGAATTTAAAACGATGTTCACTTTTGAAAATCCTATGTCGCCATGCAACATGGAACTTATCAACGTTTATTCACAAGCGACAAATTATTTGGCAGGGTATGACAGCAGTGACCCTTTGTACGGTTCTAATGCTGGGCGTGACATAGGATTGCTGATATACGGAGACTTATTCGGAAAACTGTTTAATTATAAGTTGGCAGTGATGAACGGGCAAGGCATTAACAAGAAAGACGGCAATAACCAAAAAGATATTGTAGGAACCTTGATTGCGAATCCTACAAAATGGCTGTCTGTCGGAGGAACTTTTATCAAAGGAACAGGATGCGCCGTAGGTACTTCGGCTATAAACCCAGATATTGCTATCGGCGACAACTATGAGCGCAATCGTTGGTCTGCTGGAGCAATGCTAAAATTCAAGCAATTAGATGTCCGTAGCGAATATCTGCATGGTAAAGACGGCCGGGTACGTAGCGATGGATATTATGCAGTAGCCTCTATACATGTACTTCCGCGCATAGATGTAATAGCTGCGGTTGACTATTTTAATCGTAATAAAGCCTTACGGGACCGACAGACAAATTATGTGGGCGGATTGCAATGGTGGTTTTACCCCAAGTGCCGTTTGCAAGTGCAATACACCTATCGAGATCCACATCTACGAGAAGCTTCAAACCTTCTGCAAGCACAAGTCCAAGTACGATTCTGAGCCCACTTCCTTTATTTTACCATCATTATGAGCATAAACGAGACATCCATCAATAAGCAGTACCAAAACATTATTGATTTGCTGAGGCAAAAACGTTTAAAAGAAGCGTTGAGGCAGACAGAAACACTCATAACGCAAGGGAATGTCAACCCAGCCTTGACCAACAGACTGGAACAGGACAAAACTTCTTATGAATATATGTTGCAATACATGCGCCAAGGAATGGAAGATCCACAACGCAAAGGCATGTATCAGCAATTGTGCGCAGGAGCATGGAACTTAGCAGACTTAATAAGATTAAACCTGTTAGACAAAGACTCAACACATTACTACCATGAACTAAGAAGGACACAAACTTATCGGCCATCAGAAATATCAATAAAAGAAACTCTGCATTTGTTGGAAGGAATCTCCGATGATATTGCTCTATTTCGACTGACAGCCAACGGCAAGCCATTGCCCAGTGAATTACTGCAAAAACATGACAATAATTGCCGAGACATTTTCCTGGAGACATGGACCAACAGTCGATGGTCGAAAGAAGAAGAAAACGAAGCAAACTTGTGGCTGGAATCCATATCGCTGCCAAGCATTGATTTATGCATAATGACCAGCGCAGTAACTTTAAGTTTACTAGAATGCTTCGATGAAGCAAAATTGCTATGGCTGCTTCAAGCCACGAGGCACAACGAAACAGCACCTGCACAACGAGCATTGGTAGGACTTGCTTTGGCATTGCTAACTTACGGGAAACGGCTGGAATTGTATCCCAAGATAACACAAGCTTTAACCCTGCATAATGAAGAATACGGATTGGGAATCCAACTAAACCGCATCATCATCCAGTTACTCCGAGCACAGGACACGGAAAAAATCAACCGCAAAATGCAGCAAGAGATTCTGCCGGAAATGATGAAAAATGCCGACTTGTTACGCCAAATGAGGCTCGGAACAGAAGAGACAGAAGAGGAGGACGCCAATCCGGACTGGGCAGAAACTTTCGACCGGATGGGGCTAACAGAAAAGATACAAGAGATGAACGAACTGCAAATGGAAGGTTCGGACATTTACATGAGCAGTTTTGCGATGTTGAAGAATTATCCTTTCTTCCATGACTTAGTAAACTGGTTTGTTCCTTTCTATCAGGAACATTCCAGCATAGCCCCTTTGCTGACAGGCACCAACCCGCTAAGCCGCCCTTTGTTGTTTTTGTTAGAATCTGGCTTCTTCTGTAACAGCGACAAATATTCGTTGGCGTTCATGCTGCAATACTTGCCGCAGGCGCAACGTGACCAGATGGTGACACAACTGACCAACGCGGACATTGACAGGTTGGAAGAAGAGAACCATGTAAGCCAACTACAAAAGCATGCAGCCCGACCGGAAGTCATCAGCAACCAATATGTGCATGACTTATATAGATTCTTCAAATTAAACCGAAGGCGCACAGAGTTCCGAGATCCCTTTGCAGAAACCATCCATCCGTATGAATGCGAAATACTACGTACATTGCTGGGAGAGGACAAACAAATGAGGCAAGTGGCAGACTTCCTGTTTCAAAAAGAGCGGAGAACTGAGGCGTTGCCCATTTACCAAGAACTAACCACACGGATACCGGACGATGCAGAATTGTTTCAGAAAGTAGGATTCTGCCTGCAGAAAGAAAAAAGATACGATGAGGCCATAAATGCCTACCGCATGGCTGATGTCCTGAAGCCGGACCATGTATGGACCATCCGGCACCTGGCCACTTGCTATCGGCTTTCACACCAATACGACAAAGCGCTAGAATATTACCTGCACATCGAACAGATTCAGCCCGGCAATGCCACCGTCCTCTACTATGCCGGAGCCTGCCTGGCTGCGTTAAGCCGATACGAGGAAGCTTTACAGTATTTCTTTCGCCTCGACCTGCAAGAAGAGAACTGCATACGGGCATGGAGATCGATTGCCTGGTGTTCTTTGCTCTCCGGCCGCTGGCCGCAAGCAGCCAAATACTACGGGCGCATCCCCGAAGAAGAACGCAATGCAGACGATGACCTCAATGCCGGACACACTTCATGGGTATCGGGTGACCTGCCTGCCGCTGTTAAACATTACCGCAAGGCAGCCGCACGATATGGTTCACACGTGCTGTTCCGCCAAGCATTCGACCGCGACCGCATTGTGCTCGTCGGGCTTGGAATAGATGCAGAAGACATTCCGCTGATGGAAGACCAGGTGTTTTGACAGGGTCACATCAGTTTCAGTTCTTGGTAAAGCCGCTGCATCGGCAGCCCCATGACATTGTAATAACTGCCTTCGATGTATTCGACGCCCACATAACCTATCCACTCCTGCACGCCATAGGCACCTGCCTTGTCCAAGGGGTGGAAATGCGAAACGTAATACTGTATTTCCTCATCGCTGAGTTGGGCGAAACGCACTCGCGTGCCTACGGTAAAACTGCGCTGACGGGCAGAGGTTGTCAGACAAACACCGGTATAGACTTCGTGCGTACGTCCGGACATGTCGCGCAGCATCTGCACAGCTTCCGCCTCATCGCGAGGCTTGCCCAGCACACGGCGGTCCAACCAAACGATAGTATCGGCCGTAATCATCAGTTCGTCCTTATGCAAGTAGGTGCGATAGGCTTCTGCCTTCTTACGGGCAATATACAAGGGGATATGGCTGCCTTCCAGCGAATCCGGGTACGACTCGTCGATGCCCGGCAGCGTTCGAACTTCGAAATCAAGCCCCAAACCGGCCAGGAGTTCCCGGCGACGGGGAGAATTAGAGGCCAAAATAATGTGGTATTCTTTCAGATTGTCAAGCATATTGTTCAAAATAACTCATCAGATTCGATTTATTGAAATGTAAGGTAAGCCACAGATAACACAGATTGTAAGGCAACCCCGACAATACTTTTCCAGCTTTCACGAGAGACAGCCATCGCAAGATTCCAGACATTTGGGCAAGGGGTGGCGTTTACCAGCCAAAAGCCTTATCGTCTGCCAGCCACAAACCTTTTGCCTTCATCACCTGCTCTATCAAATCGCGTCCGCAACCATGCCCGCCATCAGCATGAGATATGTACGTGCAGGCCGACCTAACTTCGGGGGCGGCATCACGAGGGCAGGCGGACAAGCCGCAGGCATGCAACACCTGCAAGTCGGGAACGTCGTCGCCCATATATGCAATCTCCTCGTCCGCCAACCCGTAACGAGCGCGGAAGTCATCGTAATCCTTCAATTTGACGGCAGACCCCAGGTAAATATCTTTTGGCGCGACGCCCAACGAAAGGAAACGACGGCGGACAGCCTCTGCACGCCCCCCGGTGATGATGGCGACATGCAATCCTTGCCGGACAGCCAACTGCAAGGCATAGCCGTCTTTAATGTTGACCGTACGCAAAGGTTCTCCCTCACTGTTCATGGGAACAACCGTGGCGCTCAGCACACCGTCCACATCAAAGGCCAACGCGCGAATCTTCGACAAGTCGTAATTAATAGTACTCATACATATTAAAATTAAACATACAAAAATCAAGGCTGCTCAATCCTCCGGTTACCCCGCTTTCAGGCTTTCCGTTTTCGCGGCCTGGCGGCGGGAAATCCCCTCACTCATACGCCGGTACAAATCCTGCAAATTCGGGATGTCGGCCAACAGGCGTAAATGCTCCTCCATGACCATCGCATCGCCCCGTGCAGCAGGCCCAGTCTGAGCATCCTCCGGAGTCATCGCATGCACCTTACGCGCAGTTTCGTCAATAAGAGGCAGCAATGCACTGAAAGGCAAGCCGTGATTGGACAACAAATCGGAAGCCAACGTATAGAGATAATTACTGAAATTGCAGGCCAGCACGGCAGCCAAATGCAGATAACGTCGCTGCTCGGAAGAAGCTAGATAGACATCGTGGCTCAAAGCCGAGGCTACAGCCCGTAGAAAGTCGGCACATTCCGCATCGCATCCCTCTATGAAAACAGGCAAATGAGTAAAATCCACCTCACACTCCTTGCTAAAGGTCTGCATCGGATAAAACACGCCGTACTTGGACACATGACCTTCCCACACATCCATACCGACACTTCCCGCCGTATGCACCCACAAGCTGGATTCACGATTCTCTGTCAACAACGGAATCAAACGTGGAAACACATCGTCCGGCAAAGACACGACATACATCCCCGCCCGCGACTGCAAGGCAGCGAACGAAGTCACAGCCTCCGCCTCGACCTGCTGTGCCAATTCCAAAGCAGCTGCCTCCGTGCGGCTATATACTTGCATGATGCGGAAACCTTTACGATAAAAAGCCTTGGCCAGATTGGTGGCCAGCCGTCCTGCTCCCACCATGACGATGGAAGTATCCTCTATGCTGCGTTTCATACTCATCAACGTGTCGAAATAAAATAAATGATAATGCCAATCAACAGCAAAGCGACAGGAAGCAGATAAGCAGACATGGTCCCCAGCAAAGCCGTAATCAACCCGAAGTTCAGAACCACCCACAAGCCTATCAACACTAGTCCAACCGATTTGTCATGCTTCAGCAACAGGAAAATAAGCGCCGTGTAGAGCAAAAAATTATCCTTGTTCATCACCCAGGAAAGTCCCAAGCGGCCGAAACCCACCAAACGGTCTACCAAATAGAGTATGCCGAATACGATAAGCGTCACAGCCACAGCCTTATACGTATCACTATTATTATGAGCCTTAGCCATGCCGACCTCCTCTCTCTGCAAAAGCCACACAGACTTGCATCCGTGTACAACACAAACAAACCATATAAATCAATTCTGATAATACGGGCACAAAGATACAGAAAAATAACATATCCCGCGACAAGATTCCCGCTTCGGATACGAGAAGTTACAGGATTATTCATAAATTTGCAACCGATGCCTTTAGAATTAACCACATACCGCCATTCCAACGACCTGCCCCCACTACCGGGCACAGACACGTTCCATTCGGCCGAGCTCTTCCGTACCTACGAAGCCACGCCCGGCTACCGTCCCCTGCTCGTTGTAGCGTGGGAAGATGGGCATCCCCTGGGCAAAATGCTGGGAGTTATCCGGCGAAGTGTCCGCCTCACTCCTCCGGCTTTCATCCACCGATGCGAAATCTACGGCACAGGCGAATACTTCGTCCCCCCTTCCCGGCAACCGGCCCTATTCGCCGTCCTTCTCCAACAACTCACTCGCGAAGCACTCAAGCACAGCTTTCTCATCGAATTCCGCAACCTCGAAGACCCCAAGTTCGGATACCTTCCTTTCAAACAAAACGGCTACTTCCCTGTCAATTGGCTGCGCGTCCGCAACTCCCTTCACGAAGAACGCTCCATCGAATCACGCTTCAGCCCGTCACGCTTGAGACAGATACGCAAAGGCCTGCAAAACGGAGCCGAAGTACGCGAAGCCTGCTCTCCAGAAGAAACAGAATCTTTTGCCCGGATGCTCCACCATGTCTATTCTTTCAAAATCAGACGACATTTCCCCAGTCTACGTTTCTTCCGTGAATTAGAACGGCAATTCATGGAACGGCAACAAAGCCGTATCTTTGTCGTCACCTACCGGGGACGCATCATCGGCGGCAGCGCCTGCATATACTCGGGCACCACAGCCTATCTGTGGTTTTCAGGCGGGATGCGTAAGACCTATGCCCTCCAGTATCCCGGCATACTGGCCGTCTGGGCTGCCCTGCGCGATGCCAGGCAACGCGGTTATCGCCACCTGGAATACATGGATGTCGGACTTCCTTTCCGACGTCACGGATATCGGGATTTTGTACTTCGATTCGGAGGCAAGCAAATCAGTACACGACGCTGGTTCCGCTTCCGTTGGGAATGGCTCAACCGACTGCTCTCGAAGTTCTACGAATAAACAAGACCTGTTTTCCCCTCCTTTTTCCTCCTTTTCCCCGCGAAGGAAGGTACAGAATGTTGCACAGGAAAGCATAATTTGTCTTTTTTAATGAAAAAAATTTGCCTTCCGTTTGCAGTATGAGATTCTTCCACTACCTTTGCAGCCCAGCAAACAACACCTTCAACGGTTTAAGAAAATACATTCTCTATATGGTCACATACAAAGAAAAAACATCTATTGGTGCCTTCTTATCCCTACTGCTATTGGCACTTATACCGGCCTCTTCGCCGAAAGCACAAGAGATAGCCGTGAAGACCAACGCAGTGTATGACGCCACCGCCACCATCAATGCCGGTGTCGAAGTCGCCGTAGCACCCCGTTGGACGCTCGATGTCTCCGGCAACTTCAACGGTTGGAACCAGTCGCACCAACGCCGCTGGAAGCACTGGCTGGTGCAGCCGGAAGCGCGCTATTGGTTCTGCGACCCCTTCGCCGGGCATTTCGTCGGGATGCACCTCCACGGCGGACAGTACAACGTGGGCGGGCTGGACAACAACATTTCCTTCCTGGGGACGGACTTCTCCGGATTGAGCGACTACCGCTACCAAGGCTGGTTCATCGGCGCGGGCGTGGCCTATGGTTACAGCGTCATCCTGGGCCGGCACTGGAACCTGGAGTTCGAAATAGGCATCGGCTATGCCTACACCCGCTACGACCAATTCAACTGCGTGGGCTGCGGCCGCAAAATCAAGGAAAACCAGAACCACCACTACTTCGGCCCGACCAAAGCTGCGGTCAACCTGATTTACGTATTCTAAATCCAACAACCAAAGAGAGTCCCCATGAAACGAATATCCCTACCTATTATTATATTAACAACCGTCCTGACGACGGCAACCGGCACGTTGGCCGCACAGCAGGCCCCGTCGGCCGACATCCGCATAGACAGCCTGAACATGGAGCGCAACGGAGACTACGTGGCCATCCGCATGACCTTCGGCCTGCAAGACGTGAAGATAGATGCCAACCGCGCCCTGCTCATTACCCCTTGCATCTCCGGCGACGGCGACGAACGCCAACTGCCCGCCGTTGGCATTTACAGTCGCACACGCTACTACCACTACCTGCGCACCAACGGCAACGATATGTTGTCGGGGCCGGAAGAGACAACCCTACGGACCGGCGAACTTCCCGAAACACTGCCCTACGAGACATTGGTTTCCTACAAGCCCTGGATGGAGGGATCCCAACTGACATTGCTGCTACAAGAATATGGCTGTTGCAATGAAGTGTTAAACGAAGAGAGGCAAATCCTTCTGACCGATTTCCAAAGTCCCCGCAAAGAGATTGACTACCTGCCGCTCCTGGCTTACGTCAAACCCGAGGCAGACAGCATCAAGCTCCGCTCGTTGACAGGCAAGGCATACGTGGATTTCCCCGTCAACCAGACAGATATACGTCCGACGTATCGCAACAACGCCGCCGAATTGCGCCGCATCATCGCCACCATAGACTCGGTAAAAAACGATCCCGACATACGCATCACTGCTCTTAGCATCAAGGGCTATGCATCGCCCGAAGGAAGTCTAGAGAACAACGAACGCCTGGCACGCCTGCGCACCGAAGCCCTGAAGAAATACGTGAGCGGTTTGTATGATTTCCCCAATGACTTTATCAGCACCGACTACGAGGCCGAGGATTGGAAGGGCTTACGCCGCTACGTCGAGCAATCCGGCCTGTCACATCGGCAGGAGATACTGGACATTATCGACAGCGACCTGCGGCCCGACCCCAAGGAATGGCGGCTGAAATCACGCTATCCCGACGAATACGCCCGGCTGCTGCGCGACTGTTATCCGGCCCTGCGACATTCGGACTACCGGGTGGACTACGTGGTGCGCCACTATACCGACATAGACGAAATACGCCGCGTGTTGCGCAGCCGTCCCCAAAAGCTCAGTCTGGAAGAGTTCTATTTGGTCGCACAGGCAGAAGAGCCGGGCAGCGAGACGTTCAACGAAGTGTTCGAGACAGCCGTACGCATGTATCCCGATGACGAGACCGCCAACCTGAACGCTGCCAATTCGGCCTTGAGTCGCAAAGACGTGAAGCGTGCTGAACGCTATCTGACCAAAGCAGGCAACAGCACGGAGGCCATCCACGCCCGCGCCCTACTGGCTCTGATGCAAGGAGACACAGCCAAGGCACAGACGCTCTTGCAGGAAGCGGCAGCACAAGGACTGCCTCAAGCGCAAAAGGCACTGGAGCTATTGAAGAACAGCAAGTTTAATCAAAATTTGAAATAATCTATTTTACACAAAAAAAATCAAGAGAGTTATGAGACTAAGTAATTTTTTAGTAGGAATGTTGGCTTGCGCGGCGATTACGGCGTGCAGCAACGACACAGATTCTATCATTGACAACAACGAAAACGACGGTCAGCTTTCGTATGTAGCTATCAACATCGTAAATGCCAATGCTGACACACGCATCACGAATGAACAAGCCGAAGACGGAACCGCAGCAGAAAACGGCATCACCTCCGCTCGTTTCTACCTCTTCAATGCTGACGGCACTGCTTACACCGTGACCAACAGCGCAACAACTTCGGGAGGAAGCGGCACCAACTACGTAGATG
The DNA here is from genome assembly GCF_023336905.1 of Bacteroides sp. ET71. Taxonomy (GTDB): domain Bacteria; phylum Bacteroidota; class Bacteroidia; order Bacteroidales; family Bacteroidaceae; genus Bacteroides. The sequence goes on from NZ_JAMBLS010000006.1 coordinate 65,844, forward strand.
TGACCATAGACGACGACAATAACCCATCTACGGACGCTCCCAACGTCGAAAAGATTAAAGAAGCCGTCCTCGTGTTCAGAGGAACCACCAACACACAGCCCGCTTCCATCGTAGCCGTATTGAATGTAAGCACTGAATCTTTAGGCAGCAATGCCAAGTCTTTAAATGATTTGACAGGTTCGTCCAGCATTGCCAACTACGGCATAACCACTGACAACAACTTTGTCATGTCGAACTCCGTCTATGCCAGTGGAAACACAAAAGTTGTTGCCACCAACATCAACGGAAAAATTGCCGCCTCAGAAACAGAAGCCAAAGAAAACCCGGTAGACATCTACGTGGAGCGCGCCGTGGCCAAAGTCAACGTAACGTTTGGCGGAACGAAAAAGAGCGGCACGGAAGATACATACAGAGTCAATGGAGACAACACTCCGGCTGTTTACGCCCAAGTAAAAGGTTGGGCTGTCACGACAGACAATCGCACTTCCAACCTGCTGAAAGACATTGACCCCACCAAATGGACGGACGACAATCTCGGCTTCACATGGAACGATGCACCGTTCTACCGCTCTTATTGGGCCAAGACTCCCGAATCTATTAATCCGGTCAATGACAAGAGCTATAATGATATTGATATTACCGCCAACGGTTCTACGCTTTCCGCTGCCCAATATTGCCAGGAGAATACCGGAGCTACCAAGACGAACCTCATCGTCGTGGCACAACTGCAAGGGGAAGATGGTACAAAACATCCCATCTACAAATATTTCGGAGTAAACTATGCCTCTGCAAACGATATATTCAACATAATATGCTCCAAGTATAACGGACAGTATTGGACGAAAACGGGCGATGAATATAACGAAATGGATGCCGAGGATCTGGAGTTCAAAGCAACAAGCAATGGCAACGGTGAAGATTACGAAGCAGTACCGCAAGTAAAGAGTGGCGTAACTATCTATACGCCCAATGCAGAAGGAACAGGATATGAAGAGGCCACAATTACCGAAGTCAACACCGAACTTGCCAAGAATCCCGCCCAAGTAGCCCCGGACGGTTATGTATATTATTTCACCCCCATTCGCCACTTGGCAATTACGACGGACAAAACAGGGGCTTACGGCGTAGTCCGCAACCATGTCTATAAGATAACCGTAGACGGCATCAACGGCTTCGGCACCCCCATCTTCGACCCGGATAAGGTCATCGTCCCCACCAAACCCGAAGACACGGAAACTTTCATCGCCGCCCGCATCAACGTGCTGTCGTGGAGAATCGTTTCTAACAATGTAACATTAGAATAAACAACAACGGAAGCCCCCCACGCTTCCCGAGGGTGTGTCCGCCAACAACCGACTTTTCCAGGGGCACACCCTCTTTCCACCCCCTCAAAAAAAAAACAAACCGATATGGCAACAAAAGAACCTACCCAGAAACCGCCGTTCAAGCTGAAAGCCCAAGAACTCAAGCTGACGGAACAAACCAATGACTACTACCTGCAACCCGAACTGGTGAAATGCCTCGGTGTGGACGACATCGCCGCCGAAGTGGCCGCCCTCAGCACCCGCCAGGAAGACCCGGAAGACATCGCGCGCATCCTGCGCCAGAGCATGCAGCGGATGATGTGGTACCTCTCGTCGGGATACAGCGTCAGCACACCCCTCGGCTACTTCCGCCCCACGGCGCAAGGCGTCTTCCTGGAAAGCGAACTGAACGAGGCCCTGGACCGCAGCCGCCTGGAACTGGGCGTGAAATACTCCATGGGCGAAGAGATGCGCCAGGCGCTTGAAGAGGCCGACATCGCCGTCACCGTCACCAAGGCCGCCAGCGGCCCGCAACTGTACAGCGTGGTCAGCGGACAGGACGCCGAAAACCCCGAAGCGGCCACACGCGGCGAAGGCACCCCCGTCAGCGCCGGGCAGACCTGCGTCATCAAGGGACGCAACATCAAGGTGGGCGGCACAGGCGAAGAAATAGGCGTCACACTGACCCGCGTCGACGGAGACACGCACACCACCGTCTTCTTCCCCCTCAACCGCCTCTACCCCAACACCCGCACCCGCGTGGGTTTCGTCATGCCCGCCGACGCGCCGCAAGGCAGCGTGTGGAGCGTGACCCTCTGCACGCAGCTGGCCAACGACGGACACTACCTGCTCAAGAAAACGCGCACCGTCACGATGGATACGAATTTCGTAGTCGGGGAAGTCAGCGAATCCATTCCGGACGGGGAAGACGACGACGACAGCGGACAAGGCACCTTCGGGTAACCTCTTGGCAAGCCGCCAAGTACAGACTTGGCAGACCGACAAGTCCGGACTTGGCAAACCGACAAGTACAGACTTGGCAAGCCGCCAAGAAAAAACGGCCCGGAACGAGTTCCCCACCCACTGATTGCATAAACCTATATATATTGTATAAAGACCCCATCACATGAAACATCTGTCCATCCTCCTCAGCCTCGCCGCCCTGCTGTCCGCGTGCGACGCCATCTACGACTACGAGGGCGACTGCGACGTCCACTACCGCGTGCGCTTCAGCTTCGAGCACAACCTGAGCTACGCCGACGCCTTCGCCCACGAAGTGGACGACATCAGCCTCTTCGTCTTCGACCACGAAGGACGCTACGTCACCCGCGTCGACAGCCGGGCCGCGCAACTGGACGACCAGACCGTCGCCCTGCCCGCGCTGGCCGCCGGACGCTACACCCTCGTGGCCTGGGGAGGCACGCAAGGCCCGCTGCAGACCTACGAAACGCCCACGCTCGTGCCCGGCTCGTCGACCCTCGCAGACCTGACCTGCCGCATCGACGACCGCACCCGCGACGACGAGGGACAGGCACACGTGGGCGAGATGGACAAACTCTTCCACGGCATACAGGCCTACGACCTCGACGCCGACGAAGGCACCCACACGCTGCCGATGCCCCTGGTGAAAGACACGAAGCACGTCCGCATCGTCCTCCAGCACCTCTCGGGCGACGAAGTAGACCCCGACGACTTCATCTTCACCCTGACCGACGACAACGGACACCTGGCCCACGACAATACCCCCCTGCCCGACGAAGTGCTGGCCTACGACGCCTGGCACGTCACGCAAGGCACCGCCAGCCTGCCCGACGACGAAGCCGACGCCGACGCGCAAAGCCGCGCCACCACCAGCATCAGCGTGGCCGTGGCCGAACTGACCACCAGCCGCCTCATGGCCGGGCAGGACGACAACCCCACCACGCTGACCATCAGCCGCAAAGAACCCGACGAAGACGGCACCCGCCACACCGTCCTCTCCATCCCCCTCGCCGACTATGCCCTGCTGGTGAAAGGCCACTACAACAGGCAACTCAGCGATCAGGAATACCTCGACCGCCAGGACGAATACAACCTCACCTTCTTCCTCGACGAAGACAACAACTGGGCCAGCTCCAGCATCATCATCAACTCCTGGCGCGTGGTGCTGAGCGACGTGGAACTCTAAGGATAATGAAGAATTAAGAATGAAGAACTGAGAATGAAAGACGAAACAATGAGACAGAATACATCATACATAGCATGGACGGTAGAAAAGCTTCGCACCCTCTGCAAAGCCCGGAAGGTGCTTTCCGCCTCCACCAGATTCTTCATTCTCAATTCTTCATTCTTCATTTTATTGTCCTGCTCCATCATGGACGACGGCCCCGATGCCCTCTCCCTGCAAGACGGCAGCACGGCGCAAGTGGCCTTCACCCTGAAACTGGACAAGGCACAGCCCGCCACGCGCACCACGCGGGGCGACAACTACCCAAACAAACCCGGCACCGACTATGAGAACCGCATAGACCAACTGCAAGTAGTGCTCTACAGCACCGACGGCAACAACGCCGCCTACCCCCTGTACAACCTGTGGCAGGAAACCTCGTCCACCCAAGAGGGCGGGCAAGACACCTATACCTTTGTGGGCAGCATTGACACCAACGATGCCGACAGCCCCCAGGCAGGCACGTACAAGATTATGGTATTTGCCAACTGTGGAGAAATGAGCGACTACGCATTCGATGGCATCGACGAATTGCTTTTCAACTATCGTTATGACGACGCAACCCATACACCTACTACCGCCATCCCCATGTGGGGCGTGACCACCGCCGAGTTGACCCTAAAGCCCGGCGAACGCCAGACGCTGGACAACGGCATCGACCTGCTGCGCGCCGTGGCGAAGATAGAAGTCGTGCTGGGCGACACCCCCGCGACGGAATACACCATCACCGACATCACCCTCAACCACCGCAACACCACGGGCTACTGCCTGCCCTACGGATGGAGCACTGTCGGCAAGACTACGGACCTGGAGCGCGAAGGCAACACGCCCGCCTCCTTCCACCCCTATGCCTCTTTGGCATCAAGCGCAGGAAATTTCGCCGTAGCAGATAACAAACTATCCGCCGCCTACTACCTCCCCGAATACGCAAAGTCCGACGCCAATCCCGCCCAACTGACCATCACCCTGGCCAAGGACGGCAACAAGACCAAAGACTACACCCTCGACCTGAAAGGCTACACCACCGACAACGGCGGCTACTACGACCTGGTGCGCAACCACATCTACCGCTACACCATCACCGGCGTGCAGGACGGGACACTGACGGTGCAATACCTCGTACTGCCTTGGGAACTGGTGAGCACCGAGACCGGCTGGCCGGGAGAAAACAATGTCGTTTTCTACCAACTGCTGCCCTCCGGCGGAGAAAGCGGTAACTATCAGAAAGGCGATGCCGATGCCGTGTACGGTGTCCTGTCATACCCCCGCTATGCTGATGGCGAAGAAAACACCGTGTTGCGTAGCGGCAAGCCCGGCGCACGCTTCCAGTTCACCTTGTCGAAGCCGGACGGCGTGGTTTGGACAGCGCATTTGTCGAACACGGAAGACTTCGAGTTCTCTTATTCCGAGGATAACGGACAGCACATGGTGAGCACCGGCATCTCGCGTGACGAGCCATACTACATCCAAATCAATCCCAAACACCCTTGGACTGTCTGGCCGGAAGATGCAGAAACATCAACCGACTTCGACGCCCGTCTGACTGAGTACGGACAAAGGTGGGAAACGGAACAGACCGTACCCTCCACCTACTTCTACATCACCGCCTCCCTGGACGGCGAGCATGAAGTAGAGCTGAATATCAACCCCACCTCAGATAACTCGACCTCGCTCTACAAAGAAGGCCGCCGCTTCCCCGGAACCGACACACGCATCTGGATTCGCCAGCTCCGGGCTGTCCAGGGATGGGGTTTCGTACAACTGGCACAGAACGTCGACCCCACCTCGCCCGACTTCAAGTGGTGGCGAGTAAATCCTTATTGGGGGAATTAAACAATGAAGAAGACAATCGCACATATCATCCTGTTCTTGTCGGCCCTGCCATGGCTTGCCGCCTGCACCGACCAAAGCCTGCCCGCCTCTCCCGCGCCGGAGTCGGGACGGGTCGTCATAGCCTACACCATCGCCGGAGCACAAACCCGTGCCACAGAAGAAGACGGTTGGAACGAAGGCTGGAACGAAAACCTGGTCAAGAGCCTCTACCTGCTCGTCATGCGGGGAACAGAAGTCAAAGTGCACGGCCCTTACAACGAGGATTACACCGACCCGCAAAACGGAATGTATGAGACATTGGAGACCGACCTCAGCGTGGCCGACATCGCCGGGTGCGATTCCGTCTACCTGGTGGCCAACTGCCCGTCTGTGGCCAATATCACCACCGTGCAGGAGTTGCAGCGGGCCATCATCCATCCCACGGCAGACAGCGGCGACCCCACCCTCACCTACAACGACAAGCAAAGGCTCTTCGCCATGGACGCTAAAGGCAGCATCGCCACCGACGCCGACAACAACATGACCCTGACCTTCGACCTGGTGCGCGCCGCAGCCAAGATACGCCTGACCATCTCGTCGCAGGAAGGTACAATTAACATCCCAGAGGACATCACCTACCGGGCCTGCAACTTCGCCACCTCCACACACCTACTGGCTGCCATGGAAACCTACGACAACCTCTCCTCATGGACGAACGACGAAACTTTCATACCGGTTAATAACGAGCAAATAAGCCTGAAAGATAACATCTACCAAGGCATCGTCTTCTACTCTTATCCCAACGACTGGTTCGACACAAGCAGAATAACGAAAGACGGCGACAACTATGTCATAGAAGACATGCACACCTCCCCGCCCATCTTATACGAGCGACAGACTTACATCCTGATATGTGCTCCCTACAAAGGCGTGGAAGGTTATTACAAAATCCCCGTCAACCACCAGTTGCCGGATGACAGTGACCAGACTTCCTTCACGGAAAACGAGTACAAGAACGAGATACGCCCGCTCTACCGCCTGGAACGCAACCATTTCTACGACATCAGCGTAACCATAGACCTGCCCGGCGGCCCGATAGAAGACCCCGTTATACCGTACTTCAGCATCTGCATTAAAGACTGGATAGAAGGCGGTGATTACACACTGTCTCCCGACGACTTCGTATAACTTAAACTGACACAATAATGAAAGCAACAACATACAACATAATCACCCTTTTCAGCCTGTTGACCCTCTTCTTGGTGTCGACAAGCTGCACAGACGAATTGGCCACCGCCACCGGGCGCACGACCGACAATCAGACACCCCGCTTCGTCATCCGCGCCAACAGTCCTCAGACCCGCGTCAGCTACGGCAGCATCACCCAATCCACTTTTGAAAAAGGTGACGTACTGGGTGCCTTCGTACTCGACCAAGACGACAACATAGTCATTAACTCCAGCGCCAACATCACCTACTCGAACATCCAATACCGAGTGACAGGCAGCGAAGACGGCGCCCAAACCTTGCAACCCGTCCTTGCCCAAGATACCCTGCCCTATGGGGTTGGCACCTATCGCTACATCTTCTACTACCCTTTCCGCGAAGGCACCACATATAACAACGTCACCCACACCGTGCAGACCGACCAGACCACCCCGCACCTCTATGAGCTGTCCGACTTACTGTGGGACGTAGCACATCCGTCATCCACCGCCGGCACCGACGCACAACCCGTGGTAAATGTGAAGATGGACCACGCCATGAGCAACATCGTGCTGGAAGTGCCCCAAGAGATGATGTCAGCCGAAGCCTCCCTTGCCTGGATGCTGAACATCAAAATCATGGTATCCGGCATCAGCCTCGCGGCTCAAAGTCTTTCTGATCTGGAAGGTACGTATGGAATTGCCGAAACCGTCAATGCCGAGACCATTGACATGTGGCGGTTCGGAACAAGGACGTTGGACAATCAAGAGATGGCTCAATTCCGCATTGCCATCCCGGCACAAGAGTTCCGCAATGGAACCGCGATGTTCCGCATACAAACAAAAGAGGGGGAGATGGCAACATACACCGCCAATTTTACAGGCAACGGTGTGTCCTTCGAGCCCGGTAAATACTACCTTTTCACCGTGACCGAAACCGGCTTGCGCTTCCGCGGGCTGATAAAAGACTTAAAAGATGGAGGAGACTACTATTATGAATACTAAATATCTGGCCACACGCATCGCCTCGTGCCTGCTCGGACTGCTCTGCCTGGCGGGCTGCACCGAGCAAGAACTGCCCGTCACACCGCCCGCCGGACAAGGACAAGGGTTGTGCTTCGCCGTGAAGCAGGCCGATACGAAAATGAACTACGACAATGTACGCTCCGACTTCGAAGCCGGCGACACCATCGGTTGCGTCATCACGGTAGGCGGCACGTATCAGGCCAACTCAGCCTGGCATTACAATGCCGACAATGGAATGTTGATACTCGACTATATCTGGGGAACTAAGCAGGATCAATGGGGTAATCCGGGAAACACACTGACACGCGTATCGCACAACGACAACACTAACAACACGCTCATTTCACGCGATAATGACGCAGAAGGAACCACTGGCTTCATCAGCCTGCTGCGGGGAGGAACATACAATTTCTATTTCTATTATCCGTACATAGCCAACGACTTGATAAGAGAAGACATCTACCAAGCCATTGACAAATACACAGAAGACAAAAGCACTGTTTTCTACAGAGAGTTGCAATACCCCAACGCCGCAACGAACAGTAACCTGCAATACACCACGAATCAATGGGGAGGAGAAGCCACATTAACCAAAAATAATTGGAACAGCTTCGCTACCGTAAACTATACAAGCGGGGAAGCCTATACCGAGAATAAGGCACCAAGATATAACTGGCAGGCTTTCCCCTGCTTCGCCAACCACACCCAAGCAAACAAGGCCCAAATCAACAACAGCGACTTCCTCTGGGTAAAGCGCACCGACATCACGTCTGCCTCCAACCAGACCGTCAACCTCGTTTTCCAAAAGATGATGGCCACGATAGAAGTGGTCAGCGACACGCCATTGGCCGATGTCTATTTTCAAGCCCAAGAGGACGAGAGCTTGCGAAGAGGGAAAAAAATCGACCTCAGCACGGGAGATATGACAGATCATGAAACCTCGGACGCATGGGATGCTACACCAGGGGAAAGGAAACCTTATTTCGCCGCCAGCGAACAAATCCAGCCTTACAACAACTCCGCCGATGGCACCGACTACCGCCTAGTGCTCCCTGCGCAGGACGCCTTCCTTTGCAACCTGCACTTCACACTGAACGGCAGGGTCCACACCATAGACCTCTCCGACAACATCAGCAACTTGTCGGAAGGCACGCTCTACATCATCCACATCAACCGCAGAGGTGAAACGACCCTCGAAATCGTGGACTGGGAAAACGAGCACTACGAGATTCTAGACCCCGACACCAATGCCGAAACCGTAAACCACTGAACCTAGAAAACAACGCTTATGAAACGAAACATCCTCATATCCCTCCTCACACTGGCCGCCCTGCTGACCGCTTGCACGGACGACCCGTTTGAAACGCCCAGCTCCGCCAACGGCGACCCCGTCGTCCCCGAAGGCTACTACTTCGTGCTGGACGGTGTCCTCCCCCAAGGCAGCGCGCAAACCCGCGTGGCCTACACGGACATTAACCACTCCTACTTCGAAGAGGGCGACCGCGTGGGCATTTACGCCATTGACGACGAAGGAAAACGCATCACCGACGCACCAGCCAACGCCCCATACCGCGTGACGAACGTCACCGACATAAGCACGGGCGTCACACGCCAAGTGCTGGAAAATGTAAACCCCGGCCAGGAAATGCCACGTGGACACCGCTACGTCATCTATTACCCCTACGACCGCAACATGACGTTCGAACGTTTACGAAACCTGACCCACCGTGTGCAGCAGAACCAACATACCGCTCCTACAGCAGCCGAAAATCTGACGGCCTACGAGCAATCCGACCTGCTTTGGGACGTAGCACAAGACCAGACAGCCACCGACGAAACCACCCACTACGTCAAGATCCGCATGGACCACGCCATGGCCAACATCATCCTGAACGTCAGCGAAGAATACCTGGCCGCAGGTTCGTATGAAAAAGGATACGAAGTATATGTAGTCAATACCCCCAACCGCGCCGATGGCATCAACCTGACCCTCAGCCTGGACTACCAAGATGCGGAAGGAAACCCTTGGAGGTATAACACCAGCAGGACATCTTCCACGTTCTCCGGCATCAAAATGTGGTACACAGGCCTCTCCACCTCGGGCGACCTGCAGTTCCGCGCAGCCATTCCTGCCTGCCAGACCATTCCCGCAGGAACCGCCTTCCTCCAAATACAAGACCCGGACGGAACCGACAAGCAATTCCAACTAAAGTCCAACTTGTCCCTGCGTCCCGGCAAGAACTACATCTTCACTATCCGCCAGACTACCCCCGAGGGTCCCGTCATCCCCGACATGACCGACGATGACTCCTGGGTGCTCGACGTCCTCGACCCCGAAACGGGCGAGCCGGTAGGGCTGCTGTGCAGGGAGTATTTGCGGTATCAACCGGGAAATAATACCTCTATTGATGAAAGGACAGGCAAAGTAGCAACAAACGGGAAACTATACATACATTCCCAAGCATGGGTATTCTATAATCTTAAACCTGGAACAACCATTCCGGACTTGAATCAAGGAACAGTATTGAGGTTTATTTATGATATACATTTATCTCATAATACCAGCTACCAGGCTGCACGTTCTATGTGGCCACTTCCACACCGTCAAAAAGACATAAGCTCTACACACCAAGGGTTATTTACTCCAGAACATGGATTTGAGTGGACAATGCTAAAAAATGAAGAAGGATATTATTATGGAATCAGCGCAAGTAAAATAACAGATAAAAGTACTTCGCCCGTATGGGACTTAACAGATGGAACAACTAAGGAAGAAATGGAAAAAGAACTGGCAGAAACCAATTACTACATGCACGGTGGACGCATCACGTGGGACGGTTCTAACAACCAAATATCTGATTTTACCCAACTACCTGAAAATGTTTATCGCCCAACCAATTCTGATGCCAAAACTTACGGACACATCGCCATTGACGGCCAAGGAAACGCATTTGTCAGCTATGCCCCTCTGCAAGGTACAGAAACACATAAAGATAAAGAAGGGAATAAAATAGGTTTTTTAAATCCTCATTATCTAATAGATAGAAGAATGAAATCGGATGGTACCATCGAAACTAACCAGTATCCCTTGGTTAAAATCGGATACAACCAATTCTGGATATCCAAATCCTTGCGCACAACCACATTAACAGATGGGACAGAACTCATTTGCTATAACAAAAAAGGTGATGAGAATAATCCTAAACCAGCCGAAGTGAACTTCACATACAATAGCGATGGTGAACTTCTTGATATGGGATATATCTATATGGTTGAAAAAGATGTAGATGCAGGTAACAATACTACAAGAAATTATGATCCATACAATGATCCAATTGAAATGCAAGGAGTAGGAAGAGCTTTTCGTCCAAGTCCATTATATAATACGGTAGCTATTTCTAATGAAAAGTTTATTCCACGCTCTGAAGATGCTAATACGTACTACATTATGCCTGATAAAGATGACATTGAAACGTTAGAAAAATACTATGGTCCATTCTTTACAGCCAAGTTATGGACCAGGCAGGTCGCAGAGATGTCAGACTTCAATGAATTTGCTTATGATAAATATACAGCACTGACCAAAGGAGAAATATACCACGACGGCATTGCTTTTTCAGCCAATGTCAGTGGTTTAAATTTACACGCGATAGGATATTCTTCCGTCGGAAATGGTCCTAACGATGCAGGAGGCTCATCATGTATAATTTTAAAATCCAATAATGACAACAATATATGCTATATGAAGATTGCCAGTTATCAACCTTGGGATTCTAGTAACCAAACAGCATTTCTTTTTACAGAAGAGTATAGCTGGGCTCCAGCACGCACGACCCAGTTTTTCGCCCAGGTTCGTCTATTCATGAAATACCGTAACCAGACAGACAATAGTTTTTCCATCACCACGTCCACCCGCTCCGTTTCGGGCAGTGCCCCGGCCGAGAGCCGCAATGTATATATCCCCATACAAGCCATAGACTGATAGCTTGTATATACCTTTCGTGAGAAAGGACGTTTGTTTGTTTTGTTTGCATCCCCTCCCCTTTGTCCAGTGGAACGAAGAGGGAGGGGACTTTTTTATGCGCGGCCACCGGAGTTCCACTGAGTCCGCTGCAGGAATAACAAAAAAGTATTAGCATCCAGACACTTGCCTTTTTCTGGAAAATCCATAACTTTGCAAAAGAAAAGCCGGGCATCGTGCACGACAACATTTTATTCCACCTATAAAAAGACTACTGATATGAAAGACAACCTGATAAGCTTCGATTGGGCCATGAAACGGCTGCTGCGGGACAAAAGCAACTACGTGGTACTGGAAGGCTTCCTCTCTACCTTGCTGGGAGAAGACCTGCGCATCAAACGCTTCCTGGAAAGCGAAGCCAACCAAACGGACGCCTCCGACAAATTCAACCGGGCCGATATGCTGGTGGAGGACAGCCGTGGCCGCCTGCTCATCGTCGAGGTGCAGAACAACCGCGAACTGGATTACTTCCACCGCATGCTCTACGGCGTATCCAAAACCATCTCCGAATACATCAACTTGGGCGATGATTACGACAAGGTGCGCAAGGTCTACTCCATCAACATCGTCTACTTCGACCTGGGGCAAGGAGAAGACTACGTTTATCACGGGAAAACAGAGTTCCGGGGACTACATAACCCACAAGACATCCTGAAACTGTCCGTCCGGCAGCGCGAGATGTTCGTGGGCAAGGAAGCAGGAGACATCTTCCCCGAATACTACGTGCTTCGCGTGAACGACTTCGACAAAGTAGCCAAGACCCCCCTGGACGAATGGGTGCAATTCCTCAAGACAGGAAAGATTGACAGTAGCGCCACTGCCAAAGGCCTGCCCGAAGCCCGGGAACGCCTGCGTGTAGACTCCCTGCCCGACACGGAAAAGCAAGCTTACTATCGCGACATGGAGGCTTTACGCTACCAGCGCAGCGTCATCAAAACCGGATGGTACGAAGGACGGGCTGACGGCTTGGCAGAAGGAAGAGCAGAAGGACGGAAAGAAGGCATTGAAAAAGGACGGAAAGAAGGCATTGAAAAAGGACGGAAAGAAGGTATTGAAGAAGGCAAGCAAGCCAATGCCCGGGAAACTGCCCAAAGGATGAAAGCCTTAGGACTGCCCGTCGAAACCATTGCCCAAGTGACCCAATTATCCCCCCAAGAAATAGAGAAAATGTAAAGTATGTTAAGCAAGTTCAAACTCAACCAGCTATATTTTAAAGACACTCAGTTTGCCGACCTGATGAAGCGCCGGATTTTCAATGTCCTGCTCATTGCCAATCCGTATGATGCTTTCATGCTGGAAGACGATGGCCGCATCGATGAAAAGATTTTCAATGAGTATGCCTCTCTTTCGTTGCGATATCCTCCCCGCTTTAGCCAGGCTACCACATGCGACGAGGCTTTGGCTCAATTGCAGTCCATGACGTATGACCTGGTCATCTGCATGCCCGGCACGGGGGAAACGGAAATATTCGACACTGCACGATGGATTAAACAAGACTATCCGCATATCCCTATTGTGATACTGACGCCCTTCAGCCACGGCGTAAGCGAACGCATGGCCAACGAAGACCTGAGCGCTTTTGAATACGTTTTCTGCTGGCTGGGAAACACCGATTTGCTGGTGTCCATCATCAAACTGATTGAGGACAAAATGAACTTGGAGCACGATGTCAACGAAGTAGGCGTGCAGGTCATCCTGCTGGTGGAGGACAGCATCCGTTTCTATTCGTCCGTACTGCCCAACCTATACAAGTTTGTCCTGCAGCAAAGCCAGGAATTCAGCACAGAAGCACTGAATGCCCACCAACGCACTTTGCGTATGAGAGGCCGTCCAAAGATTGTGCTGGCCCGAACTTACGACGAGGCTTATGGCATATACGAGAAATACAAGAACAACATACTGGGCGTCATCACCGATGTCCGTTTTCCCCGTATCGAGGGCGGACAGAAAGATGCCCTGAGCGGTATCAAGTTGTGTGCTGCCATACGGAAAGAAGATCCTTTCGTGCCACTTATCATTCAATCCAGCGAATCTGACAACGCTGCCTATGCCGCCAAATATGGCGCTGCTTTCATTGACAAGAACTCGAAGAAAATGGACGTGGACTTGCGGCGTATTGTATCGGACAATTTCGGCTTTGGTGATTTCATCTTCCGCAACCCGGAGACGGGCGAAGAAATAGCCCGTGTCAAAAACCTGAAAGAACTGCAAAATATTTTATTCGCCGTACCGGCTGAATCTTTCCTCTACCATATCAGCCACAACCATGTCAGCCGTTGGCTCTACTCGCGGGCAATGTTCCCCATCGCCGAATTTCTGAAGCCCATCACTTGGAACAGCTTGCAGGATGTCGATGCCCACCGCCGTCTTATCTTCGAAGCCATTGTGAAATACCGCAAGATGAAGAACCAGGGCGTGGTGGCCGTATTCAAACGTGACCGTTTTGACCTCTACTCCAACTTTGCGCGTATTGGTGACGGGTCATTGGGCGGTAAAGGGCGTGGCCTGGCTTTCATTGATAATCTGGTGAAACATCATCCGGAATTTGAAGAGTTTGAGAATGCCAAAGTAGCCATCCCGAAGACTGTTGTACTCTGCACAGACGTGTTCGACGAGTTTATGGAAACCAACAACTTATATCAGGTGGCCTTATCGGATACGGACGACGATGTGATTCTGCGCTATTTCCTTAAAGCCAAACTGCCCGACCGGCTGGTGGAAGACTTTTTCACTTTCTTCGATGTGGTGAAGTCCCCCATCGCCGTACGTTCGTCGTCGTTACTGGAAGATTCTCACTACCAACCCTTTGCCGGGATTTACAGCACATACATGATTCCTTACCTGGACGATAAGTATGAGATGCTGCGCATGCTATCCGACGCCATCAAGGGAGTATATGCCTCGGTATTCTTCCGTGATTCGAAAGCATACATGCAGGCCACCAGCAACGTCATTGACCAGGAAAAGATGGCAGTCATCCTGCAACAAGTGGTAGGTAATCAGTATGGCGACCGCTACTATCCGTCCATGTCCGGTGTAGCCCGCTCGCTCAATTACTACCCCATCGGCGACGAACGAGCCGAAGAAGGCATTGTCAACCTGGCTTTGGGCTTGGGCAAATACATTGTAGACGGAGGCATGACTTTGCGCTTCTCGCCTTACCATCCCAACCAAGTGCTGCAAACCAGCGAACTGGAGATGGCGCTGCGCGAGACACAAACCCGTTTCTATGCCCTCGACCTGAGCAACGCAGGCCATGATTTCTCCAACGACGATGGATTCAACCTGCTGAAACTACCGGTCAAGGAAGCAGAGAAAGACGGTTCATTAAACTATATCGCTTCCACTTACGACCCCTATGACCAGATTATACGCGACGGATTGTACCCCGGCGGACGTAAAGTCATTACCTTTGCCAATATCCTGCAACACGACGTCTTCCCCCTGGCACGCATCCTGCAATTGGCTCTGAAATACGGACAATCGGAAATGCGCCGTCCGGTGGAAATAGAGTTTGCGGCTACCTTGAGTCGTGAAAAAGACAAAACAGGCACCTTCTATTTGCTTCAGATACGTCCCATCGTAGACAGCAAGGAGATGCTGGATGAAGACCTGGCCCTCATCCCCGACGAAAAGTTACTGCTACGTTCCAACAACTCGCTGGGACACGGAATCATGGACGACATCTGCGACGTGGTCTACGTCAAGACAAACGATTACAGTGCCTCACGCAACCCCGAGATTGCCCGCGAGATAGAGAAACTCAACCGCCAGTTCCTCGACATGGGACGCCATTATATCCTCATCGGCCCGGGACGTTGGGGCAGCAGTGACCCCTGGCTGGGCATCCCCGTGAAATGGCCCCACATCTCGGCTGCCCGGGTCATCGTAGAAGCCGGGCTGACCAACTATCGCGTTGACCCCAGTCAGGGCACCCATTTCTTCCAAAACCTGACCTCATTCGGAGTAGGCTATTTCACCATCAATGCCTATATGAACGACGGACTATACAACCAAGATTTCCTCAACGCCCAGCCAGCCGTACAGGAAACACGGTACTTGCGTCACGTCCAGTTCGGGCAGCCAGTCGTTATCAAAATGGACGGAAAGAAAAAAGAAGGCGTAGTCCTGCTGCCCGGAGCCGAAAACTGACCTTTTGTCAATGTGACATTTTGCATTTCATAACTGCTGAGAATCGCGTATTTCCATCCCACAGACGAAGATACGCGATTTTTTCATACCATAACATTCACTGCACTGAAAGCCAATCAAATAAAGAAAATTCAACAAGTCAACGAGCAAGGAAAAAGCAGAATCAACCACTCCTTCTTACCTACATAGCATCACAAACAAGGCTTTCACGAACCTAAAGAGGGCTTTTAGCGTACTCAAAGCCCTCTTTAGACATAGCAGAAGCCTAATTTATCTTCGCCCGAAAGTGCATTTACATGCAAGAAAACGAATAGCCATGCAGAAAATCAAGCATAAATATTAAAAAACGAGTGCTAATCCACTCTACTTTCCAACTTTTCAAAAAACGAGGAGTCAGTCAAATGAAGAAAAATACATCCTTCTGAAACCTAACCAACGAACAAGAATAGCAAAAGGACAAAACAGGTTAAAGTTCCCCCTACGCCAGAGGTCTGTTCATCATCGCCCTCCCGTAATCACTGACGTGAGACAAAGCAAGCACCTTTTTAGAAAATAATAAACCACTACTCCAACCGCTATCGTTAAGGCCGGACAAAGAAGATATAAAAAAAGAAGCGACAACTCCGACTGCAGATATAGCAAACGACCAGACAACTTTCATCTCTTACAAAGTAAAGAAAAGACGTCTTTCCTCCGAAAATTCCATAAATAAAGAAATACTTTCAAGCCACATTTTGACAACAAATCAAAAGAATCAATGTTTATCCTTGCACAAAGAATATTTCACTTTATTCACTATAACTCATCGCATCTCTCAGCAATGCAATATTTATAAATCTACACAAGTAAGAGGCAAATCATGTGCAAATAGTCTGATTTTAACACACTAAAAAGAAAAATAATCCGAATATAACCTTGTTTTATAACAAAATGATTTCTACATTTGCCACGCAATCAACATAAATACTACAAACTTATGAAAAGAAAACTAAATCTATGCATCGCGTTCCTATTCCTCTTTACAGGGATAGTGTCCGCACAAATTACCACCATCAATGGGCGCGTAATTGCTGAAGAAGACGAAGAACCAATAGTAGGTGCGACAGTGCGTTTAGATGGAACAAAGCAAGGTACCATCACCGACGTAAATGGAAATTTCCGATTCGACAACGTACCGAAAAATGCCCACAAAATGATTATTTCCTTCATCGGAATGAAAACCGAAGAAGTAGACCTTGCCTCGAATGTCACTGTACGTTTGAAAAGTGACATCCAAGCTTTGGACGAAGTAGTTATTCAAGTTGCCTATGGAACGGCCAAAAAGACATCACTAACGGGTGCGATTTCGAATATTGACGCCACAGAAATAGCCAAACGTCCGACAACCAGTGTTGTATCCGCCCTGGAAGGAACGACTTCAGGCATTCAAGTGAACAATACTTATGGGCAACCTGGTGAAAGTCCCAGCATACGCATACGAGGTTTCAATACAGTAAACGGTGACAACAGTCCTTTATACGTATTGGATGGAGTTCCGTTTGGGGGTAACATCTCTGATTTAAACTCTGCCGATATTGAAAGCATATCTGTATTAAAAGACGCTGCATCAGCAGCCCTTTATGGAAACAGAGCCGCTAACGGTGTTATTCTGATTACCACCAAACGTGGTAAAAATGACCGGGCCAGAGTAAACATATCCACCACCCAAGGTATTTATACACGCGGCATTGCCGAATACGACAGGCTGGGGGCTAACGAATGGATGGAAGCTATGTGGCAAGGATACAGAAATCAATTGGTGAGCACAGGCACTCCCTTAGACGAAGCCAACGCACTGACATCGCAAAATCTCATTTCGGAAGTCATCGGTTACAATATATATAATAAGGCGAATAATGAATTGTTTGATGCCAACGGCAAGTTAGTGGCAGATGCACGTATCAAAGATGGCTTTAAAAACGATTTGGACTGGTACAAGCCTATTGAACGTACTGGATATCGCCAAGAATACGTCATTAGCGGCGACGGCGCTTATGAAAAAGGAGATTTCTATTTCTCTGCCAGTTATTTGAATGAAGAGGGATACATCAAAAACTCAGGTTTCGAACGCTTGACAGGAAGAGCTAATGTCAACCTAAAACCGACCAAATGGTTCAAGACGGGTTTCTCTATTTCAGGAACACATCAAGTAACTGATTTAACCAATGGCGATGATACCGGAGCTTACACCAATCCATTTGTATATGCACGAAATATGGCTCCCGTCTATCCCGTGCATCTGCATGATATGAGCACTGGTGATTATATCTTGGACGATACAGGCAACTTAGTGTATGACGACGGTGTTGAAAACGGACGTCCTCAAAACAATGGACGCCATATGATCTGGGAAAATGAGCTGAACATGGATCGTACTTACCGCAACACACTCAATGCCCAATTATATGCAGAAATCAATTTCTTAAAAGACTTTACTTTTACGTTGAAAGGAGACCTGAATGTACGAAACACTGAAAACCGTTCGTATGACAATGCCATTATAGGAGACGGACAAGGCAACAACGGGCGTTCGTCACGTACCATCTACCGGTATAAGAATTATACAGTACAGCAACAATTGAACTGGCGACGCACTTTCGGAGCGCATTATGTAGATGCACTCGTGGCACACGAAGCTTACGCTTATAAGTATAATTATTTATATGGATATAAAGTAAACGAGACATTCAGCGGAAAAGAAGACCTGGTCAACTTTAATGAGATTACTAATCTGACTGACTACGAAAACAACTACCGCACGGAAAGTTATTTGGGTCGTGTACGCTACAATTTTGCCGAACGTTACCACGTAGAAGCAGCCTTCCGCCGCGACGGTTCTTCGCGTTTTCACCCAGATAACCGATGGGGAAATTTTTGGAGCCTGGGAGCCAGTTGGATAATAAGCGAAGAAAATTTCCTCAAAAAATATGATTGGATTGACATGCTGAAGTTGCGCGCCTCGTATGGCGAAGTGGGCAATGACGCGGGCGTAAGTTATTATGGTTACATGTCATTATACACCATTGCTCAAAACGCCAATCAAGCAGCTCTGTATAAAAGCCAAAATGAAGCGTCAGACATCAAATGGGAAACGACCAGTTCGTTCGGCATAGCATTAGAAGGAACTTTATTCGACAGATTGAACTTTACTTTTGAATATTTCGATAAACGTTCACGTGATCTGTTGTTCGATGTAAACTTGCCTCTCTCTGTAGGTGGAACTACCTCTGACTCAGCCGAAGCAACCATCACACAGAATCTGGGAAGTGTTTCGAACCGAGGTGTTGAAATTGATATAGATGGGGACATCATACGAAACCGGAATTGGGTATGGAACTTGGGATTAAACGCCACCTTCATCAAAAACAAAATCGTACGCCTGCCCGAACAACACCGAGAAAACGGGTTGATAAACGGCACGAAAAAATATATGGAAGGGCACGGCGTGTATGACTTCTGGATGTATCAATATGTCGGTGTAGACCAAATGACAGGAAATTCTCTTTACTTGCCCGACTTAGAGGCTTATTCTATTGAAGAAATACCCGAAGAATATCTGGTACAAATAGGTGATAACTACTACACCACATACACCACCTATGCCAAGCGTGATTGGAGCGGAAGTGCCATTCCTAAAGTTTACGGCAGTATTTCCACTTCTCTCCAATGGAAAAATCTCGCTTTCTCCGCCCTATTCACTTACTCGTTGGGAGGAAAGATTTATGACTATTCGTATGCCAGCCTGATGGGCATGACCAGCAACCCGAGTGCCGCACACAAAGACATTCTAAACTCTTGGAAAGGTATCCCCGAGGGAATGACCGAAGATTCTCCAAACCGTATCGACCCCAACGGAACGCCCATCATTAACTATGAACTTAGCTCAAGAAACAATGCCCAATCTACACGTTTTCTGACTAATGCTTCATACCTGGTTATCAAGAACCTCACTTTAAGCTATGATTTTCCCAAGAGCCTTATCCAAAAGATAGACCTCAAATCACTGCGGCTTAACGCATCCGTTGAGAACCTCGCTACCTTTACCCACCGTAAGGGCATGAACCCGCAACAAAATTTCAGCGGAACCAGCTCTGACGTATTGGTAACCCCCAGAGTATTTACCATAGGACTTAATGTTACTTTCTAAACACAAAAAACAATCGAAAATTATGAATATGAAAAAATACAGAAACATAGCAGCCTTTGGGATGAGCGCCCTTCTATTGTGTTCATGCGGAGGCGATTGGCTGGACACAGCCCCCACATCGACCACCGGCTCGTCCACAGTATTCGAAAGCACCGAAAATGCAGCCATGGCCATCAACGGCCTTTGCAAGATGATGACCCGCCAATACCTTGGTTCACAAGGATTTAATGGCGAAGGAACTATCAAGATGTATTACGGAAACTATCCCAGCGAGAATTTTTCTGTCAACCTGCCCGGATGGAGCAATACCATCAACGGACGATACCTGGACAATGTCACCAGCACTTACGACTACTATCCATGGTATTACTACTACAAGCTGATAGGCAATGCCAATACCCTACTGGCCAATATAGACAACGCATCGGGCTCTCAAGAAGACAGAGACTTTATTAAGGCACAAGCTTACACGTTCCGTGCTTATAGTTATCTGATGCTGGCACAACTGTATGGAAACCGTTGGACTGATTCCAACGAAGGGACTACCGATGCTCTTGTATTGCGTACTGAACCGACCAATGACGACATGCCACTGTCTACTTTAGGACAAGCTTACGCACTGATATACTCCGACTTGGACAATGCCATCAGACTCTATGAATCATCAGGCAAAGACAGAGATGAGAACGACAATTACAGTCCCAACCTCAATGTAGCCTATGCCGTCTATGCCCGTGCCGCTTTGACCAAGCAAGATTATCGATTAGCGCGCGATTACGCCATTCTGGCTCGAGAAGGCTATCCGCTTATGAGCGTCAGTGACTATCAGGCTGGTTTTTGCACTCCCAACAGCGAATGGATATGGAGCAGTTATGGCGCATTAGACGAAACGCTATACTATTATTCTTATTTCGCCTACATTGCCTATAACTCCAATGCCAGTGCCGTACGTAGCTATCCCAAATGCATCAGCAAAGAATTATATGACCAAATACCTGCCACCGATATTCGCAAAGAGCTTTTCCTCGACCCGCAAGATGATGCCTATGACAGCAGCACGGGACGTGCAGATGGCGATTCCGATTTGGATCAACGCGCCCGGCAAGCATGGCCCGACCTAAAAAGCAATGCAGTGGTCTATGCCTATATGCAATTCAAGATTGCAGCCGAAGACATGCCCGGCGTGGGTCATCTCAACCACTTCCGTTCTTCAGAGATGTACCTCATAGAAGCCGAAGCCGACTACTTCCTCAATGACGGAGACGGAGCACGCGAAGCCCTTTTAGCCCTGACGCGCGACAGTGGACGCGACCCGGAATATACGTGTACAGCCACAGGCACTGACCTTTTAAACGAAATCAAGAAATACCGTGCCATAGAACTCTGGGGCGAAGGCTTTGAATGGTTCGACCTAAAACGCTGGGGAAATACCATCGAACGAAAATCGTTTGCTGACGGAGGAAATTTCATCACTGTACTGGCTGTTACCATTGAACCCAACGATAACAATCGCTGGACTTGGCGTGTTCCCAGAAGGGAAACCGATTACAATCATGCCATCACCGGCAACGGCGTAGACTCTGAATAAACACCTCTTTCCTTATACCTGAAGAAAGCGGTGCATCGGAACGTTCACAAGCGATGCACCGCTTCTTTCATCATCAGAAAGCGAACAAGTATCACCCGATACCCAGCTAACTAATCAATCTGAATAACCATACAAATTAACCGAACATAAAAAGATGAAGATATGAAACGATTTATCTTTGCCTCCGCCCTCATCCTAACGCACATAGTTGTGCAAGCCTCCACTCCGATGTGGGTACGTGACGTACGTATTTCACCTGACGGAGAATATATAGCGTTTTGCTACAAAGGAGACATTTATAAAGTAAATGTTCAAGGAGGAAACGCCATCCGTCTTACTACACAAGATTCTTACGAATGTAATCCTGTCTGGTCTCCAGACGGAACGCAGATAGCTTTTGCCAGCGATCGAAATGGAAATTTTGATATCTACGTAATGCCGGCTCAAGGAGGAGTTGCCCAAAGGCTAACATTCAACTCTAATGCCGAGATACCTTCAACTTTCACACCCGACGGAAAATATGTGCTCTTTTCGGGCACCCTACAAGATCCAGCCGGCAGTGCCCTCTTCCCCAAATCCAGCATGACTGAACTCTATATGGTGCCTGTCTCCGGTGGACGTACCCAGCAAATTTTAGGAACTCCGGCAGAAGAAGTCTGCTATGACCCGTCTGGAAAATATTTCTATTACCAAGATCGAAAAGGGTCGGAAAATGAATGGCGAAAACATCATACTTCGTCGGTCACCCGCGATATCTGGAAATATGACACCGCAACAGGCAGACACACTAACCTGACCCATCGCGAAGGAGAAGACCGTAACCCAGTACTGGCACCCGACGGACAAAGCCTCTACTTTCTCAGCGAACGAAACGGCGGTTCTTTTAATGTCTATTCGTTTCCTTTGGAACAGCCCCAAGAGGTAAAGGCTGTGAGCCACTTCCAGACACATCCCGTCCGCTTTCTCTCAATAAGCCGGAACGGGATGCTGTGCTATACATTCGACGGCGAAATCTACACGCAAATGCCCGACAGAACACCACAAAAGGTGAAGATTGAACTGATACGGGACGATGCCCCTCAACTGCTCACACTGAAATACACCAGTGGAGCCATATCGGCAACACCGTCGCCCGACGGCAAACAAGTGGCGTTTATTGTGCGGGGAGAAGTGTTCGTCACCTCCACAGAATATGGTACCACCCGACAAATCACTCATACGCCGGCTGCAGAAAAGGGCTTAAGTTTCAGCGCAGACAACCGTACGTTAGCTTATGCCAGCGAACGGACAGGAAACTGGCAACTTTACCTGGCCAAACTGTCACGAAAAGAAGATCCGAACTTTCCCAACGCAACTGTTATCACCGAAGAAGTATTACTGCCATCTAAGAACGTAGAACGCACTCACCCCCAGTTCTCACCTGACGGCAAAGAACTGGCTTTCATCGAAGACCGCAAACGGCTGATGGTAGTCAATCTGGAAAACAAACAGGTGCGTCAAATCACAGACGGAACTACTTGGTACAATACTGGAGGAGGATTTGAGTACCGCTGGTCGCCCGATGGGAAATGGTTCACGTTAGAGTTCATAGGAAACCGCCATTACTCGTACAGTGACATCGGATTGGTAAATGCCGCCGGGGGCTCCCCCATCATCAACCTGACCCAAAGCGGATATACCAGCGAGTCTCCCCGATTCGTGATGGAGGGCAATGCCATCCTCTTTCTGACCGAACGATACGGAATGCGTGCCCATGCTTCATGGGGGTCGGAAAATGATGCGATGCTGGTCTTTCTCAATCAAGAAAGCTATGACAAATATAATCTAAGCAAAGAGGACTATGAACTGCGCAAAGAGATGGGAAAAACTTCCAAGGATACCGAGAAAAAGAAAAAAAGTACGGCAAACCTTGTCATGGTGGAAGAAAAAGGACTGGAAGACCGCATCGTACGCCTCACCCCACATTCTTCAGACTTAAAAAGCGCCATTCTCTCGCCAGACGGGGAGAGTCTGTACTACATAGCTTCTTACGAAGCCGGGATAGCTTTGTGGAAGATGGATTTGCGCAAGAAAGAGACCAAACTGCTGCACAGGCTGAGCCGCGGATGGGCTTCGCTGGAAACGGACAAGGAGGGAAAGAATCTCTTTCTGTTGAACGGACGCAACATGCAGAAGCTGAACCTGGCAAACAACGAATTGGAGCCTGTCACTTACAGTGCCACGGTAAAGATGGATGCTGCCGAGGAACGTGCATACATGTTCGAGCACATCTACAAACAAGAACTGAAACGGTTCTACGACATCGACATGCACAAAGTGGACTGGAAGGCTCTGACGGAAGCCTACCGAAAATTCTTGCCCCACATCAGCAACAACTATGACTTTGCCGAACTGCTGAGCGAATGGTTGGGAGAACTGAACGTTTCGCACACGGGCGGCCGCTACTCCCCCTCCCTGCCTGGCGAGCGGACGGCCCAAACGGGATTGCTGTTCGATTGGGACTATCAGGGAGCGGGACTACGCATTGCCGAGGTGGTAGAGAAAGGCCCCTGCGACAAGGCACAGACTCTGATACGAGCCGGAGTAATTGTCGAACAGATAGACGGGACAGCCATTGGTCCCGAAACCGATGCCAGCCTGTTGCTCAACGGCAAGGCGGGACGCAAGATGCTGCTCTCGCTGTTCGACCCCACATCGGGCAAACGTTGGGACGAAGTCATCATCCCCATCAGCCAAGGAGATTTCAACGATTTGCTCTATCGGCGATGGGTCAAGCAACGGGCAGCAGATGTAGACAGGTGGTCGGATGGAAGGCTGGGATATGTACATATCCAGTCGATGAACGACGACAGTTTCCGAAACATCTATTCCGACATTTTGGGCAAATATAACCAACGCGAGGGCATTGTCATCGACACCCGTTTCAACGGTGGAGGACGCTTGCACGAAGACATCGAAGTGTTGTTCAGCGGACAAAAATACTTCACCCAGGTGATTCGCGGCGAGGAAGCTTGCGACATGCCCAGCCGACGCTGGAACAAACCCTCCATCATGCTGACGGGCGAAGCCAACTATTCCAACGCTCACGGCACGCCCTGGGTGTACAGCCACCAAGGACTTGGCAAACTGGTGGGTATGCCTGTACCGGGCACCATGACCAGTGTGTCGTGGGAAAGGCTGCAAGACTCTACCTTGGTCTTTGGTATTCCCATCGTGGGCTACCGCTTGCCAGACGGGAGCTATCTGGAAAACACGCAACTGGAACCGGACATCCGTGTGGCCAACGACCCCGCAAGCATTGTACAAGGAGAAGACTCGCAATTGAAGGCTGCCGTGGAGGAATTGCTGAAAGAAATTGATGGGAAAATCTGATACAGTCGTAGATGGTAACCTACAAACGTCGTAGATGGTAATCTACAATAAAACAAGATAAGGCCTTGCACCTGCCCTTTGTCCGGGCAATGGCGCAAGGCCTTTTAGTTAACACATATGTCAAGGTCAGGTTTCCTGTTCGCTGTCGTCCTTAATGGAGGTTCAGACTGTTTCTGACAGCAGTTACTTCTGGCAGCGACGGCAACGTGGCACTACGGGTGCAGTAATCAAACTGGTATGATTTTTCTCCGCTGAAAGAATGCCACTTCAGGGTCAGCTTCACAGTCTCCCCTTTCGTATCGGGCAAAGAAGTCAGGCTGAATGCCACCAACCCATCGCCGGGTTGCCCATAGGTATCGCCATAGGCATTATGACGAAACTCTACTTCATAAGGGTCATCCGGATTGTTGGTAGAAATGAGGTTGACGAAATGTTTCTTGCCCGGGTCATTCCACACGGTGCGGAAGCGCAAAGTCAGATAACCGTCTTCGGCAATGGTCACCCAGTCGGCTACCATCTCCACAGGGTCGTTTCCATAGACCTCATCATTCTCCGTATCGCCCAAATTGGGAGCCATCTGTTTGGTCAGCAGGCTGTCAATCCAATTGACATGGACTGCCTGATTATACTCGCCGCTCGGTTCGTCCACGTTCGTATAGTTCACCAAGGCACGCACCTCTTTTTCCCCGAAAGGAGAAGTCGTCAGGTTGACCGGTAGCAAGGTAGTCTGCTCGTCCAGTTGCAGATAGACCGTGTTGTCCGCATCGTGTTTCACCGTCACCAGCGCATTGGGCATCAGCAGGGCATAAGAATCATCGTCGTCATCATCCAAACAAGACTGGAAACTCAACGAGCCCACAACCAATGCCAACATCAGATACCATTTCTCTTTTCTAATCATTGTTTTCATATCAAGTCCACATTTTATAAGTTATACATTCGCTTTTCGTAGAGAAAAATGGAAAAACAGCAGAAAGGCTGCGTGAACTTGTGTTAAAGTTTGATGATTAGATGCCCATGACTTCACGGTAGAAATCAAAAGCCTCGAAAATGCCGTCCCGGTCGGCTGTCTGGTTAATGGCTATTTCGCCGATATCTTTCAGCAAAGTAAAGTTTATGACGCCCGCCGTGTTTTTCTTGTCGTGCTGCATCAGCTCGTACAGACGGTCATAAGACTTGCAATCGAACGGGAAGACACCATAGTTTTGCCGGATGAAATGAACGGTCTGTTGCATACGCTCTTTCGGGAACCCCGTCTTCCGGAAAGACAGGTACAGTTCGCACACCAATCCCCAGGCCACAGCATATCCATGCAACACAGGACGTTCTTCGGCCAATGCCAAACTCTCAAAAGCATGTCCCACCGTATGTCCCAAGTTCAGAGCCTTGCGTATGCCACGCTCCAAGGGGTCTTCGCGCACGATATTCTCCTTCACCTGCACCGAACGGCCCACCATCTGCTTCAACCGGCCATAATCTATACATTCCGTATCGAAAGTCAACAGTTCGGCCCAGTGTTCGGGTGTGCTGATGAGGCCGTGCTTCAGCATCTCGGCATAGCCGGAGAAGAAATTGTGTGCATCCAGCGAGCGCAGGAACTCAGTCTCGATAAGCACGCTGGCAGCCGGCGAAAAGGCCCCGATTTCGTTCTTCAGCCCGTTGAAGTTGATGCCCGTCTTGCCGCCCACGGCCGCATCAACCATGGCCAGGAGCGTGGTAGGCAGGTTGATGTAGGCAATGCCACGCTTGAAAGTCGATGCGGCAAAACCGCCCAGGTCGGTCACCATGCCGCCGCCCAGGTTGAGCAGCAACGAATGGCGCGTGGCCCCCCCATCACTTAACACCTGCCAGACAGAAGCCAGCGTGGCCAGGTTCTTGTGCGCGTCACCGGGAGCGATAACAATCTCGGCCGCCCCCCGCACGGCCTCCACGTCCTTCAGCAAGGGGAGACAAAGGCGGTGCGTACATTCATCGGTCAGGATAAACAACTTGTCATGCGGACACTGTCCGACGGCCCGTTCCAGGCTATTTGCCAGGCCTTCGCAAAGGATTACTTCTTGCTTGTTCATAATCTATCTGTATTTAATAATTACGGTTCACAGCCCGGTTGCTTATCAGCCAAACCTGGACCGAACGTTAGCCTGCCCCGGACCGAACACTAATCTAACAGCAAACAAACATTAACGCCAGAGCTAGTTTGTATCAATCTGTTAAAATATCAGGTCCCCGGGCTTCGCGTGCAAAGATAAGGTTTCTTCGCCGTTACTCTCCCACCCGTTCGTCGACATTTTAAAGGAATTAGTCGATTAATAAGACATTTTATCACTTCAAGCATTAAACCTTCTAACAACATGCTCGTCAAAAGGGCATTGGTAACTCATTTTTTAAGGTAAGTAAGAATAGACAAACACATGAACAGATTCGTTGCAGGGATGGTGCTGCTATGGGCCGTGGCACTGTCCGCATTTTCACAAAGTAAAGCTGTCGACATCATGGGACGCATCATGGAAGGCGATACCAACCAACCGGCCATTGCAGCCAGCGTGCAACTGCTCAACCTGCCCGACAGTACCCAATCCACCGGCATGGCCTGCTCGCCCGATGGCTACTACCGCCTGCAGGCAAAACCGGGCAAATACGTACTGAAGGTCTCCTACTTAGGATACATCACCCAGCTCATCCCCTTGCAGGTAACCTCGCAAAACAAACGGATGCCCGACGTGGTCCTGCAACCGGACGCTATCCTGCTGGCCGAAGCCGTGGTCACCGCCCAAGCCCCCCAGGTGCAGGTGGTGGAAGACACCATACAATTCAACTCGTCGGCCTACCGCACCCAACAAGGGGCCGTGCTGGAAGACTTGGTGGAGAAACTGCCCGGCGCGGAGATTGACGACAGCGGAAACGTAAAAATCAACGGAAAAGACATCTCGAAGGTCATGGTCAACGGACAGGAATTCTTCGGCGGCGACGTGGCCACAGCTTTGAAGAACCTCCCCGTCGAGATGATAGACAAACTGAAAACCTACGATAAGAAATCTGACCTGGCACGTATCACCGGCATCGACGACGGAGAAGAGGAAACCGTGCTGGACCTGACAGTGAAAAAGGAAATGAACACCGGATGGTTCGGCAACGTGGACGGAGCCATCGGCACAGAAGACCGATACTCGGCACGCGGCATGGTGAACTACTTCCGCGGTCCGACGCAAGTGTCGCTCATAGGCTCGGTAAACAACGTCAACGACCAAGGATTCCGCGGAGGAGGCGGAGGACCGCGCTGGAACCGCAACAACGGATTGACGGCCAAGAAGTGGATTGGCCTGGATTTCTTCACCAAAACTGACAAGATAGAGTTGGGAGGCAGCGCCCGATACAATTATACAGGCAACGACGTGGGAAGCATCGGTTCTACCGAGGACTTCCTGACCAGCGGAAATTCATTCTCCAACTCAAACACCAATGCCCGAAACCGCAGCAAGAACTTCAATGCCGACTTCCGCATGGAATGGAGACCGGACACGCTGACGAACATCATCTTCCGCCCCAACATATCGTACGCAAAGACGGACAACCTGTCACTGTCGGAATCGGGAACGTTCAATGCTGACCCCTATGACCTGGTAGACAATCCGAATGACTACCTCAACCTGGAAAAGCTGGCTATGGAAGATGACCCTCTGGAGGAGGTACGCGTAAATGCCATCAACAGCGGCACGCTGACCGACGGCAAGGATTTGAGTGCCAACGGTACCCTGCAGATAAACCGTAAACTCAGCCCCGACGGGCGCAACATCACCTTCCGCGGACGGTTCAGCTATGGGGACAACGTGAACAGGCAGTACACGGAATCGCAAACCAACTACTTCTTGCTGCAAAGCTACCTGGGGGGAGACTCTATCCTGATACGCAACCAATACATAAACACGCCGACGAAGGACTTCAACTACCGCGCACAACTGACATACAGCGAACCGATTGCCAAAGCCACGTATCTGCAGTTCAGCTACCAATTCCAATACATGTACAGCGAAAGCGACCGCAAGACGTATGACCTGCAATCGTATGGCAACGATTGGAACATCGGCGCGGCTTTACCCGCAGATTATGCGGCTCACGAGGTGGACAGCCTGGGGAAATATGCCGAGTACCGCTACTACAACCACGACGCATCGCTGGCCCTGCGCTTTATCCGCGAGAAATGGCAACTCAGTTCGGGCATCTCCCTGCAGCCGCAACACACCGTGCTGTCCTACAAGCGGGGTGACTATATGGTGGACACCACGCGCAACGTGTTCAACTTCGCACCCAACATCGACTTCCGCTACCGCTTCTCGAAGGTCAGCCAACTGCGCTTCACCTACCGGGGACGCAGCAGCCAGCCGTCGATGGAGAACTTGTTGCCTATCGTGGACAACTCGAACCCGCAGAACATACGTGTGGGCAACCCGGGACTGAAGCCTTCGTTCAGCCACACGCTGCGCTTCTTCTACAACGACTACAAGGTGGAGCAACAACGGGGCATCTTTTCGCATGCCAGCTTCCAGGCCACGCAGAACAGTGTGAGCAACAGCCGTGTCTACAACGAATCGACCGGTGGATGGACCACAACGCCGAAGAACATCAACGGCAACTGGAATGCCTTCGCCATGTTCGGCTTCAACACGGCCCTGAAGAACAAGAAATTCAACATCGGTACCTTCACCAGCTTCAACTACCAGAACAACGTGGGCTACCTGACGGACACGCAGACACGCGTAGAGCAGAAGAATACGACGACCAACCTGAACATCAACGAGCGGTTGCGCGGCTCTTACCGCAACGACTGGCTGGAGGTGGGGCTGAACGGCAGTTTCTCGTACACGGTGGAACGGGACAAGCTGACACCGTCGAACAACCAGGAGCCCTACAACTTCTCCTACGGCGGATTCACCAACATCACTGCCCCCTGGAACATGTCGCTGTCCACCAACATCACCAACCAGGCACGGCGCGGCTACCGCGACAGCAGCATGAACCGCAACGAGCTGATTTGGAATGCCCAGTTGTCGCAGACTTTCCTGAATGGCGACGCCACCATCAGCTTCGAGATGTATGACATCCTGCGCCGGCAGAGCAACATCACCCGCTCGCTCACCTCGAGCGGACGCTCGGTGTACGAGTACAACGGCGTGAACAGCTATTGCATGCTGCGCTTCATCTACCGCCTGAACATCTTCGGAGGCAAACGGGTGAAGCGCGAGGAGATGCCCGGCATGGGTGGCCCCGGCGGCCACGGACAGGGCAGAGGGCCACGCCGCTTCTGACGCCCCCATACCCCCTCCGGGCGGTTGCGGGTGTGTCCTGACTATCTCACGGGTATGTGACCTAAGTACCTCACAGGTATGTGAGGTAAGTACCTCACATACCCGTGACATTTTGCCTCCATCTATCCCCGCCACGTAATTCCCCCTCTCCGGGCTTGGCCGCTTCAACCATTTTATATACTTTTGCCGTTGAGCAACAAGTATCACAACCATGGAATGGAATCTGCTGATAGAGCAACTGGCCCGCGTGGCCTTCGACATCGTCTTGTGGGCCATCATCATCGGCACCATCATCGTCATCGTGATGGACAACCGCAACCCCGTCAAGACGATGGCCTGGATATTGGTGCTCATCTTCCTGCCCGTCGTGGGACTGGTATTTTACTTCTTCTTCGGACGCAGCCAACGCCACGAACGCATCATCGGCAAAAAAGTCTACGGCCATCTGCTGAAGAAACCCATGGCAGAATACCTGGCCCAACCCACCTCACCACTTCCCATAGCCTATCAACGCCTCGGCCTCCTGTTCTACAACGTCAACCAGTCACTCCCTTTTGACGGAAACCTGGTGGAAACCTATACCTCCGGCTACACACTGCTCCCCGCCCTGCTGCGCGAAATGCAAGGCGCCCGACAGCACATCCACATCGAATCCTACATCTTCGAAGACGACGCCATCGGCCGCCTGGTGCGCGACGTCCTGATAGAACGCTCCCGCGCCGGCATCGAGGTGCGCGTCATCTACGACGACGTAGGCTGCTGGCACGTCCCCACCCGGTTCTTCGAGCAAATGCGCGAAGCCGGCATCGAAGTGCGCAGTTTCCTGAAAGTACGCTTCCCCCACTTCACCAACAAAGTGAACTACCGCAACCACCGGAAAATCATCGTCATAGACGGCTGCACCGGATTCGTAGGCGGCATGAACCTGGCCGAACGATATGTGAAAGGATTCCCGTGGGGCATCTGGCGCGACACCCACCTGATGCTGAAAGGAAAAGCCGTGCACGGGCTGCAAACAGCCTTCCTGCTGGACTGGTACTTCGTAGACCGCACCCTCATCACTTCCGCCCGCTATTTCCCACGCCTGGAAAACGTCGGGACTTCACAAGTACAAATCGTCACCAGCGAACCCGTAGGACCTTGGCGGGAAATCATGCAAGGACTCATCATGGCCATGTCCGGTGCGAAAAAATACTTCTACATCCAAACCCCCTATTTCCTGCCCACCGAGTCAATGCTCATCGCCATGCAGACCGCCGCCTTGTCCGGCGTAGATGTGCGCCTGATGCTTCCCCAACGGGCAGACAACAGGCTGACCCACCTGGGTTCATGCTCCTATTTGGCCGACGTGCTGCAGGCAGGCGTCAAAGTCTATTTCTACCAGAAAGGATTCCTGCACTCCAAATTAATGGTAACAGACGATACCTTGTCCACCGTAGGCTCTACCAACATCGATTTCCGCAGTTTCGAGCACAACTTCGAAGTCAATGCCTTCATCTACGACACAGAGACAGCCTTGCAGATGCGCGAAATATTCCTGCAAGACCAACGCGACTGCAAACAAGTGTTCCTGAAAAACTGGATAAAGCGCCCGTGGTATCGCAAAGCAAGCGAAAGCATCATCCGCTTATTCTCCCCCCTGCTCTGAATCCGCAGAGACACCAAAGAAACTGAAGTTCACACTGCCATAACTCCGGTGTTCGATAAAGCAAGGATGTGCCTCAAAGTGATTCTTTTTCCCATGCTCCAAAACAAAAAGGCCTCCCGGTTTCAGCAAACCATTGCCCAAAACCAAGTCAGGCAAAGTCTCCAGGTCCTTCAACTCATAAGGCGGGTCGGCAAAGACCAAATCAAAACACCGGTGTGTGCTCTTCACAAACTTAAAGACATCGGCACGCACAGGCAACCAGTTCACAGCCTTCAATTCTTGCATGACCTTGCAGATAAAAGCATAATGTTCACGGTCTTTCTCCACCGAAACCACTTGAGTGCAACCACGCGACAACAATTCCACGCTGATACTGCCCGTTCCCGCAAACAGGTCAAGAGCTTCCACTCCCCCCTCCTCAAAGTCTAAATGATTGGACAAGACATTAAACAGATTCTCTTTAGCGAAATCTGTCGTAGGCCTCGCCTTAAAAGAGCGCGGCACATCAAATCGCCTCCGCTTATATATACCACTGATTACTCGCATAATACAACAGTTTGCAAATCCATATTTCCAGCCGGCTCCATCACCGAGACCCAGCGGATGAAATCCTTCAGTCCGGTAAGCAAATCAGGCTTTTCGTCCACTCCGCCCAACAAGTAAAGCTCATCGTTCTCCTGGTCAAAGCCCAACATCTGCCAAATACAAAGTATGTAATAGATACAGTCTGTCACTTGTCCGTATTTATACGAATTGGCCAACAAAAGCCGACCACATTCATAGCTCAAAACATCGATGTACTCACGCCGCACATGTACATACATCTTCCGGGCATTGTTCAAACGGCTCTTTATTGCGAATTGGTCTATCAGCGGAGAGACCTGTGCATAAAATCTTGCTTCCGGCTGCCATTCTTGTACTGCCTCGACCACACTCCGGTCTATCCCAAACAACACTACTGCATGGCTATTGCCCAAGATGTTATAGAGTACCGATTCATTCTCTTCTTTTGAATGATTCTGGTAAAAGAACGCTTCTACACAGTCATCCTCGAAATATTCCACAGGCATAAGGGTAAAACGTTTGGTGGCCAACAGCACATTTACCTTCCGGAAAGGACGTTCCAGCCACTTCAACTGACTGAAAGCTTGCCTGAGATTGAGCGCCAACGGCAAAGTCACATCTACCGGATAGTTTTCCAACGCCCCGCCTTCGTCATTATTGCCTAAAGGATTGGAGACAGCGAAAACGAACCCTTCCGTGCTTATCCGCATGGACAGGATGCTTTGTTCTGTGTTACTGCAATTTATCATTCCCATTATATTACATTTTTCATTCCCAGTTGCCGGCATTGTTATTAGGTGTTTCCAAGTCACCAATCTTTAGCCCGGCATACTTCTCCTGCCGCTCTTGCTCTGCCCGCCAATTAGCCACTTCCTGCGAATCCATTCCCTCCAGATAAGCATCCAGAGGCGCTTTGATCTCTAACAAATCATAAAACTTTCCCGAAGAATCTTCGTGATTGCACACCTGAATCTCAAACTGTGCTCCCTTGCCATAAGGAATGTATCGCAACGAATCAGCCTGGAAACCTTTCGGGTAAAGTGTATCCGCCAAAGCTACCCAGCATGTATCGCGACAGAAAGATTCACCAGGCACTCCCGCTTTCTCCAGCACAAACGGCAATCGGGCTGTCTTGACAAACTGAATCAGCGTGTCAAAGCTGGCAGCATACTGGCCATCGTGTAGCAGATGATAGGCAGACTGAGCCTTGCGAATATCCAGCAAACGAGCCTTTACTGCCGCCTCGCGCTGTTGCCTGAGGGCGTCAAAACGGATAGGCTTCATGATGCTGGCATAACAGACATAGACCAGCAACACGACACATATCCATAAAACAATATTTAATAAGCTCTTCATGACAAAGGATTTCCTTGAGTTTGCTATATTCGCACTACAAAAGTAGAACAAAATACAGAATTAGACAGCAAATCTCTCATTTTTTTGTACGACAGCTATGATAGACAAATACTTAGCAGAGCAAATAAGGCAGCACTTCCCCTACCAGCCGACCGCTGAACAAGAAACGGCCATCAAGCGGCTTGCCGGGTTCTTGACATCTCCCAACCCTGACGGCATTTTCATCTTGCGCGGCTATGCAGGTACCGGAAAGACCTCGCTGGTCGGAGCCTTGGTACGCACCTTGGACCTACTGAAACAGAAGTCTGTCTTGCTGGCTCCCACAGGACGGGCAGCCAAAGTCTTCGCTTCCTATGCAGGGCACCCGGCTTTTACCATCCATAAAAAAATCTACCGGCAACGCTCTTTTTCCAACGAACTGACCAACTTTACGCTAAACGACAACCTGACCACCCATACGCTCTACATCGTAGACGAAGCCTCGATGATTTCCAACGAAGGATTGTCCGGTTCTACTTTTGGAACAGGCCGTTTGCTGGACGACCTGATTCAGTTCGTCTATTCCGGACAAGGCTGTCGCCTGTTGTTCTTGGGAGACTTGGCCCAGCTTCCTCCGGTGGGCGAAGAACAAAGTCCGGCTCTCGTGGGTGAAGCGCTGAAGGGATATGGACTGGAAGTGACAGAAATGGACCTCACGCAAGTGGTCAGGCAAGCTAAAGAATCGGGCATATTGTGGAATGCCACACGTCTGAGGCAGGCCATTGCTTCTGAAGATTGCTTTTCACTGCCGAAGATACGCCTGGCCGGTTTTGCCGACATCCGCCTGTTGCCAGGCAATGAACTGATAGATGCTTTGGAGGAGTGCTATGCCCGCGACGGGATGGATGAGACCATCGTGATTTGCCGCAGCAACAAGCGAGCCAACATCTACAACAACGGTATCCGCTCACGTATTCTTTGGCGCGAGGACGAACTGGAGTCAGGAGATTGGCTGATGGTGGCCAAGAACAATTATTACTGGACAGGGCAGGAAAAAGAAAAGAACGAAGAATTCATTGCAAACGGCGAAACCGCCATTGTCAGACGAGTGCGGCGCACGCATGAACTTTATGGTTTCCGCTTTGCCGATGCCATCCTTGCCTTTCCGGACTGCAACGGCCTGGAAATGGAAGTCAGTCTCCTGCTGGATACCTTGCAGAGCGATGCCCCTGCTTTGACACGGGCAGACAGTGAGCGCCTGTTTCAGAATGTACTGGAAGATTATGCAGACATCGCGACCAAAGCCGAACGCATGAAGAAAATAAAAAACGACCCGCACTACAATGCCCTGCAAGTAAAATACGCCTATGCCATCACTTGCCACAAGGCCCAGGGCGGGCAGTGGAAAAATGTTTTTCTGGACCAAGGGTACATGGCGGACGAATACCTGAGCCCTGATTATTTCAGATGGCTCTACACGGCTTTTACCCGCGCCACAGGGACGCTGTATCTGGTAAACTATCCTGCGACGCAAGTGGAAAAAG
This sequence comes from Bacteroides sp. ET71, assembly GCF_023336905.1. Lineage (GTDB taxonomy): Bacteria > Bacteroidota > Bacteroidia > Bacteroidales > Bacteroidaceae > Bacteroides. Next base: position 101,110 of record NZ_JAMBLS010000006.1, read on the forward strand.
AGAAAGAGGAGGATTAAGCCTCAAAGCTCATTCAATAAAGTATGCTAACCAGGAAACCGACAATTATTCCTGCGGACTATACCCCCAAATATAACCGTTATTGCCGTCCGGCCACTCCGCCGTTGCTCCGTAGTTTCACCGTCAATACCGTTCATTTTCAGCCTTGTCACGGAGAAAATACGGAGCAGCCACGGCCTGACAAGGGCATCCTACGGCAAGAAAACCGGATTTCCGGCAGGAACAGCAAAAAAGCGTTCTCCAAAATTTCCTACTCATACACAACAGGTTAGAATCACTTTACGCCGGATAAAGCCTCATTTTCCCGAAAGTCCCCCAATAAAATGCTTATCTTCGCAGCGAGAACAGGTAACGGGGGAAGGCAGCAACAGCACGGTCTCCCTCTATGATAAACACGGATAAACATTCATCGTTATGGGAACAATCAAACAAGGAATTTTCGGGGAGTTCACCGGGAAAGTAGGCAACGTTGTTGGTTACAAGAACAACGGGCGGAACTACGTCCGCAGCGTGCCGGGAAAAGTGCGGAACCCACGCAGCAAGGCCCAACAGGGGCAACGGAAGAAATTTGCCGCAGTTTTTGCCTTTCTGCAACCCATCTCCGATTTTGTTCGCGCAGGCTATGCGCTGTACGGGAAGGAGAAAGCGCCCTTTCACGCCGCCATGTCGTACTTGCTGAAAAAGGCCGTGCACATCGAGGGCGACGAGGCATACATCGACTACCACCGGGCATTGGTGAGCACGGGCACGCTGATGACAGTGCCAGAGGCAAAGGCAACAGTAGAGGCCGGAAAAATCCGGTTCGGGTGGAAGAACAACAGTGGTGAAGGGAATGCCGAAGCCACGGACGCAGTATGGTTGCTGGCCTACAACGCCGATAACGGAGAGGCCACCTACCGCACGCAGGCGGCGCAACGGGACGACGGACAGGCCGAGCTGTCCATACCCGAACGGTGGGCAGAGCAACACGTAGTGGCTTACCTGTGCCTGTGCAACGAAGCGGAAGGGCTGATGTCCAACAGTCTGTGCGTGGCCGGGTAGGTCTACTCTTTGAAGTCAAAACTCAGTTGTTCCCAGACACCATGCCCGCCGGTCTCTTCGCGCGGGTTGGAAACGGAGAGGCCGATGAGACGGATGGGATGCTCGGCGTAGTCCACCTCTTGCAGCAACTGCTTGGCCAGGGGAAGAATGACATCGAGCGTGGTCAACTCACGGGATTGGGTCAGGCTGCGGGTGATTTGGCGGAAATCATGGAACTTGATTTTCAGGGTCAGCGTATTTCCCCGGAAATCTTTCTTTTCGAGACGGCTGACCAACTCAACGGCAACATGATACAGCTCGATGATGACCGACGAACGGAGCGAAACGTCTTTCTCCAACGTACGTTCGCAGCCGATGGACTTGCGGATGCGCACTGCCTCGACGGGGCGCAGGTCTATGCCCCGGGCAAAATCGTAGTAGACGGAGCCTACCTTGCCAAACTCGCGGAGAAGACGGTCGGGTGAGCAGGCACGGAGTTGCAAGCCGTTGTGGATACCCAAAGCGTGCATACGCTTGGCCGTGACGGGGCCTACTCCCCAGAAACTTTCGATAGGCAGGCCGGCAATGAAATCCAAAGCCTGGGCCGGATGAATCGTACAAAGCCCGTCAGGCTTGCGGTAATCCGAAGCAATCTTGGCCAGAAACTTATTGTAAGACACCCCGGCCGAAGCCACCAGGTGCAGACGTTCGCGTATCTTCTGCTTGATTTCCTTGGCAATGTCCACAGCCAACTCGATGCCGGGTTTGTTCTCCGTCACATCCAGGAAAGCCTCATCCAAAGAAATCGGCTCGATGATATCCGTATATTCATGGAAGATTTCATGAATCTGGCGCGATACTTCTTTGTAAACCTCCATACGCCCACGGACAAAGATGAGAGAAGGGCAAAGCCTTTTCGCCTTCGCCGACGACATGGCCGAACGCACACCATAACGACGGGCCTCATAACTGGCAGCCGCCACGACTCCCCTCTCTTCAGCATGTCCCACAGCTATGGGTTTGCCGCGCAACGAAGGGTTATCCCGTTGCTCGACAGAAGCATAGAAAGCATCCATGTCGATATGGATTATCTTCCGCTCGGTATGAAAATCGGCATCCATCAATCAGAGCGTTTTACCAGTTGAATCTTCTTGTACACATAAAAGAATGCAGGTATCAGGAAAGCATCGGCAAAAATCCACGCCGTAGAATCGCCAAAACAAACAGCCAAATAGCCAAAAGCCGGAACGGCCAACAGGCTGACCAATATACGAGCTATCATCTCCGACACGCCGGACAGCATGGCCAGGTTCGTAAAACCAGCCCCCTGAATGGTATAACGTAAAATGCAAAGCAGGCCAAGCACTGGAAAGAACGTGACAGACACATGCAGGAAAAGAGCCGTATCGGCCAATATCTCAGCCTCCGAAGCATCCACAAAAAGCAAGGCAAGTCTTTGGGAACCAAACATCAGTACACAAAAAGTGAATATCCAATAAGCCAATGCCATCAGCGAAGCAGCCTTCACCCCTTGCATGATACGTCTGGGTCGGCCCGCTCCATAATTCTGTCCGGCAAAAGTGGCCATGGCAATTCCCAGGCTTTCGAAAGGACACATGAAGAACATCTTGATACGCATGGCAGCGGTAAAGGCTGCTACGCAAGCTGTACCCAAAGCATTATTGGCACTTTGCAGCATGATACTGCCTATGGCCGTGATGGAAAACTGCAATCCCATAGGGACACCAATGTTAAGCAATATGCGTGCAATAGACTTGCTGAAACGACGCTCGGCAGGCGTGGTGCGCAAGATAGCGAAACGGCGAATCATGTAGAAGTAGCACAAGGCGGCAGAAAAACCTTGCGAAAAAACGGTAGCAATAGCTGCCCCCGCTACTCCCCAATGAAGCACCAGGATGCAAAAAAGATCCAGCACGATGTTGAGCACCGCTGCCAGCAGAAGAAACCAGAAAGGCGTCTTGCTATCGCCCAAAGCACGGATAATGCTGGATAAGAGATTGTAGAAAAAAGTACAGGGAATGCCTATGAAAGTAATGAGAAGATAGACATAGGCTTCATCGAAGATGTTGGCCGGAGTACGCATCAGATGCAAGATATCGTCACATAGAATACCCGTGACGACAGCCAAAACGACAGACATCAGGGCGGCCAATTGCAGACTGACCGACACACAACGACGCATGGTCGAATAATCGTGTGCACCGAACTTCTGAGCCACAGGAATACCGAAACCACCACAGCAGCCGTTGCAGAAACCCAATATCAGAAATACAACTGATGAACTGGCACCAACGGCAGCCAGCGAATCTATGCCCAGAAACTTGCCGACAATAGCGGCATCTACCAGCGAATAAGTCTGTTGCAACAAGTTGCCCATCAGCAGGGGCAAAGTGAAATAAAATAGTTGTGGGAATATCTTCCCTTCGGTCATTTCTTTTACAGCAGCCATAATCTGTTATCCTCCTTCTGAAAACCGCTGCAAAAGTAGAGAAAAAACGGGAAAAACGAATACACGTTTGCAACCAAGTTGCAAACACAATGCCGTACCTTTGCCGTCAGAAAAACAATAAACAATAAAAAGATATGGCACATTGCACTTGCAGACACTGTGAAAACGCCCCAGAGCACGACCATTGTGAAGAGACAGGCTCCAAGACCTGTCTGCTCATCATAACTTCGGCTATACTGCTGTTTGCCGGTATCGGACTGGGAGCGGCCGATGCGAGCTTCTTCAGCCCGGCCATGCGTCTTCTTTGGTTCATGGCAGCCTACTTGCCCGTAGGGCTGCCGGTCATGAAAGAAGCCTGGGAAAATATCGTCCATGGAGATATCTTCAACGAGTTTACACTGATGACCCTTGCCACCATCGGAGCATTCTACATCGGCGAATACCCCGAAGGCGTAGCAGTCATGCTATTCTACTCGCTGGGCGAATGGTTCCAGGATAAAGCCGTCAACCGGGCCAAACACAACATCAGCGCCTTGCTGGATGTACGCCCCGAAACGGCTACTGTCATCCGCGAAGGCCATGAGGAAAGAGTCAACCCCAGAGACGTGAAAACGGGTGAAGTCATAGAGGTAAAAACCGGCGAGCGTGTGCCTCTGGACGGTACTATGCTTAACGAAACAGCGGCATTTAATACGTCGGCACTGACAGGCGAAAGCTTGCCACGCAACATCTGCCGGGGCGAAGAAGTACTGGCCGGAATGATTGCCACTGACCGTGTAGTGCGCCTCACTGTAACCAAACCTTTCGAACAAAGTGCCTTATCGCGCATCCTGGAGATGGTACATGATGCCAGTGAACGCAAAGCACCTGCTGAACTTTTCATCCGCAAGTTTGCCCGCATTTATACACCCGCCGTCACGGGATTAGCCGCCCTCATCGTATTGCTGCCTTACGTGTGGTCGCTCATCCAGCCTTCTTTTGCCTATACACCGGATGATTGGCTCTACCGGGGACTGGTATTTTTAGTCATCTCCTGCCCATGCGCACTGGTGGTCAGTATTCCCCTGAGCTACTTCGGGGGTATTGGAGCTGCATCCAAACTGGGCATCCTGTTCAAAGGTGGCAATTACCTGGACGCCATCACACGCATTAATACAGTAGTGTTCGACAAAACAGGCACGCTGACACAAGGCACTTTTGAAGTGCAAACCTGTCGGCCGGCTAAGAATGTCGACGAAAAGCAATTACTACAACTGGTGAGCAGCGTGGAACAGAACAGCACGCACCCCATCGCCAAAGCCATTACCACCTATGCTTTCCAAAAAGGCATTGCCCAGCTGCCATTTTCCGGTGAACTGAAAGAAGAGGCCGGCTATGGGCTGGAAACTGACATTGATGGGCAGCATGTCTTGGTTGGCAACCAACGGCTGTTGGAGAAACATGGCATCCATTGCCCAGATGCTGTACAGCAGGCGGAAGGAACTTTGGTGGCCTGCGCATCCGACGGACGTTACATGGGTTCCCTTCTGCTGGCCGACACACTGAAAGAAGATGCCCCACAAGCCATAAAAGCCTTGAAAAAGCTCGGCATTGAAAATATTCAAATGCTTTCGGGAGATAAGCAAGAGATTGTCACTAACTTTGCAAGCCGCATAGGCATTGCCCACGCTTATGGTGACTTATTGCCCGAAGGGAAAGTGAAACACATAGAGGCATTGAAACAAAATGCAGCCAACCGCATAGCCTTCGTAGGTGATGGCATCAACGACACTCCTTCGCTGGCTTTAAGCCATGTAGGCATTGCCATGGGAGGCTTGGGCAGCGATGCAGCCATTGAGACGGCAGACGTAGTGATACAGACCGACCAACCGTCGAAGATTGCTACTGCCATCCAGGCCGGACGGCAAACGCGCCGCATCATTTGGCAGAACATCGTCATGGCTTTGGGCATCAAACTGGCCGTGCTCGTATTAGGCGCCTGCGGTGTGGCGACCTTGTGGGAAGCTGTCTTTGCCGATGTAGGCGTGGCCATGCTGGCTGTATTAAACGCCATACGGCTGCAGAAAATAATTAAATAATGGAAAACGTATCGCGACAGGCTGCCGGGCATTTTTCTTCACAAACCACTCGCCCGTCTATCGAGATACATGATATGATACGGATATGAAAGACGAGAAAAGATACCTCGAAATGCTGGCGCGAAGGGATATACAACCGACGGCCATCCGCCTGCTGGTGCTGGATGTCCTGATGCGGGCCAAACAATCTTTGTCGCTGACAGACCTGGACAATGCGCTGGACACGGTGGACAAATCGACCATCTACCGCACGCTGACCCTCTTTCTGGGGCACCACCTCATACACAGTATAGATGACGGGACAGGGTCTTTCAAATATGCTGTATGCCAGGATGACTGTTCGTGTGCCGTAGGTGACCTGCACACACACTTCCATTGCGAACGCTGTAACCGCACTTTCTGCTTCAGCAACCTGCCGGCTCCGATGGTGAAGCTGCCGGAAGGCTTTACGATAGACAGTATCAACTATGTGCTGAAAGGCCTGTGCCCTGAATGTGCAGCCCACAAGAATCTGAAATAGAAGTACCGGGCTCCGCTGCCGGAAGGAGGTTCCTTCCGGTTGGCAAGAAAGAGGCACGGGCTTCGCAAGAAGCAAGCTTTCTGATAAGCGCCCTTGTGAAGCCCGTGCAATCAGGCGGTCATCCGGCCCGGTCCTACAAGCCTATGACTGTCTTTTCCAACCAGTAGACCACGATGCCGGCCACGTAGCCGACAAAGGCAATCCACGTGATACGCTTCATGTACCAGCCGAAAGTGATTTTCTCCAATCCCATCACTACCACGCCGGCAGCCGAACCGATGATGAGCATCGAGCCGCCCACGCCGGCACAATAGGCCAGCAACTGCCAGAAGATGCCGTCTTGCGCCATGTCGCCCACCGCGGCCATGGGGTACATGCCCATGCAACCAGCCACCAGGGGAACATTGTCGATGATGCTGGACAGCACGCCGATGATGCCGGTGATGAGATAGTGATTGCCGTTGAAGACATCGTCCAGTCCTTTGCCCACCATGGTCAGCACGCCTATTTCCTGCAAGCAGGATACGGCCATGAGGATGCCGAGGAAGAAGAGGATGGTGCTCATGTCGATGCGCGAGATGATGTTGGAGATGCGCTTCTGGGTGCCGTCTGCACCGCCATGCTCTTGCTTGCGGTAGAACAGCTCCGTGACCAGCCAAAGCACGCCAAGCACCAGAAGTATGCCGACAAACGGGGGGACATGGGTGAGGGTCTTGAAGATGGGGACGAACACCAGGCCGCCCACACCGACCCAGAAGACTGTCTTGCGCTGGCTTTCGGTCAGGCTGCCTGCGGCCACTGTTGTGCCCGAATCGGTCGCGGCAGCCAGCGTGCCCTTGAGCGAGAAGGACAGCAAGTAGGCCGGGACGGCAATGGAGACGAGCGAGGGGATGAAGAGTTCTTTGATGACGCCGGCCGCCGTGACGAGGCCTTTGTTCCAGAGCATGATGGTGGTGACGTCGCCGATGGGTGAGAACGCGCCTCCCGAGTTGGCGGCGATGATGACCAGCGAGGCGTAGATGAGGCGGTCCTTGTGGTCGGCCACGAGCTTGCGCAGAATCATGACCATGACAATGGCCGTGGTCATGTTGTCCAGGATGGCCGACAGGAAGAAGGTCAGGATGGTGATGCGCCACAGCAGGGCCCGCTTGCTGCGGGTCGACAGCATGTTGCGCACGAAGTTGAAGCCGCCGTATTGGTCGACGGTTTCGACGATGGTCATGGCGCCCATCAGGAAGAAGAGGGTGGTGGCCGTGCTGCCCAGGTGGCCTTCGATGACGGGGGCCGCGGCGGCGGCCAGACCGTCGGGCGTGATGCCTGCGGGGAAGTTGCCGGGGTCGAACATGTAAAGTGTCCACGTGGCAACCAGCATGATGAGGGCGATGGCCGCTTTGTTGATCTTCGTCACCGTCTCGAGTGCGATGCAGAGGTAGCCGATGACGAAGAGGATAACGATTGCGATGGTTATGGTTGACATAGGTGTTTGTTATTAAAGATGAATCGTACTTGCCGGGGGTATCCGGGCTGTGTTCAGAGGCTTTGCAGGAGTCGTTTCAGGACGACGGTGGCCGAAATTTCGCGGTTGGCCGCCTCGGGTATGACGATGGACCGGGGGCTTTCGATGACGTCGTCCGTGACAATCATGTTGCGGCGCACGGGCAGGCAGTGCATGAAGTAGGCCTGGTTGGTGACGGCCATCTGGCGGTCGCTGACGGTCCACGAGCGGTCTGTGCTGAGCACCTGTCCGTAGTTGTCGCCTGCGTATGCCGCCCAGCTCTTGGCGTAGATGAAGTCTGCGCCTTCGAAGGCCTTCATCTGGTCGTATTCCACACGGGCGTGTCCGACGAACTCGGGGGCCAGTTCGTAGCCGTGGGGATGGGTGATGACGAAGTCGTAGTCGGTGGCGTTCATCCATTCGGCAAACGAGTTGGGCACGGCCTGGGGCAGCGGACGGGGGTGCGGGGCCCAGGTCATGACGACTTTCGGGCGGGCGGTTTTCTTGTATTCTTCTATCGTGATGAGGTCGGCAAAGCTCTGGAGCGGGTGGCGCGTGGCGGCTTCCATGGAGAAGACGGGACGGCCGGAGTATTGGATGAACTGGTTGAGTATGACCTCGTTGTAGTCGTAGTCGCGGTCTTCGAAGCGGGCGAATGAGCGGACGCCTATGAGGTCGCAATAGCAGCCCATCACGGGGATGGCTTCGAGCAGGTGTTCGGGTTTGTCGCCGTCCATGATGACTCCGCGCTCGGTCTCCAGCTTCCAGGCGCCCTGGTTGATGTCGAGTACGATGACGTTCATGCCCAGGTTCAGCCCGGCTTTCTGCGTGCTGAGGCGCGTGCGCAGGCTGGAGTTGAAGAATATCATCAGGAGGGTTTTGTTCCGCCCCAGTTCCACGTATTTGAAACGGTCTTTCTTGATTTCGAAAGCTTCATCGAGCGCCCGCTTCAGGTCGCCGATGTCTTGCACACATGTAAATTTCTTCATAACGATATGTTTTCTGTTTGATTAAGCAGGCCAAAGATACATGATTCGCGGGAATATTCCGCACATCGGGGGAAGAAAATGCGGGGCGGGGCGAAATTTCTTCCCGGCCGCCGCGCGTCGGCATCACGGGGACTTTCCACCTGTATCACGGGGAGTTTCCGGCTGCATCACGGGGAGTTTCCGGCTGCATCACGCGTGTTACCCGGCTGTATCACGGGGACTTTTCGTCTGCATCACGCGTGCTGTCCGGCTGCATCACGGGAGATGTTTGTCTGCATCACGCGTGTTACCGATTTGCATCACGGGAGATGTCCGTCTGACATCACGCGTGAAAGCCTCCTGACATCACACCTATTAACAAACCAAAACACGCGTGATGTCGGAACCCTTTCACGCGTGATGTCAGACGGTCTCTGGACGTGCTGTCAGAAGCCCCTCTGGCGGGGGTGGCGGAAACATGAAGCCGGAAAACAGATTTTTTCACCCGTCATACGCAAACATACCACGATTTTCCTATCTTTACACCGCGATTAAATAAAATAACAGTTTAACCCTAAAAAACACGACAAAATCACATGAAACGCATTGCTTTCTTGGACTATGTGCGCGTATTCGCCTGCCTGTTGGTCATGGTGGTACACGCCAGTGAGAATTTTTACGGAGCGGCAGGGACAGGCGAAATGGCCGGACCCCAGTCTTTCCTGCAGAACGAAGCAGACCGCTTCTGGGTATCCTTGTACGACGGCTTTTCGCGCATGTCCGTACCCTTGTTCATGATTATCTCCGCCTACCTGCTGGTGCCCCTGAAGGAAGGACAGAGCATGTGGCAATTCTACCGCAGGCGCTTCCTACGCGTAGGTCCCCCCACCATCTTGTTCATGCTGCTGTACAGCACACTGCCCCTGCTGTGGGGACAGATTGACGGCGCAACGGCCACCCGCGACCTGTCGCGCCTCCTGCTGAACTTCCCCAGCCTGGCCGGCCACCTGTGGTTCATGTACCCGCTCATCAGCCTCTACCTCTTCATCCCCATCATATCCCCCTGGCTGCGCAAAGCAACAGCCAAAGAAGAAGGCTTCTTCATCGCCCTGTTCGCCCTGTCCACCTGCATGCCCTACCTGCACCGCTGGTTCGGCGAGCTGTGGGGAGAATGTTTCTGGAACGAATACCACATGCTGTGGTACTTCTCCGGATTCCTCGGATACCTGGTCATGGCGCACTACATCCGCACCCACCTGAATTGGTCACGGCGGAAGCGCTTGGCGGTGGGAACCGTGCTGGCAGTGGTCGGCTGGGCATGGACGATATTGTCATTCTACATCCAGGCAGTTCCGGGAGTCGTCCACTCCACCCCGGTCATCGAACTGGGCTGGGCCATGTGCACCATCAACTGCGTATTGGCAACCGGCGGCACCTTCCTGCTCTTCACCTGCATAAAAAGGCCGGAAGCTCCCCGCATCATAACCGAACTCTCCAAACTCAGCTTCGGCATGTACCTGATGCACATCTTCTGGCTCGGACTGTGGGTAAGCCTCTTCAAAGTAAACTTGGACTTGCCGACAAGCGTGGCCATACCAGCCATAGCCTTGGGCACTTTCATCAGCAGTGCCTTGGCCACAAAAATCATCTCCTATCTTCCGGGCAGCAAATGGCTCATCGGATAGGAGCAAGACACATTTCCCTTTTCCAGAGACGGGCAGGTCAACTTCTGACCTGTCCGTCTCCTTCTATAATCCACTTATAAGTCGTTATCTCCTCCAATGCCATCGGGCCACGGGCATGCAACTTCTGGGTACTGATGCCTATTTCGGCTCCCAAGCCAAACTGCCCGCCGTCGGTAAAAGAAGTCGGCGCATTGTGATAGACGCAAGCCGCATCTACATCACGCAAGAAACGGGCGGCATTGTCGCTATTTTCCGTAACAATGGATTCGCTGTGCTTAGAACCGTAACGACGGATATGTGCCAAAGCCTCATCCAACGAAGTCACAGTCTTGACAGCCATCTTATAGTCTAAAAACTCAGTACCATAGCTTTCGCTCGTGGCGGGTTGCAGCAAATGAAAAGGATAATGCCCGGACAATGCCGCGAAAGCCGGTTCGTCAGCATAAATCAAGACGCTGCTCTGCTGCAAGGGGGCACACAAGGCCGGCAAGTCGGGTAAACGATTGGCATGGACAATCAGGCAATCCAATGCATTGCACACACTGACACGACGTGTCTTGGCATTGTTGACAATAGCAGCACCTTTCATCACATCGCCCTCACTATCAAAATAAGTGTGGCAAATGCCTGCTCCGGTCTCTATTATAGGAATGGTAGCATTCTGCTTCACGAAACTGATAAGACGGCTGCTTCCTCTCGGAATAATCAAGTCTACGTAACGGTCTGCTTTCAGAAGACGGGCTGTGGTTTCATGGTCAGACGGCAGCAGTTCTACCAGATGGGTATCCAGGCCAAAACGTTCCAAGGCTCCGTGAATGACCTTGACAATGGCCCGGTTGGAACAGTCTGCATCACTCCCACCTTTCAGCACACAGGCACTTCCTGCTTTCAGACAAAGAGAAAACACATCGAAGCTGACGTTAGGCCGCGCTTCGTAAATAATGCCTATCACACCAAAAGGGACACTGATGCGCCACAGTTGCAGGCCATTGGGCAATACGCGCTCTTTCAACACCCGTCCCAAAGGCGAGGGCAAGGCTGCCACTTGGCGCAAACCCTTGGCAATCTCCTGCAAGCGTTCTTTCGTCAACTTCAGGCGGTCGTACTTGGGATTAGCAGGATTCATCCGCTCCAAATCTTTGCGGTTTTCCTCCAGAATATAGTCTGAATGGCTGATAGCCGCATCGGCCACGGCATATAGCAGGTTATTGATAGTATCTTCCTCCACTGCCAGCAACGAACGGCTAGCCTCTTGAACGGAGGCAAGAGTCTGTTCTAAGTTCATCTCTAATATTTTCTTTTTTACTCGATATACAAATAGTCGTAATGTACCACAGGTTTCTGGTCATGCTTACCCATCAATTCGCTGATTTGATTCGAAGAATAGCTGCTTTTGCCTACACCTATGACCTGATTGCCAGGAGCAACGATATGCACAATGTCGTCCTTATTGAATTGCCCTTTCACAGCTATGACACCTACCGGCAAAAGGCTGACGACTTGGTCTGACAACAAAAGTTCGGCTGCTGCTTGATTCACATAGAGAGCTCCCTTGGCAAAACCACTGCTATGGGCTATCCATTTTTTTACACCGGATACGGGTTGCACAGCCGGAATAAAACGAGTGTAACTTAATGAAGAGTGGCCTGGAACAGTGGTGCAAGCAGCCGTTTCTCCTCCATTCATCCTTAATGCTTCCTTCTGAATAATATCTGTCAATATATTATCCCGTTTCCCATTGGCTATGATAACCGTGATGCCTTCATCAGCTACTTTTCGGGCAATGCTTGTCTTAGTCAGCATGCCCCCCCGGCCAAAACTGGACTTAGATGCCTGGATGCAAGAAGCAATGTCTTCCACACGCTGGATTTCAGGAATGACATGAGACGAAGGAGCTGACGGCGGCCCATCGTAAATGCCGTCGACATTGCTCAGTATAATGAGGGCTTGGGCATCCATCATAGAGGCAATCAGGCCGGAAAGCTCATCGTTATCGGTAAACATCAATTCGCTGACTGAAACGGTATCGTTTTCGTTGACAATAGGAATGATGCCGTTTTCCAGCATGACCGTCATGCAGTTTTTCTGATTGAGGTAATGCCCACGGGTTGCGAAACTTTCTTTCGTAGTAAGCACTTGTCCTACCGTCATGCCGTGTTCCTTAAACAGCTCATAATAACGATTGATAAGTTTAGCTTGTCCCACGGCAGAAAAGAGCTGACGTTGGTCCACACTGTCCAACTTGCGGGTAGGACGCACTTCACTCCGTCCGGAAGCTACGGCTCCTGACGAAACAAGTATAACCTCTATCCCCATTTTACGCACGTCGGCTATCTGGTCTACCAAGGCCGACATGCGGGTCACATCCAACGTACCATCCTTACGGGTCAAGACATTGCTTCCCACTTTGACAGTGATACGCGTAAAAGGCTTATCCATTTTATTCTCCCAGAGTTTGACTGCTACGTTCGCGGATGACATCCATGGCTGCTTCAAAATCAACTTCGTTGACAAGCACTTGAACGTCTATGGCTGTCTCTGGCAAGGCTACGTTTACGACTAAACCGTCTTTAATGGTCGACAAGATACCACGGTCTTTCAGCAACCCTTTCACCAATTCGGCCTCCCAAAGCGAGCCTTTGAACACTTCTACCAGTTTGCTTTTGTCTTCTGCTTCTTTCATATCCGTAAGATTTTGGAGTTAATACCCTACAAATATAGAACTTTGTTTTGGGAAAGCAGAGATTTTCGCAGAGAAAATAGCCGAATAAAAAGAAATAAGGAACAAAAGAACGCCCCATCCCAACAAAAGCAACGTTATCTCCCTTGAGAAGCAAGGCCGCCTCCCTTAAGAAACACGGCCTCATGCCGTGGGGTCAAAAACGGCACTTCAACTCAATCCCAGCCTGCATGGGACGTCCCCGTTGCATGAACTTGTTGCCCATGCTTTCGAAATAAAACGAAGCATAATCTTTGTCCAAAGCATTGCGTACCCAGAAGGCAATAGTCCCCGCACCTTTCTCCAAACTGAGACGTGCATTAAGAGTACCATAAAAAGGCTGGCTGGCACGATTGTCTTCTGTCCAATAGATACGGCCAGCGGCATTGTAATCAGCATTGAGACGAATACGTTCGAAAAGCTTATGAGGCTTTAATACGAAAACATATTCTCCACCCACGTTCAGCGTATGCCGGGGAATAAAAGGCACTACTCGACCGCGCAGATTTACAGACTCGTTGTCAGCATCTACCGTCAGATAATCCCGAAAAGTGGCACGGGTATATCCATAACCCACATTCATGGTCAAAGCATCTGTCAAACGAGCAACAACTGCAGCTTCAGCCCCCAAACTCCGGCTACGGCCTGCATTGCGGGTGACGCGTCCCATGCCATTTTCAGAAAACTGGGAAACCTGCTGGTCTCGCGTATTCATCAAGAAAATAGCCATGTCGGCCTGCAAACGATTCTCCCACCCCGTAAGATGGGCACCGGCCTCGTAACTCCAGGTATATTCAGGCCGATACAAAGCCGTGGCCTTCACATCGATATCCACCGTCGGCATCATGGCTGTTATCATGGAAGAAATCGAAGCCAACTTCTCGCTTTGTTCCATCGCACTTTTCATGCCGTTGATAAATTGAGATTGCACCAGGTCGCTAAACATCTGTATGTTGTACCCTCCCGAACGGTATCCTTTAGCCACCGTAACGTAGACATTGTTGTTCCGTTTCCACTCATACTGCACGGAAAACTTAGGAAGAAGCTGCAAATAATCGTGCGACATTTCGCCTATGAGAGAAGACAAAGCTTGCATATCCTGGTCCTCCCAACGCATAGTCCCCATAGCAAAAGAAAAGCCGAAATCTATGGGATCGGCCACCGAACGATAATCCAGCCACATCTTCTCATAATCCAGTCGCAAACCTGCGCTGAAAGAAAGTCCTTCTACCAACACATCGTTCCACGTACTCTGGTGATAGACTGCACCACTCATCTGGGGAGTGGAAAAATCACCCCCGATAAGCAACTGGTCATTGTGTATGCTTAACTCCATTTGCGGAGTTTGGGGTGAAGAAGGGAAAGCAGCATTGGCATTGTCTTCTATCAATTCCTGGATACCTTGCCGCTTAAAAAGAACCGGTGCCGAGGTTTCAAGCCACTGATAAAAGCCAAAAGCACCCGTCGTCCATTGCCAACGCTTGGAAGTAGACTTGAGAACAATTTCCTCGCTAATCGTATTAGAACGCTGTTCTTGTACCAAGGTAAATATGTCGCGAGGAGTAAAGTCTTGGTCCATGGCCATGCGGTCATTCAACCGTTGGTAACCTGTAATAAAACTGGCCGTAAAAGCAGAAGTCTGCCACTCCACATTCAAACCACCGTTCAGCAGACTCCTCCGATAGCCACTTGGGTCATTGTAGGCAATCTGCCCTACATAATCCGGTGCCTCATCTGTGGAAGAAACAGCCCCTAAATAATAATAAGGATAACCGCCTTGATCACTGTATTCATAGCTAAGGTTCAAGTCCAACTTCAGATTGTCCGAAGGCAACAACATGGCATGCAGACGTCCCCCTCCTGCATCGCTCCGGTCTATACGCTCATTGTTTTTAAAACTATTCTTGAAAAAGCCTCCACCATGCTCATAAAAGCCTCCAGCAGAGAATGCAAAACGACTGGAGATGCGATGATAATGAGTCAACGAAGCATTATAATCACCATAAGTAGCAGCTCCTAAACGAATATCCGTTCCCTGATACGTAAAAGGGGACTTGGTCTGTATCTTAATCAATCCACCCATCGTATTACGTCCATACAACATGCTTTGCGGGCCACGCAACACCTCTATCTGCTCTATATCCGCGTAATTGAAATCAAAAGCTGATTTATCAATATAAGGAATATTATCCACATAAAGCCCAACGGCAGGCGTATTGATGCGCGAACCAATGCCACGAATATAGACAGCAGTCGTCAGACGAGACCCATAATCAGGAATGAACAAATTGGGAACAACTGCAGTAAGGCTTTTAATGCCAACCACTTGCTTGGCACGCATCATCTGTTGCGACAAATGCGAAGATGCAACAG
This sequence comes from Bacteroides sp. ET71, assembly GCF_023336905.1. Taxonomy (GTDB): domain Bacteria; phylum Bacteroidota; class Bacteroidia; order Bacteroidales; family Bacteroidaceae; genus Bacteroides. The sequence goes on from NZ_JAMBLS010000006.1 coordinate 116,456, forward strand.
GGAGTTCTCGCAAAACACGGGTTTCTTTCGGGGTAGCCACTATGACCAATTCATCCATTTGCACAGTGCGCAAAGTATCACGCTCATCGGCCCAAAGAGGGGTCCAAACAAACAAAGTAGCCAGCAACAATAACGCTATTTTCTTCTTCATTACCTTAACATATAAAAACGGCTACAAAATAACAGCATTTCTTGTAGGCGTGCAACCCTCATTTATGAGGATTCTTATATCTGGTCAGCTTCTACATATCCGTGCATCACTGCGTAAATAGTAAGGCCGGAAACCGACTTGATACCTAATTTTTCCGTAATGTTCTTGCGGTGGCTGATAACAGTAGTCAGGCTGATGTGCAAACGCTCGGCTATCTCCTTATTTATAAAGCCACGTGCTACCAGGCACAGAACTTCTATCTCTCGTACAGACAAGTCATGCATGTCTGCCCCAAGATTTTCAACCGACATAACTTCGCTACCCGGATGGCCGCCCTGATGCCCATGACGATGCAACTGCAAAATACTTCTCGCCAAGCCATTCTCGTCCTGACAGATATTTAACGTCTTTACACCAGCCAAGCGAGGTAAGCTGTCGCTACCTGCCAAGACTATCGTTTGCGTCAAACGTTGGCGAAAGAAAGCTGTATGTTCGAAGAATATTTGTGCCGACACAAAATAATGAGCATACATATCAGGCGTATCGTCTGTCAAATCTCTGAACGAATGAAAGGTACGGATAATGGCTTGGGGGATGATTTCGCTTAACAGGTTCTGTAGCCCCAAACAGCTTAAAGTATTGGCATCGATGACTGCTATCTCAGGAATGTGCATGAGATGACATTTATTATAGGTTATCAGGCACTGAAACTCCGCAATACCTTGCAGCAGCTTCGGCACATCGCTCACCATCTATGGCAGCAGAAACGATGCCTCCGGCATATCCGGCCCCTTCGCCGCAAGGGAAAAGCCCCTGCAAACGGACGTGCTGCAAAGTGTCGCGATTACGGACAATACGCACCGGAGATGACGTTCGGGTTTCCACTCCTATCATCAACGCTTCATTGGTCAAGAAGCCACGAGCATTCCGGCCAAACAAACGGAAACCTCCTGCCAAACGGTTCACAATAAAAGGGGGCATCCAGAAATGAAGAGGAGAAGATACCAACCCGGGAGCATAAGAGCTATCTGGTAGGTCATAGCTGAGCTTTTTATGACAGAAATCACCCATACGCTGAGCTGGTGCCGTCTGTTTACGGTTGCCTTGCTGCCAGCATACATGCTCTAACTGTTCTTGGAAACGCATCATACACAATGCCGGATAGGCATCACCATCGGCAGACATTCCAGCCGCATCTATCCACAAGCTCTTATCTGCCAAATCCTCGGGACGAAGTTCTACTACCATGCCGCTGTTACTCCATTGCGAACCGCGGTTGCTGGGACTCATGCCATTTACGACAATCTGTTCCGGTCCGCTGGCGGCTGGAACCACGAAACCTCCGGGGCACATGCAGAAGCTATATACTCCCCGACCTTCCACTTGTGTGACGAAACTGTATTCGGCAGCAGGCAAATATTTGCCGCGTCCTTCTGGGCTATGATATTGAATCCGGTCTATCAAGCGGGCTGGATGTTCCAAACGCACGCCCACGGCTATGCCTTTAGGTTCTATTTCCACGTTATGCGCAGCCAGCCATCGGTAGACGTCGCGGGCAGAATGTCCTGTGGCCAAGACAACCGGGCCTAAGAAGGTTTCTCCCTGATGGGTCTCGACTCCGATGACCTTGTCTGCATCCATCAGCAGGGCATCCATTCGTGTCTGGAAATGTACTTCGCCTCCGCATTGCAAAATGGTCTTTCGGATGTTTTCAATCACCCGTGGCAACTTGTCTGTCCCGATGTGAGGATGCACATCCATCAATATGGAAGTGGGTGCCCCGTGCTGACAGAAGACGGAGAGGATTTTGTCTACATTGCCACGTTTCTTGCTGCGGGTGTATAGTTTGCCGTCGGAGTAAGCTCCTGCCCCTCCTTCACCAAAACTATAATTCGATTCCGGGTCTACACTTTGCTGCCGGCTTATCCGGGCCAGGTCTTTCTTACGCTCACGCACATCCTTGCCACGCTCCAGCAGTATTGGGCGCAGACCCAGTTCTATCAGGCGCAAGGCGGCAAACAGTCCGCCGGGCCCTGCACCTACGACGACCACCGGAGGCTTTGCCGTGACATCGGGATAGGTCGTGCGACGGTAGTCTTCGTCGGGAGGGGTTTCGTTCAAGTAGACACGCAGGGTGAGATTGACCACGACTGTCCGTTGACGGGCGTCGATGCTCCGCCGAAGGATGCGGACGGCTGTGACGGACTGCGGGTCGAGTCCTTTCTCGCGAGAGAGATGGTCGCGCAGGGCTTGCCCGTCGGCAGCGACGGGGGGAAGGACGCGCAAGGTGTATTCCTGTACCATAGGCGGGATTGCAAGGGATGCGGGTTACGTCGGTCAGGGGCAGCCTGTTTAGAAGGCGTAGCCGAAGCCTACATTAAGGTAGATGGGATACATGGCGAAAGTGATGGTCTGGAAGTCTTTCTGGAAGATGTCGTTCAGGCCCCACTGGAGGTCGGCATGGACGTTGAGGTGTCGGAAGGCACGCCAGGACACTCCGGCCTGCACGCCCCACTGGAAGGTGCGCAGGTCGTCGGAGAAGTCGTAGGGGGCGATACTTTCGCCGGAGAAGGTGACTTTGTTGCCGGTGGGGTCTCCTTCGCGCAGGTATCCGTCGAAGACGTGTCCGGAGAAGTCTCCGCTGGTCAGGAAGGAGACGTAGGGCCCGGCGGTGACGCGGAGGCGTTCGTTGGCCTTCCAGGCTGCGAGGAGGGGGATGCTGAAGTAGGAGGCGCGGAACTTGGTCTTGACCTTGCCGGTCCAGCGTCCGGACATGCGTTCGCCGCCGTCGCCGATGATTTCCATGCTGTAGTTTTTGGTGCGTGCCTCGGCTTCCATGCCTTTTGTCTCGAGGCGGAGTCCGAGGACGATGCCCCATTCTTCCTGCCGTCCCAGCCACTTGGTGATGTCTCCTCCGATGGCGATGTTGATGTTGGGCGAGTAGCCGGTGAGGGCGCGTATCTCTTTGGGGAGTGGAAGGGGTGAGGTTCCGCCGATGTTGAATCCGGCGCGGACTTCGTATTCGAGGCCGTAGAGGGCTGACTGTATGATGCCGCGGTTGCGGTCTTCCTGGGCTTGCAGGGTGTTGAGGGTGGCGGCTGCGAGGAGCAGGAGCAGGAGTATGATGTTTTTTGTCTTCATATCAAAGCTGTTTTAGGGGTTGGGTTATTCGCAGATGAGGTCTACTTCGTCGATGCAGAGGGTGCTGCCGGGTGCGCCTTCGAAGTAGGCGCCGCGTTCGCTGGAGGCGAAGACGATGGCGAGGTTGTACTGGCCGTCGTTCAGCTTGTCGGGGTCTACGGTCTTGCCGGGGCGGTAGTAGAAGGGGATGTCGAACGGGGTCCAGTCGTCGGCGGGCAGGGCTTTGTCTTCGGGTATCTGGGCGACGGAGATGACTTGGGGGTTGTCTTCGGCCAGGATGTTGGTGGCGTCGAGTATGGGGCGAGCGGCGGTGCTCTCGTACAGGACGGCGTAGATGTCGAAGCGGTCGGTGCGTCCGGGCACGGGCCGGAGCTTGTCGGGAGCCGATTTGTCGAGGACGTAGAAGGTCGCGCCGGGGGTGTATTTGTAGTAGCCGGTGAGGCGGACGGGCACGCGGTCGAAGGGCAAGCCGAACTGTGTGGCGGTGAGTGCGTTGCTGAGGGCGTCGGTGACGTCGAACGAGCCGAGGAAGAGGTTGCCGGAGGCGATGGGCATGTTGACGCGTGCGGCCAGTGAGCCGGCGTTGCGTGTCTGGAGGGTGAGGCATTTGTTGAGGTATCCTTGTTCGCCCTGGTAGGTGGGGAAGTTGAGGGGATTGGTCTCGTTAAGGTCGGCCAGTGCGTAGCCGGGGTTTCCGCTGGCCCAGTCTATCTCGGTTTCGTAGAAGACGTGGTATTTCTCGGGTGTGCCTCCGAGGCGTATGTTCTCGAAGCTGTAATGGGTGGTGGTGAGGGTGGCTGTGGTGACGCTGACGCGGTAGGTGCGTTGCCACTGTCCGTCTTGTGAGGTGACGGTGTAGGTCTGTGGCTGGCTGAAGTCGAGGGTGGTGCCGCTGGTGGGCTGCACGGTGGCACCTTCGGTCAGGGTGAGTTCGGGGGCAAGGACGGTGAGGTCGGTGCCGCGCTTGACGTAGAGGGTGATGGGATAGATGCGTGTACCGTCGGCCAGGGTAATGGCGTCGCCGAAGACGGCCTGGCGGTTCATGACGTCGCCGGGCAGGGTGATGGTTTCGATGTCTGCCTCGGTATTGAGGGCTTCGTCCTGGATGCAGGAGGCCAGCAGTCCGATGGTCAGGATGAGGCTGGCGAGGAATGTCTTTTTGTTCATAGTGTGTTGGCTTTCTTTGTTCCGGGTTAATCCGGCTGCAAAGATACGGAAAGATTTGTTACGCCGGGCACGGGCGGGCGGTTTATTTACGGCTGTCGGCGGGTGGCGGCTTCTTCTTCGATGTCGAGCCACTCGACGCCGAGGGGGACGAGGGTGCGTGCGGTGATGCTCTTGTTGGCGGCGCGGCGGGTTTCGGGGATGAAGCGTACGTGGGTGCCGCGTATCTGGCGGGCGCTGACTTCCTGGGGTGTGTCGACTCCCTGCCCCTTCATGTCGGGCGTATAGAAGAAGGTTCCCATGCCTTCCAGCTTGACGGTGCGGCCTTGGGCCATGTAGTGTGCCAGGACGCCGCCCAGCTCGGAGAGTACGGAGTAGACGTCGCCGCGGCTCAGGGAGGAGAGGCGGGCGAGCTGTTCGGCGACTTCGCGTGTGGTGACGGGACGGCCCACGGTGACGCCCTGCGGGTACCACTTGCCGTCGATGGCTTTCTTTGTTTTCTTGTAGAACGACATAAGCTGTTGTTTATCAGGGTTTGACATCATCTCCTCCCGCCCCCGTTCCTGCCTCGGCCGGCACCTTTCAGGGTCTCAGTCCGGGGGTGAGGTGGATAAAGTATCATACTTTACTATATAAGGTATCATACTTTATGTATTAAAGTATCATACTTTATCTGGAAAGGTATCATACTTTAATGGGTAAAGTATCATACTTTATACCTGCAAAGGTAGGACTAAGATGGGGAAACTCCAAGCCTTTCGGTGAAAAAGTGCGGGGGTGAGTGCATTTTTCCTGCATTTTCATTAGCTTTGCAGCCGTAATCAGACTAAAATCACTCTAAGACATGGAACCATCCCTCAGACAACAAATCCTGGCCCTGGTGCGGCGCGAAGTCGTCCCCGCCATCGGCTGTACCGAACCGATGGCCGTGGCGCTCTGCGTGGCCCGCGCCACCGAGACCCTGGGCCGCCGCCCCGAAAGCATCACCACCCGCCTCAGCGCCAACATTCTGAAGAACGCCATGGGCGTCGGCATCCCCGGCACGGGCATGATAGGCCTGCCCATCGCCATCGCCCTGGGCGCCCTCATCGGGCGGTCGGACTACGAGCTGGAGGTGCTCAAAGACTGCACGCCCCAGGCCGTGGACGAAGGCAAGCAGTTCATCGACGAGAAGCGCATCCGCATCACCCTGAAAGAAGACATCGACGAGAAGCTGTACATCGAAGCCACCTGCCGCGCGGGCCACGACGAGGCCACGGCCGTCATCAGCGGCGGACACACCCGCTTCCAGCGCATCGAGCGCAACGGACAAGTCCTGCTCGACCGCTCCGCCTCCGCCGACGCCCAGGCCGAAACCGACGCCCCCGCCCTGACCCTGCGCACCGTCTACGACTTCGCCCAAACCGCCCCGCTGGACGAAATCAGCTTCATCCTCCAGACCGCCCGCCTCAACAAAGCCGCCGCCGAAGCCTCCTTCCGCGCCGACTACGGACACGGCCTGGGCAAAATGCTGCGCGGACGCTACGAAAACGAAATCATGGGCGACAGCGTCTTCTCGCACATCCTCTCCTATACCTCCGGCGCTTGCGACGCCCGCATGGCCGGAGCCATGATACCCGTCATGAGCAACTCGGGCAGCGGCAACCAAGGCATCTCCGCCACCCTGCCCGTACTGGTCTTCGCCGAAGAAACAGGCAAGACCGAAGAACAACTCATCCGCGCCCTCATGCTCAGCCACCTGACCGTCATCTACATCAAACAAAGCCTCGGACGACTCTCCGCCCTCTGCGGCTGCGTCGTTGCCGCCACCGGCTCCAGTTGCGGCATCACCTACCTAATGGGCGGCGACTACACCCGCATCACCTATGCCGTGCAGAACATGATAGCCAACCTCACCGGCATGATATGCGACGGCGCCAAACCCAGTTGCGCCCTGAAGGTCACCACCGGCGTATCCACCGCCGTCCTCTCCGCCATCATGGCCATGGAAGGCCGCACCGTCACCTCCGTCGAAGGCATCATCGACCAAGACGTCGACCAAAGCATCCGCAACCTCACCCGCATCGGCTCGCGCGGCATGAACGAAACCGACCGCCTCGTGCTCGACATCATGACCCACAAGACAGGAAACGTCTGAATGAAGAACTAAAAATGAAAAATGAAGAATAAGGGGTGAAGCATGAAGCCCCTGCCCGGCCCACCAAGCCCGGAAAGCACAAAAAAAGGATGAAGAACCCGTCGGCCCCTCCGGCCTCACAGATTCTTCATCCTTCTTCATTCAGTCCTTCGTCGGCACTACTTTCCGCAGCAACCGTCGCCGCAGCCCTGGCCGTCGTCACATCCGCCGCCGCAGCCACCGCAACCACCGTTGCAGCCACCGCCGCACCCGCCGCCGGCCATCGCACTGGCAATATGCGCCACCTCCTCGGCCGTAGCCGGGCGGCTGCACACCACATGCCCCGTAAACTGCAAATCACAACCCGCCAACGGATGGTTCATGTCCATCACCACCACGTCATCCTTCACCTCCACCACGCTGCCGTTCACACGCTGCCCCTCGGCCGTCATCAGCGGCACAATGGCATCGGGCACGATATGCTCGTCGTCAAACTTCCCGTCCACCAGGAAGATACCCTTCGGCAACTCGATGACATGCTCCTCATCATACTCCCCATAAGCCTCGGCACACGGGATGGTAAAGTCGAACTCGTCACCTTCCTCCAAGTCTTTCACCGCGTTCTCAAACGCCTCCAGCGTCAGTCCCATGCCCGTGATGAAGGGGAAAGGATTATCCACCGTGGCTTCCTCGCCAAACTCTTTCTCGCCGTCTTCCAGCATATACATCTTATAGGCCACAGTAATGTACTTATTCTCTGTCTGTTCCATACACATCTTTTATGAAATGAATACTCGGTTTTCTATCGCCCGGCAAAGATACGAAATATCGACAAAACTTTGCCACGATGTTTTGTTTTTGTATCTTTGCCGCCACGAAGCAGCCGGCCTGCCTGCCGCTTGCACCATCTATGAAGTGCAGGAGGAAAGTCCGGGCAACACAGAGCATCCCACTTCCTAACAGAAAGCTGTCCGCGAGGGTGGAGTAACGCAGAAGAAAACAACCGCCTCCCGCCACCGGCCGCAAGACCGGGGGAGGCAAGGGTGAGAAGGCGGGGTAAGAGCCCACCAGCCTTGTGGCGACACAAGGGCTGTGCGTCTTGGGAGTTGTAAGGTCATGTAAACCGGCGCCAAGAGAGTTGCTCGCTCCATGTCGGAGGGTAGACCGCTAAAGCCGTATGGCGACATACGGACGAGATAAATGGCAGGCACCCCGCCCCACGGGCGGGGCACAGAACCCGGCTTACAGGCCGACTGCTTCGTTTTTCGCTGTGGACTCTTTAATAAGAATATAAGAAGATGAGCAAACGCATAGCCGCACTCTGGAAGTTCCTGACCGACGACATCTGGCGTATCACGGAGGATGAGGTCACGAAGACGACCTTTTCGGCCTACAACATTATCAAAAGCATCTACCTCTGCATCAACCGCTTCACGCAGGACCGACTGGCCAACAAGGCCGCGGCGCTGACGTACAGCACCCTGCTGGCCATCGTGCCGATACTGGCCATCGTATTTGCCATCGCCCGCGGTTTCGGCTTCGACGACCTCATACGAAGCCAGATTACGGCTACGTTCGGAGGGCAGACGGAGGCGGTGGAAGTCATCTTACAGTTTGTCAACTCTTATCTGTCGGAGACAAAGAGCGGGGTGTTCATCGGAGTGGGACTCATCTTGCTGCTCTGGACGGTGCTCAACCTGGTGAACAACATGGAAATCACATTCAACCGCATCTGGCAGGTGAAGAAGCCGCGCAACATGTACCGCCGCATCACAGACTACTCGTCGATGCTGCTGTTGCTGCCCATCCTGCTGGTCGTATCGGGCGGCTTGTCCATCTACATGAGCACGGCGTTGAAATATGTAGAGGACTACGCACTGCTGGCACCACTGGGCAAATTCATGATACGGCTCATCCCCTTTGCGTTGACTTGGTTCATGTTCACGGGGCTGTACATCTTCATGCCCAACACAAAGGTGAAGTTCCGACACGCACTGGTAGCGGGCATCCTGGCGGGGTCGGCGCACCAAGCGTTCCAGTTCCTCTACATCAGCGGGCAACTGTGGGTATCGCGCTACAATGCCATCTACGGCAGTTTCGCAGCCCTGCCCATGTTCCTGCTGTGGCTGCAAATCTCGTGGACCATCTGCCTGTTTGGCGCCCAACTGACGTATGCCACGCAGAACATCGGCAATTTCAGTTTCGACAAGGATACGAGAAACATCAGCTACCGTTACCGGGAATTTGTCTCCATCCTCATCCTGTCGCTCATCACCAAACGGTTCGCACAAGGCGAACCGCCCTACACGGCGGAAGCCATATCGGAGCAGAGCCAGATACCCATCCAACTGGTGCACCGCACGCTGTACGAGTTGCAGGAGATACGCCTCATCCACGAAGTGTCGGGCGACGAGAAGGGTGAGGAAACGGCCTATCAGCCGTCGATGGACATCAACCGCCTGAACGTGGCCGTGCTGCTGGACAGACTGGACACGCACGGGTCAGAGGACTTCAAGATTGACCGGGAGAAAGCCTTTGGTGACGAGTGGGCGGTGCTGATGCGGGCAAAGGAGGAATACTATAAGAGTACGGCTAACGTGCTGCTGAAAGACCTTTGAGGATGGCGAACACGACCGAATGACCGGGGCTAGCCTGACCGGAAGACCGAAGTAAATAAGACGAAGGGGGTGTATCATAATGACAAACAGCTATCATTCTGTCATGTTGAGCGGAGCGAAGCGAAGTCGAAACATCTCACTTAACCAATCTTGAGATTCCTCGGCTACGCTCGGAATGACAGAATGATAGGTAATCTCTATTTTGATACACCCTCCTTTCAATACGGCCCCAAACGGCTCTGTGGCGTCAGTCAGTGCGGCATTTCGGTGCCGAACAAGAGGAAGTAATCGCGCTCGGCAGCCTGCCGGGTCCACGCCTCCGGCAAAAACCGCCATTGCTCCAGGCTGCGAGGCTCTACCACGCCCTGCCGCTCAATGTAGCGCATTAGGTAGTAACGCAAATCCTTGTCCGTCGAGAAGAGGATGCGCTCCTTCAGCTCCTCTTGCGGGATGCCTGCCCCACGTGTCAAGAGTTCGCCGCCTCCGTTGCCACGGTATGAATTGACTGCCACGCGGTACCTCTTCTCCTCGTCAAAAGGCGTGCCGTCTGCCATGCTGATGATGCGTACCTTCTGCCCCTCTGGCTGGGTGACATCCACAGTATAGATGATGCCCGCCGCTGAGTCGAAGTTGAAGCTCGGATTGCGGAAGAAAGCCCGTTCTTCAGCCCCTCCGGCCTCTTCCCTGCCCTTCGCCTCGCGCAACAGCAACAGGTGGTCGTCGGCCGACTGCATACGGTTGGTCCACAGCGCATACGACATCTCCAATGCCCGACGCACCTCGCCCCCCGTAAGCGACATGGTGTAGAGCATGTTCTCATACTTGTACAGGCTGAACATGTCGCTTACGAAGACATCCCCCGCCTCAATCCGCGCGTCGAACGACAACGGCGCCGCCAGCGAAATCTCCGCCTTCCCAATCTCCAACTGCAACCGGTGAATCAGGTCGACAAACGCCGACGGCCCGAAATAAGCTGGACGCGTAGAAATGGTCTGCGTCAGCCGACCGATGCGCTTCGACACGAAAGCCCGGACACTGTCATACTGCCCGGCAAACCTCGCCATGAACTCGGCATCCGGCTCCAAAGCATCCACACGGCTCAGCTTCCCTTTCACCTGCTTGGCCACTACCTCGCCGTCGCCATTCAGCGTCAACGTCAACTCCACATCACCTACCATCATCGCACCATTGGCAGGATTCACCACCAGTACCGAATCACCCTCGGCACCAGCCACCTTGAAGCAAGCCCTCGCATGGTCATGCCCAATCAAAGCCACATCGAAACCCGGCACCCGCTGCACCACCTCGATCGAGGCATTATCTCTATACCTGCCCCCCATCGTCACGGCCTTCCGCCCGGCATGAAACAAGCCGACAACCACGTCCGGCTGCTCACGCTCACGAATCACAGGCATCCACTCCCGCGCAGCCTTCTCCATATCCTCAAAGCGCAACCCCGGCCACAAATTCTCCGAAAGCCAAACCGGGATGGCCGGTGTAACCATACCCAACACAACCACCTTCACCCCGTCGCGTTCCAGCACCACATAAGGCGGACAATGCGTCCGTCCCGTACCCGTCTCCACGATATTAGCTCCCAGCACCGGAAAGCGGCAATCCTCCATCCAACGATCAAACACCCTACGTCCCGTCTCAATGTCATGGTTACCCATATTCCCGGCATCATACCCCATGAAATTCAGCATCTCCGCCGTCAAATGAGGCGACACCGTATCTATATAATTGTAATAATAAGCCGAAGGCTGTCCCTGAAGAATATCCCCATTGTCTAACAGAATCACATTCTCCCCATACTTCTCCCGTTCCTGCCTCACAAACGTCTGCACCCGGGCTAAACTTCCTGCGGCCGGCTCCTGCCGGATAAAATCATACGGATAAAAGTTGCCATGCACATCCGAAGTCTCTATCAGCTTCAACCTCACGACCCTGTCTTGCGCTAACACACACCTACACAAGCACAGGCATAAGCACAATATACCTACCCAACGCAATCTATTCATACCTTTTTCTTTATTGTTATTTTAATGTCTGCAAATCAGAATTATGTTGTCAGCTTGAATTCCTCCAAGCCACTTCACTCAAACAAAGCACTTTGAATAAAATTAGTTGAATAAACAATTACAAATTTCTTATACATTCAGTAGTTTCTCCTATATTTAACCGACGAAACAAATTATATGAGCCCCCCTTTCCCTCCTCCAAAAATTGAAAAATTCTGCATCTTTCAAATACAAAAAAATTATTGATACAAATATAAAACAAAAAAGTGAAAACAACAAATTATTACAGCTACTTACAAAAAAGGCTGTATGAAATTTTTCTCACTGTGATTGCGGTCGAAGCTCAACACATCGAACATGATTTTCACCACGACACGCGAACAGGCCATCAATGCAAAACTACATACATAGGAAACGAACAATACGCTGAAAGGAAGGAACATCGGATGCAGGCGATGCTCGAACAAGACTATAAAAACGGCCAAAAGCCCGTAGGAGACTGTCAGAGCCACAAAGATGCGCATCACATCGACAAACGATGAGAAACGCAAGACATTGGAATAGGTACGGAAAGCATGGAAAAAGAACAGATTGACCAATGCCACCGTCAGAATACTGCGCCCGATTACAGATGAGTATTGGCTGATTGTCTGCCAGTCATAGCGCAACAAATAACTGCCAAAAACAGATATGGCTATAATCAGAAGATCTATTAACAAGATGCTCCATACCGGCAGGACTTTCGATGAAATGAAGCGACGGAAATAGCGTCCGCGAGTTGATAACTTGTACATATTTTTTAAGATTTACAATAGCGTAGATAGAGGTATGACAAGTGGTTGGCCTAATATGACCTATCGCCAACCGACAGTGATTGACGACCAGGAACCATGTTGAACGAATAAAATGGACAGCAACTTATGCTGCCAGCGACCCACCATAATCAATAGATGTACTTAAGTAGTTGTTGATATTTAGTTTATATGATGTGTATCTGTCATGTTGAGAGTAGCGCAGCGAAGTCGAAACATCTCCCGATAGACACGATTCCTTTGGGCAGTGCATGTAGTGAGATTCTTCGACTACGCTTCAACCCCCTCTTTGCTCCCCCGTTTGTCGGGGGAGAACAACGCTCAGAATGACAGATACCTCATTCCCATTATAGTATAAACTAATTATGAATATCTACTTATCAGAAAAAAGACAAAGGCAAGCCAGATTTTCCCGTGTTACAAGAGACATGAAAAAGAAGAACAAAACTACATCCTTACGTACGTACATAAAAAAATCCCCTTCCCCTGCCCCATATACAACATCCGGGAACAGGAAACGGAGAATGGCACACAAAGGATATAGTCTGTCCATTCCTTTACCGTACAAGAACTTAAGCGTTCACGAGAAAACAGAACGGCCTACCATAACGCCCGCAAAGATACGCCAAACGGCCTAATTGGCAAAATTTTTTCACACTTTATTCGCCGAATGTTTCCGGGCAAGCGCCCGGGGATATACCATAAAATAATCCTAAAAGAGAAGAGGTGTATCGGCATTTACAAGGATTATTTGTACTTTTGAGGCAACCAAAAAACAGACTGCACTATGATACAAAACAGACTCTGGCTGTTGCTGCTGGCCTTTTGTGCAGCAATGGCCCTTCATGCACAAAGAAACAGAAACGTCTACGTGCCGAAAGCCGGGACCTTGTCGGAAATGATTCCCCATGCAGAAAACGATTCTATCACCAGCCTGCGATTGCAGGGAAAGCTGAATGCCACGGATTTCCGCTACCTGCGTGACAGTCTCCCCAAGCTACGCCTGCTCGACCTGTCGAAAGCTACCATCGGATTTTATGCCGGAAAGAACGGCACGTGGAACGGATTTCATGTCTATACGGCCAATGTGCTGCCCGCATACGCTTTTTGCCAGCAGATGGAAGACAGCACATTTCAGGGGAAAGAAAGCCTGCACCATGTCATCCTGCCCCAAGGGGTGAAGATGGTGGACCGCGCCGCTTTCAAGGGATGCTCGCATCTGCACATCTGCCAGTTGAGGAGGCACAAGGCTCCACGCCTGCAACCCGAGGCCCTGGCGGACAGTGTGACCTCCATCTTCGTGCCCGAAGGCAGTGGCGACACTTACCGCAGCAACGAAGAATGGAAGAAATTTGCCATTGCCGAAGGCAAGCCCTTGTCTGCCTACATACGCATCACCCGGTTGGGCAGCCTGGCCAGTGAATTGCAAAGGAAGGGGAAACAGCCCAAGGACATCCATTTCCTGGTGATAGAAGGCAAGCTGGACGAAGCAGATTTCACCCTCATCCGCGACTATATGCCCAACCTGATGTCCATCGACATGCGGCGGACCAACGCAACGGCCATCCCGGAATATACTTTCACCCAGAAGAAGAACCTGCTGCGGGTCATCTTGCCCCAAAACCTGAAGAGCATCGGCCAGCGGGCTTTCAGCGGATGCACCCGGATGTGCGACAACCTGATACTTCCTCCTTCGGTAACGGCCATCGAGTTTGGCGCGTTCATGGGATGCGAGAACCTGAGAAGCGTAATCGTCACCGGCAACAACCTGACGACGCTGGGCGAACAACTGTTTGGAGAGGGAAAGGGGAAGCTGGTGTATGCCCCGTAATTGAACGACCCCGTTAAAAGAACGTTTACCCACCCGGGTAAAAGAGCGTTTACCCACCCGGGTAAAAGAGCGTTTACCCACCCGGGTAAAAGGACGTTTACCCACCCGGGTAAAAGAGCGTTTACCCACCCGGGTAAAAGGACGTTTACCCACCCGGGTAAAAGAACATGAGGGAGGGTGTATCAAAATGCAGGGTAGTATCTCAATTCTCCTCCCCGGAGGAGGTTGCTCTCCCCCGAAAACGGGGGAGTCGGAGGGGGTAAGTACCCGAAGGGGGAGGTGGTAGCGAAGTATAATCAACTTATATATAAAGCTTTATTTTACCTACCACCCCGTCCGTTGGGCACCCCTCCTCCCCAGAGGAGGGGAAATGGATACCTATTTTGATACACCTCCAGATAACGCTGATTAGATGGATTCTCACAGATTTCTTCAGCAATATAT
>NZ_JAMBLS010000007.1 GCF_023336905.1 Bacteroides sp. ET71
AAATATTATATTATTTTCAGACGACTACAATATACTATTATATCCTATCAAAGAATCCCTCGTACTCTTCATCAATAATCTTCCATTCTCCCATTTTGCGTCCACCTACACGAGCTATCTTGTCTAATGCTTGAAGGCGTTTCAGATATTTCAGAACTTGACGTGTTGATAATCCCATTGAATCAGCCATTTGAACAGTGCTGACTTTAGGATTCATGGATATCAGTTTATATATTTGGCGACTTGCTTTTATGAACTCTTTTGTGAACTCCATGGGTTCTTTTATGAACTCTTTTGTGAACTCTATCGGTTTTTTTATGAACTCCACTTCTTGAGATGCCTTGTCTGTGGTAGTATTATTGTCATTTCCTTCAAAATTTAAGTTCCATAGAGTCACGTGAAATTCGGAAGCATTGGAGGTGAATTCTGGAGCGTGGTAGTCTGAAAGACGCTCATAACACCTATATGTGTTTATGATTTTCTTCATTCCGCTGCCACGACGTTCCATTAAGCCTAATCGACTGAAAAAATCAGCCAATAACGGGTTCCTTCTTTTGGATGGTACCGTAAGAGGGTTCAGATGCTGAATAAGTCTGCCGTCCATCATGCCACCGGGAGAGTATATCTCCATCCGGTCGTCGTACATGTCAATATGTATCTCGCTTCCCATCTGCAAATAGTCACGATGGATGATTGCATTTGCTATCGCTTCCGTCACAGCACGTTCGGGATAGTCTGGCAATTCTTCGCGGTGGTCACTCTCTTTCCACCATTTCTTCCGTGAATTGTTCCGCACAAAAGACACAGCATCCTGTAACTGGCCGATTACACAACCCTCCAGTTCAACATCATCAATCGCTTCTCCTAAGCCACTGGTCATATCCAGACCGTTCCATCGAGTACAGAATATACGGGATTGTCTTATCGGGGATTCATCCGCCAACAATGCTCCGGCATTTGTCAGATCGCCGTTTTCATCGATGATACCCCATGAAACAAATTCGCTGTCATCAAACGAGCGTTGCAATCTTTTGTAATGGACAGATCTGAGTTTGGTAAAAGCCATATCCTCGAATCTGTAACTTGAAGGCAGGCTGTCATAAGTTTTGCCGGCACCTTTCAGAACGAGACTTTTCAATTGAATACGATCTGCAACGACAGACTCATTACCGATACGGACGAAAGCAAGACGCTGTTTGTCGCCGATATAATAATATGGTGTTTCCTGTCCTGAATACACATGCAACAACACAAGTTTCTTCCCATCTGCCTCCTTGAGTTCAAGTCTGACTGCCGGAATAGGGTCAAGTTTACTCTTTATCTCTTCACTGATTTTTTCAGCGTCACCTTCTGCATCAGCAAGACCTAATATTTGGTCATCATCACTGATACCGAATACCAGTATGCCGCCTTCGCCATTGGCAAAGGCTGAGACACTCTTAAGCCAACTTTTAGGCCGTCTGATTTCAAGCATCTGCTTCTTGTCGTAAGCCGTCGCTTCGCCTATCAATGATTTAATATCTAATTCCATTGTATTCGACATCTGTTCGCTAATTGTATTTTGAATTAGAATAGCATAACGGATTATTCCATAGGTTTAATTTTGGCCTCAATAAAGTCAATTTCTTCAGCTGTTAAACCATATTTTGCATAGAGTTCTGCATCTGTCCAAGATTTTGAAAAATCTTGCAGTGGAATGAATCGGTAAGTCTTGCCTGTACCATGCTGACTTATCTTCGCCAAACTTAATAAAAATCGGGCAAATCGGGATCTCAGATAATCGGAGAGATGCGAGGCTTCATCTTGTGTCAAGTTTAACTCCGCACCAACTACAAGATAAGTTTCTGTACAAATAGTTCCAGGAGCTCCAACAAATGAATTTTGATTGTCGTCATTCAATTCTGTCCCAATATTATTGGATTCGGGTACATATACTTTCCACTTGTCAATCCATTCCGGATGAGACTGTACTTCTGTCCGTTCCACATAGCCGATTTTTCCTGCCCGGCCATAGCACTTTATCGCGTCTTGTAAATTGTCTGCTGAATTTTTGAATCTATTATCTTCAATAAAAAAGGTTCTAAAACCAAACGCCTTGGCAGCAGATATATAATTATTTATAGTATCTACATTCTCTTCTTTAAAGATCTTGTCTAAAATACTAATAGCCTGACTATCTCTTACAAAAATATCTAAATCATCTGTTTTCAGAGGCCTTTGCGCAACATAAGAATGATTTTCATAATGGGTAACCACCTTTACTTTATGCTTGGTATTATCATAATTTGTATTTCGCACAAAATAGCAAACACCTCCACGATTGTTCGTATTGGGAAAAACGTCCTCGGGATGCATGAAATCGTGCAATTCAGCAATGTGTTTGTCATTCAACATTGCGTTTCGAAATTCATCCAGGCCTTTCCCGCCAGCCATCCAACGAGACGGCATAATAATACACAAATAGGTCGGGGCTATCTCTTTGGATACATTGACAAATTGATTGTAAATAGGCTTGGCACTGGCTCCTGCCCCTCCATCTTCTTCCTGGTACGGCGGATTGCCAATAATCACGTCAAATCTCATATCTGTTAATTGCTTTATTATCTCATTATTATTTTCGCCAATCAAATCATACGACGTAAAATCGGCATATATGTTTTCAACCGGCATCCCGAGCAAGGTGTAAACCTTGCGCGTAAATTCGTAGGCCAAGGTCGAGGTCGCAATTGCATATAATCCCTGCTTGACCTTCTCGCCGAATCTTTGATACAACGCAACGGAGAACTCACCTTCTTTAGAGGCTATATCGAGAAATTTAGCATCAGCCTTCTCGTTCAACTCTTCGAAAGGCAGTATGGCAACCATCTCGTCGGCGACCTTCGCAGGGGTAACTATCTCCGATTCCGACAAACGTCCGAACCTGCGCATGGCAATCTCGACCCGCTCCATGGGGCGCAGTGCGGCGTCACGGATCAGATCGTTGGTATTTTCAATCTTATAGTCGAGAGCCCGCAAGATAAACGGATTGCTCTTCTCTTGAATCACTTTCAGAAATCCTATGTCCAGACCGAGATGGTTGGCGATTCGCCGGTTATCCGTCGTCTCCGGGATAGCGGCAATCACCTCCTCCAACGATTTGACTGTCGAATCCGTTAGGAAAGCGAAGAAGAGAATACGCGCATAATAGGCGGCAAGCCGTTTGTCGAGTTTATCGTCTTCCTCTGCCGGCTTCGGCTGATCGGGCTGTTGATTGGGTCGATTGGTCGGTTCAGTATCTCTGTTTTCAGTTCCTTCCGGCCTATCGGGTGTGTCCGGCATATCAAGGTCATCACCATCACCTTCTGTCGGTTTGATCTGGAGACCATTTTTGGCATCAATGGGAGCAATCTCCCGAATAACTTTGAGAATTTCGGTGTCTTCCAACAGAATGCTGTCGGTCGGAATCTCCGATGCTTCGTCCAATACGCTGCGGTTTCGAGAATATTCGCGAACCTCATCTGTAATATTGGTCGGAGTCGCTTCCTGCAACTTATTTTTGTTCAGTACGATGATAGGAGAGATTGCCAACTCTTTTGCGATACGGTCTCTCAAACTTGCATTACCCTGAACCTCCGTATTGACATTGTAGAACTGCGATTTCAACTCTTGTAACCGGAACATGCGATTCGGATCGAAGTCTACCAATAATGTCTGCGGCTTCATGTTGTACTTGATGATTCGGCCGTTTTCATCCTTGAAGGTGGTAACGTATTGATTCTGCAGACGGAATATTGCCTGATCGTATTCCTGCGGAGATGACGTTCCCTTGAGGTAAAGCATCGTGTCCCATTGCGGCACGGTTGTTCCAGTCAACATCCGGTTAACGGTCAACGTCAGTGTCTTGCGACCCTTCTCTTCGCAAGTTTTGATCTTCCCTTTGATAATATCCGTAGTCGAGTATTTACGCTCTTCGTCAAAGCCTGCAATGTTGATAACTTCGTAATCACATAGATTTTTGAATCGTTCCTTTTCGCGTTGAATCAATGTAGCCATAGCATCGCAGGAGGCACGGAAAGGCAGCACAACAACAATATGGTGACACATCTTAGCGTCTTTGATTTTGGCGTAATCGAGAAAGCCGAGCAAATTCTCATCCTCTTTCGTGCCATCGATTACCTCCAGCAAATCCAGAATTTCTGCTTCGTGTAAGAACTGCCGATGGCTGCCGTCTGCTTTAGGCGTAATCGAATGGGACCGGAACAACTCAGTAAATGCATAGGTAATACCATTTTTACGCAGTTCCTCCATCTTTTTCACGGAAGAGACATTCGGATTGAACGCAAAGCGAATCATCTGTGGAAATCCATAATAAGGATTGTCCCATTCATTACAATCATCCTCTTTAAGATGCTCGTCATCCCACTGCTTCTGCTCGTCGATAATATCCGTAAACTGTACAAAGGCAATGATGTCCTCCTTTTTGAATTCATCGCTCATCAAAATTCGGTATGGCGTACCGGAAAGATGTATGCGAATCTTTGTATCCAATGTTTTTACGGCTTCGTCCACCTGATCGAGTGTTTCAAAACCATCGATACTTTGTAGTTCCTTTTTAATTTGTGATTTGCTGAGATTATATTGCTGTAAGACCTTTCCATAGGAGGCACCACGAGCTCCAAAATGGGTTTCATCAACGATTAACAAATCAATTTGATGCTCAAAAACCTCTTTGTGCTTTGCCTTGATTTCTTTTCCTTGCAAATCTTGCAACGTCAAGAATAATGCGACCTTATCTCCGGCAGCGAGAGTATCGGAAATAATGTTTTCATTGCTATTTAACGACGTACTGTCCAAAAACTTGTAGCCTGAAAAGTAAACATGGCTCTCAACCGTCTTTTTCCATTCTTGTTTTACATCGGCCTTTGCTGAGACGACGACCACAATTTTCGCATCCATCTCTTTGGCGCAGCACATCGCCGTGAAAGACTTGCCGAACCGCATTACAGCGTACAGCAACAGATTGGTGCGTCCGGCAGCGACCGCATTTCTGAAGTTGTCAATGACCTGCTGCTGATTGGCTCGGGGAGGATAGCTATCCGTTCGTTCGTAGGTAAATGTTTGAGGTAGGCGATCCGGAGAATAAAATTGATATTTGCCGTTTTTATCCCGTGCGCTTTTATAGATGTCCGATATAGCCTCTTCCAGATCAGCGGTCGTTGCCCCTTCAAAAAACTCCTTTGAATAGTAAGGCAGATGCCCAAACGTATCTGGTAGCAACCGTGTTCTGCCTTTTTCCTGTTCCAGAAAAGTATGGACAGCAAAATCACGAAAAATAGTCTCATCGTCTATCTGTGCCGAATGTTCGTACTGCTGTACCAGATTAGGGAAAATCTTTCTCCATTCGTCCAGACGGACACGCACTCCTCGGGCCGTGTCACCGACCTTCAAATAGTTGGGAACTGTTTCAGTCGAAAAAGCATAGATATGCGGCTCAACCCGCCCTACAATCAAGCCATCAAGAAGCGTCGTATCTATTTTTAAATTTGTGTCTGCCATACTATTTCCCTTTCTTTAACAATGAGATAAAAGTCAGCGTTTTATTGCCACGCCAATCCTTAATCTTACAATAGGCTCCATTATGTTTGTGAATATTACCTTTCTGACAACCTTCACACTCTTGAACCGTTATATTCGAATCAAACAGGTTCTGGACTGTTTGTTGTACGCTATGGCAACTTTCCGGAATTACCCCTTTCAAACCGTCCATCTGCCAAATATTCCATGAGATGATGGAAGCAATATATTGCAACGATTTGAGTTGTGGCTTTTTACCAAATTTTGCTTTATAATAGTCGATGAAGGTGTACAAAAGAGACTCCCGGGCAAGAACAAGGTTGTCTCCCTGCCATTCGTAACCGTAAACACTCATATAGGCCAATTGAGCTGCTTTTAGCCATTCGCTTGATGTCTGTGTATTTTCCCCGACGACGCGAAGTTTTCTATCAAGTAATCCTATCCTTCGTTCTATCGGTATCGGCTCACCTGTTACGGAATCATATCGGCTCACCAGATAGGGAGCCTCTCCACAGGTAATTTCAAGGCGATTTTCGTTGATGTAATCATGCCAGGTTTTACCTTCAGGAAATACAATTTTCCCCTCTGTCGGAATCCACGAATGTGAACCGTCAGGATTATCTACCTCTACATTAAATACGTTTTCTCGCCCAAACCAAGCATTGTCAATCAGATTGTTTTGTTTATTACAAATCCATGACGGAGTGAAAACTTCGGCCATTTCACGGCTGCGTTGCTGTTGCATTTCAAGGCTTTTAACGGCCCGAGGCTTGATCACATCTCCATTTTTGCCAGTAATAGCCTCTAATGTAATTTGATCGCTATACTGATATCCAACCCCCAAATCGGCATAATTACTTGTCGCCCAGAAAATATTAACTTGACAATTTTCTGAACTTAAAGTGCGATCTATGAGCAACATTGATAGCAGCTTTGGGGATCGTTCAAAAATTTCATCTCCGTATATGTCTATCTGTAACAGATTCATATATGTTATATTATGCGTTTTATTACATTTTTAATTGCCGTTTCAGTACACCTCATAACCAGTAATTATTCTATATCATAATTAAAATCAGCCTCAATAAGATCTTTAATATCCACTTTAAGCAGTTGGGCAATCTCAACAAACTGGGCCATTGATGGCTGTACCTTATTAGTTTTCCATCGTGAAACAGTCATGTCTGTAACCCCCATCTGTTCTGCCAACCAGCGATTAGTTATTTCTTTTTCAGCCAAAATTACACGCAACCGGTTTGAGCATTCTATTTTCGCCATATTGTTTCATATTATATTAACAGTACAAAGTTATACATAAAAAGATAATCATCAAAGTAATCTGATAATAATATCATTCTACGAGATTCAATAATTGATAATCTTTATCCTCATTATCTGTACCATCAGTGCGAGATTTCTTTTCGCACATTGGGATGATATGACTCAAGCTTCCGCAGGCGGATTTATCATCCTTACAGGTGTCTTATGCTGGGCTATGGCACCCAAGAAGTTCGTCTATTGTCTGCTTACACTTTTGTTTTTCGCTTTTCTTGACCTTATAATCATTGCAAACGACCCCGGAAACATTTGGGGGCTTCTGGTGCCGCCGCTTGTATTCGGCATCCTTGTAGCCATTTTTACCGCTATCAACATGGACGAAGTCGTTTCGCGACGCATGCTCTATATCAACAGCAATACGAGTATGTTTGAACTGACATTGCTCTATGTAATCAATCGGTTCACCACATCGTTTGCCGGACTGACAACAACGCTGATTGTTTGGTATTATATGGAAGACATCGTGCGCTTTTCCGCCAAGGCTTCTACGACATAACAATTGAAACTATGGACGATACAGAAATACTCATAAACAAGAATACGCTTGACCGGTTTGCCCAAGAGCAGCAAAATGCGCAGAAAGAGAAAGAATCTTTACTTACGAGAATATCCCAACTGCATAAAGAAAGCTCTTCAAACTTTATTCCCATTTGCACCAATATCTTAAATGAAATTTGTGCCCTGCGACAACAAAACGACAAGGCGCTTGTTAATGCTTGGCAAGAAAGCTTCAGCTTTATGCAAACCTTGTATAAATGGATAGAAACAGACCGAAAGTCTCACAAAGAAGACGGACACAACTTCAACGTTTTTTCTCTGCTGGATTTATGCGGCATCAGCATCGGAGAAACCAGCCACAGCCGGCTACTAAAGTTTCTGTTGGAGCCAAACGAACTACACGGACAAGGAAATTTATTTCTTTGCCTGTTCTTACAAAGGCTTGACATTAAGATAGCCAAACATATGGATGAAGAACATTGGAATATAGTTGCAGAACAGGGACGCATCGACCTTTTGCTGGTACGTAACCATCCATTAAGCGTGGTCGTTATAGAAAATAAATCTAATTGGGCCATAGACCAACCCAACCAGCTATATCGTTACTGGCACAATGCAATTTATAGCCGTACCAAACATTCAGAGGTTGCTTTCTATGAAAATCGTAAGGAACTGTTCCGCATCGTATATCTCACGCCCAATGAATACAAAATTCCAACTTTTCAAACTTTGGAACGCCCGGAAAATTGGCCAACAGATTTACCGAAGCAGATGCCTATGAAACCAGACATCCGTACATTCAATGGCTTTATCTGCCAATGGATAGAAGATTGCATACAAGCCCTACCCTCTGGCAACCATGCTTTGCGGGAATTCCTCAGACAATATCAAATGACATGTAAGAAACTTTAAAACGCAATAGTTATGACTGAAGAAATGTTACAAAAATCGATGGGCATGTTTGATACGCCCGAGAAATGGAGCGCCTTTACAGAATTGGCCAACTCAAAAGAAGAAATACGCAATCGTTGGTATCAGAAGCTACAACGTGAACTCATGTCACTGACAAGCATTGATGCCAATCATACAGAATGGACATGCACAATCTGGAACGCTTGGGACATCGAATGGAAACTCAAGGATTATCCCTCAAAGTTTCTTTCCCTTCACTCTTGGAGCGGCTATAACTGTCGGCTATGGATTAGAAACACTGATGAAGAAACCTGCAAAAAAGTTTACGAACTAATGGATAAAAATCCCCTTTTCCGACAAATGCAGACTTGTTTCTCCATCCGCAACCTCAACCAGAAACCTTTTGAAGTAATGTGGGATGCCCAGTTCAACCTCAACTGTGGTCAACTTTCACTCAGCAGTAACACCAACGAACTGCAATATCTCTTTGCATGGTATGCCGGTAACGACACCAATCGCCTCGCCCGTCAAATCATGGAGCAAGTAAACCGAATCCGCACACCTGAAATGACAGGACTGTTCCGGCAAGTGGACGAACTGATAAATAACGGCTAATACATTACTGATTATTTCAATGCACAGATAGTACTAACGCTCACTGTACTATCTGTGTTTTCACCCATACCTCCAATCCGGCACTTTTCACTCAAACCTTTCCCTGAAAATTTCATTCATACCATAATTTGTCAAAAAAGCAAAACTCCGAATTCCTATTCATTCGCTCCCCCAAACAAACAATATCAAAGTCCTACCAAAGTCGTTCCAAAGTCGTTCCAAGTTCGTCTCCTTAGAAACGAACAAGAAACGAATTTGGAAGGAATTTATCCCATAAAAGCATCAGTCTTTTTTACCTGAGACACGTTGGCTGCCAAATGGCTCTTGACACGGCTAAAGAGGCACTTTAGCGCATTAAACATCGTGTTTATCCCATCCAACTGCCATCTTTTCCATTCTGTCCTTGGCAACTCTGTTTCCTTTGCGTATCTTTGCCCAGCAAAAAATATCAATCATCATGAAACAGACCATTTCTACTCTTTTATTTTTATGTCTTTGCTTGCCCATCCTGACGGTAGCCCAGACAAAGAGGCCTCTCACGCTGGAAGAAGTCGTAAACGGCACATTCCGTCCCGAAAATCTCTACGGAATCACTCCCATCCCGGGCGAGGGCGAATATTATTCGCAAATGAATGACGAAGGGACGCAAATCATTAAATATTCTTTCCGGACAGGGGAACAAGTGGAAGTGCTGTTCGACGTGACCACGGTGCGCGAATGTCCTTTCAAGAATTTCGACAGTTACAGGTTCTCGCCGGATGGAAATACATTGCTCATTGCCACAGAAACCAAGCCCATTTACCGTCGTTCGTACACAGCCATCTACTATTTATACAGCCTCCGGCGCAACATGGAGGGGGAAATAGACAACAAAGTGGAACGTCTGTCGGACGGCGGGCCGCAGCAGGCTCCTGTTTTCTCACCGGACGGCACAATGGTAGCTTTCGTGCGCGACAACAATATTTTCTTGGTAAAACGCCTTTATGGAAACAGCGAAAGCCAAGTGACGACAGACGGCAAGCGCAACGCTGTGTTGAACGGCATCCCCGACTGGGTATATGAAGAGGAATTTGCCTATAACCGTGCCTTGGAGTTCAGCGCCGACAGCAAAATGCTGGCTTATGTGCGCTGGGACGAGTCTGAAGTATCGTCTTTCTCCTTCCCGCTCTATGCCGGCGAAAAGCCACACGCGAAAGAATATGAGAAATACCCCGGTGCCTATGTGTACAAATATCCCAAAACCGGTGAAAGAAACTCGAAAGTAACAGTGCACACGTTTGACATCAAAACAAAAGTGACGCGGCAAATGAGATTGCCTCTCGATGCCGATGGTTACATTCCCCGCATCCGCTTTACACAAGACCCCAATAAGCTGGCCATATTTACGCTGAACCGTTATCAGAACCGATTCGACCTTTATCTGGGCGACCCACGAAGCACTGTCTGCAAACTGGCCTTGCGGGACGAAACAGATACTTACATCAAAGAAAGCACGTTCGACAATATTCGCTTCTACAAAGACCATTTCTCGTTCGTCAGCGAGCGCAGCGGTTTCAACCACTTGTATTGGTACGACATGAACGGAAATCTGAGCAAGCAAATCACCAAAGGGGAATTTGAAGTAAAAGACTTTTTAGGATACGACGAGAAGAACGGCACTTTCTATTATGCCAGCAACGAAGGCAGCCCTTTGCGTCAGGCTGTATGGAAAACAGACCGCAAAGGGAAAAAGACCAAGCTCTCTGCCGAAGAAGGCATCAATATGGCACTGTTCAGCACTGACTTCAAATATTTCCTGAACTGTTACACCAACCTGAATACGCCTTATGTCATCACCCTCAACGACAACACGGGCAAAACGCTTGCTACACTGGTAGACAACGCAGCACTGAAAAGCAAAATGGAGGAATATGACATGCCTCAGAAAGAGTTCTTCACGTTCCAGACCTCAGACGGCGTGACATTGAACGGCTGGATGATGAAACCTGCGGACTTCGACGAAAACCAAAAATATCCTGTCATCATGTACCAATACAGCGGCCCCGGCTCGCAAGAGGTGCTCGATGACTTCAGCATCAGTTGGGAGACTTACATGGCTTCACAAGGATATCTCATCGTATGTGTAGACGGACGGGGTACCGGCGGACGCGGCGCTGCTTTCGAAAAATGCACATACATGAACCTGGGAGTCAAAGAAGCGCATGACCAGGTGGAAACGGCTGTCTACCTGGGTCTGCAGCCTTACGTAGACAAAGACCGCATCGGCATCTGGGGATGGAGCTTCGGAGGTTACATGACTCTGATGAGCATGAGCGAAGGAACTCCGGTATTCAAAGCGGGCGTGGCCGTGGCAGCCGTGACAGACTGGAACTATTACGACACCATCTACGGCGAACGCTACATGCGCACTCCGCAAGAGAATGCCGACGGATATAAAGCCGCTTCTGCCTTTACGCGTGCAGACAAACTGCACGGCGACCTCTTGCTGGTGCACGGCACGGCCGACGACAACGTGCATTACCAGAACTGCGCCGAATATGCCGAACATCTGGTTCAATTGGGCAAGCAGTTCGACATGCAGATATATACAAACCGCAACCACAGCATTTATGGCGGCAACACAAGAAAGCATCTGTACACCAAGTTGACGAATTTCTTCAACACGCACTTGAAATGACGGATAGGGTACGCAAACCTGAATGGCTCAAGATAAGCATTGCAGCCAACGAAAGATATAGTGAAACAAAACGTATAGTGGAATCCCATTGCCTGCACACGATATGCAGCAGTGGCCGTTGCCCCAACATGGGAGAATGTTGGGGCCGCGGTACGGCCACCTTCATGATAGGTGGAGACATCTGTACACGCTGTTGTAAGTTCTGCAATACCCGTACCGGAAAGCCCTTGCCGCTGGATGAAGGAGAGCCGGCACATGTAGCCCAATCTGTTGCCCTCATGAAACTGTCGCATGCGGTCATTACCTCGGTAGACCGTGATGACCTGCCGGATTTGGGAGCCGCACACTGGGCACGCACCATCGCAGCCATTAGAGAACAGAACCCGGATACCACCATCGAAGTGCTCATTCCGGACTTTCAAGGCCGTAAGGAGCTGGTACAAATGGTTATCGACGCACAACCGGACATCATGTCGCACAACATGGAGACTGTGCGCCGCATCAGCCCTGTCGTGCGTAGTGCCGCCCGCTATGAAACGAGTCTGAGGGTTTTGCAACAAATAGCCGAAAGCGGCATCTGCTGCAAATCGGGTATTATGGTAGGGCTGGGGGAAACGCCTCAGGAAGTGGAAGAGTTGATAGATGATGTGAGAAACGCAGGATGCCGTATTCTTACCATCGGACAATACCTGCAACCTTCGCACAAGCACTATCCGGTGGCAGAATACGTCACCCCTGCCCAATTTGCCATCTATAAGGAAATGGGACTGCAAAAAGGATTCGACCAAGTGGAAAGCGGCCCATTGGTACGTTCATCTTATCATGCAGACAAAAGCAAGATGTTGGCCCAAAAACCGTGAACATTTCCTGCCGAATGTATGTTAAGACGGAAAGGTCTAAACAATGCAGAGATGAATCACACACAAGTCTTGTCGCCTAAATTCAACCTGTCATTGGGATTCCTGCCCGGAATAGTTGCCATGATTGCCGGTTTCTTTATAAAACCTGACATAGCTTTATACGCCGGGGCAGGATTAGGGCTGTTACTGTGCCTGTTCAGCCATCATCAGATGCTTCCGCTTTTATTGTACGGGACAACAGGCACGTTACTGCTTGCCATGTGGCTCCCGTTCTTTCAATCCAGCGATAAACTCCCGTTGCTTATAGAAGGCGCCATCGCCTGCCCTTCTCTGCTGCTGCTGTTATTCGGAGAAAAATGGGCAAACCACTTGTCCCATCCTTCAAATGAACGACGGCGCAAGTTCATTCAGAGCATCGAAGCTGCCATTGTATCGGCACGTATTCTGATGGTTCTTGTCTTTTTGCACTTGATTCTTCTGTTAGCTGCGCATTTTTTTGTTTCCGACATCCCCCGATTTCACACGTTTCTTTTCGAGACAATACCTCTGGGCATATTCATTACCACCATACTGCTCAACCAAATAGGTCTATACTATTTCAACAAACGGTTAAGAAGAGTTTCTTTTGTCCCTGTGGTGAATACATTGGGCCATGTCATTGGCAAAAAGCCGTTGTTAGCAACCATCCTCCGTTCGGATAAGAAAGCAATCTTTCCGGTAGTGCGTATTGCCATAACTGCTTATAATATGCTCTATTTATTACCTCGTCCTCAAACCTGCTTTTGTGAAAAAGGGAAAAACGATTTGCCCCTGGAAGGATATCCGGTTTATGGAGAAAATATCGAACAGGCAGCCAAAAGAATAGCAAGAGAACTGATGCCGAAAATTTCTTTGCGCAACCTCCGCTTTCACTTCCGATATTACTACCGCGACCATACAGCCAACCGGCTGGTTTATCTGTTCTCACTCGAATTGGACAACAGTATCCTCCCCCCCAAAGAGGGCAAGCTATGGACACTCCAACAGATAAAGCAAGACTTGGGGAAACAATACTTCAGCAAATTCCTGGAGTATGAATACGAACCTTTACGGGAGATTATTTGTACAAGAGAAAAATACAAGGAATCTTAGTCAAATCAGGCAGATTTCCTTGCCAGTTTTTGACTGTCTTTGTCCGAATGAATTGCCCTTCGCACGTGATATTGGCAGCAATACAGAGTTTAGTCTGAGGACGGCAATTGTGCAAAATGTCTTCCAACATTTTATTATTCCGATAAGGAGTCTCGATAAATAATTGGGTCTGATGCTCTGCGTAAACGCGCTGTTCCAATTGCTTGAGCTTTTTAGCCCGTTCCCCGGGTTCGATGGGAAGATAACCGTTGAAAGCAAAACTTTGCCCATTGAATCCAGAAGCCATTACGGATAAGATGATGGATGAAGGCCCCACCAAAGGCACTACCTTTAAGTTCTTCTGTTGGGCAATGGCCACTACATCTGCGCCCGGATCAGCTACAGCCGGGCAACCGGCCTCGGAGATTACACCCATCGGATGACCTTCCAACAACGGTTGCAGATAGCCGGAAATATCGTTCGGAGAGGTATGTTTGTTCAGAGGATAGAAAGTCATGGAATCTATGTCTGCTTCACGATCAACTTTCTTGAGGAAACGACGAGCTGAGCGTACATCTTCCACTATGAAATGACGTATATCTTTTATCACTTCTTTATTATAGGCAGGCAATACAGAATCAACAGGCGTATCGCCTAAAGTTACCGGCAACAGATAAAGTGCAGATTCCATGGGTCATAAAAATAAATGTCAAAGGGCCAATGATTAATGGGTGAGCACTGATTTTCCAGCCTTCTTCCATTCATCATTGGCCACTGCAAAGTTATCCGTAGATTACATTTCCGTTTTCGTCCATATAGTCATCCAATCCCTTCTGATAGGTATTCATGGCACGAAGGCTCATGCCCATGCTGGAGAATCCTCCGTCATGATACAAATTTTGCATGGTAACCTTCCGGGTCAGGTCGGAAAACATCACGATGCAATAGTCGGCACATTCGTCAGCGGAAGCATTGCCCAGAGGAGACATGCGGCTGGCGAAGTCGAAGAGTTTGTCCATGTCTTTCACGCCCGAACCGGCAGTGGTCATGGTAGGCGATTGGGAAATGGTGTTGACACGCACGTGGTGTTCGCGGCCATAGATGTATCCGAAGCTACGGGCGATGGACTCCAACAGAGCCTTGGCGTCGGCCATGTCGTTATAGCCGAAGAAAGTACGCTGGGCTGCTACATAGCTCAAAGCCAGGATAGAACCATATTCGGCAATAGCATTCAGCTTTTTAGCCGTCTGTATCATCTTGTGGAAAGAGAGAGCCGAAATGTCCAGGGTCTTTCCCAACATATCATAATCCAAATCATCGTAGGTACGTTTCTTGCGCACATTGGGCGACATTCCGATAGAGTGCAGCACGAAGTCAATCTGTCCGCCCAACACCTCCATAGAACGGCGAAAAACGTTCTCCAAATCAGGTACACTGGTAGCATCAGCAGGAATCACTTCGCAATGAAGCTTTTCTGCCAGGTCGGACACTTGCCCCATGCGCACGGCCACGGGCGTATTGGACAAGGTTATCGTCGCGCCTTCTTCAACGGCCTTCTCGGCCACCTTCCAGGCAATGGACTGTTCGTTCAAAGCACCGAAAATGATGCCCCTTTTTCCTTTCAACAAATTGTAACTCATAGTCGTATTAACTTAAATTGAGGCTGCAAAGATAGGAAGAATCTGCATAAGTCGTATCTTTGTGCCTCAAAAAAGCCATCTTCCACCGAGGAAAAAGCGGGCGAACAAAAGCAAAAGTTGATAGGCCTCCTGCCTCGCATTGAAGTATTTTCCCCGGATTGACAGATTGATTTTTTTCTTTAAAGAAGTAGAAAGATATGAAGAAACTTGTCATTTTTGACCTGGACGGTACGCTGTTGAACACCATCGCCGACCTGGCACAAAGCACCAATCATGCCCTCCGGACATTGGGCTATCCCACACACGAACTTTCAGAATATCCCTTCATGGTGGGAAACGGTATCAATAAGCTTTTCGAACGGGCATTGCCCGAAGGCGAAAAGACGCCGGAAAATGTACTGCGCATGCGCGCCGAGTTCATACCGTATTATAATATACATAATGCCGACATGAGCCAGCCTTATCCCGGCATACAGGCTTTGCTGAACCGCTTGCAAGCGCTCGGCATACAGTTGGCAGTGGCTTCCAACAAATACCAGGAAGCCACAACAAAACTCATCAGGCACTATTTCCCCAACATCCATTTTGCCGCTGTCTTGGGGCAACGAGAAGGCCTTCCCGTCAAGCCGGATCCATGCATCGTGCATGATATCTTACGGATAACGGCCGTCTCGCCCGCAGATGTGCTCTATGTAGGCGATTCAGGCGTAGACATGCTGACGGCCCGCAATGCTGGTGTAGAAGCCTGTGGAGTGACTTGGGGATTTCGTCCACGAACAGAACTGGAAGAATATACTCCCGCACACATCGTGGACAAAGCAGAAGATTTAGAAAAACTCTGCTAAATGACGTCCATCTAATAAAATCATGCATTATCCGCCTGTTCTTCTTACGGATAATCACTTTTTTATCACTTTTCTCTTCAAATTGTTTGTATATTATAAAAAACGCCTTACCTTTGCACCAACATTAAGTAGAAATAACAACCGATATGATAAACCTACATACATCCAACCTATTGGCAGTCCTGCACATTATTCGCGTCGTGGTCATAGCATCAAGAGCGTGAGAAAGGACGTGTATGTATATTTACATATAGAAAAAATAAAGCCTTTCTCACTACCGTGGGAAAGGCTTTTTTAATGAAAGGAACAAAAGAGAATGAAACAGCAATTACGTAGTTCATCCAGTACACAGGGACGTCGCATGGCAGGAGCACGCGCTCTTTGGACAGCCAACGGCATGAAAAAAGAACAGATGGGTAAACCTATCATTGCCATAGTCAACTCATTTACTCAATTCGTCCCCGGACATGTGCACTTGCACGATATCGGACAATACATTAAAAAAGAAATTGAAAAACTGGGGTGTTTTGCAGCTGAATTCAACACGATAGCCATAGACGACGGCATCGCTATGGGGCATGACGGCATGCTTTATTCTTTGCCTTCACGAGACCTTATTGCAGATAGCGTAGAATATATGGTAAATGCCCATAAGGCAGATGCCATGATATGTATCAGTAATTGCGACAAGATTACACCTGGAATGTTGATGGCCGCCATGCGCCTCAACATACCCACCGTATTCGTATCTGGCGGACCGATGGAAGCCGGCGAATGGAACGGACGGCATCTGGATCTGATAGATGCCATGATACAGTCGGCCGACAACAACGTGAGCGATGCAGATGTAGCTCAAATAGAACGACATGCCTGCCCTACATGCGGTTGTTGTTCGGGCATGTTTACAGCCAACTCGATGAACTGCCTGAATGAAGCCATCGGATTGGCTCTGCCGGGGAATGGCACCATTGTAGCTACGCATAAGAATCGCAAAAAGCTATTCAAGGACGCAGCAAGGCTCATTGTGGAAAATGCACGAAAGTATTACGAAGAAGGTGATGAAAGTATTCTTCCACGAAGCATTGCAACCCGACAAGCTTTCTTGAACGCCATGACATTGGATATTGCTATGGGAGGGTCAACAAACACCGTGTTGCACCTGTTGGCCATTGCTCATGAAGCGGAAGTAGATTTCTGCATGGATGACATTGATGCCTTGTCACGCCGCACCCCCTGCCTCTGTAAAGTAGCCCCCAATACACAAAAGTATCATATACAAGACGTGAATCGGGCAGGCGGCATCGTAGCAATCATGAGTGAACTAGCCAAAGGAGGACTGGTGGACACGAATGTGAAACGTGTGGATGGAATGACTTTAGGTGAAGAAATAGAAAAATATGACATCACCGGTTCAAACGTAAGTTCAAAAGCCCTAAAAAAATATGCTTCTGCTCCTGGCGGAAAGTTCAACCTGGAATTAGGTTCGCAAGAGACTTATTATAAAGAATTGGATACGGACCGTGCCAACGGTTGCATCCGCGATCTGGCACATGCTTATAGCAAAGACGGAGGATTGGCAGTACTAAAGGGAAACATCGCTCAAGACGGTTGTGTAGTGAAGACAGCCGGCGTAGACGAAAGCATTTTACATTTTACTGGCCCTGCCCGTGTTTACGATTCACAAGAAGCCGCTTGTCAAGGGATTTTAGAAGGAGAAGTGCAAAGCGGAGATGTAGTTGTCATCATTTACGAAGGTCCGAAAGGAGGCCCTGGCATGCAAGAGATGCTCTATCCTACTTCTTATCTTAAATCACGCCACTTAGGCAAAGAATGTGCACTCATCACAGACGGACGTTTCAGTGGAGGTACATCAGGATTAAGCATCGGACATATTTCACCGGAAGCAGCCGCAGGCGGTAATGTCGGCAAAATTCAGGATGGTGACATTATCGAAATAGACATCCCTCGCCGGAGTATCAACGTAAAGTTGTCAGACAAAGAGCTAAAAGAACGTCCGATGAGAACAATCACCAGACAAAGGAGTGTGTCGAAAGCACTTCAAGCGTATGCAGCTATGGTCAGCTCTGCCGATAAAGGTGGAGTAAGAATTATATAAGAAATCAATCATCTTCCATTTGCCAGACAAACAATATTTTCTATGCAATCATGAGCAATGAAACAAAAAACTTTATAACTGGCGCAGAAGCTTTGATGCGCTCATTGGAAGCTCAAGGAGTAGATACTCTCTTTGGCTATCCGGGGGGAAGCATCATGCCCGTCTTCGACGCGCTTTACGACCATCGAGACAGACTGAAACACATATTGGTACGCCATGAACAAGGAGCCACCCACGCTGCACAAGGTTATGCGCGTGTATCGGGCAAAGTAGGAGTTTGCCTTGTCACAAGTGGACCTGGTGCTACCAACACCATTACAGGCATTGCCGATGCCATGATGGACAGCACGCCCGTTGTGGTCATTGCCGGGCAGGTCGGTACGGGATTCCTGGGCACGGATGCTTTCCAAGAGGTCGACCTCGTGGGCATCACCCAGCCCATCTCCAAGTGGAGCTATCAGATTCGGCGTGCTGAAGATGTGCCTTGGGCGGTGGCACGCGCCTTTTACATTGCCCGGAGCGGAAGGCCCGGTCCCGTCGTGTTGGATTTCGCCAAGAATGCGCAGACGGACAAGATGGCATATGCGCCCGTCAAGGTGGACTATATACGGAGCTATCTGCCCGTACCTGAGCCGGATGAAGAAGCCATCCGTCAGGCGGCCGACCTTATCAATAACGCCCAGCGCCCCCTGGTATTGGTGGGACAGGGGGTAGAGTTGGGCAATGCACAAGCCGAACTCCGTGCTTTCATAGAAAAAGCAGGACTGCCTGCCGCCCGTACCTTATTGGGACTCTCTGCTTTGCCTACCGCTCATCCGTTGAACAAAGGAATGTTGGGCATGCACGGCAATCTCGGGCCGAACATCAATACCAACAAGTGCGACGTGCTTATTGCCGTCGGCATGCGTTTTGACGACCGTGTGACTGGCAACGTAAACACCTATGCCAAACAGGCTCAGATCATACACTTCGATATCGACCCAGCCGAGATAGATAAGAATATCAAGGCCGACGTGGCCGTGCTGGGCGACTGTAAACAAACGTTGCCGGCTGTGACGGCTCTTTTAAAACCGGCCAAGCACGAGGACTGGCTTCAGAGCTTCCACACCTATGAAGAGGTGGAAACTGAAAAGGTGATTCGTCCGGAGTTACAACCGTCAGGCGATATGCTGAGCATGGGAGAAGTGGTACGTGCCGTGAGCGATGCCACTCATGACGAGGCAATTCTGGTGACAGACGTCGGCCAAAACCAAATGATGTCGGCCCGCTATTTCCGTTACAAGGAGCCGCGCAGCATCGTAACCTCGGGCGGACTGGGTACGATGGGCTTCGGTATGCCGGCTGCCATCGGTGCAACCTTCGGAAGACCGGACCGTACTGTGTGCGTATTTATGGGTGACGGAGGTTTCCAAATGAACTTGCAAGAGCTGGGCACTATCATGGAGCAACAGGCGCCGGTGAAGATGATTATGCTGAACAATAACTTCCTGGGCAACGTGCGCCAGTGGCAGGCCATGTTCTTCAACCGCCGCTATTCCTTCACCCCGATGCTTAATCCCGATTACCTTCAGATAGCGGCTGCTTATGGCATCCCCGCCCGTCGTGTCATGACGCGCGAAGAACTGCGGGAAGCCGTCAACGAGATGCTCTCCACCGACGGGCCGTTCTTGCTGGAAGCGTGCGTGGTAGAGGAAGGAAACGTATTGCCCATGACTCCCCCGGGAGGCTCGGTCAATCAGATGTTGTTGGAATGTTGAGTAAACTTGAAAGCTATGGATAAGACATTATATACCATTATCGTCCATTCGGAGAACATTGCCGGACTGCTGAACCAGGTGACGGCCGTCTTCACGCGGAGGCAAATCAACATCGAGAGCCTCAATGTGTCGGCATCTTCCATTCAGGGCGTGCATAAATACACCATCACCGCATGGACAGACAAAGACACGATTGAGAAGGTGGTGAAGCAAATATCGAAGAAGATAGACGTGCTGCAGGCGCATTATTTCACCGACAGCGAAATCTACCAGCACGAGATTGCCCTCTACAAACTGACTACCCCGGTGCTGGAGAACAAACACGAGGTGTCGAAAGTCATCCGCCAGTTCCATGCCCGCATCGTCGAGGTGAACCCCGTATTCGCCATTGTGGAGATGAACGGCATGAGCGAAGAAATCACGCAGCTTTACCACGAGTTGCAGAAACTGGGTTGTGTGCTTCAGTTCGTGCGTTCGGGACGGGTGGCCATCACCACCAGTTGCATCGAGCGGGTCAATGAATACCTGGCCGAGCGCGAAGCCAAATACCGTCAATCCAAAGAGCAGCAATCATGAATACAGCCAATGAGAAGATAGGGACCTATCCGTTTGTGGTGGAACCGTTTCACGCAGACTTTACGGGACGGCTCACCTTGGGCGTGCTGGGCAACCACCTGCTGAACTGCGCTGGCTTCCACGCCGAGGAACGCGGCTTCGGCATGGCCACGCTGAACGAAGAGAACTACACCTGGGTGCTCTCGCGCCTGGCCATCGAGATGACCGAGATGCCCTGCCAATACGAGCCGTTCTCGGTGCAGACATGGGTGGAGAATGTCTACCGCCTCTTCACCGACCGCAACTTCGCCATCTTGGACAAGGACGGGCATCCCCTGGGCTATGCGCGCTCGGTGTGGGCCATGATAAACATGCACACCCGGCGGCCCATCGACCTGCTGGAAGTGAACGGGGGAAGCATCACGGAGTACATCTGCGACGCGCCCTGCCCCATCGACAAGCCCTCGCGCATCAAGGTGCACGCCGAAGGGCCGTCCGCCTCTCTGCGGGCCAAATACAGCGACATCGACATCAATGGCCATGTGAACAGCATACGCTACATCGAGCACATCCTCGACCTGTTCCCGCTGGAACAGTACAGGCAGAAGCGCATCCGCCGCTTCGAGATGGCCTACGTGGCCGAGAGTTACTACGACGACCAGCTCGACTTCTACCTCGAGACCGAGGCGGGGGAAGACACCTGCAACGTGGAGATACGGAAGAACGGCACCGAGACCGTGTGCCGCTCGAAGATAACGTTTGAAGAGAACCAAATACATGTATAATTAATGACTACTAAACACTGAAAACAATGGCACAAATGAATTTTGGCGGCGTAATGGAGAATGTGATTACCCGCGAAGAATTTCCTCTGGAGAAAGCACGTGAAATATTGAAAGACGAGACCATCGCCGTGCTGGGCTACGGCGTGCAAGGCCCGGGACAGGCATGCAACCTGCGCGACAACGGATTCAACGTCATCGTTGGCCAGCGCGAGGGCAAGACGTATGACAAGGCCGTGGCCGACGGATGGGTGCCCGGCGAGACGCTCTTCTCCATCGAAGAGGCTGCGCAGCGCGGCACCATCGTGTGCATGCTGCTGAGCGATGCCGCGCAGATTGCCGTATGGCCCACCATCAAGCCTTACCTCACGGCAGGCAAGGCGCTGTACTTCAGCCATGGCTTCGGCATCACGTACAAGGAGCGCACGCACATCATCCCGCCTGCAGACATCGACGTCATCATGGTGGCGCCCAAGGGTTCGGGCACGTCGCTGCGCACGATGTTCCTCGAAGGCCGCGGGCTGAACAGCTCGTATGCCGTCTATCAGGATGCCACCGGCCGTGCTACCGACCGCACGCTGGCCTTCGGCATCGGCATCGGCTCGGGCTATCTGTTCGAGACTACCTTCAAGCGCGAGGTTTACTCTGACCTGACCGGCGAGCGCGGCTCGCTGATGGGAGCCATACAGGGATTGCTGCTGGCCCAGTATGAGGTGCTGCGCGAAAATGGCCACACCCCGTCCGAGGCTTTCAACGAGACGGTGGAGGAGCTGACGCAGTCGCTCATGCCGCTGTTCGCGAAGAATGGCATGGACTGGATGTATGCCAACTGCTCGACCACGGCGCAGCGCGGCGCACTGGACTGGATGGGTCCCTTCCACGACGCCATCAAGCCCGTCATGCAGAAGCTCTATGAGAGTGTGAAGAGCGGCAACGAGGCGCAAATCTCCATCGACAGCAACTCGCAGCCGGACTACCGCGAGAAGCTGAACGCCGAGCTCAAGGCGCTGCGCGAAAGCGAAATGTGGCAGACGGCCGTGACGGTGCGTAAGCTTCGCCCGGAGAACAATTAACGTTCCTATATACATTATTATATATAGGTGAATCCCAGGAGGGGGGTACGGAAACGGCCGTGCCCCCCTTTCTGTTTACTCCGCTTCGTGCAGGCGGCGGATGTAGGCCAGCAGGTCGGCGTAGAAGGGATGGCGGGCCAGCGTGGCCGCTTCGCCCAGGATGACGAGCTTCATGCGGGCACGGGTGATGGCTACGTTCATGCGGCGCAGGTCGCCGAGGAATCCTATCTGCCCCTGGTCGTTGGCGCGGACGAGGGAGATGAAGATGACGTCGCGCTCCTGCCCCTGGAAGCCGTCGACGGTGTTCGCCGCGAGCAGGTCTCGGATGGGGCGCAGGACGGCGCTCTGGCGGATGCGGCCGCGCAGGTATTGCACCTGGGCACGGTAGGGCGAGATGATGCCGAAGTCGATGCGCTCGTCGAGGATGCGGTCGGTGCCGATGCGGGCGACGTAGGCTTCGAGGTGGCGGATGAGCAGGTCGGCCTCGTCGCGGTTGATGCGTCCGAAGGTGTCGCCCACGAATTGCTCTTTGAAGTCGAGGCCTGTGGTGTCTATCCAGTCGATGGGTGTGTCGAGGTCGAGGATGCCGCGGTGGCGAACGGAGGGGTCGGCCTGGAGCATACCGTTGTAGAAGCGGCGGGAGGAGAACTGCATGATGGCTTCGTTCATGCGGTATTGCACCCGGAGGAGGCTGACGGCCTCGGGCTTGGTCTGCGCCAGGCGCTGCATGAGGGTGCGTTCCAGTCCGCTGCGGGCGGCTTCGGGGCACTTGATGGTGGGGGGCAGTTGCTGGTGGTCGCCGGCCAGGACGACGCGGTCGGCGCGGCGGATGGCTATCCAGCAGGCGGCCTCGAGGGCTTGGGCGGCCTCGTCGATGAAGAGGGTGCCGAAGCGCCGTCCGTGCAGCAGGCGGTGGTTGGCGCCGACGAGGGTGGAGGCGATGACGTGCGCCGAGTCGAAGAGGTCGGCATTTATCTGCACCTCGAGGGCGGTGGCGCGGTCGCGCAGGCGGCTGAGGCGGTTGCGCAGGGCCTCGCGTCCGGCATAGTCCGGGCGGCGGGCGCGGCTCTGGAGGGCACGAAGCTCGCGGCGGATGGCCCAGAGCTCGGGATAGGCGGGGTGTGCCTCGAAGCGGCGTTCGTAGGTGAAGGACAGCATCTTGTCGTCGACGCGCGTGGGGTTGCCGATGCGCAGGACGGAGAGGCCGCGGTCGACGAGGCGCTCCGATATCCAGTCGACGGCGGTGTTGCTCTGCGCGCAGACCAGCACTTGGGGTTCGCGGTGGAGGGTCTCGTAGATGGCCTCGACCAGCGTCGTGGTCTTGCCCGTGCCGGGAGGGCCGTGGACGATGGCCACGTCGCGGGCGCAGAGCACGCGGTTGACGGCGGCCTCTTGCGTGGGGTTGAGCCAGGGCAGGCGCACGGGGTAGAGCTGGCGGAAGCCGGGCTTCTGCGTGCCCAGCAGCAGGTCGCGCAGCTCGGCCAGGCGGTTGCCACGGGCGCGGGCCACGTCGGCCAGGGCTTCGAACATGGTGCGGTAGGAGGTCTCGTCGAAGAACAGTTGCACACCCGGGGCGTCGGCACCCTGCACGTCGAGCACGGCGTTCATGCCGGGCATGACGAGGACCATGCGCGTGTCGTCGGCGTAGGACACGGTGGCCTGGAAGGGGTAGTAGGATACCTGCCCGTCGGCCGACTGGCGGAAGAATACGACGGGGCGGCCGAACTCGAAGCTGTGCTCGATGTCGGTGTCGCGCGTGCGCTCGACCTCCAGCACCAGTTGGTTGAGCGAGTTGTAGTAGTTGCGCCCCACGCCGACGGGCCACCAGCACAGGCCGCGCTTCACCTGGCGTGCCACGCCCATCGTCTCGGTCTGCCGCTGGAACTCGGCCTTCTCGTACTCATACTCCATGCGCAGGAGCAACTGCTGGCGCTCGATGTGCGCAGCGGGGCTTTGGATGTCTGCTTGCGGTTTCATGCGGCAAAGTTACGAATATCCGCGAAGATTCTGCCCCACCCGCTTGCATATTCCGGAAGAATGTGTATCTTTGCGCTTGTTGACTCGGTGGAAAATGCGACAAGGCGCGGTTAAAAATGCGTCAAGGCGGAGTTGAAAACGCGCCAAGGCGGAGTTAAAAACGCGTCAAGGCGCATTTTTAACGACAATATAGCGTATTTTTAACGACACTATGGCGCGTTTTATTCCGAGTAAAAAAGATTGAATTAACCGATTATTTACCCTTTAAAACACATTACCGTTATGTCTTTCAAGTACAAGTTTGCCAAGAAGAGAAAGAACCCCACGAAACCGTTAGAAGGCGATGAATGGCACGCCATCCCCACCATCACCAACCGCCTGACGACCCGTTCCGTCTGCAAAGTCGTGACACGCAACACGACGACCGCCCCCACCGAAGCCGAATCGACGTTCAACCTCGTGTGCGACGGCATCGTCCACGAACTGCAGCAGGGCAACAGCGTCCAACTGGGCGAATTGGGCTGGCTGCGCCTCTCCTTCGGCAGCGAGGGGGTGGAAGACCTCACCCAGTTCGACGCCGCCACGATGATTAAGAACGTCAAAATCGTATTCACCCCGTCGAAGGCCCTTATGGCCGAAATCCGCAAAGACCTGGTGTTTGAAAACGCCGGCGTGGTCGAAGAAGGCTTCACCTTCCCCACCACCAAAGCCTACCTGGACTATAAGCAGACGGGACAGTTGCCCACCCCGGGCGGCAGCGGCACCGGCGGCAGCGACGACGACGACAGCGGCCAAGGCACCTTCGGCTGACCCCACAGGCGCCAAGCGGGACACTTTCAACGGGATGCAGGCCTTCCGCCCGCATCCCCTTTTTTTGCCCCGGCGGCGCGGATATTCGCCAGGATTTCCGTATCTTTGCGCGTTCAAAATCAAGACCATGAGCCAAGAAAACTTCCACATCCTCCTCTGGGCCATGTCGGCCACGGCCCTCGCCGTCTTCATCGCCCTCTACTTCGTCCGCGCCGGCTACGGCATCTTCCGCACCGCGCAATGGGGTCCCTCCGTGCCCAACCGCCTGGGCTGGCTGCTGATGGAAGCCCCCGTTTTCATCCTGATGTTCATCCTCTGGGCCCGCAGCGGCACCGGGTTCGCCATGCCCGCCTACCTGTTCTTCCTGCTGTTCCAGCTCCACTACCTGCAACGCTCCTTCATCTTCCCCCTGCTGCTGAAAGGCCGGAGCCGCATGCCCCTGTCCATCCTGCTGATGGGCGTCGTGTTCAACCTGCTCAACGGCGTGATGCAGGCCGGCGGCCTCTTCTGGTACCCCACCGTACCGCCCGACGCAGGCTGGAGCTACCTGCTCGAACCCCGCGCCATCGGCGGACTGCTGCTCTTCTTCACCGGCATGGGCATCAACCTGCACTCCGACCACGTCATCCGCCACCTCCGCCGCCCCGGCGACACACGCCACTACCTGCCCGCCCGCGGCCTCTACCGCTACGTCACCTCGGCCAACTACTTCGGCGAACTGGTCGAATGGACAGGCTTCGCCATCCTCACCGCCTCGCCCGCCGCCTGGGTCTTCGTCTGGTGGACAGCCGCCAACCTCGTGCCCCGCGCCCACGCCATCCACCAGAAGTACATAGAAGAGTTCGGCGCCCAGGCCGTCGGACGACGGAAACGAATCATACCCTACATATATTAATATAGAATGAAGAATGAAAAATGAAGAACTGCGCAGCCCCCATCGGAACGAAGCCGCGCCCCCCCATTCTTCATTTTCAATTTTTAATTTTCAATTCATCATGAGCAAACTATTCACCCCCGTCACCCTCGGCCCGCTGACCCTGCGCAACCGCACCATCCGCTCGGCCGCCTTCGAGAGCATGTGCCCCGGCAACAAGCCCTCGCAACAACTCCTCGACTACCACCGCTCCGTCGCCGCCGGCGGCGTGGGCATGACCACCGTAGCCTACGCAGCCGTCACCCGCAGCGGCCTCTCCTTCGACCGCCAACTCTGGATGCGCCCCGAGATAATCCCCGGCCTCCGCCAACTGACCGACGCCGTCCACGCCGAAGGCGCCGCCGCCGGCATCCAACTGGGCCACTGCGGAAACATGTCGCATCGCAGCATCTGCGGCTGCACACCCGTAGGCGCCTCCACCGGCTTCAACCTCTACTCACCCACCTTCGTGCGCGGCCTCCGCGCCGACGAGCTGCCCGAAATGGCCCGCGCCTACGGCCGCTCCGTCCGACTGGCCCGCGAAGCCGGGTTCGATGCCGTCGAGATACACGCCGGCCACGGCTACCTCATCAGCCAGTTTCTCTCCCCCGCCACCAACCACCGGCACGACCTCTTCGGCGGCTCGCTGGAGAACCGCATGCGCTTCATGGACATGGTGATGCAGGAAGTCATGCAAGCCGCCGGCACCGACATGGCCGTCATCGTCAAGATGAACATGCGCGACGGCTTCCGCGGCGGCATGGAGCTGGACGAGACCCTGCAAGTGGCCCATCGCCTGGAGCAGAGCGGCGCCCATGCCCTCGTGCTCAGCGGCGGCTTCGTCAGCAAAGCACCGATGTACGTCATGCGCGGCGAGATGCCCATACGCACCATGACCCACTACATGACCACGTGGTGGCTGAAATACGGCGTCCGCCTGGTGGGCAAATGGATGATACCCACCGTGCCCTTCCGGGAAGCCTATTTCCTGGACGACGCCCTGAAGTTCCGCAAAGAAATCAAGATGCCACTCATCTATGTGGGCGGGCTCGTCTCCCGCAGCAAGATAGACGAAGTGCTGGACCACGGCTTCGAGGCCGTACAGATGGCTCGCGCCCTGCTCAACGAGCCCGGCTTCGTCAACCGCATGAAGGCCGAAGAAGACGCGCGCTGCCAATGCCGCCACAGCAACTACTGCATCGCACGCATGTACACCATCGACATGGCCTGCCACCAGCACCTCAACGAACCGCTGCCCCCCTGCCTGCAAAAAGAAATCGAACAGATAGAAAAACGACAAGCCGCC
Source organism: Bacteroides sp. ET71 (assembly GCF_023336905.1). Classification (GTDB taxonomy): domain Bacteria; phylum Bacteroidota; class Bacteroidia; order Bacteroidales; family Bacteroidaceae; genus Bacteroides. Next base: position 27,338 of record NZ_JAMBLS010000007.1, read on the forward strand.
CATGGAAAGCAATAAGAAGGAAAGCAGCCGGCAGAAACTGGCCGTCATCACCGGAGCCGACGGAGGCATGGGCACCGAAATCACCCGTGCCGTGGCCCAGGCGGGCTACCGCGTCATCATGGCCTCGTGCCGCAAGCAGAAGGCCGAAGCCGTGCGCCGCACCCTCCTGCACGACCACCGGGATTTACAGATAGAAGTACGCAAACTCGACCTGGCTTCTCTGGCATCGGTCGCCGAGTTCGCCAACATTCTCTTGGAGGAAAGTTACCCCATCACCTTGCTTATGAACTGTGCAGGCACGATGGAGACAGGCCTGCACATCACTGAAGACGGACTGGAGCGCACGGTCAGCGTCAACTACGTAGGCCCCTACCTGCTGACCCGCAAGCTGCTCCCGCTGATGCACGCCGGCAGCCGCGTGGTCAACATGGTGTCGTGCACCTACGCCATCGGCCATCTGGATTTCCCTGACTTCTTCACCCGCGGACGGCGGGGCGGCTTCTGGCGCATCCCCATTTACAGCAACACCAAGCTGGCGCTGACCCTCTTCACCATCGACCTGGCCGAGCGCGTCCGCGACCGGGGCATCGTGGTCAACGCGGCCGACCCGGGCATTGTCTCGACGGACATCATCACCATGCACATGTGGTTTGACCCGCTGACCGACCTGCTCTTCCGCCCCTTCATCCGCACGCCCCGCCAGGGTGCCGACACGGCCATCCGCCTGCTGCTGGACGAAGATGCCGGACAGCGCACGGGCACGTTCAACGTCAGCGGGCACGCCAAGCCTCTGTCGGAGAAATACACGCGCCATGTGCAGATGCAGGAGCTTTGGCAGCGCACGGAGAAGATTGTGGAACAATGGTTGTAGAATCCGTAATTCATATACCTATTCTTCCCGTGCCACTCCCTACCTTTGCCGGAAAAAGAAGGATATGACTATGACATTAGAACGTTTTCTGGATTATGTAAAGACAGGGCAAGCCCTGAGCAGTGACGAAATACACCAATTCATGGACGCCATGAGCGGCGAAGCACGGCGCATCACTTTCCGGCTGAACACAGCTTACTGCGAACCGGCCGAAGTGCGTGCGCTCCTGTCCGAATTGTTCGGCTATACCGTCCCCGAAACCTTTCGCGTCTTCCCGCCTTTCTACACCGACTTCGGCAAGAATATCCGGGTGAGCGAAAACGTCTTCATCAACGCCTGCTGCCATTTCCAGGACCACGGCGGAGTGACCTTGGGCGAGGGTTGCCAGATAGGCCACAACGTGGTCTTCGCCACCCTGAACCACGGCATAGAGCCTGAAGACCGCCTGCATACCTACCCTGCCCCTATCGTGTTGGGAAAAGGCGTGTGGGTAGGCTCCAACTCCACTATCCTGCAAGGCGTAACCATAGGTGACTATGCGATAGTGGCCGCCGGTGCCGTGGTGACGAAAGACGTGCCCGCCCGCACCGTAGTGGGTGGCGTCCCGGCCCGGGTCATCAAGCAATTCTGAAGCACCCGTCTCGTAACAGGCTGGTTGCCGGTGTCGCAACTAGTCGGTTGCCGGTGTCGCAACTAGCCGGTTGTTTGCCTAAAAAAGTGGAGGCCGCTCCGAACAGCTCGGGCAGCCTCCACATCTTCTTATTTATCAACGAGCCTTCCGGCCTGTCATCAGCACTTACCGCCGTTCCACGGCTTCAGTTGCTTGAAGAAATCGTTGCCTTTGTCGTCCACCAGGATGAAGGCGGGGAAGTCTACCACGTCAATCTTCCAGATGGCTTCCATGCCCAATTCCGGATATTCCACACATTCGATGCTCTTGATGCTGTTCATCGACAGTACGGCAGCCGGGCCGCCAATGCTGCCCAGGTAGAAACCGCCGTGCTTCTGGCAAGCATCCGTCACCACCTGCGTGCGGTTGCCCTTGGCAATCATCACCATCGAGCCGCCGTGGTCTTGGAACTCATCCACATAGGGGTCCATGCGGTTGGCCGTCGTCGGGCCCATCGAACCGCAAGGCATGCCCGCAGGCGTTTTGGCCGGACCGGCATAGAGCACGGGATGGTCTTTGAAATACTGCGGCAGGTCCTCGCCGGCATCCAAACGGGCTTTCAGCTTGGCGTGTGCAATGTCACGGGCCACGATGATGGTGCCGTTCAGGCTGACACGCGTGGCTACGGGATATTGTGACAGAATCTTGCAGATTTCGCTCATCGGCTGGTTCAGGTCGATGCGCACGGCACCTCCTTCGCCTGCGTTGCGCAGTTCGGCAGGAATCAGTTCGCCGGGATTGTCGTCCAGCTTCTCAATCCAGACGCCGTCCTTGTTGATTTTCGCCTTGATGTTGCGGTCGGCCGAACAGCTCACTCCCAAGCCGATGGGGCAAGAAGCACCGTGACGCGGCAGACGGATGACGCGGATGTCGTGGGCAAAATATTTGCCGCCAAACTGGGCGCCGAAACCAATCTTGTGGGCTTCTTCCAGCAGTTGCTTCTCCAGCTCCACGTCGCGGAAGGCACGTCCTGTCTCGTCGCCAGTCGTAGGCAGGTTGTCGTAGTAGTGCGTAGAGGCCAGTTTGACGGTCAGCAAGTTCTTTTCGGCCGAAGTACCGCCGATGACGAAAGCAATGTGATAGGGAGGACAAGCGGCCGTGCCCAGCGTCTTCATCTTCTCCACCAGGAAGGGCACCAGCGTACCCGGGTTCTGGATACGGGCTTTCGTCTCCTGATAGAAATAAGTCTTGTTGGCCGAGCCTCCGCCTTTCACCACGCAAAGGAACTTGTACTCGTCGCCTTCCGTAGCCTCGATGTCAATCTGGGCAGGCAGGTTGCAACGGGTGTTGACTTCTTCGTACATGGTGAGCGGTGCGTTCTGCGAGTAGCGCAGGTTCTCTTCCGTGTAGGTCTTGTAGACACCTTTCGACAGAGCCTCTTCGTCACAGAAACCGGTCCAGACCTGCTGGCCTTTTTCACCGTGGATGATAGCCGTGCCGGTGTCTTGGCAGAACGGGAGCTGGCCTTTGCTGGCCACCTCGGCATTGCGGAGGAAGGTCAGGGCCACGTACTTGTCGTTTTCACTGGCTTCGGGGTCGGTCAAAATCTTAGCCACCTGTTCGTTGTGCGAACGGCGTAACAGGAAGTTGACGTCGCGGAAAGCGGCATTGGCCAACATCGTCAGTGCTTCGGGGCTTACTTTCAGGATAGGTTTCCCCTCAAATTCGCTTACCGACACACCGTCTTTGGTGAGCAGGTAATACTCAGTGTCGTCTTTGCCCAACTGGAACATGGGCGCATACTTGAATTCTGGTGTTGCCATAATTACTATATGTTTTTAGAATCGATTGGTTGTTCGTATGCGCAAAGGTAAGAAGTATTATCGAAAATTCCTTTTTCCGAGGCCGCTTTTCTTACACAAAAGAACAGAAAAACGCCGGGACAGCTTTTGCAGAAACTGTCCCGGCGTCTCTCTTACTTCGTGGACCTGGAGGGAGTCGAACCCTCGTCCAAACGAGGAAATCATAAGCTTTCTACATGCTTATCTTTGCCTAAGTTTTCGTGCTGCGGCAGAACCAAAGCCATCAACCGCAACCTTATCCTCTAAAGATTTCGCCGACGCCGCGAGGCCGATGCCGACTATCTCCGATATGACTGCACCACTGAACCGGAATGCTTCGGAGCCACAGCTTCCGAGTGATGTCTCGTTCCAGCACCTGGTGCCGGAATTAAGCTCTAATCTACTGTACTTCGATTACGCAGCGAGAGCGTAGTTGTTTTCGCCAGATAAATTTTCGAGGACTGAGATTTAAGTGCCAGCCAACGAAGCACTGCATGCTTACCTACCATTTCTGCCCGCTGTCAAATCCAGTCAAGCCCATGAGTCGGTCGTCCGTAAAAGACGATGCGTTTTTGATTTTCACCGCAAAGGTACGCATTATTTTTGATTTTCCATCCCAAACGGCCCGGAAAATATCTCGTCCGCCCGGAGGAAGGAAGAAACGATTACCTGTCCCGGACAAGAACCGTGCCCGTTCCGAACAAGAGGCGCGCCCGTTCCGAACAAGAGCCAAGGCTTCTGTGTGGCGGAAAGAAAGATTTCCGGAGAGTTTTTCCGCAGATTTACGTACCTTTGTCCGCACGAACATTCAACTTGTAAAGATGAGAACACTGCCATTCCTTCTGCTTGCATGCTGCATGGGGGCATGCACTTCCCGCCCTTCGAGTGGCGGCGCTGACGGACTGACCCTGCTGGTGGGCACTTACACCAACGGGAACAGCCACGGTATCTACACCTTCCGTTTCAACGGGAACACGGGAGAAAGCCGCCTGCTGGACTCCATCGCCCTGCCCAATCCGTCGTTCCTGACCGTATCTGCCGACCTGAAACACGTCTATGCCGTCAGCGAGATGAACGACAGCAGTGCCATGCTCAACCTGCTGGCGTTCGACCCGGCCGGGGGAAAGCTGCGTTTGCTTGACCGCCATCCTACTTTCGGCACCGACCCCTGTCATGTAGCCACGGACGGGCACATGGTCCTGACGGCCAATTACAGCGGTGGAAGCATATCCGTATTCCCTTTGCATGCCGACGGCACAACGGCTCCTGCCGACACGCTGTTCCACGGCATGGCCAATGGCCTCGACAGCGTCCGGCAAAACGAGCCGCACGTGCACTGCACCGCCTTCTCGCCGGACGGGAGATATGTCTTTGCCACAGATTTCAGCGCCGACCGCCTGTTGCGGTTCGACGTGACAGAAAACGGCCTGAGCCCTTCGCCCGACTCCACCATCGTCTCCGTCAATCCCGATTCAGGCCCCCGGCACCTGACGTTCTCGCCGGACGGACGTCACGCCTACCTCATCGGCGAACTGTCCGGGTGCGTCACAGCCTTCGCCTACGAAGCCGGACGGCTGACCCCGATACAAACCATCGCAGCCGATACCACGGGAGCACGCGGCAGTGCCGACATACACGTCAGTCCGGACGGACAATTCCTCTATGCCAGCAACCGCTTGCAAAACGACGGCATAGCCATCTTCGCCATCCACCCGCAAAAAGGTACGCTGACGCCCGCAGGCTACCAACCGACAGGCAAACATCCTCGCAACTTCGGCATCACCCCCGACGGGAAATACCTGCTGGCTGCCTGCCGCGACGACAACGTCATCCAAGTGTACCGACGTGACAACCGGACGGGATTGCTGAACGACACACATCAAGACATACACGTAGACAAGCCCGTGTGCATCGTATTCGTTAATAAACCATAAACGGAAACACGTGCAAACAGGAAGTTGACTAACTTTGTCTTTATACAAGATATAAACCTAATAAACAAAAGACAATGAACCGAAAGAACAGTCTGATAGCCACAGCATTTCTCATGCTCACCGCCCTCCCGGCCGTGGCACAAACCGAAGTCACCATAGGCGTGATGCGCGGCAAAGACTACGGCGTCACCTACATGCTGCCCAAAACCGAAATCATCTTCAGCCTGGAAGTGACCAAGCACACCTATACTCCCGGCAAGCTTTGCCAATACGCCGGACAATACCTGCAACTGAACGACATATCGGGCACGAAAACCGAATATTGGACACTGGACAACATACAAATGCAAACCGCAGGCGTGCCGGACAAAGACAACGTCTACTTCGTGAAACTGAAAGACAAAACCGTCGCTCCCCTGATGGAACTGACGGAAGACGGCATCGTACGCTCCATCAACAGACCCCTCAGCGGCAAAAAAAACCAACAGGCCGAAGAACCCGTACCCAACAAGAAAAAACAGTTGCCCGACCCTAAACGCTTCCTGACTGAAGAAATGCTGCTGGCCAACTCCACCGCCAAACAGGCAGAACTGATAGCCAAAGAAATCTACAACATACGGGAAAGCCGCAATGCACTGCTGCGCGGCGAGGCGGAAAACACACCGCAAGACGGAGAACAACTGAAACTGATGCTGGACAACCTGGAGCTGCAAGAACGCTCGCTGGCAGAAATGTTCACCGGACATACGGTCGAAGAGACCAAGACCATCCACATCAAAACAACTCCCGAAGAAATGAAAGACAAAGTCATCTTCCGCTTCTCGCGCAAACTGGGGCTGCTGGATTGGGACGACCTGGCCGGAGAACCTTATTACCTCGACATCACCAACCTGAACCCGCTGCCAGAACCCGTCGTCGAACCTGAAGGAAAGAAAAAGAAGAAAGAAGAAAGCCTGGAAGGCATCGCATACAGAGTTCCAGGCCGCGCACGAATCATCCTGCGCCAAGGCAACAACACCCTGCTGAAGACAGAAGTGCCCGTCACCCAATTCGGAACCATCGAATACCTGGCACCCGTGCTGTTCAATAAAAACTCCACCATCCAGGTACTGTTCGATACCACCACAGGCGGACTGATAAAAGTAGAACGATAGCCAACAAAAAAAAGAAAAAGCTAAAGAGGCACATTACGCGTCCCAAATCCCTCTTGAGAACGCTCATGTGCCTCTTAAAAAAACAAACCTTCCCCCGCCCGTCAGGCCGGAAGAGCAAGCAGACGGATAAAGCCGTCTCTCTGCAACTGCATCAGATAAGTAGTGACACGGGAAGCATAACCCGCCTCTCCCCCAAAATGTTCCGACAGCAACCACACGATTTCACTCACCCTACGCCGGCCGTCTATCAGATTCCAGACAGCCGTCCCATGCTCTTCCAAACGGACACGGATAAAGGGTGACATCCCCTTGGGCAAGAAAAAACGGCGCACCCATGCCCGCTTGAAACGAGGGTAAGCCAAAACAGCACACTCACCCTCCCACTCCGTCACCACATGCGCACTACGCACAGGAACAGCGTCAAGCAGATTATATTTCGCAGAACGACTCATCTCACCCGCAGGACATCTGCCAACTCAATGAATATTAGGTTCTTCCAACTGATAGCCATACTTCTTGTCGGCCCGTTTCAGCAGGAAAGCCACCAGAAGCGACAAACAGGCAATGCCCGTGAAGATACACATAGGAATGGTATAATCATAGATATTCCCCCCTTTCTCATCCTGGCCTACGATGCAATACACATCGAGCACCTTGCCTATCAGCGTAGGGATTCCCCACAGCCCAATGTTCTGTATAAAGAAAATCAACGAATAAGCCGTCCCCAGTTGGTTCAAAGGGAATATCTTGGCCACAGCCGGCCACATGGCCGAAGGAACCAACGAAAAGGCAATGCCCAAAACTATCATCAACACAATAGCCACCAGCCAATAGCTGATGCCCGGCAAAGCATAGATGAAGTGCACCCCTATCAGCATGGCCGACCCCAGCAACATAATGGAAGCGGCCTTACCGCGCTTGTCGATATACCCTCCGAAAATAGGAGTCAGAAACAGAGCACCCAAAGCAGGCAGACCGGCTATGGTACCGGCCACATTCTCATTGATGCCATACTTCAGCACCATGAACTCGGAAGCGAACTTCTGGAAAGGGAACACACAGGAATAGAAAAACACACACAGCAAAGCTATCAGCCAGAAACCCGGATTGCACAAGATGTTTTTTACATCTTTAAAGGAGAATTTCTCCGCCGGGTCTGCTTCTCCGGAAGCCACAGCTTCGGCCTCCAGTTGCTTGTCAAGCTTCCGGTCCATGATTGCGAAGACAAAGAAAGCAATCAATCCGCCCACCAACAACAGCAATCCCACCATAACCGGCGTCGTGATTTGGAAAGCACGTGCCAAAGGTATGGCCACAGCATATCCGGCCTGCGAACCGATGCGGGCCAAAGCCACTTGCAGTCCCATAGCCGTAGCCAGTTCCTTTCCATGAAACCACTTAGCAATAATCTTGGTCACCGTAATGCCGGCCACCTCAGCACCTACTCCAAAAATGGAATACCCCAAGAAAGCGGTGAACACACCTATTTGATAGCCAAACATCTCAGAACAGCCGAACAATTCAGCCTCCGGTCCCACCAGACCGGTCATGGCGTAATACTCAAGAGCCGTACCAACCACCATCAGTATAGCAGCCAGTTTGCCCGTAAAGCGGATGCCGAAACGGTCCAGAATCAAGCCGCCCCAAATCAGCATTAAAAAGAATACATTCAAGAAACTATAACCGCCCGTATAGAAACCGTAATCGGAGCTTGACCACCCCAACTCTACTTCCAGCATCGACTTCAACGGCGCAACCACATCGTTCACATAATACGCAGCCATCATGGTAAAAGCCACAATGGCCAGCGCTCCCCAACGAGTAGCTTTCGAATCATTCAACTTTTGTTTCAATTGTTCTGTCATTTTCTTCTATACTTAAAAATTTGCATATACAACAAAAGGGTTGATGCCAACACCGACATCAACCCTCTCTATTTTTTCAACCAAAGACAACACGCCTTCGTCTTAATTAGCAGCATTGGAATCTGCCGGTGCGGCTGTCTCTGCCGGCACTTCAGTCTGAGGTGCATTCGTGCCCAGAGGCATGTTATAAGGATTCGTGCTCTCTTCTTGTTGGGCCTGCTCCAAAATGACATCTCCTTTTTGCGGCCCCGTAGGCAATACATAAGCAGAGGCAATGCTTATCACTACCATGAAAGCAGCCAGTCCCCAAGTAGTCTTCTCCAAGAAATCGGTAGTCTTGCGCACGCCCATAATCTGATTGGACGAAGAAAAACTCGAAGCCAGACCTCCCCCTTTGGAGTTTTGAATCAATACGATGAAGCACATCAGCACTGCTGCAATCAGCATTAAGATAACTAATAATACGTACATTTTTGTTATTTTGATTTAGCGTTAATAATCAATTTCTCCAAGAATCTGATTTGGTCTGCAAAGTAAGCGTTTTTTTTTGGATAATTCAAACTTAACTTTTTAATAATTTCAAGAGCCTTTTCATATCTGTGCTGTTTAATATAGATTTTAGCCAATGTTTCCGTAAAATAGCTCTCGTCTAAGGCTTCATCCGAATCTTCTCCAGCCACCCAACCAGGTCCGGATACCTTCTCGTCCTTTGCATTTTCTTTCATTTCGGAAAAGCCTTCTGCCTTTTGCTGAATAAAGTCATCTATCAATTCATGCCCGCGCAACTGTGGCACTTCTGTGTCCGCACCTTCTGCAGCCGCATCGGCATCTTCTTGCAACAAATAAGCAGTATAATCCACTGTATAATCCAAATCCATTGGCTGTTGCACAGTCCTCTGCTCCTCTGGCGAGTTAGCCAGAAATGCATCTATCAGAGCCAATGTCCGGTCGACGCTTGGCTCCTCCATCTTATCTGACAGGGTCGAGGCAGATGTGCGCGAGTGTAACGCATAACTTTCTCCTGCTGTCAAATGAAACAATATCCGGCGGTCGGCAACACATAACGCAGCCTTACGCAATTCTTCACCCCAGCTTGCATCGTGCAGCAGATAAAGATTCTTCAAGTATAACAAACGTGCTGACTGGAAATAAGGATAACGGTCTACAAGTTCACGCAATCCCGACAGCGTCTCCTTATTCAACAGCTCCGGATGTTCCATCCATTGTTGCAAAAGAACCAAAGCCATTACCAGTTTGCTACCGTCGAGTTAAAAATCTGTTCCGTAATATCTTTTACCATCAACGTAATCAGTTCGTCCTGCACAGCCGTCAACAACTGATTAGCTTCATAGGTCTGGAAAGCCGAAAACTGTTGTTCAAAGTCTTCCTCGTGGTTAGTATTATTAACATAACGCACATTGACGGTCAGCGTCAGCTTCACTTCCGAAGAATATCCGCTGGCATCTACTCCCTGGTTGTACTGATTGTAGCCTGTGATTTCACCGTCCAGTTCCAGGTCTCCTCCCGAATTGACCAATTGCAGGCGAGTCTGTTGGATGAACATATCCTTCAGGCGTTGGTTGAACTCGATAGCCAAAGGTGCATAAACATACTCCGCATGATTCTGGAACTCTGCTATGGAGATAGTCTTCACTTTCGAATAATCAATAGAGCTGATGGGCGCAAGGCCAATCTGCACCTTACACGAAGTCACCAGAAAAGGCAACATCCCTAAAGCGACAACCGGTATTATTATCTTTTTAATCCAAACCATATTCTTTAATCTTTCTGTACAACGTACGCTCGGATATATTCAAGTCCTGAGCAGCATTTTTGCGCTTCCCATGATGTTTCTCAAGCGCTTTTCGTATCATTTCTTTCTCTACGTCATCCAGTGACAAGGATTCTTCCACGTATTCTTCCGTATCCTGGATATCATCGTCTTCGGCAGGCGAAGGCTTGGCAGGCTGCCGTATGATGGTGGGTACATTTGCTTCCAACGAGGGGGGAACGACAGTGGGAGAAGGGGTGTAATAAGCCGATTTGCTGTTCACACCCGCGGAGGCTTCCCGTTCGGCCATGATGCTGTGCACCAGTTTCTTCAGTTCTGTCACATCTTGCCGCATATCAAACAAGACTTGATACAGGATTTCCCGTTCACTTTCAAAGCTTTTCTCACGTTTTCCCGACAGAGCCGGCAAATGCTGCTCTTGTTCGGGCAGGTAGTTTTTCAGAATAGCTGCTGTGATATCCCGGTTGGTCTCTATGATGGAAATTTGTTCTGTAATGTTCTTCAACTGACGCACATTACCCGGCCATGTATAGGACAGGAGCATCTGTTTGGCATCGTCTGTCAACTGAATGGCCGGCATGTGGTATTTCTCTGCAAAGTCGGAAGCAAACTTACGGAACAGCAGGACGACGTCTTCGCCACGTTCACGCAGGGGAGGAATCTGGATAGGCACTGTGTTCAACCGATAATACAAATCTTCCCTGAAACGCCCTTCAGCAATAGCTTGCCTTAAGTTGACATTGGTAGCGGCTACAATACGTACATCGGTCTTCTCTACTTTGGACGAACCGACCTTGATAAATTCGCCACTCTCCAGCACACGAAGCAGGCGGGCCTGCGTAGGCAACGGCAACTCACCGACTTCATCCAAGAAGATGGTCCCCCCGTTGGCCTCGCCGAAATAGCCTTTACGCTCGCCGATAGCTCCGGTGAAAGCTCCTTTTTCGTGTCCAAATAGTTCAGAGTCTATGGTCCCCTCCGGGATGGCTCCGCAGTTGACAGCGATGTATTGCCCATGTTTACGCCGGCTGTATTGGTGGATGATTTGGGGAAAACTTTCCTTACCCACACCACTTTCACCGGTAATCAACACGGACAAATCTGTCGGAGCTACCTGAATGGCAATGTCTATGGCACGCATCAGGCTTTCGTTGTTGCCGATGATGCCAAATCGCAATTTGACCTGTTGTATTTCAGCTTTTGTCATAGTTATCAGTCTTTTTCCGCGTCAAGTTTCAGCTTGTCACTGTCATCCCGCTTCTCATAATACTGTTTACGCAGCGGATTGGAAGAAGCGGCTTTCTCGCGTTGCCTGTTACGGAAGACATCGATAGCCACGTATATAGCCTGACGGAACGAGTCTTCCGAAGCTATGCCTTTACCGGCTATATCGTAAGCAGTCCCATGTGCCGGCGAGGTGCGGACCACGGGCAAACCGGCGGTGAAATTCACACCGGCATCCATAGCCAATGCTTTGAACGGAGCGAGCCCTTGGTCATGGTACATGGCCAGGATGCCATCAAAATGGATGAAGTTGCCCGAGCCCATAAAGCCATCGGCCGGATAAGGGCCATAGCACAACACACCCTGAGCGTTCATCTCCTTTAAGGCGGGAATGATGATTTCTTCTTCCTCCGTGCCCAGCAGACCGCCGTCTCCCGCATGGGGATTCAGCGAGAAGACGGCAATGCGGGGGGCACTGATGCCGAAATCTTGCTTCAGAGAACGGTTGAATATGGTCAGCTTCTCTTTTATCAGGTCTTTGGTAAGCGTGGGAGCTATTTGGCTGACTGGGATGTGGCCCGTCACCAAAGCAACCCGGAAATCGTCTTTCATCAATATCATCAAAGCTTTCCCGCCGTCTCCTAACCGCTGCTCGATGTATTCCGTATGGCCCGGGAAGGCAAATTGCTCTGAATGGATGGTGTGTTTGTTGATAGGAGCTGTGACGATGACATCCACCAGACCATTCCGATATTCTTCTATCGCTTTTTCCAGCGCATCCAGGGCTGCTTTCCCTGCTTCCGCATCGGCTTTCGAAAATTCTACTTTTACTTCATCGTTCGTGCAATTGACCACATTCAGCCGCCCATCGGCAGCTTCGGTTGCAGAAGACACGATGCTGAAGTTGGTCGACAAGTCAAGCGACTTGCGGTGGTAAGCAGCAACCTTGGGGGAACCGTAGACAATCGGGGTACACAGGTCGAACATGAGCGGATCTGCAAATGTCTTCAGAATGACTTCATATCCGACTCCGTTTATATCGCCTTGTGTTATTCCTATTCTTATTTTATTCTCTTCCATCTCCACTTATTTTAGTTGTTGTAACATCATTTTCCTCACCTGGCAAGCGCTGTACATAGGAGCTGCACAACGGCTTTCCCTGGTCATTGCTTCGTCTTTATTCTGACAAAACTACGAAGAATGTGGTATATCTGCCACTATGAGGTGATAATTTATATTAAATTCTTCCTTTTTCCTCCATTTTGGCCGTAGACAACATGCCGCACGCAGCAAATATATCTTCTCCTCGCGAGGCACGTATGGTGGTGAACAGTCCATGCGAAGTCAGGTAGTCGCGGAATGTGGTCATCGCCTCCATGCTGCACCCTTCCAGGTCGACGCCCGGTATGGCATGGAAACGAATCAGATTGACGCGGCAGTCAAGGCCGCGCAACAGTTTCAGCAGTTCCTTGGCATGGGCCATCGAATCGTTGACACCTTTGAACAGGATGTATTCAAACGACAAGCGGCGTTGCTTGCTGAAATCGTAGTTGCGCAGTTCGTCCACCAGGTCGACGATAGAAAAGGCCTTTTCGGCCGGCATCAGCCCGGCACGCTGTTGCGGCAGGGGGGAATGTAGGCTGACAGCCAGATGGCAATCGGTCTCCAGCAGAAAACGGCGCAGGTTCTTGCGCAGCCCCACTGTCGACAAGGTGATGCGCTTGGGACTCCACGCAAAGCCGTAAGGGGCTGTCATAATCTCCAAGGCTTTCTGCACGGCGTCCCAGTTGTCCAAGGGCTCTCCCATGCCCATCATGACGACATTGGTCAGGCGTTCACATTCGGGCAAGGAAACAATCTGGTTAATGATTTGTCCGGCTGTCAGATTCATGGAGAAACCTTGCTTGCCTGTCATGCAGAACTTGCAGTGCATCTTACAGCCCACTTGCGAGGAGACACAGAGCGTGGCGCGGTCATCGTCCGGGATATAGACCGACTCGACGAAATGGTTTTCTCCCACTCCGTAGAGATATTTCACGGTGCCATCCACCGAACGCATGGCATCAACCGGAGCTGCCGCCCCCACGTCAAAGCGCTCTTTCAGCAAAGAGCGCGATTTCAACGACAGGTTGGTCATCTCGTCAATCGAGGTCACTCTCTTGACATAAAGCCACGACGCGATTTGCCCGGCGGAAAAGCTTGGCATGCCCAGTTCCTTCACCAATGCCTGCAATTCGGCAAGCGTCAAACCTAAAAGGGATTGTTTCTGCATGTTCGTCCGATATTTCCTGTTATAACAAGATGCAAAGGTAGGAATAAAGATAGAAATTCCGGCCACTCCGGGACGAAAATCTCCCCTGTTTCTTCCGGACAAAAGACGTGGCCGTTCCGAACAAGAAACACGGCCGTTCCGAATAAAAGGCACAACCCCTCTGCTCCACGCCTAATCGGCAATCGCGAAACGCACCAGCATGGAATATTTCTTCTTAATGGTGCGGAAGCTCTCGAAAGAGGCGGCATCGGAAGACATCACATTGCTCTGTGACAACGAAAAGGAGTTTCCGCTCCCCTCTTCCACAATGCGGAGCACACCGCCCAACTTCTTGCCCAATGCCTCAACCAGATAAGCAGCCTTCCGTTGGGCCGCCTTCAACGCCTCAATCTTCCCCTTCTGATGATATGCCAGCATGTCTTTGTTTTCCAGCTCGCCGATACGCATGGTATTGACCCCTCGCGTGTCTATGCGCTTGACAATCTCGTTTATCTGGTTGAAATCGGTCAACGTAACGTCCAGACGCTTCGCTATCAGAAAATCCTGTCCCTGCTGCCGCCAATAGTCGCCAACCTCTTCCGTACGGATGGCATCCTGCGGGACGGCTGCTTCAGCCAACGCCTTCCGTACCCCCTGCTCAATCTCCGACAGAGGCACTTTGGTGCGATACTCTTCGGGCTTTGACTTCCCGTCAAACTCCTCCACAAAATATTCACGGATTTCAATCAAATAATGAATCTTGTCGGGCACAATCTCTATTTCCGACGTACCCGTCACCTCGATGTAGCGGTCATTGGTTTGCGCATACGACACGAACGCACCCCAAAGGGCCAATAGCGACAATAAAACTTTCATTTTCATACCACAAAATATTACAAACGTTTATACTCTGAAACACCTTCCACCGGGCAATCTCCAGGCAAATCGAGCTGGAAAGAACATCCCGTCGACAGTTAGACGACACCTTTCTCCCCAAGGTTTAAAAAGCTTAACCTTTATTACCTGATGCCCCCGACGCCTTCTCGGTTTTCGCATACCCTCGGGCAACAGCATACGTCAGCCTCCTGGTTCTTCCTTCCATCAGCCGACAAAGACAAACAGCCTGCCCATAAAAAGAAGCCGACTGACAAATGTCAGCCGGCTTCTCAATAAAATCTATAAACCAAAAGATTATTAGAAGAAAAGATAACGCATATCCTTCACTTCTGCCTTCAAATACAAATCATTGATGAACTGCATAGCCATACGGGCATGCATGGAAGCCTGAGTCTCCTGCTCTGTTTTCTCATTAAACTCCTCGTTCTGCTTCTCCTCTGCATAAGGTTGCAACACGAACACCCCGCCATTACCCTTAATCGGCTGGCTCAACTGGTTGGGTTCAGCCACAGAAGCATAAGCGCTCACCAACGGCTCACTGCTTCTCAAGGCAGCCACGTATGCCGGCGCACCAAAGCTTACGTGCTTCACAGAATCGCTCACAGCATCTTTCAAGTTCTTATATTGTTCGAAAGAAGAGGCACCGGCGGCTTTCATGTCGGCCATAATCTTCTCAGCCTTCTTATCGCGCAACAATTCGAAACGCAACTGATTCTGAACCAAAGACAAGGGACGATAGCCTTCAGGCACAATGCCGGACAAGCCAACCATCAGCATGTGGTCATTATCACCGCACTCGAACAAGCCTGAAACCTCACCGGGCTTAGCATTAAACGCCCATCTCAAAGCCTCCTTCGTGTCTCTGATACTACCGATGCCATGTTCAGAACTACGCAAATCGTTCCGTTCCAACAGTCTGTAACCTGCATCTTCAGCATTGGCCACCATTTTCTCCAGCGTATTATTGGTAGCGATGAACTGGCTGAAATCATTGTAAGCCTTGCTATATGTTTCCTTACTGAACTCAACCACACGCTTCACGACAGCCACTTTATACTTCTCTTTCACAGCTTTCTTATCTGTAACCTGCAAAATCACATTGGCCTGTCCCAACGCAAGGTTCTTCAACTCATCCTTTTTGCCCATTGTGATAGCCTCGATATACTTCAAGTTATCACCATCAATTTGCGCGCCTTCATAGTTAACCGAAGATATCCATGTCGGCTCACCCGTCTGTCCATACTTCTTGGCCACTTCTGCGAAGTCAGCTCCTCCCTTGATGGCATCATAAATACTGTCGGCCAGAGTCTTAGTTCTCGCGGCATTTTCGCCAACGACTTGTATCTGACGAAATTCCACAGAGTCAGGCATAGAAGCAACAGCCAGTTTCTTAAAGGCATTCAGCGTATTGTCTGAAGCATTGTAATAAGGACCGAAGACATCTCCCGTAGATACTGAATCCAAACGAGCTACCACATCACCCGGCAACGCACGAGTGGTATAGAACAGGTCCACATAAGGCACATCCGAACCAGCCGAACGTACGAACGTCGTATAGTCCGTTACGTTGCCGGCAAGTTGAGTCGTATATTCTTCCATTTCTTCCTGCAAAGCAGCCTTGTCTTCGGCACTGGCAGTCACCTGTACATCAATGAAACGGATGTTTCGCGTCTCTACATATTGTCTGAATTGCTCCTTCTTCTTGTCATAAGCAGCTTTCAAATCAGCTTCAGAGACCGTCACCGTAGAATCTGATACAGAAGAATAAGGAACAGCAGCCAACAGCAAATCCGACTGAGCTACACGGGCATCATAAGCATTTTGAGCCTCAACAGGATTTGAAATCAGTGCATTGCCAATCAGAGACATGTATTTCTCGCGCAAACGCGTCTGTACCAACGTTTTTTCGATGAATTGCCAATACGTGTACATCTTCTGATAATATTCTGCATACTCGGCAGGCATCTGTGCTTGATTCATCTGAGCGTAATCAGCCAGGAATTTGTTCAACATATCCTTATCGAACAATCCGGTTTGCGGATTACGGAAAGGTGTGTTTTGCAACAAGCGGTGCGTACCCGTATTAATGATAGACAGAAGCTCGGCATCAGAAACCTCCAAACCCATCTTCTTGGCTTCATTCTCTATCAGCTTATTCTCAACATAAGTCTGCCAAACCTCGTCTTGAAGCCGGCTGACTTCTTCATCCGTCAAAGAATTTACGTTTCTCGCAATCTTTACGACTTCCGTATATTCTTCAACCATCTTTTGATAATCTTGGGCAGATATTGACTCCCCATTCACTTCTCCTACATCTTGCGATTGGTGTGGACGCATCACTTGCCATGCATCACCTGCAATGAAAGCAAACAATGCCAAACCGACCACAATCACCACTAACGGTCCTCTAGACCTAATCTTTTGTAATGTTGCCATTTTTACGTTAATACAATTATATTATTTATTACTTATTTCTTCTATTTCCGTTTTAGCGCACGAAGATACGAAAAATGCCAATAAGCATCTACTTATTTGCCCAAAAATTACGTTTAAAAGATTCATTCGCTCACTTTTAAGCGGACAAGTTCTATTTTTGTAGCAGTCAACCGCAATATTTTAAACTGAAACTTGCCTATCGTAACGACCTCATGCTGTTTCGGAAAATTCTGGTAACAACTCAATATAAGTCCACCAACCGTCTGATAGTCATCCGACTCAGGCAAATCCAAATCAAATGTCTCATTAACTTTCTCAATCTCCAGACGGGCAGAAAGCACATATTCATGCTCACCGACTTGTTTGCATACATAACTTGTGTTATCATGTTCGTCTTCAATGTCTCCGAAAATCTCTTCCACCAAATCTTCCAATGAGACGATGCCCGACGTTCCTCCGAACTCATCGACAACCACTGCTATCGTTTTTTTCTGCTGCATAAAGAGTTTCATCAGCTTATGCGCCGGCATTGTCTCTGGTACAATCGGAATTGGTTTGACGCAATTACGCCAATCCGAAGAAGTCCGAAACATCTCTGACGAATGAATATAACCTATCACATTATCAATATTCCCGTCATAAACAATAATCTTCGACAGTCCCGATTCTACAAACAAGCTCTTAAGTTCTTCCAGCGTTTCTGTTACATCCACAGCTACGACTTCTGTACGCGGAACGATACAATCACGGATTCGAATGTTCGAAAAGTCCAAAGCGTTCTGGAAAATTTTCACATCATCATCCAAATCCTCTTCGTCAGCAACACCCTCCAAACTGTTTTGTACATACTGGTCCAAATCAACTTTACCTAAAGCCTTATTGGTGTTCTCTTTATTCATCTTAACCCCTGTCATCCAGAATAACAAGCGAGCTCCGCCAAGCAGGCACTTAGCAATCGGGCATAAAAAGACATAACATAACAGTATGGGAAGAGCAAAGAAACATAATACGAAATCCGGATTGATTTTAAACAACGTTTTCGGCAAAAGTTCACCGAAGACAAGAACGGCAACCCACACCACAAGCACCTGCAACAGCAACAGAAAAGCAGGATAAGGCATGAACTTCTCCGGTATAGATTGTTCCAGAAAGACAGCCGACAGAATAACACAAATAATCAATGCAACATAGTTCCCCACCAACATAGAGGAGTGGAAACTTGCCGTATGGCGCAGGAAAAGAGAAATCACCCAAGAATTCCAACGTGATTGTTTCGCCAACTCAAGGCGCATCTTATCCATGGATGAAAAGGCTGCTTCCACGCCGGAAAAGAAAACGAGGCAAGCCACGGCTATCAACAAATATCCCCAAGTATCCATTTACTTCTTCTGTAATGTATCGGCCTGCAAGCTATCAGGAGGCGCCGTCGCAGTGTCATCCACATAAAAAATACCTTCAGGCTTATGAATAGTATAGATTGTCATTTGCTGGTTCGACTCAAAGCCACGTCCTATGATAACCCTGTCCGGCTGCTCTATGCGTATGCGATGATCTGAATACACCCGTTGTTTCTTCTGGTCCCAATACAACAAATCCGTATCAAACTTCTCACCCTTAAGATTCTGAATATGGACATTACTTACCAACTTCCATAACTCTTCTTTGTTATAAAAATATGCCGTATCGGCTTCAATACTGGCTTCTACCTGAAACAATGTATCAAACTTTTCCAAGTAAACACCTTGCTCAAAAGCCCAATAAGGAGGAACTTTACGGTCGAAAACCTTCCATTCTTCCGTATTAATGCGGTAACGTATCATACCAGAATCGGATATCAGCGTCGTCACTCCCCGGGTATCCATCACGGGCAAAGAATCACGTTCAGTGATGGCTTCCCCCATAGCTTTCTGGTTCCCCGAACAAGAAAAGCATGAAAGGAGTATCCCCCCTATCATGCCCCATGCCAAAGCCCCGCAAGGCCTACACCATTTCTTTGCCGATACCTGTCTCACTGTTTAATCAACCTTACGTTTAAAGAACCAGCGCTCGTTGAAGGTTATGCCGATACATATCCTCAAGGTATTTTCATCCAAGAATGTCGCTCTCTCGCCTTGAGTATGCACATACTGGGCTGAAACACTGACCATTGAACGAGTTCTCGGTATAGGCAATCCAAAGCCCGCACTGACTCCATATTCCTTGGCAGCACGCACTCCATCTATTTTATAATAAGGAAGAGAATAATAAGCACCTGCACGGTATTTAATGCGAGCCAGATAATTACGGCCTATCGGATTCGGAATCATTTCTGCACCAAACGAATAACGGGTCCGTTTACAGAAGACATTCTTCTCGCCCATGTAAGCGACTTCGTCCCAGTTCTGCATCATAACATCAGCAGCAACAGTCAAACGTTGGTCATACACATAAGCCAATCCCCCACCCCATGTAGTAGGGATTCCGAAATCTCCTTCCAATTCAGTTTGGCTCAACGATGCATTTGCATCCGTTCCCGTCTGGCGATACTCGACAGCATCACTTTTTAAGTTATGTCCCGGAGAGAAAACCAAGCCCAACGTCAAAGCATGTTTTTTACCTATTTGTTGCGTATACTGGGCACCGAAATCCAGTTTATAGCTCTTTACATCAACCTCTCTGCTGATGATAGTAGAAAACAAATCACTGTTATAAGGGAAAATCAGCGTATTGCTGCGCGATACATCTCCCCATAAGTAAGAGACATTCGCACCTACCGACAGATTCTTTAATATCTTAAATCCCGCACCTATATACAATTGATGCAGGCCACCGGTCCCACTATATTGCACAGAACTGGACGCCGTCTCCGAGTCTTGATTCTCACGAAACTCGCCGATGTTATAACCAATATTGGCATAAGGAATCAAGCCCAGACTGACAGCCGCCCATTTTGCAGCCCGGAATTGCATGGTAACATAATCAAAACTTGAATTTTTGGCGTTTTGCTTCAACACGCCATTACTAAAATTCGTATTTTGTAATGAGATTCCTCCATCAAAAATAAAAGTCAATGAATCCACCACTGTATAAGAAGCCGGATTGGCAAAATTGACCAAAGACCTGTCCCGCAAAGCATATGCGACACCGCCCATAGCCTTACTATTAGCAGACCCTTGATCTGTCAACTGACCGTATCCATAACGTGTATAAGGCGAATTTGTATTGTTTTGAGCAAAAGCCACTTCTGACAACATCATGAGCAAAAGCGCCCAAAACACATGTCTATACTTTATCATTCTTTATTTTATATCTATTTTAATCCTTCCTAAATATAGAAAACTGCCTGCAAAGATGAGATTTTTTATGTTTGTATCAAAAGAAAAAATCCCGTGTGACCGTTAAAAAACATAAAACATCCATTTATTTAGAGTGTTTAAAATTCATTTTCCTGTTATCCCGAGCGTAGTCGGGGGATCTCACTATGCGCTGAAAAGTGTCTGTCATTCTGAGCGAAGCCCGCAGGGCGTAGTCGAAGAATCTCTCTAAGGGCTCTGTCCGTCTGGCAGCGCAAGAATGAAGCCTGACCCGTTCAGGCTTTTTTATGCCCTTCGACATTCAGAATGGGGGATATACTAAAGCAATCAGTAAAAAAACAGGAAAAGAAAACCTTCTAAAGACGCTCCTGGTTCGTGTCTATACACTCGAACTTGGTACGACTTTGGTACGAACCGGGTACGAGCCGGGTCGGTCGGGTGGCCGGAGAGGCACTTATGGTAAAAAATACTGACCCTTTGCGCGTAAGCCAATCTTCGGCGGGTGAAAGCGTCTTTCCCGAGTGGTGCGCATTTTTATCGTATAGGTTTTAGAGGCTGTTCAAGATTCGCTTTTGTCTGGTTGAGCGTTGTTACTCCCCGTTATCGGAGGAGAACAACTCGGGATGACAGAGAGAATGAGTTTAAACGCTCTTATTCTTTTTCGATAAAACAGCTATTGTATAGCAAAAAGATGTAACTTTGCTGTGGGTTAAGTGGACTTAGTGCAAGTGCATTAATTGGGAGGCAAACTGCTTAGCAGGCATTGCATTATGGATTAAACTTGACTTTGCAAGAAAATTCGATTGAGCATGAAGCAGACTATTCATTTATTCGGCATTGCGGCACTTTTGTTCATTTGGGGGATGGGTGGGTGTAGCCATTCAAATCCGACATTGACTTCTGTCGAACAACTTATGGACGAAAGACCTGACTCTGCTCTTGCTATACTGCAAGGAATGGATACGCTGACGCTTAAATCGTCGGAAGAAAAAGCGCTTTATTCATTGTTGTCTGTGCAAACTCGATATAAGAATCATGTTGATGTGCAAGATACTGCTCAGATACAGGCGGCTGTCGATTTTTATGCGGACAGCAAAGATGATTATCACAAGATGTTGGCCTATTATTACTTGGCTCGTGTGGAAGAAAATAGGCACAAATATTCCATGGCCATTGTCAATCTGCTGAAAGCCGAAACAGCGGCGAAGAAGATTCCTGATTATTTTTATTTGGGGATGATATATCGGTCTTTTTCTGATATTTACAATTGCATTTTCAATGGTGTGGAGGGGGTGAAGTATGCCCAAAAAGCCTACGAATGTTTCCAAAAGTCGGGGCATACCCTTCATGCCGACTGGGGGCTGTTGGATATAGGCCGCTCGTTTCATAATGGCGAAGATTATGACAACAGCGTTGAAGTCTTGCAAAAAGTAGCGGATATTGCTTCGGCCAAACAAGATACCGTTTTGTGGTGCGAAGCCCTGAAGCTTCTGGCAACTTCAGGCATAGGAAAGAGAGACTACGGATTGACTCGAAGATGTTATGGCCGTATTATAAAGCTTGATGCCGGGCGGATGACGTTGGACGATTATCGCAATCTCGGGATAGCTTATCTGAAAACCGGCCAAATGGATAGTGCCCAATATTATATGGATAGGTTGGCTTCGGCCGATAGCACCCAGGGATGGCTGCCTTACTTGTGGAACAAACGCCAGGGAAACTACCAAGAAGCCTTGCTCGCTTTGGAAAAAGAAAATTCGTACAATAACAAAGTGCTGCATGAGGTCATCAACCAGAATGTGACAGAGGCGGTTTCCAACTACCACCACTATGAAATGCAGGAGCAAAAGCAGGAATTGATGCGCATAAAGCGCAATGTTGCTGTGTTTTTCATCATTTTGTTGTTGATTGCCATTATTGTGATGCAACACATCAGTTCCCAGAAGAAGAAAATAGAAAACAATATGTTGCTTGCATCTGACTTGCGCAATCTGCTGACGCTAAAGGAAACGGAAGCCCGGGAAATGCGGGATGCGATTAGCAGGAGGTTGGAAAATCAACAAATGGAGCACGAAGCTTTGCAAAAGGCAATTAACAATCTATTTGAACAACATTTTGCCACTGTTGACAAGCTGAGCAGTGCGTATTACGAATATCAGGGAACCGCCAACGAAAAGCATAAGATTTATGCGGATGTCATGAAGCTTGTTTCCGGACTTGGCTCGGACAAGCAAACGCTCGAAGAGTTGGAACGTTTTGTCAATACTTACAGGAACAATCTGATGTCACGCTTCAGAGAGGCTTTTCCCGATATGAAAGAGTCCGATAGCCTCCTCTACCTTTATTCCGTTGCAGGGTTTTCGCCGCGTGCCATCAGTATCTTTATCGGCGAAAAGTTGGAGGTGGTCTATAACAGGAAATCTCGCCTGAAGCAGAAAATCAATCGTAGCCTATCACCGGAAAAAGAGTCTTTTTTGCAGTACATGTAGTTAACCTATTGATTACCAATTACCTATTTTACTTCTTTATGTTTAATTGACGTATCTTGCTGGCAATCAGCGTAATATGATCAAAGTTTGAGGGAGGATAGAAAATGAAAACTATCTTCCTTTTATTTTATTGATAATCAGCAATATATTAATTTGCATGGATAGATTATTTGAGCTTAAAAATGATAATATTTTGTTTTTGTCGCTTAATTTTGCATGAGTGATTAAACAACATTTATGAGCTATGAGAAAATTATTGTATTGCTTAATCCTTATGAGTGCCGTTGCAAATTCCGGCTTGTTTGTACCAATGTTGGCGGCAACAAATAATGGAGAGTCATCGTCGCGTTTGCATAGTTCTGCATCTACAGATCGCCCAGAATCAGGTGTTCCTTTATGGATTGACTGTCATTATAATTCCGGAGAAATGCGTTTTGATGCTCCTGAGACGTTTAACGATGTCGAGGTTGTCATCACGGAACTGAATACAGGCTGTAGCTTTACATATTATCTGACAAATGGGGAAGCATCGTTGTTTGTCGAACTGAACTCCGGCGCATATAGCATTCTCTATATAACAGAAAAGGGGGTATATGAGGGATGTTTAGATATTCCATGACAAGATTATAGTTAGAAATAATGTACCGGTATAATTAGGATACAGACCAACCTGTCCAAAGGAGCGGTTGCCGAAAAGCTGTTAAAGAGTAGGTGTAATAAATGGAAATCATAATAGCATGAAACAAATTGTGACATTACAAGACATTCCTGAAACATTGGATATGCAGGAACTGATGGAAGTGAAAGGTGGAACTTCGGGTAAAAAAATAATTTGCATTTTTCGTTCGGCTGTTACTATTAAATGCGCACCGGGCGTTAGTGCAGTTGTTCAAGAACCGGAAGATCCTATTGATGACCTCCGAGATTAGCTTTCGTAGCTAATGCAAGACTGTATGAGAATGAGAATCTCCATTGTTGTGTAGAACACATGTGAAACTTTCTCATACAGTCTTTTTTGAATAAATGTTTCAAATAGATAGCTTGTCATGAATAAAGACGGAATAGTAGTACTGAACCCGGATTATCATTTCAAGAATGACAGAGACCGGATTGTCATGTATTCAAAGCGAAAGGTATCTTTCGATAGTTCTGCGGAATGGGTAAGTTATATTCATCCCATGCAGGCTATGATTTTAGGATTGTTTACCGTGCCGAAATCTTTGAAATTGCACTGTAAAGCCATAGAGAAACATTTCCGCCTGACTCCGGAGGAAGTGGAAACTTTGATAATGCCTTATGTCAATAATCCTACTCCTGTATATACCGAAATAGGAAGTGAGAAGGTGTTATTTCCGAAAAATGTGCTTATTCCGTACAGTGAAATCGATGACAACTGTTTAATGAGGTATGACTTCACAATGGAAGATTTGAAGTGCGATACCGTATGTCTTTCTCAAGATCGTATGCATAAGGCTCCTCATACTCTGTTGTTCATGCTTACCAATAAGTGCGTCACTCAATGTAAGTATTGCTATGCAGACCGTAAGACGGCATACATACCTTTGACAACTAAACAAATCTTGCAATTCATAGACAACGCACATGCGTTGAAAGTGTTGTATGTCGATGTGATTGGTGGTGAGGTGTTTTGCCGGAAAGATTGGGATGCTATTCTGTCGCGGTTGGTCGAGTATGATATGACACCCAGCTATATTTCGACGAAAGTGCCTGTCACCCGGAATATAGTTGAGAAGCTGTATCAGACGGGATATAATGATGTGGTACAATTGTCGTTGGACTCTCTGGATGAAAGTATCCTGAAGGAAATGATAGGATGTAAAAGCGGTTATGTCGAAAAAATACGAAACGGGATAGAATGGTTGCAGTCGTATGGATATTTGCTGGAAATAGATACCGTTTTAACCCGCTTAAATGCGACTAAAAAGCAACTGCAGGAGTTGTATTCATTTCTGAAAGGGGTCAAGAACCTGAGATATTGGGAGATCAGGATTCCAGAAGTGTCTATTTATACACCAGAGGAGTTTGCTTCGATAAAAGCCGACAGGGAGCAGTTGAATGAAATTTGCAGATTTGTAAAAGAAGAAATAATCCCCGATTCTAGGTTTCGGATTTATCTGAGTTCGGAGGCATTGGAAGAAAAATTCCATGCCGGCAAAGCGGATGACGAGTATTTTAACGGGGGAACTTGCGGGATTTTGAACGATCGGTTGTTTATTTTGCCTGATGGAAAGGTAGGCGTCTGCGAACAGTTATATTGGCATCCTCAATTTGTTATAGGAGATTTGAAAAAACAGTCGTTAGAAGAGATTTGGAGTTCTGATAAAGCCCTCGAATTGTTCCATTTGCATCGTAATTTGTTTGAAACGGGTAGTCCGTGTACGGAATGTAAAATTCTGGATTCGTGTAACCAGCGGCATAGACGATGTTTTGTGAAAACGGTGAAGGCATATGGAATCAATAAATGGAATTATCCAGATCCTCGTTGTCAATTTGCTCCGGTATTCAATTCAAATTTGAGGTATTAAGCATTTCAATCTAAGTAGATGTTGAAAATTAGTTTATACCACGATTTTTGTGTAGCTTTGCATGTACACATAAGTATGTGTGCAAAATTAAATGACACTTTAGCGGTAGGAGGTGCCGCATCCTTGCGGCATACCATCATATTGTTTCTGAACGCTTGTAGTATACTGCAAAGTAAATGTGCCGCAGGATGCGGCACCTCCTGTAACCTTCTATTTATTGTATAAACCAAATATCAACATTTACTTAATTTGGATATTTGAATTTGTGTAAAATTAAATGATAATTTATAGGAATTGAGCACAGATGATGCGGATAAGTACAGATTTTTAAGCAGTTGAATTACCCGTGATAATCCTTACAATCTGTGTCATCTATGGTTCTAATTTTCATTTATAGAATAAATAAATATCAATATCTACTTAAAATAAAGATACATACAATGTTTAGAGGTTTTGTCATATGGGTTGCACTGTTGGCATGTTTTGTTCAACCCTTTTTTGCTCAAAGTATCACCGGGAAAGTGGTGAATCAAGAACTGACTCCTATTCCTTATGTGAGTTGCGTGCTGCTGAAGCTGCCGGATTCGACATTTGTTGCCGGTGCGACAAGCAGCATGGACGGATGTTTTGAATTGGCTGTCCCGGAGGGAAGCTATGTGCTCAAATTGTCGTATATCGGTTATAAGGCGAAGGAACTGGAATGTTCGTCAGGCGATTTAGGGACGATTGTCCTTGAAGAAGATGTTCGGGTGCTGGACGAAGTGGTGGTCAAAGGGGAGGCTCCATTGGTCACCATGGAAAACAACCGTTTGACTTATCATGTGGAGCCTATCATGCAACAGAAGATTGTGGGCAATGCCCATGAACTTTTAAAGGAATTGCCTTCTGTCATCAGTTTGGACGGGAATACGTTGTCTCTTGTAGGCGCTTCAAGCACGACCATTTGCATTTCTGGAAAGAAATCGCATTTGAACATGGAGCAATTGACAGATTACTTGAAATCCCTGCCTGTCGAAGAGGTGAAGAAGGTTGAAGTGCTTTACAATGCTCCCCCGCAATGGCATGTAAAAGGGGCGGTAATCAATGTCGTTTTGAAAAAGAAAAAGAACTATACCCTGAACGGGCAGATACGGGGGGAGTGGGCTAACCAGCACAGAAACTCATTGAACGCCAGCGGTACGGTCATTGCATCGACGCCCAAATGGGACTTGGATGTAATCTATAGGTTTGCCGACCAGCAAAGTGTAGATAAGACAGAAATGAGCGGGATTCATACGGTGAAGAATGTTGCTTATGAGATTTCTTCTACCACAAAGAACTATAACAAGGGGAATAAACACTCCATTTATGCAAGTGTCAGGTATAAGATTGATGAAGAACAATCAGTGGATTTCTCTTACAACGGGCAGATTTCGCCTGAGATGACCAGTAAGTCATACAGCCGGAATACCTTGTTCAGCGATGCAAACTCCATCAACGTGCGTGATAATAATCTTCATAATCTCGCATTGTCCTATACTTCCCAAAAAGGGATTTCGGCAGGCGTTGAATATACGAATTATGCCGATGCGGGCACGCAAGACATGGAAGTCTATAGCGGCGATTCTTTTCAACAAGCGTTCTCCTATTGGAGAAAGCAATATATAGACAGGGTCACGGCTTATCTGGATATGAGCCATAATTTGAAGCATAATTGGGTATTTAATTATGGCGCGAACTATAATTATGTGAACAACCGGAACGAGCAGAGAAATGAGGACTTGGCAGGTTCGGGCGAAAATGATTATACAAGAACACTGGAAATAGACGAGCACACGGCTGTGGCGTATGTGGGCTTCCTGAAGTCTTTTTGGGAAGGCAAACTTTCGCTCGACGCCTCGTTGTCCGGAGAGCTGTATAAATATGGCGAGTATGAGAAAAATGCCTTGCTACCGAATGTGGGGGTGACATTTGTTCCTTCGCAGAAACATGTTTTCCAGTTGGGCTACCATACATTGCGTACTTATCCCACCTATTGGCAAAAGCAGGATTATACTTCTTATGCGGACGAATACACCGTATATATGGGCAATCCGCTGTTGAAGCCAGCCCGTACTTCCAATGTAGATTTGACTTATGTTCTGAAAAACAAATATGTGTTCCAAGTGTCGTATTATCGTGTAAATGATTTCTTTATCGACCAGAGTTATCAAATGCCGGACGAACTGAGGTTGTTGTACAAGTCGTTCAACATCGATTATACTTCCAGCTTGAATTTCACCTCCGTTGTGCCGGTACGCATAGGGAAATGGTTTAGCTCGAACTTGATTTTCAGTGCATACAATGAAAAGTATAAGAGCAATGATTGGTATGGATACCAATATGACCGGAGCAAATGGACAGGGACGGCTATGGCAAACAGCACTTTCATTGTCTCACGAAAGCCCCGGTTATCTGTCAACCTTATGGTGTTCTATCGGACACCTACGATACAAGGTATTTGGGACTTGGAAAGCAATTGGGGGATTAATGCAGGCATCCGTTATTCGTTCTTGAAAAACTGCGCTATATTGAGCTTGCAATGCAACGACCTGTTTGAAACAATCTATCCCAAAACCAAAGTGCGTTTTGAAAGCCAGTATCAGGATGTGAATGAAAGTGCATACAGAAGAAGTGTTACGCTGAGTTTCACTTATAAATTCAAGGGGTATAAAAACAAGCAATATAAGGAAGTGGATACTTCACGTTTCGGCATACAGTAATAAACTGTTATGAAGAAATTCAAATTCTACGGGCAATATGATGCCATGCAATGTGGCATTGCATGTTTGAGAATGGTGTGTGCTTATTATGGCCGGGAGTATTCTTCGGACTTTATATCCAAATATTGCCATGCAACGACAGAAGGGGTTTCGTTGCTTGGCATCATGGAGGCTGCGACGAAGTTAGGCTTTCAAACGGTCTGCAATCGCTTGACATTGGAGCAGTTGCGCGAGAAAAACTTGCCGTGTGTGCTTCATTGGAATCAGAACCATTTTGTCGTTCTGTACAAAATTAAAAAACAAAAGTATTACATTGCTGATCCCGGGAAAGGGAAGGTGGTATATGGCAGAGATGATTTTGAGGCGAAATGGTCTCAGTGCGTTGATAATGCAGCTAAAAAAGGCATAGCCTTGTTCTTAACTCCGTCTGCTTCATTCGATGTAATTCGTGAGGAAATGCCGGAGCAGAAAAAGAATTTAAGTGTTTTGCTGAAATATTTAAGGCCTTATAGGCAACACCTTGGAATTGTTATTTTAGGCTTGCTTCTTGGCTGCTTATTGCAGCTTATTCTGCCTTTTCTGACGCAAGCGATCGTCGATATTGGCATAGAACAGCGTGATATAAATATTATATGGCTCATTCTGTTGGGGCAGTTGGTTCTTACGATTAGCAGAACATCTGTCGATTTCATCAGGCGATGGCTACTTCTGCACATTAGTCTGCGTGTAAACATAGCTTTGCTAAGCGATTTTTTCATTAAATTGTTGAATCTCCCCATGGCTTATTTTGAGACTAAACAGATGGGAGATTTGTTAGAAAGAATGCATGACCATAGTCGTGTTGAGCAATTTCTGACAACACAGTTGCTGAGCATATCGTTCTCTTTGTTGACTTTTGTGGTCTATTCCGTTATTGTGGGCGTATATGATTGGCTGATTTTGTGTATATTTCTTTTTGGGAGCGTCTTATATGGGGTGTGGATATTGTCATTTCTTCATAAGCGCAAGAATCTGGATTATGAGTTGTTTGAAAAACAAGCTCAAAACAACAGTTATACTTATCAATTGCTGACTTCGTTGCAAGAGATAAAACTTCAAAATTGTGAAAAACGGAGGCGTTGGGAATGGGAGGATGTTCAAGCCGATTTGTCGCTTGTACGTATGAAATCACTAAAGTTGCAACAAACTCAAGAGGCGGGAAGCATTTTTATTAATGAAATCAAGAATATCATTATCACCATATTCTCGGCTACGGCTGTGATAAAAGGAAATATGTCGTTAGGTATGATGCTGGCTGTGCAGTATATTATTGGGCAATTAAACAGCCCGATAGAGCAGTTGATGCATTTCATTTATTCTCTGCAAGATGTGAAGCTCAGTTTGGCGCGGATCAACGAGATTCATTCGAAAGAGGATGAAGACAATGAGATGCGGAATGTGGTCGTGGATGATTGTTGTCAAGGCATTTGTTTCTTCCATGTCGATTTCAAATATGATTTGCACAATCCTCATAATACGATAGAAAATATTACTTTTACAATACCTGAAGGCAAAATTACTGCCATTGTCGGTGCTTCCGGAAGCGGAAAAACAACTTTGATAAAACTGATGTTGGGTTATTATCCGGTAGGTGGCGGAAGTTTGCATATTGGAAATGTTGACATAAATGATATAAACTTGAAATGGTGGCGCAGGCAATGTGGGGTGGTTATGCAAGACGGAGTGATTTTTTCGGAATCAATAGAAAGGAACATTGCAGTAGATGATGGTGAAATAGACAGAGAGCGGCTTGTTAAAGCGGTAGAAATTGCAAACATAAAAGATTATATTCTAAGTTTGCCGCTAAAGTATAATACAAAAATCGGCAGGGATGGAATAGGGCTGAGTCAAGGGCAAAAGCAACGAATACTTATAGCACGTGCGGTATATAAGAATCCATCTTTCATCTTCCTGGATGAAGCTACCAATGCCTTGGATGCCAAGAATGAAAAAGTGATTGTGGAGAACCTGAATGAGTTTTATAAAGGACGTACAGTCATCGTTGTTGCCCATCGGCTTTCAACAGTGAAAAACGCTGATCAAATAGTCGTACTTGATGAAGGCAGAGTTGCAGAAATCGGGAATCATACTTCTCTTATAGAGAGACAGGGCGTGTATTATAATCTGGTAAAGAATCAACTGGAGTTAGGTAATTGATATGGAAGTAAAAAAAGGTAGTGCCTCTGACCGAATGGAACTCCGTTCGGAAAAGGTGCGTAATATCATAGGCACGATTCCTCCGGCATTGGTGTGTTGGAGCATAGTCGTGATTGCAATCATTTTCGTTGGGCTTTTATTAGTGTTGTTTTTTGTTCCTTATCCGTATGAAGAGGGTGAAACGTTTTTTCAGCATTGGTTTCTTTCGTAAATTTGCGAAAATGTGTATGCTTCATCTGCTTTAGTTAGTGCTGATTGGCAGGTGATTGCAAACTTTTTCTCATTTTGTGGAACGGTTTCCCTTTTTTTGACCGATTGATTAAAAAAATCCTCTTTATTTTTGCACACGAAACAGAAACGATAGAAGTTTCTGATATGTGAAATCTTGCGAAGGATTGCTGCAGAAATCATTCGGAAGAGGACGCTGGAGTAAACCAAATCTTTAACCTTTTAATTTTTGATTTTAACATGGGAACAATTACCAAGGGTATTCTCGGGGGATTTTCCGGGAAAGTCGGGACTGTGGTAGGCAGTTCGTGGAACTCTATCAGTTACATGCGTTCGTTGGCAGATGGTTATACTGACCCAAAGACGGAGAAACAGGTGTGTCAACGGGGGCGTTTTGCGGAAGTTGTCCGTTTCTTGAAAACAATGGTGCCTTATTTGCGCATCGGTTACAAGGAACATCCGGCCGGGCAATCGGCTTATAGTTCGGCTATGTCTTACGTGTTGAAAAACGCGGTGGAGGGTTGCGGCGCTGATGCGACCGTTGATTTCCGGAAAGCCATGATCAGCCGCGGCTGTCTGGTAGTGCCTGGAGATGCGGCAGTAGAAGCAGCCGGCGGAAAGTTGACGTTCACGTGGACGGACAACAGTGGCAATGGTAATGCGGCTGCCGACGATGTGGCAATGGTGCTGGTCTATAATAAGGTGAAGGCGGAAGCGGTCTATGACCTGGGGGCTGGTGCAAGGGCCGATGGCACGGCAGAGTTGACGTTGCCGGGCAGTTGGGGCGATGAGGCGTTGGCTGTCTATCTGAGCTTTCGGAATGCGCAGGGGCAGAGTGTATCGAACAGCCTGTGTTTGCAGGATGATGAGGTTATTTCTTCGCCCGACGGTGGTGCCGACGGGGAAGAGGGCTCGGATGATGACAGTGGCCAAGGCACATTTGGCTGATAAGGGCGTCGGCCTTGTCTGAAGGCGTGGAGGTGTGCTCGTGGTGTGTAATTGCGGTTGCATATCGCTGGCGCACCTCTTGTTTAAGATTAGGTGATAAGTTACCGGGGTTGGCTGCAGATGGCACAGATTCTTCGACTACGCCCTGTGGGCTTCGCTCAGAATGACAGACACATCGATAGTATGAACTAAAAAACTGTCGGTCAAAATCAATCTCAAAATAAGAGTCTGTCGTTTAAAAATCGCTCAACATGACAGGAAAATGAATTTTAAACAGGATCTAAGACTTATAACAACTCATTTCTATGCAATCATCATCATTTGCCAGATCAGTATAAAAGACTATCTTTGCAAACAACAAGAATGTAATTGACTGTTGGAGACTGTCAACATTGTTTCTTTTTAATTCAATCTTTTCTTCATATATATGTGTAACGTAAATAAAGGAATTGACCCGGAAAAGACCTTAATGAAACGGATAGAACGGAGGTTTATGAAGGGCATCATGGAATATGGGTTAATAGAAGATGGTGACCGTATTCTTGTAGGTTTATCTGGAGGTAAGGATTCACTTGCGCTTACCGAATTACTGGCCCGCCGTTCTCAGGTTTGGAAACCACGATTTGAAGTGGCAGCAGCATATATCTCAATAACAAATATGGGTTATCAAAGCGATGTGGAATGGTTAGCAGGCTTTTGCAAAGAACTGAAGATTCCGTTTTACGTGCGGGAATCTTCATTCGACCTGTCGACTGACAAGCGGAAATCGCCTTGCTTCCTTTGTTCATGGAACCGGCGAAAAGCCCTCTTTACTTTAGCGCATGAATTGAAATGTAACAAAATTGCCTTAGGCCATCACATGGAAGATATTCTACAAACACTGTTGATGAATCTTACTTTCCAAGGGACTTTTTCGACCATGCCTCCTAAACTATTGATGAGAAAATTTCAAATGACTCTTATCCGTCCACTTTGTTTAGTACATGAGGACGATTTAATGGAATTAAGTGCCTTGCGCAAGTGGCCTCATCAGATTAAAAATTGTCCTTATGAGAATTTGTCCGGACGTACACAGATAAAAAGCATCCTCAAACAATTGGAACAATTGAATCCGGAAGCACGTTACAGCATGTGGGGAGCCATGAGCAATGTACAAAAAGAGCTGTTGCCACAAAAAGCAGAGATTGAATCTACCAAGGATATCCTTAAATCAAATACGGACGACGACCGCAATCAAGAGCCATCAGTTGGCACGACGAAATGATTACTAAAATCATTATCACGAGCAACAAGTTGCGATATAGATACCCCACGAGTGGGGTCTGATGATACCTCACGAGTGGGGTCTGATGACACCTCACGAGTGGGAGTGACAGCAAGATAATATATAAGAAAAGAGCGGCATCCGGATACAGAGGCCGCTCTTCTCTCATTATATATCTCCCTCGAAGTCAGTTGGCAGTAACCGTAGGTTCGGTAGAAAGTTCCTCCGGAAGCGGTGTCCATAATTGGACATCCTCCCAGCCGGTCCAAGTGGGAGAAACCATGTATTGCGGCTCTTGCATCTTGCCAATCAAAGCCGTAGCTTGCTTGACATCGGCATTGGTCTTCTCGAACAGTTGTTTCATCGTAATGTTTCCCTTAGCATCTTTAATGGCCTTAATCAAATAATAAGTGTAATAACCCTGCTGCTTGTCGTGAAACACACTGGAGGTCTGGTCGCCGCTACTGGATGAGAAACTCAGCGTATGCCCTTGAGGCACACCCATCCGGGGCACTACACGCACACCTTTCTGTGCTATCAACGGCGCGTTGCTCTTATACCCACCGCTGAAGCAGGCATCCAAGAACACGTAAGCCCCCTTGACGGGATACTGGGACAAACGCTTGTACAAATCTGCCAACGAAATGCCCAAATGAATGTTCTTACCCGTGATATCTACGGGCAACAAGTAAGGCTCTTTCGTAGCCTCATCATTGTTACCATGTCCTGAATAATAGAAAATCAGTTCGGCTTCCGGGTCTGCACTCGCCATGTTCATCAGCCAGTCCAGTTGTTCATGCATCATACCCGCCGTCGCATTGGGCACGATATGAACCTGACTTTCAGGCACACCGAAAGTACGTACACAATATTCGCGGAACAACATGGCATCGTTTACGGCAAAAGGCACGTTGATTTCCGCATTGGCACCTGTCATGCTGTAATCCTCGTTACCAATCACCAAAGCATAGCGATGAGGATTAACGGCACCCACCGGCACATCTTCCATCAATTCACTGTTATAAGTAGAAATCGTATATTTCCCCACCTCTTGACGAGCTCTCATATTGCCTTGAATCTTGATTGTATTGGAAGATGTCAGATACTCACCCAGCTTGACCTTGTATGCCTCGTTCAAATAGGAAGAATGAGAATCCTCGCTCACGCTTACCATGACAGCAACCGAATCGCCGTCGAAACGTTTATTTACCAGGAAATCATAATCCACGGTAGCCACCTCACCGGCAGGAATACTGTCGACTGTCATTTCCGGCACTTCTGTATTGAACACATTTCTCGGCAATTTAAAACTCAATTTCACATTACGGGCAGTCTTCGCACCGAAGTTCTGGATAGCCAGAATCAATTTCCCGTTTTTACCCAATGTGATAGAAGAACCATCAGCCGCCAGGAACTGATGGTCTGCCACACGCAGACGAGGCATGGCATATTCCTGTGTATTGACAACCAGCTCTGCCGGATCCGCATCAAAACCATTGGCCTCAAAAGCATAAATATTAATCTTAGCCAACGCGGTAGGCATGTCTTTTTTCACCAGATAACGGAACGTATATTGTTTAGAAGTCCCAGCCAGAATATTACCTCCATCCAATTCACGCGGTCCATCGAAAAACTCATCATAACCCTGTTGTTCCGAGAAACGAAGACGGATATTATAAGCATCTCCCTTGCCCTGGTTCTCTATCGTAAACTGAATAGCAAAACTTTCACCGGCATCAATCACCTTATTGGCATTGCCATCTATGAAGCTGTCTACGCGAATCACCAGCATAGCCGGTTCCACAGGCACTGGAATCGGTTCATTGGTAGTTGTTTCCGGTTTGGTTTGTTTCAAAGCCTCATTATAGGCAAGCAAACGCGATGGGAAAGAAGTATAAGAAGCTCCATCTGCTATAATCTTGGACAATACTTCATACTCTGGTTTCATATCCATATACTGATATACACCAGCCAACCCTTGCATATATAATTGGGAGGTAGGTTCCTTCTCCAAGATTTTCAAAAACAAATCTTTGGCTTCCAACAAGTAACCGGATGCCCGTTGACGTATCAAAGCATATTCTGCATCATCGGCCACCGTCAATCCACTGTTCACAATCTCTGTTGCAACATTGAAATTGGCACGGGCAAGCCCCGTCAACAGCTCAAAACTGTCAGGTGACAAAGCATACATACGTTTATATATATCAAGAGCCTCCATATTCTTCCCCTGGCGTTCCAGAATACGTGCTTTTATAGGAAGCACCTGCACATTGTTAGGATCCACCTTCAGTATACGGTCAATGGCACTCAACAATTTTGGCATGTTATTGGTTGCAATATGCACATTCACCAGATTGTACAAGAAGTCAAGTGACACCGGATATTTAGTAATGGCTTCCTCCAATATTTTTTCTTGCTCAGCGTAGTTCTTCTGCGACAGATAAATCAGGTTTAAATTTAAAAAAAATAATAAGCCAAGCGTTTATTCCATCTGAATCTACGGATTAATGGCAGTATCGTTGTATACTACGTTTAAATCCGCTCCAAAATCCTTCTATTGCAGTGTAAGCATTAGCACATGCATATTGTCCTTTGCCGTAGTCAACACTTTCGTATATTTTGACGAATATATCATAATCACAACCATTCATCGGTAATAACCTTCGGTGTGTTTAACCGTTCTGAATATCGGAATAATAAGATATTTCTTGGAGGTGCTTTCGGCTACACAGTAAAACGACCTAACCACCTCTTTGTAGGTTACACGTGGCATATGCTTACTATTCTCATGGTAGAAATTTTGAGGATAAGACATCTGTATGGATATGGTACCTTATTCCTATTTCCTTTGCTTATACTTTTTTTGATTGGCTATTAACCATATAGCCATAAACCACTTGCGCAAAAAGTGCTCAAGATAACTCAAGCAATTCTCTTATGTCGGAAAAACTTGCGATAAACTGAAAAGTGAAGTAAATTTAGCAAAACATACACCAACAATAATGCGTTTGATATATATTGACAAGAAAAATCCTTTGTTATGAAAGTTTTTCCCGCCAAAGTTTTGTTAGGCATTAATGTGTATAATTCAATTTGTTTAAATCATTCAATTATATTTGCACGCAAATATAAAGATTATTTTTTGACACGATTAAACAAAAAGAAGCAGTTTACCTTCTATCCGTCATTCTTTAGGTATTAAGCATACAAAAATAAGGATTAAACAGCACAAGAGGTTCTAATTTTATTCCACCTTATCCAATCCCATTTTCTTGGCACGCTGCAACATGAATTCGTAAGCGGCGTCGTGTTCATTGGGAATGACCCCATCCAGAATAGCGTCTTTAATGGCACTCTTCAACGAGCCAACCTTTGGGCAGGGAGGGAGGTTGAAAACCTTCATGATTTCTTCCCCACTTACGGGAGGTTGGAAATTGCGGATGCGGTCGCGTTCTTCCAAATCTTTCAGTTTGCGGCGCACCAGTTGGAAATTGTTCAGAAAACGTTCCTTACGCTCACGGTTCTTCGAGGTTATGTCTGCTTCGCACAATAGCATCAAGTCGTCGATATCGTCTCCGGCTTCAAACAACAGACGGCGCACGGCAGAGTCTGTCACTTCTTCGTCGGCTATGACAATGGGACGCATGTGCAGTCCTACCAGTTTCTGCACATACTTCATTTTTTCATTCATGGGCAACTTCATCTTCCGGAAAATATCGGGCACCATCTTGGCGCCGACGAAGTTATGGTTATGAAATGTCCAGCCGATACGCGGTTCCCAGCGTTTGGTCACAGGTTTAGCGATGTCGTGCAGCAGCGCCGCCCAACGCAGCCACAGGTTATCGGTCTGCTTGCTGATGTTGTCCAACACCTCCAGCGTGTGATAGAAATTGTCTTTATGCCCCTTTCCGTTCCGGGTTTCCACGCCTTGCAGCTTCACCAGTTCCGGGAAAATCAGTTCCAGCAGACCGCAACGGTCCAAGTCTATAAAGCCCCTGGAGGGTACGGGCGACAGTATGATTTTGTTCAACTCGTCGGCTATGCGCTCGCGCGAGATGATGGAAATCCGTTCGCGGTTACGCCCCAACGCTTCGAATGTTTCGTCGTCTATATAAAACTTCAGTTGAGTAGCGAAACGGATGCAGCGCATCATTCGCAAAGGGTCGTCGCTGAAAGTCACATCCGGGTCCAAAGGCGTACGGATGGTGCGTTCTTTCAGGTCTTCGATGCCGTCAAACGGGTCTACCAGCTCGCCATACCGAGAGGCATTCAGGCAGACGGCCAAGGCATTAATGGTAAAATCCCGGCGGTTCTGGTCGTCTTCCAATGTTCCATCTTCCACCACCGGTTTGCGCGAATCATGCGTGTACGATTCCTTACGGGCTCCCACGAACTCGACCTCCGTTCCCCGGTATTTCAATTGTGCAGTACCGAAGTTACGAAAAACCGAAACGTGCGCACCACGTCCCAAGCGTTTTCCCAAGGCTTCCGCCACGACGATGCCACTGCCTACCACCACCACATCGATGTCTTTCGACGGGCGTTGTAGAAAGATGTCACGCACATAACCGCCCACCACATAACATTCTACGCCCAGCGTGTCGGCCACGGCTGAGATTTGCTTGAATATGTCATCTTTGAAATATTGCTTCAGCTCTTCTGTCGTCAGTTCCAACATGTCGTTTTGCTTTTTTCTTTCATAAATGGCTGCAAAGATACGGATATTATTTCTATTTTTGTCCCCTGTAACAGAGAAGAACAACAGTTATGAAGAAACCGGTATATCTTTTTTTAGCAGTTCTTGGCTGCTTGCTGGGAGCGTGCGAGAATGTGGAGGAGAAAGCAGGAGTGAAACTACAAGCAGCCCGCCAAGCCTACGAGGCAGGCCAGTTCAGCGAAGCGAAGTCATTGATTGACAGCATCAAGATACTATATCCGAAGGCGTTCGACACGCGCAGGGCTGGACTCTATCTGATGCAGGACATCGAGCTGGCCGAACAGCAGAGGTCGCTCGTCTACCTGGACAGTTTGTTGCATATTGAACAAGAGAAATTTGCTGCCCTTCGGAAGAATTTCACGCTCGAAAAAGACACTGCCTACCAACAAATCGGGCGCTATCTGGCACCGGCACAAGTAGTAGAAAGAAACCTGCACCGTTCGTACCTGCGTTTCCAGACTGATGAAAAAGGGGTGATGAGCTTGACGTCTATCTACTGCGGGAAACAAAACATCCATCACACTGCCGTGAAAGTCTCGGCACCCGACCACACTTTCGCCCAGACGCCTGCCTCGAAAGACAGTTACGAGACTTCTGACTTGGGAGAAAGGATAGAGAAAGCAGACTATAAGCTGGGAGAAGATGGCGGGGTCATCTCGTTCATCTGCCTGAACAAAGACAAGAACCTGCAGGTGGAATACATAGGCGACCGCACTTACAACACCACCCTCACCCGTACCGACCGCCAGGCTGCCGCCGATGTGTATGCCCTCTCACAAGTGCTTACTTCCATCACCCACATCCAGCAACAGAAAGACGAAGCCAATCAAAAAATCCGCTTCATCCAGGAAAACATCAAGAAGCGGAAAAAGACGGAATAAGAAACGCCGAACAACAGCCCAGCCCGTTGCGCACAACAGACAAGGCTATTGCGCACGACAGGCAGAAACGAATCAGGCCGGAGGTGCATGTGCACTTCCGGCCTGATTCTTCTATTCCCTTCCATCTGAACTGCCCGGACAAACTGCCGAACAGACGAAGACTTATTTCACCAGGTTGGCTATCGAAGCAGCCATTGTACCCAACGAAGCGAAAGATGTGGCGTAACCCAGGATGTTGGACAGGAGGACACCGTTCTTCTTTTTCTTGTTCGGCACCACAATCTCGCAACCGGGCTCCACCTGTCCGCGACCGCTGCCATTCACCTTGGCCACCTGGCCGTTCATGTAGATGATGAACTTCTTGCTCTTCTTCGCGTGCTGGCTGTAGCCACCGGCCTGACCCAAGTAGTACTTCACCCCTTCACCCTCGCTGTACGAGACC
Organism: Bacteroides sp. ET71; assembly: GCF_023336905.1. Taxonomy (GTDB): domain Bacteria; phylum Bacteroidota; class Bacteroidia; order Bacteroidales; family Bacteroidaceae; genus Bacteroides. The sequence continues at coordinate 65,961 of NZ_JAMBLS010000007.1, forward strand.
GTATTGGGCATCATCACGGCACCGCTGATCTTCACCGTGTTCGTATATTCAGGTACCTGGAGCACATCGCTCTCACACAAGCCGATGTCATTACGAACAATCCCCTGTATGATGAAATAATAGTATCCGAAAAAGTTCTCGTACAGTCTCTCCCATTTTTCCAACTATATATTTGGCTAATCATCAGATAAAATTTATCTTTGCGCCGGATAGAAAAATACCGGAATGAAATTCAAAAGGCACATTACTTATATATTGCTTGTTGTCAGCTTGCTGATGACAGCAGTGCCTGTTCTCCCCCACCACCATCACGCCAATGGCCTGCTGTGCATGAAAAACGACATCAGCACCGACTGTTGCCTGCAACATTCCGATTCCCCGAGAGAAGGACATTGCTGCTGTCAAACGGGATGTGTGGCTCACCACTTCTTTCAACAAATGCCGACAGACACCCGGAACGAAATGCAACCGGCTGCTTCTGAAATCATTCCTTTCTTGTCTCCTCTGCTGCTCCGGCTTTCCGACAGCCTGACCAATGCCGACAAGAAACAAATACCTATCTACATAGAGTCGCTGCACGAAAAGTTTACCGCACGTGCCACAGGACTCCGTGCCCCTCCCTCTACCCTCCTTTCCTGAATCCATTCCTTCCCACAACGCACTTTGCAAACCGGTTGCAACCGGCAACGACTAATTTTGCAGCGAGGAAGCCTCTTTTTCAGTTGATGAGTTGATGAGTTGATAAGTTGATGAGTTGACAAGTTGATGAGTTGATGAGTTAATGAGTTAATGAGTTGATGAGTTGACGAGTTGATGAGTTGATGAGTTGACGAGTTGATGAGTTGATGAGTTGACGAGTTGATGAGTTGATGAGTTGATGAGTTGATGAGTTGATGAGTTAATGAGTTGATAAGTTGATGAGTTGATGAGTTGACAAGTTGACGAGTTGACGAGTTGATGAGTTGATGAGTTGACGAGGAGGCTACCAGGAAGAGTGTTTCAGCAGACAAATTAACAGGCGATTGGCAAACAGACAAGTTGACAAGCCCTTGTTGTCTCGTTAACTCGTCCTCTCGTCAACTAAATTATTCACACACAACCAACACATTATTATATATATGAGAAAAACATTCTTTATCGGGACGCTGAGCCTCTTCCTGCTCGGCGCCTGCAACAGCCAACATCACGAAGAGCATGACGAGCATGACCACGCTACCGAGCAACACGACCATGCCGCCGAAGGAGCCGGGCACGAAGGCCACAACCATGAGACAGAGACGCACGAAAGTGGTAACGAAATCGTACTGACACCGGAAAAGGCAAAGGCTGCCGGCGTGGTAGTGAACGAAATACAACCCGGCACTTTCCACCAGGTCATCAAGACCAGCGGACAGGTGCTGGCCGCACAAGGTGACGAACGGGTGGCCGTGGCAACGGTGGCCGGCGTGGTATCGTTCAAGAACCAGGTGATAGAAGGGATGAGCGTCAGCCAGGGGATGCCGCTGGTGGTGCTCTCGTCACGCCACATGGCCGAAGGAGACCCCGTACAGAAGGCCCGCGTGGCCTACGAAGTGGCCAAGAAAGAGTACGAGCGCATGGCCGCGCTGGTGGGCGACAAAATCGTATCGGAGAAAGAGTTTGCCCAAGCCCAACAGACGTATGAGAATGCCCGCATCAGCTACGAGGCCGTGGCTAAGAACCAGACAGAGAACGGGCAGGTGGTGACCTCACCCATCGGAGGGTATGTGAAGAGCCTGCTGGTGAAGGAAGGCGACTACGTGTCGGTCGGTCAGCCGCTGGTGAGCATTACGCAGAACAAACGGCTGTTCCTGCGGGCTGACGTGTCGGAGAAATATTACAAAGACCTGGGAAGCATCGTGTCGGCCCATTTCCGGACTCCCTACAATGACGAAGTATATGACCTGAAGAAGTTAAACGGTCGACTGCTATCCTACGGCAAAGCATCGGGAGAACAAGGATATTACATCCCCGTGACTTTCGAGTTCGACAACCGGGGAGGCGTAGTGCCCGGCTCGTTCGTGGAAATCTTCCTGTTGTCGCAATCCATGGAAGGGGTGCTGGCGGTGCCGGAATCGGCTTTGACCGAGGAACAGGGCAGCTTCTTTGTCTACCGGCAGGTGGACGAGGAGTGCTACGAGAAGCAACGGGTCATCGTGGGAGCCGACGATGGGGAACAGGTGCAGATACTCTCGGGCATACGGGCGGGCGACCGCATCGTGACGCAGGGAGCCTACCAGGTGAAACTGGCCTCGGCCTCGAACGCAATACCGGCCCACACACACGAACACTAACTATAATGATTAATGGTAAATGGTTAATGGTTAATAAGGGACGGACTTGTCGTCCATACCATTAATCATTAACCACTAACCATTAACCATTAACCACTAACCATTAACCACTAACCATTAACCACTAACCATTAACCACTAACCATTAACCATTAACCATTAACCATTAACCATTACCTACATGCTGAACAGAATCATACACTATTCCCTGCACAACCGCATCCTGGTGCTGGTAGCATCGGTGCTGTTGCTGGTAGGGGGAACTTATACGGCGATGCATACGGAAGTGGATGTCTTCCCCGACCTGAATGCGCCGACCGTGGTCATCATGACCGAAGCGAACGGAATGGCCACCGAGGAGGTGGAGCAACTGGTAACCTTCCCCATCGAGACGGCTGTCAACGGGGCGACGGGCGTGCGGCGCGTGCGCTCGTCGAGCACCAACGGCTTCTCGGTGGTGTGGGTAGAATTTGACTGGGACACGGACATCTACCTGGCGCGGCAAATCGTGAGCGAGAAGCTGGCGGTGGTGAACGAGTCGCTGCCGCCCAACGTGGGACGCCCGACGCTGGGCCCGCAATCGTCTATTCTGGGCGAGATGATGATCGTGGGATTGACGGCGGACTCGACCTCGATGATTGACCTACGCACACTGGCCGACTGGACCATCCGCCCGCGCCTGCTGTCGACCGGGGGCGTGGCACAGGTGGCCGTGCTGGGAGGCGACATCAAGGAGTATCAGATACAGCTTGACCCAGAACGGATGCGGCACTACGGCGTGACGCTGACGGAGGTGCTGGAGGCGACGCGGGGCATGAATGTGAATGCCAACGGCGGGGTGCTGTATCAGTATGGCAACGAGTACATCGTGCGCGGGCTGCTGGCCACGACGGACGCCGCCGAGATGGGCAGGAGCGTGGTGCGCAGCCAGGGGCCGCAGGGAGCACCGCTGCTGCTGGAGGACATTGCCGACGTGCGCATCGGGGCGAAGCTGCCCAAGCTGGGCACGGCCTCGGAGAAGGGGCGTCCGGCGGTGCTGCTGACGGTGACGAAACAACCGGACACCAGCACGCTGGAGCTGACCGACAAACTGGAGGCGGCCCTCCATGACCTGCAGAAGAACCTGCCGGCTGACGTGCACGTCAGCACCGACATCTTCCGCCAGAGCCGCTTCATCGAAAGCTCTATCGGCAACGTGAAGAAGTCGTTGGTCGAGGGCGGACTGTTCGTCGTGGTCGTCCTCTTCATCTTCCTGGCCAATGCCCGCACGACGGTCATCTCGCTCGTCACCCTGCCCTTGTCGCTGCTGGCCTCGCTGCTGGTTCTACACTACCTGGGACTGAGCATCAATACGATGAGCCTGGGCGGCATGGCCATCGCCATCGGGTCGCTGGTGGACGACGCCATTGTCGACGTGGAGAATGTCTACCGGCGCCTGCACGAGAACCGGCTGCTCCCTCCGGAGCGACGCCTGCCCATCAAAGAAGTCGTGTTCGAGGCATCGAAGGAAGTACGCCTGCCCATCCTCAACTCCACGCTCATCATCATGGTCAGCTTCCTGCCCCTCTTCTTCTTGAGCGGCATGGAGGGGCGTATGCTGGTGCCGCTGGGCATCGCCTTCATCACGGCCCTGGCTGCCTCTACGATAGTGGCCCTGACCGTCACGCCGGTGCTCTGCTCGCTGATGCTGAAGAATAAGGGCAAGCGGGAACGGGCTGAAGCCGACTCGCCTGTGGCCCGATGGCTGAAGAAGCACTACGAGCGCCTGCTCTTGCTCTCCTTGGGACACGGCCGCAAGATATTGGGCGTGACCGTCGTCCTCTTTCTGGTAGCCCTGGGCCTGTTCTTCACCCTGGGACGCTCGTTCCTGCCGCCCTTCAACGAAGGGTCGTTCACCATCAACGTCTCCTCGCTGCCCGGCATCTCGCTGGAAGAAAGTGACCGCATCGGGCGCCGCGCCGAAGAACTGCTGATGACCATCCCCGAGATACAGACCGTGGCGCGCAAGACGGGCCGCGCCGAGCTGGATGAACATGCCCTGGGCGTGAACGTCAGCGAGATAGAGGCTCCCTTCGAACTGGACGGCCGCAGCCGCGCCGAGCTGACGGCCGAGGTGCGCCGCAAGCTGTCGACCATCAGCGGGGCGAACATCGAGATAGGCCAGCCCATCAGCCACCGCATCGACGCCATGCTGAGCGGCACGCAGGCCAACATTGCCATCAAGCTCTTCGGCGACGACCTGAACCGCATGTTCCAACTGGGTAATGAGATAAAGCAGAAGATTCAGGACGTGCCCGGCGTGGCCGACCTCACCGTCGAGCAACAGATTGAACGCCCGCAGCTCACCATCCGTCCCCGCCGCGAGATGCTGGCCCGCTACGGCATCACCCTGCCTCAGTTCGCCGAGTTCGTCAACGCCTGCCTGGCCGGCGAAGCCGTCTCGCAAGTCTACGAGCAGGGCAAGAGCTTCGACCTCGTCGTCCGCGTGCGTCACGACCTGCACGACCGCATCGACGAAGTGCGCAACCTGATGATAGACACCGCCGACGGCCGGAAAGTCCCCCTGTCCTACGTGGCCGACATCCGCTCGTCCGCAGGCCCCAACACCATCAGCCGCGAGAATGTGAAACGCAAGATAGTCATCAGTGCCAATGTCGACGGGCGCGACCTGCGCTCGGTGGTCAACGACATTCAGGCACGCATCGACGAGAGCGTCCCCCTGCCCGAAGGCTACCACGTGGAGTACGGCGGCCAGTTCGAAAGCGAACAGGCAGCCAGCCGCACGCTGATGCTGACCTCTGTCGTGGCCATTGTTGTCATCTTCCTGCTGCTCTACCACCAGTTCCGCAGCGCCCGCGAGAGTGCCGTCATCCTCATCAACCTGCCCCTGGCACTGATAGGCGGCGTGTTCGCCCTGCTCCTCACCACGGGCGAAGTCAGCATACCGGCCGTCATCGGCTTCATCTCGCTCTTCGGCATCGCCACCCGCAACGGCATGCTGCTCATCAGCCACTACCGCCACTTGCAGGAGGTAGAAGGCTACAGCATCCGCGACAGCGTCATCCACGGCTCGCTCGACCGCCTCAACCCCATCCTCATGACCGCCCTCTGCTCGGCCCTGGCCCTCATCCCCCTGGCACTGGGCAGCGACCTGCCGGGCAACGAGATACAAAGCCCCATGGCCAAGGTCATCCTGGGCGGCCTGCTCACCTCGACTTTCCTCAACGGATTCATCATACCGATTGTCTACTTATTCATACATAAACAGAAACAATGAAACACATACTGATACTCGCTGTAGCCCTGGCTCTGACGGCCAAGGGGCACGCCCAGGAAGGCATGGAAGCCATCCTGCAACAAATCGCCCGAAACAACAAGGCGCTTCAGGCCAACACCCAGCTCATCGCCTCGCAGAAGCTGGAGAGCAAAGCCACCAACAACCTGGCCAACCCCACCCTGTCTTACTCGCACCTGTGGGACTCTGACGACAAGAACATCACCGTGGGCGAGCTGGTCATCTCGCAAAGCTTCGACTTCCCCAGCCTCTACGCCACCCGCAACCGCGTGAGCCGCCTGAAGAGCACCGCCCTCGACGCACAGTCGGCCGCCGTCCGCCAGCAAGTCCTGCTGCAAGCCCAACAGCTCTGCCTGGACATCGTGCTGCTGCACCAACAGCAACAACTGCTGGACGAACGCCTGAAGAATGCCGAAGAACTGGCACAGATGTATGCCGAACGACTGAAAACCGGAGACGCCAATGCCCTCGAAACCAACAAAATCAACCTGGAGCTGCTGAACGTGCGTACCGAGAGCCGCACCAACGCCACCACCCTGCAAAACAAGCTGAAGGAACTGACCGCCCTGAACGGCAACCTGCCCCTGGCCCCCGGACGACCGCAGCCCGAGCCTGCCATGCCCGGCCCCGAGGCACTGGGACTGACCGACTATACCCCCACTCCCCTGCCCGCCGACTTCACCCCGGTGCTGAACGAGCTGCTGGCCGCCGACCCTGCCCTGCAAGCCCTGCAACACGAAAGCGCCGCCGCCCGCAAGCAAGTCTCCGTAAGCAAACAGGGATGGCTGCCTCAACTGGAACTGGGCTACCGCCGCAATACCGAGACACGCCACCCGCTGAACGGCATCGTGGTAGGCTTCTCCTTCCCCCTCTTCGAGAACCGGCATCAGGTAAAGATGGCCAAGAGCCAGGCCCTCAACGTGGACTATCAGAAAGAAGACGCTCTCCTGCAAGCCTCATCGGCCTTGTGGCAACTCTACGACGAAGCACGCAGCCTCCAGCAATCCATCGACGAATACAACGACACCTTCGCCCGGCAACGCGACCTCTCGCTGCTGCGCAAGGCACTGGAAGGCGGCGAAATCAGCATGATAGAATATTTCGTGGAAGTGTCCGTGGTCTACCAGAGCAAAGCCAACCTGCTGCTGCTGGAGAACCAATACCAGAAGGTAATGGCACAGATGTACAAGAGCCGGCTTTAAGGCAGGCTCTTACGGATGCGCCATTCTGCCGGATAAAGGTTGTTCGCACGGTTGCCGATGTTCTTCACGAAACCTATGGGCAGCCCCTCGCAGGTCAGCAGCACAAAGCCACGGGGCGCATCTCCCGGCAAGACAATCGCCTCTCTGCGCAGATAGGCAAGCGCCTGCTCAGCCGATACTTCCACACGCTGAAAAGCATCAGGACGCAAGGCCGTGCTCATGGCCAAAGCATGGGTGGGCAACAGGTCGCGGCCTTTCACCTCGGCCAAAGGCACTCCTGCCTGCAAGAGATAAAGCGAATCGCGCAAACGTTGCAGCACCTCTTTATATAGAAGAGGGAAAGCGAACAGACCCGTGCCTTGAGGCATCAGCACATAAGAATCGGGGTCATGCAACCAATTGGCAGCCCTCGACATGATTTCCTTGGGAAGAAGCGGAAGACGGTCTTTAGTGCCGTTGCCACTCTTCCCCTTTTTATTCCCGCGCCGCCCAACCGGCGGTTGTTCCTCTTCCGCCTCAACCGGTTTCTGCAAGACTGACAGAAAGAAGCCTTCCCCCCGGGTTTTATGAGGCAGGAAACGATAAACCGGCAAATCCTCTCCTTCCAGCAAACAACCCGTGATTCCCCATTCTGAAGGAACAGGTACTGATACGGGACATGCTCCCCATTCATCACGCAACCAACGCACTTGCTCCTCATTCTCGGAAAGATTATACGTGCAAGTGCTATATATCAGCCATCCACCCGGCTTGAGACAAGGCCAAATATCTGCCAATATACGCCTCTGACGACGAGCACACATTTCCACAGCCTCCAAGCTCCAATCGTTCACAGCCCCGGCATCTTTACGAAACATCCCCTCACCCGAACAGGGAGCATCTACCAGAATCAAGTCGAACATTCCCACCAATGGAGAAAAATCAGCCGGGTCATTGTGAGTCACTACACTCCACGCATTTCCCCACTTCGTCAGATTTTCCGCCAAGACCTGCGCCCGTGCACGCATCACCTCATTAGACACCAGCAAACTACCTTCGGGCAAAGCATCGCAAGCCAAAGTAGACTTTCCTCCCGGAGCAGCACAAAGGTCCAGCATCACCACCGGACAGTCGCCCACACAATGCCGTAGCACATGCCACAGAAACATCGATGAAGCCTCTTGTACATAATACGCTCCCGCATGCAGCCGAGGGTCTAACGTAAACGAAGGTCTCTGAGAAAGATACCTGCCCTGCGGGCACCAAGGCACCCAAGCCTCCAAAGGGAACATCCCTTCCTGCACTTTGCGAAGGTTCATACGAATACTGACAGAGGCATCCCCCTGCAAAGCGTTGAAAAAAGCATCGGCATCGGCTTGTCCCAACAAGGAACGAAGCTGTGCTATAAAAGCGGCTGGTAGAATCATGGGCTACATTATATAATAATGCTGCAAATATAGGAGATGATTCTCACTTGTGCAACAATTACTCCCAACACGATGCCAGTCTTGCACATCCCTTACTTACCACAAGAACAAAGCCTTCACTTTAGGAAATAACCTGACAGATAAACGAGATTTTCCACTCCAAGAACATCAAACTTCACTATTTTACTAAAACATGCTCAACAACATATGAAATAATAAGTGTTTCTTTACACTTATTCAGTAATATTGCACCCGAAAAAAGGAAGAGACACATCCAACGTGTCATTCCACCAGGCCTGAATCGACAAGTATCATCTAAAACATAAAGAATCATGAACTGGAATTCACATCAATTCGTATGGCTCGACTGGGCCATTATCGCAGCCGGTATAGTCCTCGTAGCTTGGGCAGTCTGGCGAGAAGTACAGAAAGACAAACGCCTGCAAGGCAGCGAAACCAGCGGAGGGTACTTCCTGGGGAAAGGAGAACCCTGGTATGTATTGGGCGCCGCCATTTTTGCAGCCAACATAGGCTCGGAACACCTGGTCGGTCTGGCCGGTGCCGGAGCAAAAACAGGCCTTGGCATGGCCCACTGGGAAATGCAAGGATGGATGATTCTGGTATTGGGCTGGTTATTTGTACCTTTCTATCAGCATGCCGGAGTCTTCACCATGCCTGAATTTCTGAACCGCCGCTATACACGCAAGACCAGCTCCTGGTTGTCCATTATCACCCTCATCTCTTACATATTGACCAAAGTGAGCGTGACGGCTTTTACCGGCGGCATCTTCATGGAAAGCTTGTTAGGGCTTCCCTTCTGGTATGGCGCCATCGGTTTGATTGTGCTGACCGGGATATTCACTGTCTTTGGAGGAATGAAAGGAGTGATGACCCTCTCGAAGATACAGACACCCATTCTGATTATAGGTTCCTTTCTGGTGCTGTTTCTGGGGCTTTACACGTTGGGCGACGGAAGTATCGGCGGCGGATGGAACGCTATGCTGGAACATGCGCGTGGCCTGAACGAAGGGTATGGCACCAATCACCTGATGCACCTCGACAAGGCAGACCCACTTTACGGACAGTTCCCAGGATTTTGGGTTATTGCCGGATCGGCCATCATCGGTTTCTGGTACTGGTGTACCGACCAGCACATCGTACAACGTGTACTTGGCCAGCAAGAAGGTGAAAAAGCAGCCGACGTGATGCGCCGCGCCCGCCGAGGTACCATTGCTGCCGGTTATCTGAAAGTATTGCCCGTATTCATGTTCCTCATCCCGGGCATGATTGCTGCGGCCTTGGCAGCCAAGAGTGGCTCCGGCTTCGAAATGGGAAGCACAGACGAAGCGTTCGGCTCGATGGTGAAGTTTGTACTTCCTGCCGGTGTCAAAGGCATTGTTACGATAGGCTTCATCTCAGCTCTGGTAGCCTCGCTGGCAGCTTTCTTCAATTCCTGCGCCACCCTTTATACCGTAGACTTCTACAAACCGAAGCATCCGGACGCCAGCGAAGCACGGTTGGTATGGATTGGCCGTGCCGCCACATGGACTGTTGTATTGCTTGGGCTGGTATGGATACCCGTCATGATGGGTTTAGGCGGCCTCTACGAATACTTGCAGGACGTACAGTCGCTGCTGGCCCCCTCTATCGTCGCCGTGTTTGCTCTGGGCATTTTCACCAAAAGAATCACGCCCAAAGCAGGAGAAGTGGGCATTATCACCGGTTTCATCATTGGCATGGTACGACTGATCTGCAACATCTTCAAAGCAGATTTAAACAACATGACCGCCCTGAACGATGTGTTCGGCTGGTTCTGGAACACCAACTGGCTGGTATTTGAAATCTACCTGCTGGCTTTCATCATAGTGCTTATGGCTGTTGTCAGCATCTTCACCCGTCCGGCCGACGAAGAAAAGTTAAAAGGTATCACCTTCCTCACACAAAGTGAAGAGCAGAAGAAAGAGACACGCTCCAGTTGGAGCACAGTGGACATCATTGCCTCACTGGGCGTTGTCATCCTCTGCATAGCCTTCTATTGTTATTTCTGGTAAAGGCTATGAACGACTATTACAGTAAAAATCCCCGCTTCTACGTCGGCATCGACTGCATCATCTTCGGATTCGACAAGAAAAAGCTAAGCCTGCTGATACTGCAACGCAATTTTGAGCCAGCCAAAGGTGAGTGGTCGCTGATGGGAGGATTCGTGCAAGAAGGAGAAAGTGCCGACGAGGCAGCCAAACGTGTCTTGCAAGAACTGACCGGACTCAAGAGCGTATACATGGAACAAGTAGGAGCTTTCGGCGAGGTGCACCGCGACCCGGGCGAACGGGTTATCTCACTGGCCTACTATGCCCTGATAGACATCAACGCCTACGACCACGAGCTGGTGCACCAGCACAATGCACATTGGGTAGACGTCAACGAACTTCCGCACCTGATATTCGACCACAACCAGATGGTGGAAAAAGCCCGCAATGCCATGAAACAGAAAGCATCGTGTGCACCGATAGGCTTCAACCTGCTGCCGGAACTGTTTACACTTACCCAACTGCAGAACCTCTACGAAGCCATCTACGGAGAGTCCATCGACAAACGCAACTTCCGCAAACGTATTGCCGACATGGGATTCATTGAGAAAACAGATAAAATAGACAAGACTGGTTCCAAGAAGGGGGCTTATCTCTATAAATTCAACGACAAGGCCTACCGCAAGGATCCCAGATTCAAATTATAGGAGACTAAAAAGATATGTTAGAAGCACTGAAACAACAAGTATTCCATGCCAACCTCGAGCTGGTAAAACATGGATTGGTCATCTTCACCTGGGGCAATGTCTCGGCCATCGACCGGGAGAGCCGTTTGGTAGTCATCAAGCCCAGCGGCGTCTCTTATGACGAGATGAAAGCTGAAGACATGGTGGTGGTCGACCTGGAAGGCAATGTGGTAGAAGGCAACCTTCGTCCTTCCAGCGACACGCCCACGCACCTGGTGCTGTACAAAGCCTTTCCCGAAATCGGGGGCGTGGTACACACACACTCTACCTATGCCACAGCCTGGGCACAAGCTGGCATTGACTTGCCAAACATCGGCACCACGCATGCCGACTATTTCCACGAAGCTATCCCCTGTACGGCAGACATGAGCGAAGAAGAAGTGAAAGGAGACTATGAGCGGGAGACGGGCAATGTCATCGTAAGACGCTTTGCCCATATCAATCCTGTACACACTCCGGGCGTATTGGTGAAAAACCACGGCCCGTTTGCCTGGGGCAAGGACGCCCATGACGCTGTGCACAATGCGGTAGTCATGGAGCAGGTGGCCAAGATGGCATCCATTGCTTTCAGTATTAACCCACACCTGAGCATGAATCCCTGGCTGATAGAAAAACATTTCAGCCGCAAACACGGTCCCAATGCCTATTACGGACAAAAGAAATAGAACAACATTCACCTTTAATAAAAACAAAAAGCTATGAACACCTTATTTGACCAGTACGAAGTATGGTTCGTAACAGGAGCGCAGCTTCTGTATGGGGGCGATGCGGTCATCGCAGTAGACGCACACAGTAATGAAATGGTAGCCGGACTGAATGACGGCGGCAGACTTCCGATAAAGGTCGTATATAAAGGTACGGCCAACTCGTCGAAAGAAGTAGAAGCAGTCTTCAAGGCAGCCAATAACGACGAGAAGTGCGTCGGTGTCATCACCTGGATGCACACGTTCTCGCCCGCCAAGATGTGGATTCACGGCCTGCAACAGCTCAGGAAGCCCTTGCTGCACCTGCATACTCAATTCAACAAAGAGATTCCCTGGGAAACGATGGACATGGACTTTATGAACTTGAACCAGTCTGCCCACGGCGACCGAGAGTTCGGACACATCTGCACCCGCATGCGCATCCGCCGCAAAGTGGTGGTCGGTTACTGGAAAGATGAGGAGACCCAGCATAAAATAGCCGTGTGGATGCGTGTATGCGCCGCATGGGCCGATGCACAAGACATGCTCATCATCCGCTTCGGCGACCAAATGAACAACGTGGCCGTGACCGACGGCGACAAGGTAGAAGCCGAACAACGCATGGGATACCACGTAGACTACTGTCCGGTCAGCGAGCTGATGGAATACCACAGCCAGGTGAAAGACGAGGATGTCAAGGCGCTGGTGGACGAATATTTCCGCCTGTATGACCACGACACAGAACTGGAAGACAGCCGCACCACGGCTTACGAGAAAGTGTGGAACTCGGCCAAAGCGGAACTGGCTTTGCGCGCTATCCTGAAAGCCAAGGGCGCCAAGGGGTTCACGACCAACTTCGACGACTTGGGGCAGACCGACGGCAGCCATTTCGACCAGATTCCCGGCCTGGCATCCCAACGTCTGATGGCAGAGGGCTACGGATTCGGTGCCGAAGGTGACTGGAAATCGGCCGCTCTGTACCGCACCGTGTGGGTCATGAACCAGGGACTGACGGGTGGCTGCTCGTTCCTGGAAGACTATACACTGAACTTCAACGGCGAACGGAGTGCCATCCTCCAGGCTCACATGCTGGAAGTATGTCCGCTCATTGCTGCCCAAAAGCCTCGTCTGGAGGTGCACTTCCTGGGCATCGGAGTCCGCAAGAGTCAGACAGCCCGACTGGTATTTACCAGCAAAGTAGGAAAAGGTTGTACGGCTACGGTTGTCGACCTGGGGAACCGCTTCCGCCTGATTGTGAACGATGTAGAATGTATCGAACCGAAACCGTTGCCCAAACTGCCCGTGGCTTCGGCCTTGTGGATTCCGCAGCCCAACTTCGAAATCGGCGCAGGAGCCTGGATTCTGGCCGGAGGGACGCACCACTCTTGCTTCTCGTACGACCTTACGGCCGAATATTGGGAAGACTACGCCGAGATGGCAGGCATCGAAATGGTGCACATCAACCAGGCAACGACTATCAGTGAGTTCAAGAAAGAACTTCGCATAAACGAAGTCTACTATATGCTGAACAAAGCGTTATGCTAACTTTTTAACACAGGAATATCATGGACGACAAATATGTCATAGGGCTGGATTACGGCAGCGATTCGGCCCGGGCTCTGGTGGTCGGCGCGTCTTCGGGAAAGATATTGGCCACGTCGGTCAAATATTATCCTCGCTGGATGCAGGGCTTGTATTGCAATCCGCGTGCCAACCAGTGGCGCCAACATCCGAAAGATTACCTGGAAGTGCTGGAAAGCACTGTGAAAGAAGCATTGTCGCAATGTCCGCCCGACGTGCCTGCCAAAGTCGTAGGCATTGCCTTCGACACCACCGGCTCCACGCCCGCCTTTACCGACGAGAGCGGCATGCCGCTGGCCATGCGCCCCGAATTTGAAGACAATCCCAACGCCATGTTCATCTTGTGGAAAGACCACACGGCCGTGAAAGAGGCTGCGGAAATCAATGAGAAGTGCAAGGCCAACGACGTGGACTACTCGCAATACGAAGGCGGCATTTACTCCGCCGAGTGGTATTGGGCCAAAGCCATCCATGTGTTGCGTGAAGACCCTCTGGTGGCCGAAAAGGCTTATTCTATCGTTGAACACTGCGAGTGGTTGCCGGCCGTGCTGACGGGCGTGAAACATGCCAAAGACATTGTGCGCAGCCGCTGTGCCTGCGGACACAAAGCCATGTGGCACACCCAATGGGGCGGCTTGCCTCCGGAAGAGTTTCTGGTGAAACTCGACCCGAGACTGAAAGGATTCCGCGCCCGCCTGTTCGAACAGACGGAGACTGCCGACAAGCCCGTAGGCAAGCTTTGTCCGGAATGGGCGCAAAGACTGGGATTGAGCACGGACGTGGTGGTGGCCGGCGGAGCCTACGACTGCCACATGGGAGCCGTAGGAGCGGCCGTCACTCCGCACACGCTGGTGCGCGTCATCGGCACTTCGACGTGCGACATCATGGTGGCTTCGTATGAAGAGATGGGCAAACGGCTGATTCACGGCATCTGCGGACAGGTGGACGGTTCGGTCATCCCCGGCATGGTGGGTCTGGAAGCCGGACAGTCGGCTTTCGGCGACGTCTACGCCATGTTCTGCCGGATGCTCGAATTTCCTTTGCGACAGGTCCTTCCGGCTACGTCGCTGGCCGGCAAACTGTCGGCAGACGAGTTGCAGGCGGTCATTGACGAAGCGACGGGACGGCTCATCGGCGACCTGACGCGCGAGGCCGAGAAGATTCCGATGGAAGAAAGCACGCTCATCGCCACCGACTGGGTGAACGGACGCCGCACGCCCGACGCCAACCAACTGCTGAAAGGCACCATCGCCGGATTGACCTTGGGCACCACGGCCCCGCAGGTGTTCCGCGCCTTGGTGGAAGCCACGGCCTACGGCACGAAAGCCATCGTAGACCGCTTCACGCAGGAGGGTTGCCGCATCGACTCCATCATCGGCATTGGCGGCATTGCCCTGAAGAGCCCCTTTGTCATGCAGACCATGAGCGACGTCTTGGGCATGCCCATCAAGGTGTGCCACACCGACCAGGCCTGTGCCTTGGGAGCCGCCATGTTTGCCGCCACGGCCGCAGGTGTCTACCCCAGGGTGGAAGACGCCATCGAAGCCATGAACTCGGGCTTTTCCAAAGAATACCAGCCTGATGCGGCCCGGCACGAGGCTTACCAGCATCTGTATGACAAATACGTACGCCTGGGGCGGTTTACCGAACAGGAATTGTTCTGAAACCGACTGCCGGACCTACATTCATTGACGCACTGAAGCAGGCGGACTGCCGGGCAACCAACTCCCGGCGGTCCGCCTTTTCTTTCGCCCGTCGCCTCTTGCGGACAAAAGCCGCCGCCACTCCGAACACGAGCCGTCTTCCTTCCGAACAAGAGCAAATGCCCGGCCGCACCAGAAGAAAATCTGCAAAAAAAGTCGTTCCTTTGCAACCAAATGGACTCCGGTTTCCGTCTAACACACAAAGAAACCATAAAAAAGACATCAGATTTATGAAAACCCTGTTTTTAACTCTCATCGCCGCCGCAGCGCTCTGTCTGCCGGCACAAGGAAAGCAAAGAATCGTGACCGAACGCGACAGTCTGGGCAACACGAAACGCATCATCGAACTGCTGGACACCGTGCGCGACGGAAAAGCCGAGACCGACACGCTGAGCATCACCACCTACGAAACGGCGCAAGACCACACCTACACCACATCGCGCAGCATCGACTACACCTGGGACATCACCGACTGGGAATGGCTGGGCAGCAAGGCACAGATGTTTGTCACACTGTTCTTCGCGGGAAGCTTCGTGTTCTTCATCACCCCCTTGGCCATCATCCTCCTCATATTCTACTTCCGCAACAAGAACCGCAAGCGCCGCTTCCTCCTGATGCAGCAGGCCCTGGCCAGCGGACAACCGCTGCCGAAGGACGTCTTCAAAGAAGTGACCCTGCCGGACAACCGCGTGAAGGGCATCAAGAACATTGCCTTGGGCTTGGGGTTGGTCATCTTCCTGTGGTTGCTGACAGGCGAAGCCTCTATCAGTTGCATCGGCTTGCTCATCATGTGCATCGGAGCCGGCCAACTCGTAATCTACTACACCACACCCAAGAAAGAAGAGAGACCCACGACACACACCGAAACCCGCCCCCGGCAAGAATCCACCCGGGACGAGACGCGGAACGAAGAATCGTCCGATGCTAACGCCCCGACGGCAGAATGAAACGCCTGGACGACATAGCACTGGTGGCACAAGTCGCGGTGTTCAACAACACCGCGGCCTTCGACAAGCTGGTCAGGAAATACCAGTCGCCCGTGCGGCGCTTCTTCCTAAACCAGACTTGCGGCGATGCCGACCTCAGCGACGACCTGGCCCAAGAAACCTTCATCAAAGCCTACACCTGCATCGCCTCCTTCAAGGGGCTGTCCAACTTCTCCACTTGGCTCTACCGTATTGCATATAACGTATTTTATGATTATATTCGCAGCCGGAAAGAGACCGACGAACTGGACACAAGCCAGGTCGACGCCCAATGCAGCACCCGCCAGAAAGACGTGGGACTGGAGATGGACCTCTACCAAGCCTTGGCCACACTGAAAGAAATAGAACGCACCTGCATCACACTCTTCTACCTCGATGACCTGAGCATCGACAAGATTGCAGGCATCACAGGATGCCCCGCAGGCACGGTGAAGAGCCACCTGTCGCGGGCGAAACAAAAACTGGCTACGTACTTAAAACAGAATGGATATGACGGAAACAGATGACAAACAAATAGAACAGTTCCTCTCCGCAGGACGCCGGGAGATTGCCGACAACGGATTCAGCCGCCGCGTCATGCGGCACCTGCCCGACCGCCGCGAACGGTTCGTGTTGTGGTGGACCCGGCTGGGCTTCACCCTCGCCCTGGTGCTCTTCATTGCGCTGGACGGCATACAACTGCTGTGGAACGCTTTGCGCGAGGCCGTCACCTCGATGGTGGAGCAAGGCATGGCGGCCGACGTCGACCCCAAGTCGCTGCTCATAGCTGGCGCAGTACTGCTGTTCCTGGCTTACAAAAAAATAGCCTCATTGGCTTAAAAGACAAGAAAACGGAACAAGTAGCCCCGCTTTGCACCAAGTTTCGCTTTTTTATGCTACCTTTGCCCCCTCGGAAACTGATTAAGCAAAGATAGTTTTGAAGCACACTATACTGATTATCCTGCTGGGCATCCTCCTCCCCGTGGCTGCCACACGCGCCCAAACAGCGAGCGACACGCTGATGATGGACTACCTGCGTGCGACAGGCATCCCCGTGACAGGCAACAACCGCGTGAAACTGCTTACTACGGGACGGGATAAATTTGCCGACCTGTTCGACGCCATCCGCCGGGCACGCCATCATGTACACCTGGAATACTTCAACTTCCGCAACGACTCCATCGCCAATGCCTTGTTCGACCTGCTGGCCCAGAAGGTGCAGGAAGGCGTAGAAGTACGTGCCTTGTTTGACGCCTTCGGCAACTGGTCGAACAGCCAGCCGCTGAAAGAAAAGCATATCAAGGCCATCCGCGCCCGAGGCATCGAGCTGGTGAAGTTCGACCCCATCACTTTCCCCTACGTCAACCACGCCCTGCACCGCGACCACCGCAAGATTGTGGTCATCGACGGACGGACGGGCTACACGGGCGGCATGAACGTGGCCGACTACTACATCACGGGACTGCCGAAGATAGGGGCGTGGCATGACATACATGTGCGCATCGACGGCGATGCCGTGCGCTACCTGCAAGGCATCTTCCTGACCATGTGGAACCGGGAGACCGGCCAGCACGTGGGTGGGCCGGAATACTTTGCCGACATCGACATCCCGGAACAGGAGGCTGAGGAGGTGGCCATCGTAGACCGCGTGCCGCGCGAGACGCCCCGCTCTATCAGCCATGCCTACACGGCCGCCATCGACAGTGCCCGCCACGTGGTCCGCATCATCAATCCCTACTTCGTGCCTACCAAGTCCATACGCACCGCCCTGAAACGGGCATTGAAACGCGGTGTGCAGGTGGAAATCATGATTCCCAGCGTCAGCGATGTGCCTTTCACGCCCGAAGCCGCCCTCTACTACGTGCACAAGCTGATGAAGCGCGGCGCGCGCATCTACCTTTTCAACGGAGGGTTCCACCATGCCAAGGTGATGACCGTGGACGACTGTTACTGCACGGTGGGCACGGCCAACCTGAACAGCCGCAGCTTGCGTTATGACTACGAGACGAACGCCTTCATCTTCGCCCCCCGCACCACGGCAGCGCTCAATGCGCTGTTCGAACGCAACCGCCAGAACAGCACACTGCTGACGCCGGACATCTGGAAACAGCGCTCGGGCTGGAAGAAGTTCGTCGGATGGTTCGCCCACTTGTTCACGCCTGTACTGTAAGGACGATTTGCTCCATTTCAGAGAAAAGTTTACCTTTGCAGGAGAAAAGAAAACGACCTGACACATAATCATACTGAGCAATGAAACAATACTTAGACCTCCTCGACCGCATCCTCACCGAAGGTGTGCATAAGGAAGACCGCACGGGCACGGGCACGCTGAGCGTGTTCGGCCACCAGATGCGCTTCAACCTGGAAGACGGGTTCCCGCTGCTGACCACCAAGAAGCTGCACCTCAAGTCCATCATCTACGAGCTGCTGTGGTTCCTGCGCGGCGACACCAACGTGCATTACCTGCAGGAGCACGGCGTGCGCATCTGGAACGAATGGGCCGATGCCGACGGTGACCTGGGGCACATCTACGGCTACCAGTGGCGCTCGTGGCCGGACTACCAGGGGGGCTTCATCGACCAAATCAGCGAAGCCGTGGAGACCATCAGGCACAACCCCGACTCGCGCCGCATCATCGTCAGCGCGTGGAACGTGGCCGACCTGGGACGGATGAACCTGCCCCCGTGCCACCTGCTCTTCCAGTTCTACGTGGCCGGCGGACGGCTCAGCCTGCAGATGTACCAGCGCAGCGCAGACACGTTCCTGGGAGTCCCCTTCAACATCGCCTCCTACGCCCTGCTGCTCCAGATGATGGCCCAGGTGACGGGGCTGAAGGCCGGGGACTTCGTACATACGCTGGGCGACACGCACGTCTACACCAACCATCTGGAGCAGGTGAAGCTGCAACTCACCCGCACGCCACGCCCGCTGCCCCGGATGCACCTCAACCCCGACGTGAAAAGCATCTTCGACTTCCGCTACGAAGACTTCGAGCTGACGGACTACAACCCCTGGCCGCACATTGCCGGACAAGTGTCGGTGTAACCCCCTCCCCGTCCCTCCTCCGCGGGGGAATGAGGATGCCAACGCGGAAGCACCGCGGGCCTCTCGCGAAGACACCGTGGTCCTCTCCAAAAAAGACCGCGGTCTTTTCTCAGAAACACCGCGGTCTTTTTCCAGAAACACCGCGGTCTTTTTCCAGAAACACCGCGGTCTTTTTCCGGAAACACCGCGGTCTTTTTTCAAACCCCTTAAAAACGATTTCCAACATGACCCTCACCCTCATCGCCGCCATCGACCGCCGCCGTGCCATCGGCTACCAAAACAAGCTGCTTTTCTGGCTGCCCAACGACCTGAAACGCTTCAAATCCCTCACCACGGGCCACACCATCCTGATGGGCCGCAAGACATTCGAATCCCTGCCCAAAGGCGCTTTGCCCAACCGACGTAACATCGTCCTCTCCTCCCAAGCCGGACTCCAACTGCCCGGCGCGGAGGTGTTTCCCACCCTGGACGAAGCCCTGGCCTCGTGCCGACCGGATGAACACGTCTACATCATCGGCGGCGCCAGCCTCTACCACCAGGCCCTCCCCCTGGCCGACGAGCTGTGCCTGACAGAAATAGACGCCGAAGCCCCCCGGGCCGACGTATGGTTCCCCCCCATCGACCCCGCCACGTGGCAAGAAAAAAGCAGGGACGCCCGTCCTGCTGACGAGAAACATCCCTGCCCTTATGCGTTTGTAGACTACGTGCGACGCTGATTCCGCTGCCGCTACTCCTCCTCTTCCGCCGGCAATATCGGCATCTGCCGCTTGATGGCTTCGTGAAACGAAATCAACGTCTCCGTACGAGCCAGACCAAGCGGTTGCAGTTTGTCGTGGATGATGCTCAGCAAATGATGATTGTTCCGGGCATACAGCTTGATGAACATGTCATACTTACCGGTCGTGAAGTGGCACTCCACAATCTCCGGAATAGCCTCCAATGCCTTTGTCACCGCATCGAACGATGCCGGGTCCTTCAGGTATATGCCAATGTAAGCACAAGTCTCATAACCGATTTTCTCCGGGTCGATGATAAACTCCGAGCCTTTCAGAATGCCCATGTTTGCCAACTTCTGTATGCGCTGGTGGATGGCCGCCCCCGACACGTTGCAGGCGCGCGCCACCTCCAGGAAAGGAATACGTGCATTGTCTGCAATCAGCTTCAGAATCTGCACGTCCAAACTATCCAATTGATGCTGTCCCATTTCGTATTATTGATTGAAAAAAACACATTAACCCCTGCATCCGCTTGCAAGTTGATGCAAAGTTAGTCATTTTTCCCCTCAAAACAGATACAGTTTGTTACTTTTATTAGCAGAAAAGGAGCGAATGATGCACAAAGAGTGTATCTTTGCCGAGAAAAAATACACCCGATTATGAAGAAAAAGCACTTGCTTCTTGCCTGCCTGTGCCTCTGCCTGGGAGCAGTGAAGGCACAAACATTCGAACACTACTTTACGGACCGGACACTGCGCGTGGACTACCTGTTTACAGGCAATGCCGAGCGGCAAACCATCTGCGTGGACGAACTCTCCTCACTGCCCCGCTGGGCCGGAAGGCGCCACCACCTGTCGGAACTGCCATTGGCCGGCAACGGACAAATCACGATGAAGGACGCAACAGACGGAACGGTCATATACCGCACTTCTTTCTCCGCACTGTTCCAGGAATGGCTGGAGACAGACGAGGCACGCACCACGGCCAAGGGCTTCGAAAACACCTTCCTGCTGCCCTTCCCCCGGCGGGCGGTGTCGGTAGAGGTCACTTTGTTCGACTCGCACAGACAGGTACGTGCCCGGCTGCAACACCGTGTAGACCCGGAAGACATCCTGATACGGCGGAAGGGAGAGACTCATGTCTGCCCGCACCGCTACCTGCTGAAAAGCGGACAGGCCGACCGTTGTATCGACGTAGCCATCGTGGCCGAGGGCTACACGGAGGCAGAGATGGACATGTTCTACCGCGACGCGCAGACGGCCTGCGAGAGCTTGTTCGGACACGAGCCGTTCCGCTCGATGAAGGAGCGGTTCAACGTCGTGGCAGTGGCCAGCCCGTCGGAAGACAGCGGGGTGAGCATCCCACGGCTGAGCGAGTGGCGGAGCACGGCCTTCGGCTCGCACTTCAGCACGTTCTACTCCGACCGTTACCTGACGACCTCGCACCTCAAGACCCTGCACGACGCACTGGCGGGGATAGACTATGAGCATATCATCGTGCTGGCCAATACCGATGAATATGGAGGAGGAGGCATCTACAATTCGTACACGCTGACGACGGCGCATCACAAGGACTTCCGCCCGGTGGTGGTGCATGAGTTCGGACACAGCTTCGGGGGGCTGGCCGACGAGTATTTCTACGACGAGGATGTGATGAACGATACGTATCCGACCGACGTGGAGCCGTGGGAACAGAACGTGACGACGCGCGTGGACTTTGCCTCGAAGTGGCAGGACATGATTCCCGAAGGCACGCCTCTGCCCACACCGGCCGACAACTTCAACATGCACGAGGTAGGCCTGTACGAAGGGGCGGCCTACTCGGCCCGGGGGCTGTACCGTGCCTCGTACAACTGCCGCATGCGCACAAACGAGTATCCGGCCTTCTGCCCCGTATGCCAGCGGGCTTTACGCCGGCTGATTGAGTTCTACACAGAATAATAACCTGACTTTAAACATCGTAAGAACATGATTAGACTGCAACGTATCACGACAGCCGATGCCGACTGGTATCGGTTCATGGAAGAACTGATGGTACAGTCCTTCCCACCGGAGGAGTACAGGCCGCTGGAGCAGTTGCGCCTCTACACGGACACGAAGCCGGCCTTCTACAACAACATCGTCCTGGAGAGTGACGACACGCCTGTCGGCTTTTTCACCTACTGGGATTTCGGCACCTTCTGCTACGGCGAGCACTTTGCCATCGACCCCGCCCGACGCAACGGAGGCTACGGCGCCCGAGTCATCGAACGGCTATGTGCCGACCTGGCCCCCCGGCCGCTGGTACTGGAGGTGGAGATGCCCGACAACGACTTGGCCCGCCGCCGCATAGGTTTCTACCAGCGGCAGGGCTTCCGGCTGTGGGACAAGCCCTACCGGCAACCGCCCTACAAGCCCGGCGACAGCTTCCTGCCCATGCTCCTGATGGCCTACGGCGCACTGGACGCCGACCGGGCCTACGACGAAGTCAAGCAACGCATCTACCGCGAGGTGTACGGCACCTGCCCGGACTGAGGCGGAGGGACACTCCTCACACTCGTCTCCATCCACCGACGGATACTTCCAACCATACCTGAAGACCCCTGCGGGAAATCATCGCTCGCAGGGATGGAAAATATATGCTCAGGCTGATAAAAACAATATAGCGCAGTGCGCTATGAATATATCACAGTGCGCTACGAATATATCGCAGTGCGCTATGAATATATCACAGTGTGCGATAAAGAATCCACCGGTGCGAAGACAAGATTCCGAGCGGTGCGAAGACACATTTCCCAGCGTAGTGAAGACATGCTTCCGACCGTAACAAAGACGGCCTCCCCGCCCATGCGGAGAGGCCGTGTAAAGCCTGGCGAAAGAATCCTTGAGAAAGAGCCGGCCGGGGCAGCGCACCCTCAGTCTGCCGACGCCTCGTCCGCTTCCGCCTCGCGTGCCGAGTAACTGACGTTCAACGCCCCCGCCCTACGCAACGCCTCCTTGACGTCGGCCACCAACCCCATGGGGGCATCGCCGTCCACCTTCAGGCTCACCACCATGCGCCCGCGGTCCTCCGGCGCCAGCCGCGCCTGCTCGGCGGCGATAAAGGCCGGGATGTCGTCCACCGTGGCCAGCTTGTCGTTCAACTGGATGCAAAACCCACCGACGGCACCGGGTGCATCACCAGCGGCGGCCCGCCCCACATAGATGGTCGTCACCAGCGACTTCTTCTCCAAACGCTCGGCCCTCGCCGCCTCCGGCACGCGATAGTCCACCTTGGGCCGCGACTCGCGCAAGTTCGTCACCAGCATAAAAAAGAACAGCAAAGTGAATATCAGGTCGGGCAACGACGAAGTATTCAACCTCGGCACCTCCCTCCTGCGCTCCCGCCCGAACCGCCTGCTCATGGCCGCCCTCCTTCCCCGCCATACGTCTCCTCCGACACCCGCTGGGGATAAACCATGCGCACGGCCTGCCGACGGGCAGGTGCCAAGTCGGCATAATCCTGCCCCCAACGACGGCGCGACAACTCGTTGCGCAACTCCTCGTACACCCCGGCCAACTCGTCCTGCAACGCCACATAAGCCTTGTACGTAGCCTCGCGGTGGCACGACAACAGGATGACGTGATTCTTCGTCACCTCCACCGTCCCCAACCCCGGCACCTCCGTCGCCACCCGTTCGGGCAAGTCCTCGCGGCCTTCCGGATTCCCAACAAACTCCCTGGCCACGGCATGCAGCTCCGCCAGTCCGACCAGACGCTCGTCACACCACAAGCGATCGTCGGCATCCAGCCTGACGGACAACACATTCCGCTCGCGCACCTCCACCGTCTCCGGCTTCCTTCCGTCGGCCGCCCACTCCGGCAACCGCCGCGGCAACCCCATGTCCGTATCCATCGAAGTAGTCATCAGAAAAAAAATCAGCAGCAGAAAAGCAATGTCTGCCGTCGAGCTCGAATTGATTTCGGGAACCCTCCGCCCAAACCTCCTGTTCCTGTACATCGTCACTCCTCCTCCCCCGATTTACCTGAACCTGCGGGCAATGCCAAACCCCACCATCAATGCCACCGCCAGTCCCATCAACACATAGATGGTGTACAGGAACATGTCGGCCACCTTCAACCAGAACGGCACATTCTCCCCGCCGTCATAACCCGGCATCGACAACGGACTACCGCTGCCCGCCCACCACGACACAGCCAAGACCACCGCCACCAGCGCCACGCCCATCAACGACCGCAGAGCCGAACGCGGAGCCACCACACAGCGTGCCGCAAACTTGACAATCACACCGGTCACAGACACCAGCAACGTGAGCCCCAGCAACACATACATCCACACCATCAGCCCGTCCGTGCCCCGCGGCTCCGACAACGAAGCATCTGCGACCACACGCTGCCCTTCGGGCGTCTCACCACCCATGAAGAACCCTACGGACACCAACAGCGTCACGCCCAACAACAGCCATAAGACCGCCCCCGAAAGCCTCTGTATCCGCAGCCTCCCGGACTTACGCAGAGACCGATTCTCCGCATCACTCATGCCCTTGCCTCCCATGCCTCAACTCATACTTGATAACCATATCCAACAACGACACCGACGCATCCTCCATATCATTCGTCAACGCCTCTATCTTCGACAAGATATAATTATAGAATACCTGCAAAATCAATGCGACAATCAGCCCGAAAATCGTGGTAATCAGCGCCACCTTCATCCCCCCGGCAACCGCCGTAGCCGATATGTCGCCAAGCTGCTGAATCTTGTCAAAAGCCTGCACCATGCCGATGACCGTGCCCAAGAAACCCAACGACGGCGCTATGGCTATGAACAACGATATCCACGAACACCCCTTCTCCAAGTAGCCCGACTGCACGCCTCCATAAGCCACCATCGACTTCTCCACGACATCCACCCCTTGGTCTATCCGCATCAGCCCCTGGTAATAAATGGACGCCACCGGCCCCCGCGTGTTGCGGGCACGCTCCTTGGCCGCCTCGACATCCCCCTTCTCCAGTTCCGATTCGACACTCGCCACAAATTTCTTCGTATTGATTTCAGACAGACTCAAGTAAATAATCCGCTCGATACAGAAAGCCAATCCAATGACAAAAGCAATGGCAATCCAACTCATAAAGAAAGCCGAGCCTTCGATAAACTTGACTTTCAACACCTTGTGGATGCCATCTTTCGACTCTCCTTCCTTCTCCAGCACATGCTCCGTCTCTTCTACCGGAAGAACCTCTGAAGCCTCTTGCGCCACCATCCGCTGCACAGGCAAGTAAGCCAATATACCGGACAAAATAAACAACAGGAATAAACGTTTCATCGTGATTATATAAATATCTGATTCTAAATTACGCCTCAAAGATAGCTTTTTTTCAAATACCTCTTCTACTCCCTTGTTACAAATTGCCATAAAAAGAAAAAGAACCTCTAAGTTTACCTTAGAAGTTCTTTTCGTTATCCTTGCAATTCTGCGGAAAGACGGGGATTCGAACCCCGGATACCCTTTTGGGGTATACACGCTTTCCAGGCGTGCCTCTTCAACCACTCGAGCATCTTTCCTTCACTCTCGAAAATGCTGTTTCAATTTTTTCGGGTGCAAAAGTAGTTTATTTTTTTATTTTCTTCCACATTCAAGAAGCTTTTATCTGTCAATAGCAGTCTTTTTAATATATTTTAAAGAAATTAGATAGAGTTAGCTCTCTCGACCGAACATTTTCAGAGCATTTGCAGAGGTCGTCTCGGCCACATATTCCGGCAGCTCTCCCAAGATATCAGCCAATTTCAGCAGAGTGTCTTTCACAAAAGCAGTCTCATTCCTTTGTCCCCTATGAGGGACGGGTGCTAAATAGGGAGCGTCCGTCTCCAATACCATTCTGTCCAGTGGTATGTCACGCAACACTTCCGGCAAGGCAGATTTCTTGAATGTCACCACTCCATTGATGCCCAACAAAAAGTTCGAAAAAGCCAAGGCACGCCGAGCCTCTTCTTTTGTCCCAGTAAAGCAATGCCAAATGCCTCTCAAATGTGTATTCTTATAAGGCTCCAACACTTGAAAGATTTCCTCAAAAGCCTCACGGCAATGGATGACAACAGGCAAATCATGTTCCAATGCCAGACTCAGTTGAACGTCCAAAGCTTTTCGCTGCTGTTTCTCATAAGTCTTATCCCAATACAAATCCATCCCAATCTCTCCCACAGCCACATAGTGTTCATTGGAAAGCAACTGTTGTTTCACCACGGACAATTCGGCTTCATAATTATCGTTGACAGACGTGGGATGCAACCCTATCATGGGGAAACAATAGCCAGGATATTCCTCACACACTCGCAACAAAGGTGCTATTGTCGTACTGTCAATATTAGGCATAAATATATGTGAAACACCTGCCTGCCTGGCACGTTCAACCACTTGTGGCAAGTCTTCGTCAAATTCTTCCAGAAACAGGTGTGAATGTGAATCTACCAATCTCATACGCTCGCTTCTCTTTTCTTTTCTCCGGTCCGATAATAATAAATCAATCCATAATCCCGGCAAAGCTCCATCCGTTTTTCAGCAGGGATTACCTTCTCGTATCTTTTCTCAACCTGGTTCCAGGCGTCCAGTATCAGAGCGTCCGCTTCTGCGCGCATGGAAGCCAGTTGTTCCAGGCTACGGGCAGTCAATGCTTGCAGGCTTTTCTGTTTCTCGTAACTCTCCATGAAAATGTCGTAATGCACCCTTACTTTCGCAATCGTAGGATTATAGATAGGAACACCTCCTTGTGTCGTACGCCGTGTTTCCCCGTCTATAATCTTTCGTCCCCATTCGGCCAAGGCATGTTCCGACGATAAGTCGGGTACAACATTGTTTTGCAAGTCCAGGCCATATAAGTTTTTATGTATGGCACGGACTTCATTGCGTATTACTGCCAGATTGAGCACTTGAATGAAGTGTGACACATAGAGGCGGGCCATCTTAACGTGTTGCTGATGTTTGGGAGCAGCCTCCGATTGACGGGCATAACACTCTGAATAATAGATTTGGGCCGCTTCAAATTTGGGCAGGAAGTTACAAATCTCCCGCAATGTTTTCAGCGAAACCGCCAAGTCATATACATTATAGGAATCAGCTTTGGCTGCTACCGCTTTAAGTGAACGAATTCTGGCTTGATCTGTGTTTGGCAACCGTCTGTATGGCATCACTTCTATTATTTAGTGTAACACATCAGTTTATCTCATTCTTTTAAGACTGGCGAATCGTCAGTTTATCCATCAGCTCCTCCAGAGCATGTTTCCGCTCCGACGGCACGTTCACAGCAGACAATGCAGCACGAGCCTTAATAAGATATTCATCCATCAAGCCCTCACACACGTTTTTTACCCCTATCTCGTCGTACAACGCCGTTACTGCCGCAATCTTTTTCTCGGGCACATAAGTATCGGCATCTATCCAAAAATCCAAAGCGCGGCGCTGCTTCTCATCTGCCAGTTCCAGGGCCTTTATCAACAAATAAGTTTTCTTGTTGCACAAGATGTCCCCTCCGATGTTTTTTCCAAACACTTCCGGATTTCCATACACATCCAACAAATCGTCTTTCAACTGGAACACAATGCCCAGGTTTATGCCAAAATCGTACAAATGTCCGGCATCTTCTTCCGTAGCCCCTGCCAGCATAGCCCCCATCTTCAAACTGCCAGCCAGAAGGACCGACGTCTTCAGACGGATCATTTCCAAATATTCCGCCTCTGTCACATCCTTACGGACCTCAAAGTCCATGTCCATCTGCTGCCCTTCACAAATCTCCAGGGCAGTAAGACTGAACACATCCAAAACTGCCTTCAGATAAACCGGATTGCACTGCGCCATAAACTGATAGGCCAGCACCAGCATTGCATCGCCGGACAGAATGGCCGTATTTTCATTCCAGACCTTATGCACAGTCGGTTTGCCCCGGCGCATGTCAGCCTTGTCCATCAAGTCATCATGCAACAACGTATAATTATGATACACCTCAATGCCCGTAGCCGGTGCCAGAATATTTTCCACGTCCTCGTGATATAAGTTATAGGCCATCAGCATCAACACGGGACGAATACGTTTCCCTCCCAACGAGAGTACGTAAGAAACGGGTTCATACAAGCCCTGCGGCTGGCGGGTAAATTTCAGCCCGGCAAGGTGATTATTTATTTTCTCCAACAATTCAGTAGTCGTAAACATACAATATCTTATTAAACTAAATTTTACTGTAACCTAAATACCACAGGCAAGGAATAGCACACACGTACAGGCTTTCCGCGCAATCGCCCTGGCTTCCAACGAGGCATAAAGCGAAGCACCCGGACTGCTTCATTGTCCAGAACCGGATGAACACCTTGCAACACACGCACATCCGATATGCTGCCGTCTTCATTCACCATGAACTGACACAGTACATTGCCCTGCAAGTTACGATGCTGTGCATACAACGGATAACGGATATGCTGAGTCAGATAACGCATCAGGCCAGCCTGTCCTCCATCCGGAAATTCAGGCAACTCATCAACCAAAACAAAGTTTTCTTTTTCTGCTGATAAATTTTCTTCCGCTTCCATGGGCGCTGACTCATTGACAGAAGCCACATCTACTTGTGCCTGAATCTCGACAGGCGTATCCTCTACCGGGACATCATTTTCCACCACCGTCATCACTTCCGGCGTAACGGATGGCACCACAGGAGGCGGAGGAGGAACAACCTCGGGCTGCTCAATCACCGGAACTTCAAGTTCTTCCTCAAACACCAGTTCCGGAAGCAATGCCTGCAAATCCGGGTCATCGGTACGTCCCGTCCATTCAAAAGCTACAAACAAGACAGACAATGCCACCACGCAGCCAAGCAACAGCCACGTGCTTCGATATTGCTCCAAGTCAGCTTCGGACGACTTCTTTACTTCCATAACCCATACATTCGGTTCGTATCAGTGTTCCTTTTGTGGCAAATATAGCGTTTTTCCTTCTATTCCTGTACACAAAAGATTGTTTTTCTGCAAAGCAACCGGCCTTTTTATCCTTCCACGAAGGATTCACACTTTCCAAAGAGGGCATTGGCCATTGAGTGCCCGCGCTGCCCCTACGGCAAAGCTCTGCCTGTCCCGAACTTCAGCCTTGCTTCGTCCGCACCCTCCAAATGGCTCGTGCGCACAAGAAAAAAGCCTGCTGCCAAGTTATCCTCGGCAAGCAGGCTTCACTCTGTTTATCCCGGACACGCCGTCCGTGTCCAACGCGATAACAAGTCCTTCGGATTATTCAATCTTCACTCTCATGTCTACGACTGTCGGTTCTACGAACGTCTGGCTGCCGCCATTGTCTCCGCGCAGGCCCCGGTTGGAAGTGGCGTTGTTGCCGTTGGGCGACTGGTCTTTCACGTACCATACGCCATTTTCCTCGTAGTAATCTTCGCCGTTCAGTTTCCAATAGCCGACCAATCCGTCGCTCGCCGGGTCTACGTACATCATGTTGTCGCGGAGTTGGTTGGCAGTGCGGGCCACTGACCACAGGCGCACCTCGCTCATGAAGCCATACCATGTGCGGCGGCTGTCGTAGTCGTAAGCATAACCGATGCTGAAGTGCTGGTTCAAGTCGAAGGTCAGACCGCTTCCCACGCCCTTTTCAGCCACCTTTTCCCCATTCAGGTAGATGGCAGCCATGCCCGAAGGAGAATCGTAAGTGAATGCTACGTGGTACCATTTGTTCAGCGCATAGCTGTTAACCACGTCTTCCGGTATCTGGAGCTGCACGTTGCCCGCTACCTGGATTTCATTGTCCGGATGGTTCAAGTCACCCGTACGCAAAATCAAGATGCCCTCGTTGCCCATGATGGTACCCAGATTGTTCCACCGCTCCGCATAAAGCAAAGCTTCGTAGGTGACAGAACTCATCGACGCGCAACTCTTCGGCAAACGCACATCCAGCCAGTTGGGAGTGATGTCATACACTTTATCAATGATGATAGGTTTCTTCACCACAATGTACGTCACATTTTCCCCGTTCATCAGCGTGATGTCCGAACTGTTCAGCAAGAGCGGCAGCACGTAAGTGACGCCATCTTCCCCGGCCTGGATGTTCTTCAGCGAGACAGCGCACGCACCGGCATACAGTTCACCGGCCTTGATGACAGACGAATGTCCCTCCATCTCATAATTGCCTTCCGGCATGAGCAGACAGGCAGTCCCGTGTTTCTGGTTATACTGGTCCACCAAATCCTGGCCGCCCACGCTGTAACTGACACTTACGTCATTGCCCACCATGCTCGACAGCCGCGAGACTACCTCACATTCATAAGTGTCTTCTTCCGTTTCCACATTGATTACATCACTTTCGAAGTACAGTTTCGATTCCAGCAAGTCGTTCTCACTATCGTTGCAACCGAAAAACAAGAAAGCCATTGCAACCAAAATACCTGAATATAAATTGATACGTTTCATAAGGTTACTGTTCTGTGTTATCGTTGTTATTGCCACTATGCTCCTCTATCCATTCCTCGTAAGCCTGCTGGTTGATTTGAATGGCCTGGCGCATATACTTGTAGTCTGGAGTATTGTCATAGTCATTGTCCAGGCGGAACGCTCCCACGCCGCCTTTCGGCCCGTTCTGATGGTTGTAGGCAGCTTGGCGGAGCAATACGCCTCCCGTGTTCCAAGAAGACTCGAAGTTCTCGGTAAAGATATGCTTCCGGTAGTCATAATACTCGCCGCACCAGTTCTGAAGCGTCGATACGCGATAGTCCAAGTAGCTGTCCCCGTATGCCTGCGTGATGAAGTAATCGAAGTAAGGTGCCGATTCCTTATAGGCATTCCAGATTTCGCCGTCAATCATGAAATAGTAATATTTTCCATTCGGGCGCTCCGTGGCTTTCGGGCCGAAATATTTGCCGATTTCTTCCACCAGCACGTGCAGATAGCGTCCGCCGTTGCCTTTCAAACTACCGTCTCCATCGCCGCCGTTATTCGGCTCCCAGTCGATGTCCAGGCCGTCATAGTTGGTGGCGACAATCGTATCCACCAAAGCTTTGGCATATCTCCGGATGGCGGCAGTATGGTCTTCCGAGCCTTTCACGCCGCTGGTGAATCCCCAATACTCTTCGGTGGCCTTCTTGGTCAAGGCTGTAATCTCATCGCTGGAAGCGTCAGGATTCTCTTCTTGCACTTTCTCTGCCACAGAAGCCGGGGTAATGCCCGTTCCGATGTTATGCAGGATGTAGCAGACAAAAACCTTGCCGCCTTTCTTATGCTGGAACGTATTCTTATCCGCAATCTTGGCTTCATTCAAGTCAAACGGGCCACTCCACATCGAGACCATGTCAATGCTGTCCGGCAATGACGTCAGATAACCTTTACGAATCGGGCCTTCCGGAGACCAGTTGCTGAACCAGCCAAAAGATACAGGACGCCCGTAATTCTGAGCGGTAGCTTTCCACGCGCGCAGGTCGGAATAATAAGCTTCGCTCTCTTCATTATCCATCGTATTGTATCCTCCGATATGGTCCATCTCGATTTTCTCAACATCCGTGCACGATGCAACCATCATTCCGAGCAGAGGAAACGCATACAATATTCTTTTCAATATACTATTCATATTCATCATTTTTTAGTTGTTAATAATTACCTGCAATCCCACCACAATCTGGAAGCAGGCGTGTCTGCTTTGTCTTTCAACTTCTGCACAGCCTCCTCATAGTTGGCCCTGTCTTCCTCCGACTGCGAGAAACTCAACGGGTAAACCATCCGGCGAATACCGCCTTCCGTTGTTACGCCTTGGGCCGCCCCTCTGTTATTCTGCACAGGATTCAGCTTCGGATAACCCGTCCGCCTGAATTCTGTCCATGCTTCCTGCCCGTTCGGATAAAGGGCAATCCATTTTTGAATCATGATTTTCTCCAGTTTTTCTTCATTGCTGCCGGTAAACTCGGTCGTGGCCCTTGTCGGAGCGGACGCTCCGTAAGAATAGCCATCGGCCCTGACACTGACAGCCACCGGTGTAGCTCCCGTAGCCAAGTAGGCATCGACTTCGGAAGCCGTAAGGCCGTTTTCTTCGAACGACATCTGGATGCCCTGCTTGTACAACGACTCTGCATCGCCGAACTCCGGCCACTCCAATGCTGCTTCAGCCAGCAAGAAATAAACTTCCGACGCACGCATCCAATAAGTAGGCGTAGAGCTGGTCATGTTCGGCAGCGAGAACAATTCAAACAAGTTATTTCCCTGTACGTGTCCGGGAGGAACCGGGGCATACTTGCTTCCGTCAAAAGCCTCCAGCGCATAGCTATTAGCGGCGTCGGCAGGAGAAAAATACTTGCTCAGGCGCGGGTCTTCGTAACCGTTCAGGTAAGCAAACATGCTTGTACCCATGCGAGCCTCTCCATATTGCGCGGCCAGCCACTCGATGTTATTGACAAATACATACCCGGCACCAGTGCTCATCTGTGCCTCGTCAGTCCTTACGGTCATCACTCCGCCGTCAACAGCAGTCTTTGCCCACTGCTTGGCTTTGTCCGGCGCTACATATTTCAGGCGCATCGCCAGGCGCAGCATCAACGAGTTGGCATACCGCACCCACTTGGCTGCATCGCCGCCATAAACGGCATCAAAATCGGCGACTACCGTTCCTCCCTGTTCGGCCAACGAAGACAATTCAGTCACAGCACTCTGCAAGTCGGCAAACATGGCGTCGTACACCTCCTCTTCGCTGTCGAAAGGAATAACCAAGGCAGCTTCCCCGGCATGTGTATAAGGAATAGGACCAAAGGTTTCAAGCGTCTTGTGCCATGCGG
The DNA here is from genome assembly GCF_023336905.1 of Bacteroides sp. ET71. GTDB lineage: Bacteria > Bacteroidota > Bacteroidia > Bacteroidales > Bacteroidaceae > Bacteroides. The sequence goes on from NZ_JAMBLS010000007.1 coordinate 98,412, forward strand.
AGACTTTCAGAATCTGCGCCAATGCAAAGGCTTCCGGCGCACCGGCTTTTTCCGATTCCTGCTTTATCTTTTTCCAAGAAGCGAAGGGCTCTGTGTAGGAATTACGATACATGGAAGAAACCCAGTCGTCCTGCAAATAATAAGTCATGTGATTGTTGCCGCTGTACCAGTTGTTGTCTTCACTGAAATAGCCGCTCCAAATATCTCCTGCCAGATGGTAAGACGTTTGATACTGGTTGATGATGTCCGTACCGTCGGCCTGCGTGCCTACGGGGATAACATACCTTTCCAACGTCACCATAGGGCCACCCATGGCAATGCCGTCCATCTTGCCCATTTCTTCCGTCATCTCATACGGATTGGTGTTTATGTCTTCATAGTCACAAGAACCTAACAAGGCCAATGCACAAACACCTGCAAATACTTTATATCGATTTACTTTTTTCATAGTAACATTACAATTTAACTTTAATACCGAAACCAAAACTTCTTACGCTCGGCTGCATGAAATAATCGTTACCTTGCCCATAGGTCCCTGTCGACGGGGTAAGTTCCGGGTCATACGGAGCTTCGCAATAAATCATCCACGGGTTATTGGCAATGAACGACACTGTCACGTCTTTCAATACATTCTTAAACCACGAATTGGGGAAGGTATAACTTAAAGTCAGTTCCTGCAAGCGGATATTGGTTGCGCTATATACGTAATAACCGGAAGTCTGGTAGTCACCCGTACCAATCATTTTGTAATAGGTCTCAGCATCCACTCTTCCTTGTCCGGGAAGCAAAGCCCCGCCCAAGTCGCGTGCCTCGGCCGAAGCCTTTGACACGCCAAAGCGGTCCAAAATGGCTTCTGTGGAAGAAGTGACCACGCCGCCGAAACGTCCGTTGATCAAGAAGCTCAGGCCAAATCCTTTATAAGAGAACGAGTTGTTCCATCCCAAAGTAAAATCAGGAGTCGTCTTACCCAAATATACCGGATCACCGGTTTCCAAACTATAAGATCCGTCTTGCTTGATTTCAACAAAACCTTGGCTGTCTTTCTTGAAGAACGAGTTGGCATAGATGTCGTTGATGCTGCCGCCTTCTTTCAGAATGACACGGCCGTTTTCTTTCAATACCTGCGGAATGTTAATGGGCTCCAGGCTCAGGTCGGTATGATAATCGTGAACCATCTCCTTAATTTCATTGATGTTGCGAGAGAACGTCAGCGAAGAAGAGAATCCGAAATCCTTAAAGGTATTGCTATAACCCAGTGAAGCTTCCCATCCACGGTTCTCCACATTACCTGCCTGCAAATAAATCTGCTTGTAGCCTGAATATTCCGGAAGGTCTCCAAGGAAAGTCTGGTTGTAAGTATTCGACTTGTAGTAAGTCACCTCAGCGTTCAAGTGGTTCCACAATTTCACGCTCAGGCCAAATTCATAAGAGCGGGTACGTTCGGCCTTAAAGTCGGTAAACGGATAGATGCCATCTTCCTGCAAACTGCCACCTACGATGGGAGTCGTCACAGTCCCCGGAGTCAAACCTGAACTTGAAATCGGGGCACCCACTTCTGTATAAGAACCACGGACTTTCAAGTAAGAAATGAAATCGGGAAGGTCTACCATTTCGGAAATGATGCCCGACAAGCCGATGGACGGATAGAAGAACGACTCTTCGTCTGTATTCACCAAACGCGAGTTCCAGTCATTACGTCCGGTAAGGGTCAAGTAAACCATGCTCTTCCAGCCCAATTCGACACTGGCAAACACCGCATGATTGCGTACACGGGAATCTCCTCCGTCTTCAATCGCACGAGCTTTGGAAGAATCGATGTTGCTGGCGGCAAACAAATTCGGAACCAACAGCAACGGGCCTCTGTATCCCTTGGTTTCAGACCCGTAATTAGAATAACTGTAACCGATATTAGCAGAGATATTGAAATCCTTGAATTGCTTGTTGATGTTTACCATGAAATCCGCGTATTCCTGATGGTCTTTGTAGTTATTGTATTCATAAAGACCTTTTGAGGAACCTTCCGTGAACACGTCGTAAGAAGAAGCATATATCTTCCGTTCGAAATCTATATAAGAATCGTCCATGCGGTAACGTGCAGCCACGTTCAACCAGTCGAAAATCTTATAAGTCAAGCCTACGTTGAACATATAGCGGTTCTTCTCGCTGGGAGCCACATTGCGGTAGGCCGTCCAATAGGGATTTTGATTGCCATACGTACCGTCACTCACCGGCCAATACTGCACCGGTATGTTACGGCTCTGGTCGTAGCGTTCGAATGTCCTGATAGCATCCCAGTTTTCACCGCGGGGGAACAAATAAGCAGCCATCACCGGATTCCAATATTGGCCCTGAGACACCATGTTGCGGTCTTTCTGCTTCACATACGATGCGCCCAAATCCAATTGCAACTTATCGTCCAAGAACGTCGATGTATTGCGGATGGTAAAATTCAAGCGGTCATACCGGTTGTTCGGGACAATGCCTTTCGAATTGGTAGACGAAATCGAAGCAAAAGTCTGATTGTGCTCCGTTCCGGTAGACAATGTCAACGAGTTTATAAAATTCGTTCCGGTATTGAAGAAATCATCCTTCGGGTCATATGAGCTGGGCGTCGCCAGTTTGTCTCCCCAGCTTTCAAACACGCCTTCCTTGTTTCCGTATGTATTCTGGAATTCAGGAGTCATATAAGCCTTGCTGAACTCCGTGGAAGAAGAGAATGAAATCTGTAGCTTTCCTTCTTTTCCTTTCTTGGTAGTAATCAATATCACACCATTGGCAGCGCTACTTCCGTACAAGGCCGCAGCCGAAGGGCCGCTCAATACGGAAATGCTCTCAATGTCTTCGGGATTGAAATCGGCAATGCCCTCCGTAGCGGCCCTGGTATCGCCGAGCACTTCGTTTCCTTGTCCCAAATTAGTATTGAACAAGGGAATACCATCGACCACGTACAATACATTATTGTCTCCTTCGATGGACTTGGCACCACGCATTACCACACGGGTTGCACCACCCACTCCACTGGCGCTCCGGTTGATGGTCACACCTGCAATCTTACCGTTCAGTGAATTGACAAAGTTGGCATCTTTGGCACGAATCAATTCATCGGATTTCACTTCTTGCACATTATACGATAATGCCTTTTCAGCACGCTTGATACCCAATGCGGTCACGACCACTTCGTCCAGCACTTCGGTATCTTCCGTCATTACTATCTGCCCGAGGTCCGGTTGCGGTTCCAGCTCCAACGTCTTGTAGCCTATATAAGAAACCTCAATAACGGCTCCTTCAGCTACAGACAAGGAAAAGCTACCGTTGATGTCGGTAATCGTACCGTTGCTCGTCCCTCGCTCGCGGATATTCACGCCTATCAATGGCTCACCCGCCGCATCGACAACAGTGCCTTTTACTTTCAACACTGTCTGCTGTGAGATCGGCAAATCACTTGGTTTTGATGCCCCATTCGGATGGGCAAGCACAAGGCTCCCTCCGGGAAACATCAGCAAAAGCAATAATAATTGCGACAATTTGCTTCTTTTCATAAATTTGGGTTAATTGAATTAGGTAATTAAACGAATAGGTTATTAAAAGTTTCCATGGATTCTTCTTCTACATCAAAATTCATTAGGGATGAATTTACTTCTACCTTTTTTCCGAAGGCAAGCAGAGTTTCTTCTTAAAATATGTTTTCATAATATATGCTTATAAGTCTTTCAATGGTTTAAGATTCGCCGCGAAAATAGAATAAAGCGAAAGAATATGCAATAAATATTCGTTAAATAAATCTTAATCTAAGTAAAACCGCTTTCCGCCATAACTTATGTATCGGAAAAAGCTATATCTTTACACTAACAAGTCTGTTAATCAAATTAGTCAAACTAAAATGTTATACAAGATGGATAAAGAGCAGAACCAGTCACGAGACACAGAAACAAGGATTCTTCAAGCGGCTGAAAAAGAATTCTTTGAAAAAGGATATATTGGAGCAAGAACAGCTTCCATTGCAGAAGCTGCCGGTGTGACTCACGCCATGCTGCACTACTATTTTCGTACAAAGGATAAACTCTTCGAACGGATTTTAGCAGAGAAAATCAACATGTTAGGCGACATTATCCTGAGTGCCATAGGCGATAATCATCTGCCTTTGGAAGACAGAATCCGCCAAGGAGTAGAGCGACATTTCGATTTCATCTCGGCCAACAGAGACCTGCCGCGGTTTATTGTAAACGAGGTACTCACCCGACCGGAACATGTCGAGCTTATGAAGCAGAATACATTGCATATCGTCAGCAACCTCTTGAATAGCCTACAGCATGAGATTGACGAATACGCTGCCCAAGGGCTTTGCCGCCCTGTAGATGCCCGAATGCTACTGATAGACATCGTGTCGCTCAATGTTTTCCCCTTTATGGCAGCCCCGATTATCCAAGGAGCAATAGGAGATTATTATGAAAGTTATGACGAGTTTCTGGCTTTGCGCAAGAAAGAGAACGTGGAAACTGTTTTGAGGAAACTAAAAATCCATTGACTATGTTGAAACTATATTTTCTTTTGGTATTATCACTCTGGGCGGGAACCCATCTTTCTGCCCAGATGACGTTAGAAGAATGTGTCGCGTTGGCACAAGACAACTATCCGCTCATCCGGAAATACGATTTGCTGACCCAGACCAAAGAGGTGAACCTGTCAGACATCAACAAAAGCTGGCTCCCGCAAATCAGCCTGTACGGGCAAGGCACCGTGCAGAATGAAACTCCTTCCTTTCCACAATCCTTGGCACGGCTCATCAGCCAAACCGGTACCCCTGTCTCCGGCCTGAATGAATGGCAATATAAAATCGGAGCGGACATCAGCCAGAACATCTGGGATGGGGGAGCAGCCCAATCCCGGCGGAAGATTGAACATGCCGAAGATGCAGAACGCCAGGCGGCACTGGAAGTGCAGCTTTATGCGATCCGGGAAAGAGTAGAGAATTTGTATTTCGGGATATTGCTGATTGAAGAACAAGTCAAGCAAACCCGGAACATGCAGGGATTACTCCAAAGCAATCTCGACAAGCTGCGGGCCATGCAGAAAAACGGCACCGCTCTGCAAAGCGATGCGGACATGGTGGAAGCACAATGTCTCAACACTGCCCAACAGCTCACCCAAGCAGAAAGCACAGCAGAAAGCTACCGCAAAGTGCTTGAAATATTCATCGGGAAGAGCCTTGCCGGGCAGAAGCTGTTGAAGCCGGAGACGTCGATACCCCAAGACCTGATGCCCGACCGACCGGAATTGAAGCATTTCGAAGCACGGCTGATGGCCAATGATGCCCAAAACGCAAGCATCACCAGCAGCATCATGCCCAAAATCGGCCTGTTCGCCCAAGCGTACTATGGCTATCCGGGACTCGATTATTTCGAAAGCATGATGAACCGCGACCTGTCTTTCAATCTCCTTGCCGGAGTAAAAGTCTCGTGGAACATCGGAGCTTTTTACACCAAGAAAAACCACCGGCAGAAACTCCGCCTTGCATCGGAAAACATTGCCGTGGAACGTGATGTATTCCTGTTCAACACCCGGATGAAAGTCCGGTCGCAACTGGATCATATCCATGAACTGAAAGCTGTTATGAAAGAGGATGGCCGAATCGTAACCCTGCGCGAAAATGTGCGGAAGGCCGCCGAGTCGCAATTGGACAACGGAGTAATTGACGCCACCGCCTTGCTGACCAAGCTGACGGACGAAAAACAAGCCCGGCTCGCTACGGCTTACCACGAAATCCAACTTCTTCAAAGCATTTACCAACTTAAATATACTCTGAACAAATGAAAAAGATAACCTTATTTTCCGTGGCTCTTCTCGCATTGGCTGCCTGCCAAGACAGAGACAAGTATGATGCTACCGGCATCTTCGAGGCCAATACCGTGACTGTATCTGCCGAAACAGGAGGCAAGCTCGTGACATTCGGCATAGAAGAAGGAGACAGCCTGATGGCCGGACAAACGGTCGGCTTAGTAGACACGACCCTGCTGTCGCTCCAACGGCAACAGTTCTGGAGTCAACAACGCTCTGCCGAAAAGTCATCGCCCGACATTGCTGCCCAAGCGGCAGCGTTGAGGTCGCAGATTGCCCACCAGCAAAACGAATGTGCACGCATCGCCCGTCTGCTGTCCGACGGTGCGGCCACTCCCAAACAAAGCGATGACGCGAGGGCGCAGCTAAACACCTTGCGCGGGCAACTGGAAGGCCTGCTATCTACCCTCGACAAAAACCGCTCCTCCATCACCGAAAGTGCCTTGGCCTTGCAATACCAGAAGGAACAGGTCGAAGAGCAGATACGTAAGAGCCGCATCACGGCCCCGACCACCGGAACAGTCTTGGAGAAATATGCTGAACAAGGCGAATATGCCACTCCGGGACGTCCGCTCTTCAAAATGGCCAACTTGGACGGAATCTACCTGCGGAGTTACTTCACGGCCTCGCAACTGGCCCACATCCACATTGGACAAGCGGTAACCGTGATTGCCGATTTCGGCGGAGACGAACGGTATGAATATCCGGGCCGCATCACATGGATAGCGCAGGAAAGCGAGTTTACCCCCAAATCCATCCAGACGCAAGACTCAAGGGCCAACTTGGTCTATGCCGTAAAGGTTGCAGTGAAGAATGACGGCAGGTTGAAACTCGGCCAATACGGAGAGGTACGCATAAGCCAAATGGAAGAAGCTTCCCTCCACAGTGACGAAGAATAGCCCCCATGCCACGGATTTCCGGGAAAGGCAGTGCGGATTCCATCCTTCTGCAACACCAAGGAAATGCCTTTCACTGCAAAGGACAGCCCGGAACAACCGGAAGCATGGACGTTGGTTATGGCAAATGAACTATCCATACGCTTATGAGAAACATCATAGACATCCAAAGACTCACGAAACGGTACGGGAAGTTGACGGCCCTCGACTCTGTGACACTCTCCATCGCCGAAGGCTCCCTGTTCGGCCTCATCGGGCCGGACGGCGCGGGCAAATCCACGTTGTACCAAATACTGACTACCCTGCTGACGCCTGATGAAGGCTCGGTCACCGTGGCGGGACTGGACGTGGTAAAGGATTTCCGGCAACTGCGCACCGAAATCGGCTACATGCCGGAGAAATTCTCCCTCTATCCCGACCTCACCGTCCGCGAGAACCTGCACTTTTTCGCCTCGCTGTTCGGTGTGCGCGTAGAGGACAATTTCGACCTGATAGCTCCGATATTTGCTCAGTTGGAGAAATTCCCCAACCGCAGGGCAGGAGCTTTGTCGGGCGGCATGAAGCAGAAACTGGCCCTTGCTTGCGCGTTGATACACCGGCCCAAAGTGCTGCTTTTAGACGAGCCGACCACCGGTGTGGATGCTGTGTCGAGAAGTGAGTTTTGGAACATGCTGACCACCTTGAAAGAACAAGGCATCACGATTCTCGTCTCCACTTCCTACATGGATGAGGCCGAGCGTTGCGGGCAGATTGCCCTGATGAACAAAGGGAGAATCCTCGACATGAACACCCCGGCCAGGTTGATCGAAGGTATGGACAAGAACCTGTACAACGCATCGGCCGCAGACATGTACCCGTTGCTCAAAGCTTTGCGTGCTCTGCCGGACGTGGAGGATTGCTACACCTTCGGAGCCACACTGCACGTAGTAGCCCGCGACAACTTTAATCCTGATGCCGCGGTCGCCAAACTCCGCCGGGACGGACTGGCAGATGCCAGGATATATCCGGCCCGAGGAAATATTGAGGACTTGTTTATAAAATTAGCCAAGCATGATGAACCAGACAATGACCTTGAAAAATAAAGAAGCCGTCATTTCGATAAAAGACCTGACCAAGAAATTCGGAGACTTCACCGCCGTGAATCACATCACCCTCCAGGTGCGGAGAGGCGAGATATTCGGATTCTTGGGGGCTAACGGCGCAGGCAAGACCACCGCCATGCGTATGTTGTGCGGACTCAGCTATCCCACGTCAGGCAGTGGCACCGTGGCCGGATACGACATCCTCAGCCAGGCGGAGGAAATCAAGCGCCACATCGGCTATATGAGCCAGAAATTTTCGCTATACGAAAACCTGACCGTGTGGGAGAACCTGAAACTTTTCGCTACCATCTATGGCATGTCATCCTCCCAAATAAAGGAAAAGACCGATGCGGCTTTCCGGGCATTGGGCATGGAGAACATGCGGAATGTCATGGTCAAGGAAATTCCCCTCGGATGGAAACAGAAGCTCGCGTTCACCGCCGCTACCCTGCATGAACCGGACATCGTTTTCTTAGACGAACCCACAGGAGGTGTTGACCCCGCTACCCGGCGCAAATTCTGGGAAATGATTTACCGGGCTTCGTCGGAAGGCATGACCGTCTTCGTGACCACTCACTACCTGGACGAGGCGGAATATTGCCACCGCATCTCCATCATGGTGGACGGGCGCATCAAGGCGTTGGACAGCCCGGCAAGGCTGAAACAGCAATACCAGGCCGAGACGATGGACGAGGTGTTCAGAATCGTAGCCCAGGATGCCCAAAGAGGAGGAGACTAATTTCAGGAAGAATAAAACACTCGGAATAGAGAGGCACCGGAAAGCAGCTACCGCATATTCCTCCCTTCTTTATCCCCATGCCCGGTTTTTCATTCTTCATCATTCATTGCTTAATTCTTTATTAAAAAAATGTCGATATTCCAATCACTCATCAAGAAAGAGGTGCTGCACCTCCTGCGCGACTCCCGCACCACCCTGGTGGTGCTGGTCATACCTGCCGTGCTGCTGTTGTTGTTCGGGTTCGCCATATCTACCGAGGTCAATAACGTACGGATTGTGGCCGTGGCAGAACAACACACCGACGAGACCCGGCAGATGATAGACCGTTTCCGCGCCAACTCCTATTTCACGTTCGAAGGCATGGTGCCCTACCACGAGGTGGAGAATCTCTTGCGGAAAGGGAAAGCGGATGCCGCCGTCATCTTCCGTGTGGAAGACGGGAAGTTGACGCACCAAGTCATTGTGGATGCTTCCAACACCACCTTGGCACAGACTGCTACAGCCTATATCGAGAGCGTCATGGGCCAAGGAACCAACGTGCCCGTCGTGACCAACACGCTCTACAACCCGCAACTGAAGAGTGCGTACCACTTCGTCCCCGGCATCATGGGCATGATATTCATACTGATTTGCGCCATGATGACCTCTGTCTCGATTGTCAGCGAGAAGGAGACGGGAACCATGAACCTGCTGCTGGTATCTCCCGTGCGTCCACGGACAATTATCTTAGGCAAATTGGTGCCCTATTTCCTGTTGTCGTGCCTCATACTGGTATTGATCCTGCTGCTGGGCTATACCGTGCTGGAGCTTCCCTTCTCCACAGGCATCATACATGTCGTATGGCTCAGCATCCTTTACATCATCTTGGCGCTGGCCTTGGGGCTGCTTATATCCACGATAGCTGCCACGCAGGTCTCCGCCCTGTTGGTTTCCGGCGTGATGTTTATGATTCCGGTCGTCCTGCTGTCCGGCATGATTTTTCCGGTGGAAAACATGCCTTTAGTCCTGCAATGGTTCTCGTGCATCATCCCGGCCCGCTGGTACATCTCTGCCATGCGTGTCCTGATGATCCAGCAGCTTCCCGTCGGCTACGTCCTGACCGAAGTGCTGGTCTTGTCGGGCATGACAACGGTTGTGCTGGCCTTGGCCATCAAGAAGTTTAACACGAAACAATGAACGCACTATGAACGCAAAGACTTTGAAAATATTGCTCTGGAAAGAAGTTACGCAAATCAAGCGCAACCCCCTTATACGGTATGTGTCTTTTGTCATGCCCATTCTGGTCATGTCCATCATTCCGTTGGTGGCTACACTCGACGTGAAAGATGTGGGCGTGGCTGTAGTGGACAACGACCACACGGTATTGTCACGGCGCCTGATAGCCGACATGGATGCCTCCGAATACCTGTCGGTGACGGGCTGCCACTCCAGTTACGACGAAGCCTTCCGGCAGATAGAAACAGGCGAGGCGGATGTGCTGGTCACCATTCCGAAAGATTACTCGAAGGACTTGGCCAACGGCGGAAGGCCGAAGCTGGACTTGAGGGCCAACGGAGTAAACGCCACTAAAGGAACATTGGGGGCGCAATATGCCACGCTGTCCATAGCCCACACTCTTGCGCAATGGCAGTCGGAAGCCGGTATCAGCCTGCCCCAAGCGACAGCGAACAGCACGGTGAACCTCTACAACCCTACGCTCAACTTCCGCAACTACATGATACCCGCCCTCATGGTCGTGTTGCTCATCATCATCTGCGGCTTCCTGCCCACCCTCAACTTGGTCAGCGAGAAAGAAACAGGGACTATAGAGGCCATGAACGTCACGCCGGTGGGGAGGCTGGAATTTGTCTTGTCGAAGCTGATTCCCTACTGGGTTGTAGGCATCTTGGTCGTCACGGTGGGAATGCTCATCGGCTGGCTGATTTACGGCTTAGTGCCGGAAGGGAATATCTTCAACATCTATCTGGCAGCCATCCTGTTCAGCCTCGTCATGTCCGGCCTCGGTGTGTCCATCGCCAACCGCTCATCCACCATCCTGCAAAGCATCTTCCAGATGTTCGCCTTCATCGTCATCTTCCAGCTCATGGGTGGTCTGTTCACCCCCATCGCTTCCATGCCCCAATGGGCACAGTACATTACCTACGCCATCCCGCCCCGCTATTTCATCGAAATCATGCGTTCGGTCTACCTGAAAGGGGCTACCTTGGCCGACCTTTGGGTGCCCTACACGGCCTTGTCCGCCTTTGCGGGATTGCTTTGCCTCGTAGCCGCCCGGACCTATCGGAAAAGGACATAGGCCCTTGCCTTCCTGAGGGTAGCGCTATGAGGGCACCTCAAAAAGGAGAAACGCTATCATTAGTTTCGCTCAAAACCTCTTTTGAATATTTCATTGAGGTATAGTCTGTCGGGCTGAACGTATGTGAAGCATCTCCCAGCCCTCCAAGCAAGCAGGAGATTCTTCACTTCGTTCAGGATGACAGCGCAAAAGGATACAGGATAGTTCATTTGGATACAGCCTCATAGATTTTGCCCGCCGAGGTAGATTATTGGAAGATAATCCGTACCTTTGACAAAAATTTCAGCACATGAAAAAGATAACCATTGCAATCGACGGCTTCTCCTCTTGCGGGAAAAGCACCATGGCCAAAGACCTGGCACGGGAAATAGGCTACATCTACATCGACAGCGGCGCCATGTACCGCGCCGTCACCCTCTTCTGCCTGGACAACGGTCTGTTCACGGGAGATGATATCGACACTGAACGGCTGGAACAGGAAATGGGAAACATCCGCATCTCTTTCCGCCTGAACCCGGAAACGGGAAGGCCGGACACTTACCTGAACGGCGTCAACGTAGAAAACCGCATCCGCAGCATGGAAGTATCGGCACACGTCAGCCCCGTGGCTGCCCTGCCATTCGTGCGGCAAGCCCTCGTGGCCCAGCAGCAACAGATGGGACGCGAAAAAGGCATCGTAATGGACGGGAGAGACATCGGCACGACGGTCTTCCCCGATGCCGAACTGAAGGTGTTCGTCACCGCTTCGCCGGAGATACGTGCCCAACGCCGCTACGACGAGCTGAAAGCCAAGGGACAACCGGCTGACTACGAAGACATACTGGCCAACGTGAAACAACGCGACGACATTGACCAACACCGCGCCGTCAGCCCCCTGCGCCGTGCCGACGATGCCCTGCTGCTGGACAACAGCCATCTGACCATAGCCGAACAAAAGGCATGGCTGATAGAACAGTATCGCCGGACGTGCGGATTATCGTGACGCAGCAAACAGGCTTCCAATTCCTACCTGCTCCCTACCTCGTCCCTGTCTATACACAAGGACCAGGTAGGGAGCAGGTAGGGAGGAGAAACGAATCTGGTATAAAGATGGCAGGAAAACAAAAAGAATCAGACCGGGAAAAATGTATGGCAAACGTAACAATAGAAATAGACAAAGGCTCGGGGTTTTGCTTCGGCGTGGTAAACGCCATCCGCAAAGCAGAAGAAGAACTGGCAAAAGGCGGAACACTCTATTGCCTGGGAGACATTGTGCACAACAGCCGCGAAGTAGAGCGCCTGAAGGCCATGGGATTAGTGACCATCAACCACGAAGAGTTCGGCCGCCTGCACGATGCCAAAGTGCTGCTCAGGGCACACGGTGAGCCGCCCGAAACGTATGAGACCGCACAAAGGAACAACATCGAAATCATAGATGCCACCTGCCCTGTGGTGCTGCAACTGCAAAAACGCATTAAGCAGGAATACAACCGCGACGACGATTCGGAGAAACAAATCGTCATCTACGGGAAAAGCGGACATGCCGAGGTGTTGGGGCTGGTAGGCCAGACGGCAGGGCATGCCATCGTGATAGAAAGCCTGGAGGAAACCAAACAACTGGATTTCAACAAAAGCATACGGCTGTATTCGCAGACTACAAAATCCTTGCATGAGTTCCGCGAGATTGTGGAATATATCCGGGAACACATGGCACCGGGGGTGACATTCCAATATTACGATACCATCTGCCGGCAAGTGGCCAACCGGATTCCAAACATCCGCGAGTTTGCGGCCTCACACGACTTGATTTTCTTCGTCAGTGGCAAGAAAAGCTCCAATGGCAAGATGCTGTTCAGCGAATGTCTGAAAGTAAATCCCAACTCACACCTGATTGACAGCGCCACAGAAATAGACAACTCGCTATTGGAGGGGGCTGAATCCATCGGTGTGTGCGGTGCCACCTCGACTCCGAAGTGGCTGATGGAAGAGATATCAGAAGCCATCCACGCCTTCTATGCCTCCAAGGAATAAAATCTCCTTTCAGGAACAGGCAAGAATGAAAGCCTGTTTAACAATCGCTCTCTCTGTCATGTTGAGCAAGCGGAGCGGAGTCGAAACATCTCCCTAATGCTTTTCAGGCGCGTAGTGAGGTCCCTCGACTGTGCTCGGGATGACAGGAAAATGAATTTTAAACAGGTTCTGAAGTTGAAATAACATTTTAATGTAAAATAACAGCAGGCAACTTTAGCTTTTTCGTATCTTTGCAGGGTCGGAAAAACGAATTGACCGGAAGACAATAATTAATCCTAAAATAAATACATCATGGGAGCAGTTAAATGCATAGGTATTTTGACGTCGGGAGGTGATGCCCCCGGCATGAACGCCGCCATCCGCGCCGTGACGCGTGCCGCCATTTACAACGGACTGAGCGTAAAAGGCATATACAGAGGATACAAAGGATTGGTGACGGGAGAAATCAAGGAATTCAAAAGCCAGAATGTAAGCAACATCATCCAATTGGGCGGAACCATCCTGAAGACAGCCCGTTGCAAGGAGTTCTGTACGCCCGAAGGCCGGCAGACAGCCTATGACAACATGAAAAAAGAAGGCATCGACGCACTGGTCATCATCGGTGGAGACGGTTCGCTGACAGGCGCACGTATCTTTGCCGAAGAGTTTGATGTGCCTTGCATCGGTTTGCCGGGTACCATCGACAATGACTTGTATGGCACCGATACGACCATCGGATATGACACGGCACTGAACACGATTCTGGATGCCGTAGACAAGATTCGCGACACAGCCACGTCGCACGAACGTCTGTTCTTCGTTGAAGTGATGGGACGTGACGCCGGTTTCCTGGCCTTGAACGGAGCTATTGCTTCCGGAGCGGAAGCAGCCATTATCCCCGAGTTCAGCACGGAAGTAGACCAATTGGAAGAATTTATCAAAAACGGTTTCCGCAAGTCGAAAAACAGCAGCATCGTACTGGTGGCAGAAAGTGAACTGACAGGTGGTGCCATGCACTATGCCGAACGCGTGAAGAATGAATACCCGCAATATGACGTACGTGTAACAATTCTGGGACACTTGCAACGCGGCGGAAGCCCGACGGCCCACGACCGTATCCTGGCCAGCCGCCTGGGTGCCGCAGCCATCGACGCCATCATGGAGGGACAGCGCAACGTGATGATTGGCATCGACCACGACGAAGTGGTGTATGTACCTTTCATCAAAGCTATCAAAAAAGACAAGCCAATCAAGAAAGAGTTGGTGAACGTCCTTCGTGAATTGTCTATCTAAAATTACAGATATACTGATAACTAAAAAGTAAAAGCATCCCTTGTGGATGCTTTTTTTAAGAGCTTGTTTAAAATTCATTTTCCTGTCATCCCGAGCGTAGTCGAGGGATCTCACTACGCGCCTGAAAAGTATTAGGGAGATGTTTCGACTCCGCTCCGCTTGCTCAACATGACAGAGAGAGCGATTTTTTAACAGGTTCTAAAACCATCAAAAATCTATGAGAAAGAATTTTGGAGCCAAACCGTGGACATATCCACAACCCGTTTTTATAGTAGGGACATTTGATGAAGAGGGACGACCCAATGCCATGAATGCAGCCTGGGGTGGTATCGATTATGATGACCAAATCAATCTGTGCCTCAGTGCAGGCCATAAAACAGTGAAAAACTTGCTGGCTACACGTGCCTTTACCGTCAGCATGGGAACCGTAGAACAACTGGTGGCCTGTGATTACGTAGGTATCGTGTCGGGCAACAAGGAAGCAGAGAAATTTGCCAAAGCAGGTTTCCATGCCGTAAAGTCCGAATTTGTCAATGCACCTCTTATCGAAGAATTGCCGATGGCCGTAGAATGTGAACTTATTTCATACGACGCAGAGACATGCCATCTGGTTGGCCGCATCGTCAATGTATCGGCCGACGAGTGCATCCTGGATGAGCAGGGCAAGATAGACCCCGACAAATTACATGCTTTGACGTTTGACCCTGTACACAATGCATATTTGGCAATAGGTGAAAAAGTCGGCAATGCTTTCAGAGACGGCTTGAAACTAAAGGCATGAAAACTCCTGCTGTCATCCCGCCCTTGCGGCTTAATGTCATGCGCGAAGCGCGGGATTATCTGATGATTGCCTTAGGCATGGTGCTGTATGGCATCGGATGGACACTGTTTCTGCTGCCACAAGACATCACAGCCAGTGGCGTGCCGGGCATCGCCTCTATTGTCTATTTTGCCATAGGGCTGCCCGTGCAATATGTCTACCTGGGTGTCAACGTCGTGCTGCTCATCGTATCCATCTGGCAACTGGGATGGAAATTCAGTATCAAGACAATATTTGCAGTATTTACCTTGTCGACATTCTTGGCCATTATCCAGGAAATAACCCAAGATGTACATCTGTTGGACGACCAGCCTTTCATGGCTTGTGTATTAGGAGCATCATTTTGTGGAACGGGTATCGGCATTGCGTTTTCAAACAACGGCAGTACGGGAGGAACAGACATCATCGCTGCCGTGGTGCATAAATATCGGGACATAACGCTGGGACAGGTGATGCGCATCATGGACTTGACCATCATTACGTCCAGTTATCTGGTATTGCACGACTGGGAAAAAGTTGTCTATGGATATGTAACCCTGTTCATCTCAAGTTTTGTATTGGACCAGGTTGTGAACAGTGCCCGGCAATCGGTACAGTTTTTCATCATCAGTGAAAAATATGAAGAAATAGGGAAACACATCAACCAATATCCTCATCGGGGCGTGACGGTGATCAATGCATCCGGGTTCTATACAGGCCGTGAAATCAAAATGTTGTTTGTACTGGCCAAGAAACGCGAGTCGACCATCATTTTCCGCTTGATTAAAGACATCGACCCGAAAGCATTTGTATCACAAAGCGCCGTGATTGGTGTATATGGCGAAGGTTTTGACCGGATTAAAGTGAAATAGGATTATTGCCTGACGACGGGATGGAATTGTCCATCACGCCACAAGTAAGATATGGAGCGGCGGATGAACGGCTTAAGTTCTTCTGCCGCTTCGCGTTCCATATAAGATGGTGTGCCCAGACGGAAAACAAGACTGTCGCCGGTGGCGGTGAGAGTAGCATCAAGCAAGCGCAAATCGGCCTGACGGCGGACGTCACGCAGGCGATAATTGCAAGCCGAATCTGGTATGTCAAGCAAGAAATCTTCTACTTGTGGAAGGACGGGCAGGTAAGAAACCGCAGGCAGAAAATGCCAGCGGGTGTCATAAAAGCGAATAGTACAATCGGGGGCAGGACCATAGACTGTGCTAACGGTACAAATGACTTGTGTAGAATCTGTCAATGGCAACAAGCGCATTTGCCAGGTGCTTTTAGGCGTCATTTGCAAACGGATATAATCCGGCGTCAGAGTAAGCATCTCCGATTTTCCTCCCAAGCGGTTGGTTACCACAGCACGCATCCGGCTGTCTAGGAAATCTATGCAATCGGCTCTATTGACAGGAGTCAGCAGAGGAAGAATGGAATCGGGCATGTGGACGAACAATGTGCGGGCCTCTTGCGCTGAAGCAACTGCAAGTACAGCAAACAGGCAGAGGGTGGAAATCAGTCTTTTCATATCGGTTTTCTAAAAAATTGCGACGCAAAGATGGGGATAAAGTGTGAGACAAACAAGTGCGGCAAAATATTTATTTATACTTTCCTCAAATATATACTTGCCGACCAACAGGCTTTCCAATCTCCCAAACTAAAAGCTTCTTTAAAATTCCTTTTCCCTGTCATCCCGAGCGTTGTTCTCCCCCGCCAAACGGGAGAGGCAAAAGGGGGTATCGAGGGAGTCCACTATGCGCATGAAAAAGTATTAGGGAGATGTTTCGACTTCGCTTCGCTCTACTCAACATGACAGAAAGCGATTTTTAAACAGGCCCTGAATATAAACAAAAAGAGAAGAATTAACGGCTACCCATATAAAGGCACAACATACCCAACAGGACCAATGCCAAATCGACAGCCTTTCCACGCAAATTCTTTTCCTGGAAAACCATCGCACCAAACAAGAAAGAAACAATTACACTGCCCCGGCGCACCATGGAAACCACAGATACCAACGAACCGTCGAGACTGAGGGCATAGAAATAGACAAAATCAGCCGCACTCAGAAATACGGAAATGCCCACTATACACCAGTCCCATCGAAAAGGCTGCGCAGCACGCCGCGGCCACCACAACAACAAAAGTACGGGACACATGATAAAAACCTGATAGACATTGTACCAGGCTTGTACGGCCATAGGCTCCAAACGCGAAGTCAGGAATTTATCATACAATCCGCTGACCGCACCCAAAACAGCAGCCAATACAATGCAAGCTATCCAGCGGTTATGACGGAAATCAATGCCTTCTTTCCGCCCTGAACGGCTCAACAGGAAAAAAGACACGATAGCTAACGTCACACCGGCCCATTGCCAGGCGTTCAGACGTTCGCCAAATACCAGCATGGCTCCAATCAATACCATCACAGGACGTGTGGCATTGATAGGCCCCACGAGCGTCAAAGGCAAATGTTTCATTCCTAAATAACCGAAGAACCATGAGCCCAAGACTATAAATGCTTTGAGTAAAATAAGCAGATGCCCTTCATATCCCACACGAGGCACGTGAAACAGCGTGCCTTCCAACGTTTCCGGCCAACCCAATGATGCAATGATGAATGGGACAAATACCAAACTGCAAAACAAAGTGTTGAGAAACAACACCGGCAACACTGCATTGTCATGCAATGATTTCTTCTTAAAAACATCGTAAAAGCCCAACAGGGCGGCAGACAGAAAGGCAAGAAGCAACCACATAAAAAAACAAAAGATTCAATTGGGGAATATAACGTAGCTATTATCACATGAAGGACAACGGAAAGACTCTACTTAGTATCTGTACACTTCATTCAGTATGAAAGAAACAGACTTTCGGGATAGGTAATATCCGCTAAGAACAAAGCTTGTGCCGGAGCAGAGGTGCCGGCCCTACAGCGGTCTTTCACCTCGATAATATGCCGGAAACCTTCGACTGTCAATTTTCCTCGCCCTACATCCAGCAGGGTTCCTACAATGGCTCGCACCATGTTGCGCAAGAAACGGTCGGCCCGAATGGTGAAAACCCACGTCACAGCGTCTAACCGGGTCCACTGAGCTTCCGTGACATGGCAAATGTTCGTTTTCACATCTGTATGTAATTTACTGAAACTGGTAAAATCCAGATATTCCATCAAAACAGTTGCTGCCCGGTTCATTTCATGAAAATCCGGTTCGTGAAATAGCCTCAAATGATACTGCTGCCGAAAGGGGTCTTTGGCGGTAGTGACATAATAACGATACATTCGGGATGTGGCACTGAAGCGTGCATGGGCTTCCGGCCTTACAGGACGCAAAGCATGTATGGCAATATCAGGAGGCAACAAACGATTCAGCTTATCTACCATCAGCGCACAATCCAACGTTTGTTCGGCATCAAAGTGTGCCACCATAAGCGCTGCATGTACTCCTGCGTCTGTTCGCCCTGCACCTGTCACATCGGTCTCTCGACGCAACAAAATGGAAAGGGCACGTTCCAGACATGCCTGAACGCTTTCCCCATTGGGCTGTACCTGCCACCCGTGATAGTTGGCTCCGTCGTATGAAAGATAAATGAAATATCGTTGCACGTTCTTTATCGGTCTGTTGTTTCAAAAATCCGGATGCAAAGGTACGGAAAAAACTGGAAAAAGAGTTTCACACCTGCCTGGGGTGTTGTATCTTTGCATGATTTTTCGCCCACAAGGCTGTTAATGTTCATCCACTAACTATTATAACTATGTATAACAAAATTCGTATATTCCCTCTCTTTTTCACTGTTTGTTTATGCGGTGTATTTGCCTTCGCTGGCTGCAAAAGAAAAGAAGATTTGACTATGAAAATGAATCAACCGCACAACATTCACGGCGTATCCAATTTTGGACGTACCTTCGGTGACCGTAACGACCGCCAACTGGCCATAGCCCAAACCATCGGCATAGCTCCCATTGCTTCACGGGAGGCAGCGGAAAAGATGACGGATAAACTCACTTTTATAGACGATAATGAACGTTATTCCATCGATTCGCTGACTCATTCTATCCCCTACCTCATTCCCGGTGCAGCCACGTTGCTGGACACCATCGGACAAAACTTTCTCGATTCACTGGCCTGCAAGGGTCTTAACCCCAACCGCATCATAGTTACTTCTGTCCTCCGCACACAAAATGACGTAAAACGGTTGCGCCGGCGCAACACCAATGCGACAATCAATTCCACGCACGCTTATGGCACTACGTTTGACATCAGTTGGAAACGTTTTGAAAAGGTGGAAGATCCCGATGGCCGTCCTTTGCAAGATGTTGGTGCTGACACTTTGAAATTAGTCTTAGCCGAAGTGCTTCGCGATTTAAAGCAGGCTGGGAGATGTTACGTAAAATACGAAATCCGCCAAGCCTGCTTCCATATTACTACTCGCGTAAAGTAGCCAGTTCTTTCCATGCCTGAGGTAAATGGGCTATAATGTCACCGGCCGTCATGCCGATTTGCCCCAATTCTTCGGCTGCCAAGTCTCCGGCACGCCCATGCACGCAGACACCTAATGCAGCCGCATCGCCGGGTGCATAGCCTTGTGCCAACAAAGCCAAAAGGATGCCTGTCAGCACATCACCACTCCCTCCCGTTGCCATGCCAGGATTGCCTGTCGTGTTGAAACGGCATGTTCCATCGGGTGCAATGACAATTGTATAGGCCCCTTTCAGTACAATGTGCACATCGGCGTTGCGGGCCAGCTCACGTGCACGTTCCAAACGTTCGAATGAATTTCGACATTTGCCTACCAGTCTCTCTAATTCCACTGGATGCGGGGTCAGAATACTGCCCTTGGGCAACCGAGACAACAGAGCCCGGTTTTCACCCAAAATATTCAAAGCATCGGCATCCAATACCATAGGTGTCTCGCTCGTTTCAATCTGTTCTGCCAAAGCATTCACCGTATCGGGCAAGCGGCCTAATCCCGGCCCTATGGCTACCGCCTGATAGTCATTGGTATCAGTGGCCGTTGCAAAACAGATATCGCTTAAGTCTATTTCCGTCATGGCTTCAGGGACAGCCGTTTGAAGAAGTGTATTGTTGCAGAAAGGCACGTGTACAGTCAGTAAGCCCACCCCAGAACGCAGACAGGCACGTGCAGCCAATACCGATGCTCCGCCCATGCCTTGCGAACCTGCAATGAGCAAGGCACGGCCAAAATGTCCTTTATGTGCAAATTTATCGCGCGGCTTTAATAACATGGCTACATCCGCCGGTTCTGTCATCGAGTAATCTGTCGGCATCTGGGCTATGGCATCCCGGCTCAAACCGATATCCAACAAACGCCATTCGCCCACGTAGGGTTCATTTTCGGAGAAGAGGAAAGAAAGTTTCGGGAGTTGCAAACTAAGAGTAAGGTCTGCATGCACAATGCCCGACGGTGCATTATAAGAATTATCCTCGCCCATCAGCCCCGAAGGGATATCGATAGCCACGACTTGTGCCGGCGAAGCATTGATAAACTTCACAACGGCGGCGAACCCACCGGTCAACGGTTTGTTGAGACCGCTGCCGAAGAGTCCGTCGATAATTACGTCTTCGGCTGTCAGTTTCGGGAAGACGAACTGTGAGGTGATTACATGAAAGTTGGCATCAGGCAATGCAGCCAACCGTTCCATATTAGTAGCACAATCAGGCGAAAGACCACCTTTTGTATTGAACAAGAAAGTTTCTACCCGATAGCCTTTTTCTGCCAACAAACGGGCTACGGCCAATGCGTCTCCGCCATTATTTCCAGGCCCGGCAAATACTGTGAAGCTGGTCTCTTTACTCCACCGCCCGGCAATGGCTGATGCCAAAGCACGGGCGGCACGTTCCATCAAGTCGATGGAAGCAATAGGTTCATTTTCTATGGTGTAAGCATCAAGCTGTTTGATGCTGGCAGTAGGAAATATTTTCATCATGCGCTTTTACTTTTAAATACGCAACAAAAGTACGAATTTAGTTGCAAAAGCGTGTCGTCTATGAACAGCTTTCCTACTATATTATATTACTTGATTACTTACCCCAGGCATTCTTGCGGCTTTTGCCCATTGAGAAAGACAGGCCCAGGTAGGCATTGACACTGCGCGAGTTCTCCCCCAAATACATATAGTCCGTACCTACCATCAGAGGTCCCAGCTTGATGCCAAAGCCGAAAGATTTACCGGCAGTCTGCAACATGGAATAGCTGAGAGCCAGATTGAGGGCGCGGGCCGGACGGAAGTTGGCCGAGAAGGTCAGTTCGCTCAACGTATTGACCTGCCCCCAACGAGTTGTGGAAAGGATACCGGCAGAGAGCTTGTCATTGAAGAAAGAATATTCGCCACCCAGCACCAACGTAGTCGGCAGACGGGTTGTACGGGCTTTCTTCTCACCATCTTCCTGCATCTGAAGGAGGTCGAGGTCAATGACATCGCCACCCGATACACGGTCGATGAAGTCGCCTACATTGTTGGCATCGTAATGTTCATTGGTGCTGGCTTGGATAACGTTGGACGAGCTCTTGCTCCACTTGATAAAGCCTAAATCCAATACTGCAGCCGAGAGAGTCAGATTGTCCAGCAGACGATAAGTGGCACCCAAGTCGATACCTGCACCGTAACCGCTGATGCCGAAGTTATTGTACTCTACATCGTCTACATAGCCATCCTCAGAGATGAGGTCGAGCCCTTCTACATTTCCTTCTGCCCGGGCATCAATATTGATATCTGCCGAAGCATCGGGATTCAGATAGTCATCAGAATCATATAGGTTATTAGAAGAAATATTGACATTATTAATACTCAAATTCAAGTTGCCGGCACCCAGCAGGAAGTTGAACTTACCTCCCACAGTCAAGCGGTCGCCGATGGGGCGTGCATAGCCTACGCCTACTTCTACATAGGCATTTACAGCCAGTTCTTGTTCGCTGAACTGGAAGTGCTGGTTGTTCCAATCAGTGAGGTCATCACCCGGCATGTCGCGCAGGAAGTCGAACAAGCCGCGGGGGAATGCTCCCTCTACGTCGGTGCGCAAACCAATGTTGAACGACCAGAAAGCGTTCTTCCGATAGAATCCGAAGGAGATAATGTCCGTGTTTAGAGAGATGGAAGCCTTGTTCATGTCCTTCAAGTTCTTGTTGAACGAAGGAGAATCCCAGAAATCATCTCCGGCGTCGAACATGTCGATGAAGTCCTGCGTACCCAGTGAATTGGTGTAAGCCGAAGCGTTGAACATACCCAGAGCCGGCACATTGACGTAGCCGCGCGAAGGCAGGTTGGCAGGGTTGAGCTGCAATTTGCCGGCACCATCCATAAAATAGGACGTGCGCAGGAATTGTGCCTGTCCGGCCACGGGAACGAGTAACAATGCCAACGTCCAGGCTACATGTTTAAGACTTGTGTGCATCTTTTTTCTCATAATCATTACTTGTGTTTGGTTGCCTATGGCTTCCTCCTTCGGCATAAAACAATAACATAACAGACGCAGAAGCCCGCAGGAAATGGGAGTTCCAGCGACGCCCATAATCTTAACGAATGCAAAGATACGTGTTTCTCTGCAAAAAGAAGAACAATTATGCGGAAATGTTGAAAATAAAAAGAGAAATAAAGGCAAAAGAAAAGCCAACCGGCCTGAAGGCCGGTTGGCTGATTGTTTCTGTTGGTAATACGTTTGTTTGGATTAGAAATTATAGCCAAATCTCACAGAAGTAGTTGCGATCTTGCAATCTTCTGTAATTTCGTTGAAGTCTGTACCATAATTTACGCCAAAGTGAAGAGCCTTGTAGTCAAAACCTACACCAATGTGCCAACCGGCCTGGAAACGTTTCCAAGCTTCTGTTTTATATGAATCGCCATACTCATCTTCTATTGTTTCATCTTTAAACAGATTCATATCAATCAACTCTTTACCATCATATTCAGCCTTCAATTTTCCAGTCATATTAATACGGAAATCAAAACCAAAATTCGGGGCAATAGCGAAATCATCGTTAATATTGATTCTATACGCCAAACTAACAGGAATATTTAAAGAGAACATGTTAACCTTAAAATCAAGTCCTTCGATATCAGCTTTAGAATGTCTATATTGCAAAGCACCACCTACTTCCAAATAAAGAGGAACTTTCTGTGTCAAGCCAATACCTCTTAAATAACCAATCTCAAAGCTCCCTTTCAATTTCCGAATATCATCTAAATCACCTAAATCATCTCCATCAAGGCCATCTACTTTCAACGTAGAAGGCAAATAACTCACATACACGCGGTTGTACCCATCGGTATTCACAGTCGTCCAAATGCTGCTACCAGAAGCAGAAGAACCAGAATTTGCGAACTGCGCAGAAGCAGTACCTGCCAAGCCAACGAAGGCCAGAACCAACAAAGCTTTCAATGTTTTCATAACTTGTAAAATTAAATGGTTAATAAAACTATTAATGAATCAATAATTGAATGTCATTTTCCAGACGTTTGCCACTCCCGTAGCGCTGCCGCGCTGAGAGATGAAGTAGATGTATTTTCCGTCCTGGCTCCACACGGGGCTGAGGTCGTCGGCCGCGTGGTAGGTCAGTTGCGTCATCTCCGTGCCGTCCAAGCGGGCGACGTAGAGGTCGGTATTCAGGTAGTTGATGTTCCCGCTGACAATGCGGCTGCTGCCCACAAAGAGCACCCAGCGGCCGTCGGGCGAAACGATGGGGGAAGTGAAGCTGCGCTCGGCGTCGGAGATAATACATTCTTCGGTACCTGTGACGTAATTGATTTTCCACAACTCGCTAAGCCCGGCAGCGTTGATGCGCGAACAGATAAAGGCGGTCTCGTTGCGCAAGGGGCAGGGATTCATGCCGTTGCTGTATGTGGACAGGAAATTGTTGCTGACGTCGTAGCTCCAGATGCTGACGTTTTTCGCTTCGAGGCGTGCGAAGAAAATCTGTTTCATGTCCGACGAATAGACGGGCGAATAGTCTTGCGCGCCGTTGGTGATTTGGCGGCAGACGTAGCCTTTGCGGGCATCGGTGCGGAATATCTGGTTGGTTTTGCCGCGCGTCTCCGAAAAGCAGAGATAGCGGCCGTCGGGCGAAAAGGTGAAGTCGACCACGGCCGTGCGGTTGGTGCGTTGCGTGGAGCCGCCCTGTTTGTTCAGGTCTTTAATGAAAATGTTGGTTGTATTGTTCCGGGCAGACAGGTAAGCGATGTAGTCTCCACCCGGCGTGATATCGAGAATACGGTTCGAGAACCAGTCTATATGACCCTTGGTCCGCTTGACTTGCGGCAGGCAGACACAATCGGCATCGGTCGTAATACGTATGAAGTCATTCCCGGATTCTTCCGGCACAGCCACGACTGAATAATCAACCTGCTGTGCAGACATGGTGACAACAAAGGTTAAGCTCAAAGCTGCGGCCAGCCATCTTTTCATGCTATGTATCATAATACTCTCCGTTTAAATCCACCGACGAAAGGACGCTTGCATTTCCTGCAAGAGAGTGCCCTGAACAGGCACCCCGGCCTCTCTTCGGATATGCAAATGAAAGCAATTATTAATGAATTTAAAAGAATACTACGTTAAAAAACACTAAACCCCGTGGAAACATGTGCAAGACACAAGCCAGGCAAAGATTTGCCGGACTGCAACGGCAGAGAGTCCACAGACGTTTTAACCATTATATATATAAAGCAAACGGAGAGCCCGAAAACAACGGCACGGAAGGATGAAGAAGAAGCAACGCCATTTCGAACAAAAGGCAAGGCCACACCGAAGAAAAAGCAAGCCCGAAAAACGGAAGAAGCCGCCCCACCCGAAAGCCTGGAGTAAGAGACTGGAAGAGAGGATTCAAGGGATTTGTGGAAAAGAAGATTGCGACTAAGCAAAAAATATCGTACTTTTGCACCAAATTGCATCTCTGTTATGAACATTATACAAATAAAAGACAAACAATTTGCCGTATCCATTCCCGAGGCGGACATCTTGCGCGAGGTGGAACGCGTGGCCGGAGAAATCAACCGCGACCTGGTCGGCAAGAATCCGCTGTTCCTCAGCGTACTGAACGGCTCGTTCATGTTCACCGCCGACCTGATGAAACGCATCACCATCCCCTGCGAAATCTCGTTCGTCAAGCTGGCCTCTTACCAAGGCATAGCCTCGACGGGCAAGGTGAAGGAGGTCATCGGCATCAGCGAAGACCTGACGGACCGTACCATCGTCATCGTGGAAGACATTGTAGACACGGGCTTGACGATGCAACGGCTGCTCGAGACGCTGGGCACGCGACGTCCCAAGGAAATCCACATCGCCACCCTGCTGCTCAAGCCGGAAAAGCTGAAAGTGGACCTCGACATCGAATACGTGGCCATGCAGATTCCCAACGACTTCATCGTGGGCTACGGACTGGACTACGACGGACTGGGACGAAACTACAAAGACATTTATACAGTGGTTAATGATTAATGGTAAATGGCAAGGATGTTCCACGCGCAGCCCATTGACCATTAACCATTAACCATTAATCATTAATCATTAACCATTCACCATTAATAAAATGCTAAACATCGTAATTTTCGGTGCCCCCGGCTCAGGCAAGGGCACACAGAGTGAGAGAATCGTAGAAAAATATGGCATCAACCACATCTCTACCGGAGACGTGCTTCGTGCCGAAATCAAAGCCGGCACCGAACTGGGCAAGACGGCCAAGGGCTACATCGACCAGGGCCAACTGTTGCCGGACAACCTCATCGTGGACATCCTGGCCTCCACGCTCGACGGGCTGAAGGACTCGAAGGGAGTCATCTTCGACGGATTTCCCCGCACCATCGCCCAGGCCGAAGCGCTGAAGAAAATGCTGGCCGAGCGGGGTCAGGAAGTAAGCATCATGCTGGACCTCGAAGTGCCCGAAGACGAACTGATGAACCGCCTCATCCTGCGCGGACAGCAGAGCGGACGCGCCGATGATAATGAGGAGACCATCCGCAAGCGCCTCACCGTCTACCACAGCCAGACGGCTCCCCTCATCGACTGGTACAAGCAAGAGGGCAAGTATTGCCACATCAACGGACTGGGCGAACTGGAACGCATCACGGGGGATATCTGCGAGGCGATTGATAAAGTGAAATAAACTCTTATCCTACGGATTTGCACTATAAAAAGTGCAATTTCCCCATAAAAGTGCACTGAATTCAGTGCACTTTTCGTATCTTTGCGTATTATCCCATTAATAAATATGGTTCAAATAATCTGTGATACTTGGAAAGAGGCAAAAGGATTTATCATGCAATATCCTGAACTTATCGGGCAAGTTATGCTTAAGTCCGAAGGAAGGAATATTATAGACATATATGACCCGCACCATACAAAGGATTGGACTACCCGGATATCACAAGAAGAACTTATTCAGATAGTAAATAGCATAGAAAATGTATTAGAGCCTTCTATCAAGACAGGTTCCAATGATGTTTATAAAGAGCTATTATCTGATCAGAGATGGATAGATAAAAGCAATGAAATCAAGAGAAGAGATTTTTATACTTGTACAAGATGTTATAACAGCATTGTTCTAAATGATATTATTCAATTGAAAGAATATCTACTAAAGGGAAATAATAGAACAGAATACGTTGAAAATATAAAAACTTTCAATACAATCTGTAGGAAATGGACTCCTACTCCTTCTATCCTAAATAAGGATATACCAGAATACGAGTATGGTTTTAAGTACGAAAGTTCAAAAATTGTTCCCATCAAAGAACAGTGTATGAGAAAGATGAGATCATCCATTATATCTCATGGTTATATACCTTCTTTAAAACTCTACCTATATGAGTATAACTACTACATACATACCACTCCTTTTCTTATCAAGGAAACAGTAAAAACAATAAAAGGAATTTTCTTTTCTAACCAACTACTATCAACAAACGAATCTATGTGGTACTGGGGGCCATACAATGATGAAGTAAAAGATTACTATAATAAGAAAAGGACTTTATATTGGCAGTACAGTGAAAACGGAAACACGAATGATAAATTCGTATTATCACATTGTGTTAGTGAGGAAGGAGATTATTATCATGGAGCATATAGAGGAATAGGTATTCTTTCTTACAACCAATACAGCATTATTTTTCCACTATATCAATTGAATACGGTTAATCTTGAAGTTCACCATAAAGTGTACAAAAAGAAAAACGGAGAATATATAAAACCGTGGGAATATGAAAATGATGAATTGGAAACTCTTTGTTATAGCTGTCACCAACAAAAACATATAGAAGAGAACATAAAGATTATTCATAATAACCATTTTTGAATACAAGATTATGCCAGAATCAAACTTCGTAGACTACGTGAAGATATACTGCCGCTCGGGCAAGGGCGGACGGGGTTCCACACACATGCACCGCGCCAAGTACATGCCCAAGGGCGGACCCGACGGCGGCGACGGCGGACGCGGCGGCAACATCATCCTGCGCGGCAACCGCAACTATTGGACGCTGCTGCACCTCAAGTACCAGCGACACGTGCTGGCCGGACACGGCGAAAGCGGTTCGAAAAACCGCAGCTTCGGCAAGGACGGAGAGGACAAGGTGATAGAAGTGCCCTGCGGAACCGTGGCCTACAACGCCGAGACGGGCGAATACCTGTGCGACGTCACCGAGCACGGGCAGGAGGTCATTCTGCTGAAAGGCGGACGCGGTGGACTGGGCAACTGGCACTTCCGCACCGCCACGCGACAGGCACCGCGCTTCGCACAGCCAGGCGAGCCGATGCAGGAAATGACCGTCATCCTGGAGCTGAAACTGCTGGCCGACGTAGGTCTGGTGGGCTTCCCCAACGCAGGCAAATCGACCCTGCTCTCCACCGTGTCGGCCGCCAAGCCGAAGATTGCCAACTATCCCTTCACCACGCTGGAGCCCAACCTGGGCATCGTGTCCTACCGCGAAGGCAAATCGTTTGTCATGGCGGACATCCCCGGCATCATCGAGGGGGCCAGCCAAGGCAAAGGCCTGGGACTGCGCTTCCTGCGCCACATCGAGCGCAACTCACTGCTGCTCTTCATGGTACCTGCCGATGCGGATGACATCGCCCGGGAGTACGACATTTTGCTGAACGAACTGAAGACATTCAATCCCGAGATGCTGGACAAGCAGCGCGTACTGGCCATCACCAAGTGTGACATGCTGGACCAGGAACTGATGGACGAAATAGAACCGACGCTGCCCACCGGCATCCCGCATGTGTTCATCTCCTCCGTCAGCGGACTGGGCATCGATGTGCTGAAAGACATTCTCTGGACGGAACTGAACAAAGAGAGCAATAAGATAGAAGGGCACATCGAAAGCATTGCCCATCGCTCCAAGGATATGAGCCACCTGGCCGAAGAACTACGCGAGGAGGGGGCCGACGAAGACCTCAGCGTGGAATACGTGGACGAGGACGACATCGAAGACCTGGAAGACTTCGAATACGAAGAAGACTGGGACGAAGAAGAGGAAAACGACAAGGAACAGCAGTGACCATGAAAGTTATCCTGGAAACCCGCCGGCTCCTGCTCCGCGAACTGAGGCAAGAAGACTTCGACGACGCTTGTCTGCTGCTGCAAGACCCGGAGGTGATGCATGCCTACGAGGGACCGTTCAGCCGGGAGGAAGTGCAAGCATGGCTGGACAAGCAACTGCGCCGTTACCGGGAGGACGGTTTCGGACTTTGGACCCTGGTGGAGAAAAGCAGCGGCACCCTGATCGGGCAGTGCGGCCTTACGCTCCAGGACTACGGGGGCAACCGAGTTCCAGAAATCGGCTACCTGTTGCGTCGTGCCTACTGGCACCAGGGATTTGCCATCGAGGCTGCCCGAGCCTGTCGGGAGTATGCGTTTCAGACGCTTGGCTTCCGGGAGGTCTACTCCATCATACGCGACACCAACCTCCCCTCCCAACGGGTGGCTCTGCGCAACGGCATGACCCGGGTAGACCGAATCGTGAAGCACTATAAGGGAGTAGACATGCCGCATCTGGTGTTCAAGGTCGGGAAAGACATCCGCCTCGTGCGTCATCTTGCCTATCAGCCCGACGTCTTCTGCTTCAGCACCACCCGCCAGGGAGGAACGAGCATCGGCCCCTATGCCTCGATGAACTGCACTCCCTACACGGGCGACTGCCCCGAACACGTGGCCCGCAACCAGGCTCTCCTGCTCGAAGCCCTGCCCCACCGTCCGCGCGAGCTCGTCATCCCTTATCAGACACACGGCACGGGCATCCTCTCCATTGACGACACCTACCTCGCCTCTCCCGCCGACCAACGTCGCCAACTGCTCCAAGGCATCGACGCTACCCTCACCGACCAATCCGGCATCTGCCTTTGCGTCTCCACAGCCGACTGCATCCCAGTCCTGTTGTACGACCCACGACACCATGCCATAGCAGCCATCCATGCCGGTTGGCGCGGCACCGTGCAGTCCATAACGAGCCGCACCCTCCAACGCATGCACACCCTCTATGGTACCGACGGAGCCGACCTACTGGCCTGCATTGGCCCCGGCATCTCCCTCTTAGCCTTCGAGGTGGGCAACGAAGTCTACAACTCCTTCCACCAGGCCGGCTTCCCCATGGAACGCATTGCCCGCAAGGAATCCAAGTGGCACATCGACCTGCCCGAAGCCAATCGCCTGCAACTGCTGGAGTTCGGGGTGCCGCCCCGTGCCATCGAAATGTGTGGCATCTGCACCTATACACGGTGCGACGATTTCTTCTCGGCACGACGACTGGGGGCACAGTCTGGGCGGATACTGACGGGAATCTTGATGTGACTCTCTTATCTTATCAGGGAAACAGCAACGAGCACCAAGAGCGCTAACAAGAGAACAATCAAGATTCCTCCCAATGCTACAGCCCATTTCAAGGTGCTAAACAAATTGGAAAACACATCGTCTTTCCCTTGTAACACGTAGAACACGTAGAATAGTGTTAATAGTAGCACTGCAATATCATCACTCCAACCTACCGGCGGCACATCTGGTACCAAATCAATAGGACTGATGACGTAAATGATTGATAGCAAAATAATCAATGCTTTATATGTACGGCCTTTAGTTATATTCCTA
>NZ_JAMBLS010000008.1 GCF_023336905.1 Bacteroides sp. ET71
CTGTCATGTTGAGCATTGTTCTCCCCCGCCAAACGGGGGAGCAAAGAGGGGGTTGAAGCGTAGTCGAAACATCTCCCTAATACTTTTCAGGCGCGTAGTGAGATCCCTCGACTGCGCTCGGGATGACAGGAAAATGAATTTTAAACAGGCTCTTACAATATATCGCAAAGAAAGTACGTTTTACACATATTTAATATCGGAAAGCAGGATAAAAAAAGAAATTGAAAAAATTATTGTCCCATTTCTTGTCTTTCTACTTTAATAAGCATATATTTGCAATTGTTATCATTCTGAAGAAAGAGTCCGCCACCGTCGGATACGGTTCAAACGACCGATTCAAAGCCGATAGCGCAGATATTTTTTGACAGAAGAAAACATGTCCAGAGAAAGAGATCTCAAACATATATTAACAATCAAATTAAGTACCATTTTTTAAAGTTTAATCAACATGAAAACAAAACTTTATCTCTTGTTCTGGCTATTTGCCTTAGTGCCTTTAGCATTCACTTCATGTGACGATGACGAAACGTTTGTAGATGAAACTACATTGAGTACATCACTGAGTTCCGTGACCTTTACCAAAGACGGCGGACAGCAGTCCGTAAGCATTACGACCAGTGCTACGACATGGGTAGCAACCTCTCCACTGGAGTCTTCCTGGCTGACTCTGACGCAAAACGGTGCGCAACTGGACATCACAGCAGCTCCCAATACAGAAGGCGTAGACCGTAAAGGTTATATCCTGGTCAACGCAGGCAGTGCGGCTGCCAAGATTAATGTGGTGCAGAGCGCAGGAGATGTTGTGCTGAGCCTCTCGACCGAAAGCCTCTCCTTTGAGAAAGCTGGCGGTGAACAGCGCATTGATGTCATCTGCAACGAAAGCTTCACCGTGGAAGCTGACGAAGGAGCCGATTGGCTGAGCATCAGCTACGTGGAAGGAGCCGATTTCTTCAACCTCTCGGTCACTCCCAATGAAGGAACTGAAGCACGTAACACTAAAATATTTGTCACAGCAGGTACTACCATCAAAGAATTGGCCGTGGTGCAAAACGGAGAAGAACTGATAGTTTTACCTCTCTTGGCCGAAGCAGGTTCCAATTCCATAGTAGATGTATTCCAGTTTGAGGAAGCTCGTGGTAATGTTGCCATTACATTCCCCGATGGTCTTTTCAACAATGCATTCTATTTCGCCAGCAAAAACCCCAACTTCCCGCAAATAGCATACATGGGTGAAGCAAGTGGCGATTATTCACAAGCAATGACTGCTACTACAGACGAGTCTTTGCTTCCCGCCATTAAAGAAGCCTTGGTAGCCAAAGGCTTTACAGCTCCCGCACCGGCTGAAGGTCAGCAAGACGGAGAAGGCGATTATACACATACTTCTATCCCCTATATAGTAAATGTAGCCATTGACGGCGGTGTGACGATTTATGCGACTTATTCGCCCATTCAGGAAGAACAACACCCCACATTCGACATAATGCCGCTGACCGAACAACTAAGTTGGATGGCTTGTGCCGAAAATGACCTACACGGTTATACTTTTGACGAGGTAAATGCTTGGGAACTTGAAGCCGGCTCTACGTTCGACGCTGTTTCCAGCACTTATCCTGCTACGGGCGACGCAGTCATGTACACTCCGTCTGCGGCAGAACAAGCCGAAGGCATGGGCATGCGTATTTATTGGTTCTATAACACTATTAGTTCGAATCCCGTTGCAGCAGACGATCCATTCTTAGGCGAAGTACGTCAAGCACGTCTGGTTTGTCCAGACTTCGAGAAGGTTTATTGGACGTCTGATGGTTCAAGCTTCTACATGACTAATGAGTTCCAGGCATTGCTTGAAGAAGCAGGATATGAGTATATAGGCCAAGCCGATAATTACCAAGGCTATAAAAAGGACGCTGGAGATGGAATGGTTGACATACTTATGTTTGGTTTAGTTCAATTCTCAGATCTGTTCGTTGGGGAAATTTGTGTTGACTTCCAAGCATACAAAGATTTGGGCATCTATTACGAGACGGCATCCATCTATTCCGACAAGGATAAAACTATTGAACTCATCAACAGAATGAATGCACGCGTGAAGAAAGATGCAACTCCTCTGTCATCCAATGCCATCGCTAAATAACAATAGCTAAAATAAACAGTAAACCAACATCACACTCTCTTTTGAACAGTTTCTTGTATCAAGAAGCCCAACAAAGGAGAGTGTGACATTTTTTCTATTAACAACAACGAACATTTATATGAAAAAATATATCCTGTATTTACTCGGAGTTGCGGCTTTGGCTGGCGGATGCACGCAAGACGAATTCAGCAACACGGACGCTACATCCAAAAGCACTGGAGTAACGCAAATGGATACACGCTGCCTGCCGGGTAAACTGCACGTAAAGGTGCAAGACGATGTACTTAGCGACATCAAGCTTGTCAATCCCGGCGGTGTCACCCTGCAAAGTGCGCCTTCGAAACTCTCCGCCACCTTGAACAGCGTTCGGGCCACAGCACTCTCCCCCCTGTTCAACATGGACCCGCGCTTCGAGAAACGTTTCCGCCGGGCAGAACTTGACCGCTGGTACGAAGTGCGTTTTGATGAGACTCAAGATCTACAGCAAACTATCCACACCCTGACCCAAAGCAAGCAGTTCGCTATTGTGGAGCCGGTATATGCCGTCTCCATCCCTACCATCAAACCTTTCAACACCACCCCTTACGAAACCTCATCGACTAATGACGAGGAAATGCCTTTCGATGACCCCGAGCTGATTCGGCAATGGCACTACCACAACATCGGGAAATATCCCGGATCGGTACCTGGTGCTGATGCCAACGTGTTCGAAGCTTGGGAAACTGAAACCGGAAAAAACAATGTAATCGTAGCCGTAGTGGACGGCGGCATTGACGTGGAGCACGAAGACCTGGTGGATAACCTTTGGGTCAATCCGGGCGAAATCCCCGGCAACGGCATCGATGACGACGGCAACGGCTACATAGACGACATACATGGCTGGAACTTTGTATCCGGCAACGGAAACATCACGCTCGACGGAGTGGGACACGGCACACACGTGGCCGGCACCGTGGCAGCCCGTAACAACAACGGCATCGGTGTAGGAGGCGTGGCCGGAGGTGACGGAACGCCCGACAGTGGCGTGCGCCTGATGAGCTGCCAGAAATTTGAAGGCGACTATGACGGCGACAACACCGACGACCGCAGCGTGGGCGCCGAGGATGCCTACCGTTACAGTGCCGACAACGGCGCAGTCATCAGCCAGAACTCTTGGGGATACACCTACGCCGACGTATGGCCCGCTTCCATGCAAGCAGCCGTGGACTACTTCATCGAATACGCCGGATGCGACGACAACGGCGATCAACTGCCCGATTCGCCCATGAAAGGCGGCGTAGTCATCGTGGCAGCTGGGAACGACGATGCCGACGCTCTCTATTATCCCGGAGCCTACGAACCTACCATTGCCGTATCTGCCATGGCTCCCAACTGGGAACGTTCGTGGTATTCCAACTATAGCACCTGGGTAGACATCATGGCGCCCGGTGGCGACCATTACTTCAGCGGCGGATACGTGTTCAGCACCCTGCCGGGAAACACTTATGGCGAAATGGCCGGAACCTCTCAAGCATGTCCCCATGTGTCGGGCATCGCCGCGCTCATTGTCTCACATTTCGGCGGTCAAGGCTACACCAACGAAATGCTGAAAGAACGTCTGTTGGGCTCGCTGCGTCCGGAGAACATCGACTTGCACAATCCTGAATACGCAGGTCGTTTGGGCGTGGGCTACATCGACGCCGGGCAGGCTCTCGCCGAGGACCAGGGGAAACGTCCGGACAATGTGGCTGACATCGAGGTAGAAGCACAGTACACCAGCCTGACCCTGCAATGGGAAGCCGTGGAAGATGAAGATGACGGCATGGCTGTCAAGTATGAGGTTTACCTCGCCGACCAGCCCCTGACAGAAAGCAATTATCAAGACTTCACTCCCTACTCCATCAATGCTTACGGCTACCAGCCTGGAGAGCTGATTACATATGCAGTGGACGGCCTGAAAGACGGCACGACTTACTACGTGGGCGTAGTTGCCATTGACCGCTGGGGATGGAAATCCGACCTCGTCACTAAAGAGGTACAGACCTTGAAGAACGACCCGCCTGTCATCAGCGGAGTTCCTGAAAGCACGGTGCGCGTCAGCGGCACGGAGAAACAGGAGTTTTCTCTCGCGCTGTCCGATCCCAACGGGCACAAGATATCTTACCAAGTGGGCGGAGAGACCCGTGGTGTGTCTGTCAGTGCCGATGGCGACAATCTGCACTTCACCATTCGTGCCATCGCCTCGCTGGGTACGCATAATATCGAGCTGACAGTTACTGATGAACTCGGTGCTTCTACATCGGTCAGCATACCTTTTGAGGTCTATGAATATCAATTGCCCTCTGTCACCAACAGCATACAAAACATGGTAATCGGCCAAAACGAAGGAACGAACCAAATAGATTTGACACCTCACTTCAGTGGCAATGGTTTGACATATACAGCGCAATCGTCTGATGAAAATATTGCCACAGTTTCTATTGAAGGTTCGCAACTGACAGTGACAGCCCGTGGAAATGGCGAAGCCAATATCCGGGTGGAAGCTTCGGATGGCAGAGAAAGCGTACAGCTCAGTTTCTTGGTGCGTGTTGTGGAAAACAGTACAGACTTGGTCTATCAGATTTATCCGATACCCGTCACCAGTTACCTGAATATCTTAATGAATCCTGACATCACACGGATAAACGTCTCTATCCGCACAGTTACGGGTGAAGAGGTTTTGAACCGGCCGTATGCTGTAGCCTTGTTGCAAGCGGTAAGAGTAGATGTACGTCGACTCGCCGCCGGCGTCTATACGCTGATGGTAGAAACCAGCAAAGGTACTGTAAAGAAGACATTCGTTAAACAATAAATACATTCGTAAATGATGAAACTAAGAAACATACTGGCCAGTGTGTTGATTGGCCTGCCGTTGTTGGCCATCGGACAGAGCCGTTCACTTCCTATCCTGGAAATCAATCCTGACGCACGTGCCACGGCTATGGGCGGCAATCAATATGGCGAGGCATCCAGCATGCTGATTTACGCCAATCCAACCACTTTGCTCTACGAAAACATGAATTGGGAAGTATCGGCTGCCACACAAATCTATCCTAAAGCAGACGAAGATATCGGACGGTTGATGTTCTACGGCGTATCTGCAGGAAAACGTTTCGGGAATCACGGTGTACACGTAGGATTCCGCTACTTGGGCGGCTATGACATCCCTGCCGATGAAGGAAAGAACTTGAAACCTGCGGATTGGACTGTGGACGCAAACTATTCCATCCGATTCCTTGACCATTTTTCGGCTACAGCCGGAGTTTCACTTGTCCACAGCAAAGTGGTGGAAGAAGCCACTACCGTTGCTTTCAACGCAGCGGCTTATTACCGTAATGGGTTTGAAACAGGTGTCATCGGAAGCTACATCGTAGGCATCAATGTGGCAGGATTAGGACCCAAGCTGGATTATGGAGCACGCTACCGCAAAGCCAAACTGCCTGCACACTATGGAGGGGGCGGAGAACTGGGACTCGACTTCAACGAACAGCACCGGTTGAGCGTATCGTTGGCCGCACAACATTACTGTTATCCGAAGAATGCTGACATGTTTACCGGAAACGTGGGCGCAGAATATACATTCCTCGGGTTGGTATCCGTACGCGGCGGCTATACTTATGCCGAACACGATTACAGCCGTTATAGCTTCGGTGCCGGCATCTCGTTCGGAAACATTCGATTCAACGTCGCACACCAACGCGGATTGGGCGACAACGAGGTGACGCAAACCATGCTCTCGCTGGGACTCTTGCTCTGACTCCAGCATAAAGGCAACATACAAAACGCCGGCTTGTGTACGACACACGGATACGAACGTGTGAAACGCAAGCCGGCGTTTTTCTTTTCAGAACAATACACATTTTTTACCCTTCGAGTGAACGGATGAAGCCGATAATTTGTTTACTTTGCAAACATATAACACCACACAGCTATGGGTAAGAAGAAAGAGAAAAGAGAAAAAAAAGCCGGCAAACGGATGACTAAAAAGCAATTGACAGCTCTGTTGATGGATTTCTTTCAAGAGAAAGGCAGTGAAAGCGTCTCACTGAAACAGTTGTTCGAGCAGTTACGGCTTACCACACATCCACTGAAAATGCTTTGCATGGATATCTTGGCCGACCTGAAAGAAGACGATTATATCAACGAGCCTGAGCATCACACCTATCGCCTGCACCAGCGAGGCGTGGAAATGACAGGCCGCTTCGTACGTAAAAGCAACGGAAAGAATTCCTTTATCCCCGATGATGGAGGCGACCCCATTTTCATAGCAGAACGCAACTCGGCCCACGCCATGAACAACGACCGCGTCCGCATAGCCTACTACGCCCGCCGCAAAGGCAAAACAGCCGAAGGCGAAGTACTCGAAGTGCTGGAACGTGCCAACGACAGCTTCGTGGGCACGCTGGAAGTGACGCGCGGCTACGCCTTCCTGCTGACGGAAAACCGCACGCTGGCCAACGACATCTTCATCCCCAAGGACAAGCTGAAAGGCGGAAAAACAGGCGACAAGGCGGTGGTGAAAATCATCGAGTGGCCCGACAAGGCCAAAAACCCCATCGGACAGGTCATCGACATACTGGGCCGTTCGGGCGAGAACAACACCGAGATGCACGCCATCCTGGCCGAGTTCGGACTGCCCTACTCCTACCCCAAGAACGTGGAGGCAGCGGCCGACAAGATTCCCGACGAAATCCCCGCCGAGGAAATAGCCCGTCGCGAGGACTTCCGCGACGTCACCACCTTCACCATCGACCCCAAGGACGCCAAGGACTTCGACGACGCCCTGTCCATCCGCAGCCTGGGAGGCGGGCTGTGGGAAGTGGGCGTGCACATCGCCGACGTATCGCATTACGTCAAGGAAGGCAGCATCATCGACAAGGAAGCCGAGAAGCGCGCCACGTCTGTCTACCTCGTAGACCGCACCATCCCCATGCTCCCCGAACGCCTCTGCAACCTTCTGTGCTCCCTCCGCCCCAACGAAGAGAAGCTGGCATACAGCGTCATCTTCACCCTCAACGACAAGGCCGAAGTGCTGAACCACCGCATCGTGCACACCGTCATCAAGAGCGACCGGCGCTTCACCTACGAAGAGGCGCAGCAAGTCATCGAGACGGGCGAGGGCGACTACAAGTTCGAACTGCTGGAACTGGACCGCCTGGCCAAGATACTGCGCGAGAAACGCTTCGCCAACGGCGCACTGGAGTTCGACCGGGTGGAAGTGAAGTTCGAGATAGACGACAAGGGAAAGCCGCTGCGCGTATACTTCAAGGAGTCGAAAGACGCCAACAAGCTGGTGGAGGAGTTCATGCTGCTGGCCAACCGCACCGTCGCCGAAGCCATCGGAAAAGTTCCCAAAGGCAAAAAAGCCAAGGTTTTCCCTTACCGCATACACGACCTGCCCGACCCCGCCAAGCTGGACAACCTGGCACAGTTCATCGGCCGCTTCGGATACAAGCTGCGTACGGCAGGCAACCGCAACGACCTTTCGAAGTCCATCAACCGCCTGCTCAAGGACGTCAAGGGAAAGAAAGAAGAAAACCTCATCGAGACCGTCTCCATCCGCGCCATGCAGAAAGCCTGCTACTCCACACACAACATCGGCCATTACGGCCTGGGCTTCGACTATTACACACACTTCACCTCGCCCATACGCCGCTACCCGGACACGATGGTGCACCGCCTGCTGACCAAATACCTGGACGAACACGGGCGTACGGTGAGCGAAAAGAAATACGAGGCGTTGTGCGAGCATTGCAGCGCCATGGAGCAGCTGGCAGCCAGCGCCGAACGGGCCAGCATCAAATACAAACAGGTAGAGTTCATGCAAGAACACGTGGGGCAAATCTACGACGGCGTCATCTCAGGGGTCACCGAGTGGGGCCTCTACGTGGAACTCAACGAGAACAAGTGCGAGGGCATGATTCCCATCCGCGACCTGGACGACGACTACTACGAATACGACGAGAAGAACTATTGCCTGCGCGGACGGCGTAAGAAACACACATACAGCCTGGGAGATGCCATTACCGTACAAGTCGCACGCGCCAACCTCGAAAAGAAGCAGCTGGACTTCGCATTGCCCGACTGAGGCTGGCGGAAAACGGCATGACAGAACGGGAAACAACCGGGAACAACGGGAAGACGGCCGGGGTTACGCCGATGCATTCGGCGTAGCCCCGGCTGTCTGTTGGCGCCGCAAATATTCCGACGGACTGACGCCGAACTCCTCCTTGAAGTGGCGGGAGAAGATACGAGGCGAGTTGTAACCCAGCATATAAGCAATCTCCGACACCTGCAACTGGCTCTCTGTCAACAGCTGGCAGGCACGCTTCATGCGGATGGTGCGGATGAACTCGATGGGTTTCTTACCTGTAATCTTCATCAGTTTCTTATAGAAATAACTGCGCGAGAGGTTCAGCCTGGATGCCAGTTCTTCAACGGAGAATTCCGAGTCGGCGATGTTCTCTTCCACTATGCGGATGGCTTTCTCCACCAGGCGCTGGTCCAAAGGAGTGATGGTGATACGGCTGGGTTCGATGCGGATGTCCCGGTTGAACGTCTCGCGGCGCTTGGCACTGGCTTCGATGATATTGCGTATGCGGGCTTTCAGCACCGGCATGTTGAAAGGCTTGGTGACATAGTCGTCCGCTCCCATGCTGAGTCCCTCCAGCTGATGCTCCTCACCCACCTTGGCCGTCAGCAGGATGACCGGTATGTGCGAGTAACGGATGTCGCTCTTGATGCGGCGGCACAATTCCAGACCATCCATCTCGGGCATCATCACATCGCTCACCACCAAGTCCACGTCTTCCTGCTCCAGACGTGTCAAAGCCTGCTTGCCGTTCTGCGCCTTCACGACCCTGTATTCCTTGGAAAGGCTGTCGGCCAGGAAGTCCAGGAAATCATGATTATCGTCTACCAACAGGAGGCAGAAGCCCTCGTCCTGCAACGGCTGCTCAGCGGCAGCTCCTGGGGTGACAGCCTGGGCCGACTCGGCCGCCCCGGCCTCGGCTCCATTCTGATGCAGCGGGAGCGTCACCACAAAGATGGCACCCGTGGGATGATTGTCCTTCACACAGATGGTGCCGTGATGCATCTTCACGTATTCCGACACGATGTGCAGCCCGATGCCGCTGCCCCCCGCATGAGATGCATTCTTCTCCGACTGATAGAAACGGTTGAACACCTTCTCTTTCGATTCATCGTCCACGCCACAACCCGTGTCGGAGAAAGACAGTTCAAGGTTCCCGTCCTTCACCTCGACATGCAAAGTGATGCTTCCTTTTGCAGGAGTGAACTTAAAGGCGTTGGAAAGGATATTGGTCGTTATCTTGCGCACCTTGTCATAGTCAAAATCCATGAAGACAGACGCATGCGGACAGTCCATCGTATAGTGGATGTTCCGCTTCTGCGCAATGAGGTCAAAGGAGTGAAAGATTTCGCTCAAGATAATCAGGATATTGTCGTGCCGGCAATGCAGGCTTTCAGCCTTCGCATCCAGGCGACGGAAGTCCAGCAACTGGTTGATGAGCTCCAGCAGGTAGCCGGCATTCTTCTTGGCCAGTTCCAGCAGCCCTTTCCTATACTCAGGATGATTCTCCAGGAACTCGTCCAACGGATTGATGATAAGGGACAGCGGCGTACGCAGCTCGTGGCTGATATTGGCAAAAAACTGCAACTTCAGGTCGGAGAGCTTCCGTTGTTTCTCGTTTTCCTCCTCCACGGCCTGCTGGATAGCCTCCATCCGCTCACGTGCCTTGATGTAGCGTATCACCTGCAACAAGATGAGTACCACCACCACGGCATAGCCCGTATAGGCCCACCAAGAGCGCCACCAAGGCGGCAGGATCCGGATGTCCAACTGCGTGATATGAGGGCTCCACACCCCCTGCGGCGTCCCAGCACGCACCTCCAGCGTATAGTTCCCGACAGGCAGCATGGAAAGGCTCACCTTGTTTCCCTCGGCATTCATCCATTGCGACGAACGCCCTCCGATCCGATAGGCATATTTCACTTTGTCGGCCTCCGCCAGATCCAATGCCGAGAACGACAGCACGAAACTGTTGTCCTTCTCCTTCAGCACCAGCCGGCTGATGCTTTCCGGCGACCGGTCGCCCAGCACCGTTGAAGACGACTTGCCCGATGCCAGCGATATATCCGTCAGTACCACGTCGGCCTCGTAAGCGGCGGGAAGAGTCTCTTGCGGAATAATGCACTGCCACCCCTTCGGCGTACCTATCAGGATATTACCGTTGAAACGGCGCAAGATGGCGTGTACATTGGTATCGTTGCTGATAAGCCCGTCCGTCACCGAATAATTGACGACAGACAAGGCACCGTTTACCACTTGCAGGCAGGAGACTCCGTTTCCCGTACCTATCCATATCCGATGGTGGTTGTCTTCCACTATGGCCCGCACCAGGTTGGCGGCCAACCCTTGGTTCTGGTCGATGAACCAGATGGAATCATTCTCCGGATTCCATACACTCAGGCCGTGCGAGTGTCCCAGCCAGACCGTCCCACGGCTGCTCTCGTACACGGTCTGCACATCTGTCTCGTGAAACCGCTTGCTCATGGACGACAAGTCATAGCTCTGGCTGTCTGTATCGATGAGCACCAGGCCGCCCAAGGTGGCGACGTAGAGCTGTTTCCCTCCGTCGTAATACATGTCCTGCACCGAGTATTCCCCCGGTCGGTTCAGGATGGTCTGGAACTCGCCCGTAGCGGGGTCCAACCGTTGGATAAGCCCATTCATGGTGCCAATCCAGATGTATCCGTTGCGGTCAGCCTCCACGGCATAGACATTATCGTCCAGCAGGTTGCTGTTGTCCGTGGTGTACTGCCGGAGGCCTCCGGTCTTCGACCAGCAGAGCAAGCCCTTCTGATAGGTACCCATCCAAAGCCGATGATGCTTGTCCAACGTCAGGTCCACCACGATGTTTGCCGGGGTCGGCACACTCACGGGCAGGCTGCCATCCTGAAAACACAACAAACCGTTTCCGTCCGTGCCATAGTAGATGCAGCCACTTTCGGGGTCTTCGCAGAAGGTCAGGATGTCTTCGTTGTCAGGCGAGCGATAGGAATATATGATTTGCGAGAAAGGACTGTAATAGGAGACGCCATGCTTGAAATTACCAATCCACACCGTGCTGTACTTATCCTTGTATATGGCGCTGAGATTGTTGCTGGCGATGGTGTTCGGGTTGGTGGCGCTGTATCGCAGGTTGGTCAAGGACTTGTCGGAACTGTTATAGATGAAGAGTCCCATGTGGCTGGTCAGAATCCACACGCGGCCGTCACCCACATCCAGAATCCGTTGGACCCGGTTATAGCGGTTATCTTCCACGGACGCCAGGTGGATGTTTTCCCATTGGTCAGAATCGGCCTCCTTGTGCAGCAGCAGACTGTTGCGGTAGGTATATACCCAGAGATCGTCCTTGCTTCCTATATATAGGTCGGTCTCCCCGCGTGCCAACAGTCTTCTGTATACAGCGGGGATCATCACCTCATCCGCCTGCGAGGTCTGTTTGTCAATCGCAAAGAGACGGGCGTCGTTGTACATCACATAGATTTTCTGCGTCCCTATCTGTACATTGAAGACCCCTACGTTCCGCAGGGGAAAAGTCTTCACCCCGCTGAGGTCTGTCGCGCGGAGATAGAGTTTATCCTGGTCGCAGGCCCAAAACTCGCCGTCCTCCGCGCTGCCTACCCGCAGAATGTTCCGCCCGGGAATCTGCAAGCGTTCCAGCCGTTGCCTGTAATTGTTGTCGAAACGCCCGGTGACGTAATCATAGATGGCATAGCCCTCGGACAGGCGCACCCACACGTCCTTCTCCGGGTCTTCGAACACCTCCTGCACGGCATCACCCGGCAGGTTGGAATTGCTGCGATAATATGGGCGGAAAGCATAGCCGTCGTATTTGTTCAGTCCCGACTCGGTACCGATCCACAGGAAACCACGGCTGTCACGGAACAGACAGCGCACGCTGTTGTTGGACAGGCCGTCGGTCGTGTTCAACTGCTTGAACATGATGGCAGACGACATCTTCTCCCCCTCGGCGTCGACAGCGAAAAGCGGGAGGGAAAGCCAGAGGGCTAAAAGGAGCAGGCAATTCTTCATGACTGTTTGTGTTCTCTTCCGGGCAATCCCGGGAGGCATCCTCATTTACGCATTTTTTCCGTCTTTTAACAGCGGGGAAAGGCCTCCTATTGAGAGGTAACCGGATTCGGGATGCAAACTTAAAAAGAATCGGCAGAAACTGCAAATGCAACCTCCACGAATGCACCGGAGAGCAGTGTCGTTTTTGATTCCAAACAACGCCTCGTTTGTTTCCTATAAGGGTCTATATAGGCATTTCCCTGAAAAGGCAACAAACGATACATCCATAAGAACAAAGCGATGCACACCAATTAACCTAAGAGCACCTACATTTGCGAAAAAAATTTCAATCGAATATCATGAGAAAAAAGACCCTTGCTATTGCAGCGTTGCTGTGCACAATGTGCGGCGGCGCTTCGGCTCAGGCCCGGGTGGTAGACGGCACACCCTATCTGCTGAACCAATCCGTGGATGTGAGCACCGATTTCCGAGACTTGAGCAACACCTTCTTTTATGCCGACCATCTGGCGTCGTTCGACGTCCAGTCGGGTGAGGGGCAGGTGAATTGGAAGCGCGGCCACCTGCGCCCGCGCCAGGCGTTCAACACCAACTGCGCCCAACCCGGCAAGCTGCGGATGCTGGATTTCCCTTTTACAGCTTATGAGAACGACCCCGACCTGAAGTTCAGCGTGGACTTCATCACGCCGCGCACCGTGCGCATCCGTATGCTGACCACGCCCGTTGAGCCCCGCCCCGAAGCCTCCCTCATGCTGGCCAGCGAACCCGGTACGGACAACAGCTGGCAGGCCCGCGAGACCGAGCAAAGCATCATCTATACGAGCGCCTACGGCACGCTCCAGATTGACAAAAACCCGTGGCGCATCGTCCTGAAAGACAAATCGGGCCGCATCCTGAGCCAGACAGCCTCGATGGTGGACACCGACTCCACGCAGGTGAAATACACTCCCTTCTGCTTCATCAAGCGCGGCAGCGACAATGCCCGCCGCATCAACCCCGTCTTCACGCTGAAGGCCGACGAAATGATATTCGGTTGCGGCGAATCGGCCACCGGTCTGGACAAGGTCGGACAGAAGGTGAACCTCTTCGTCACCGACCCGCAAGGCCCCGAAACGGACCAGATGTACAAGCCTGTACCTTTCTTTATGAGCAATCGCGGCTACGGCATGTTCATGCACACGTCGGCACCCGTGACCTGCGACTTTGGCGCCACCTACGTGGGACTGAACAAGCTGTACATGGGCGATGAGAACCTCGACCTCTTCATCTTCTTCGGCGAGCCCAAGGAGATTCTGGACGAATACACCGACCTGGTGGGCAAACCCTCGATGCCGCCCCTGTGGTCGTTCGGCACATGGATGAGCCGCATCAGCTACGCTTCGCAACAGGAAGGCTATGACGTAGCCGCCAACATCCGCAAGGGCAAATACCCGTGCGACGTCATCCATTTCGACACCAACTGGTTCGAGGTGGACTGGCAATGCGACTACGAGTTCGCCAAGAGCCGTTTCGAGAACCCCGCCCAGATGCTGAAGGACTTCCGCGACCAGGGCTTCCACGTCTGCCTGTGGCAGCTGCCCTACTTCACG
Organism: Bacteroides sp. ET71; assembly: GCF_023336905.1. Lineage (GTDB taxonomy): Bacteria > Bacteroidota > Bacteroidia > Bacteroidales > Bacteroidaceae > Bacteroides. Next base: position 13,856 of record NZ_JAMBLS010000008.1, read on the forward strand.
CCGAAGAACCGCTACTTCCCCGAACTGATTGAGAAAAACATGTACGTGCGCAACGGCAACGGCCAGTTGCCCTACGAAGACGTCGTGCTCGACCTCTCCAACCCCGCCACCGAGAAGTGGTACCAGGACAAGCTGGCCGGCTTGCTGAAGCTGGGTGTGAGCGCCATCAAGGTAGACTTCGGCGAGGCTGCCCCGCTGAACGGCCAGTATGCATCGGGCAAGAGCGGCTGGTATGAGCACAACCTCTACCCCGTGCGCTATGATAAGGCCGTGAACGACATCGTCAAGCAAGTCACCAACGGCGACGGAGTCATTTGGGCACGTGCTGCCTGGGCCGGCTCGCAACGCTACCCGCTGCACTGGGGAGGCGACGCCGCCACCACCAACACCGGCATGCTGGGCACCCTGCGTGCAGGCCTGTCCTTCGGCCTCTCCGGCTTCTCGTTCTGGAGCCACGACATGGGCGGCTTCGTGACGTCCACGCCCGAAGACCTCTATTGCCGCTGGCTGCCCTTCGGCTTCCTGACCTCCCACACCCGTGCCCACGGAGCACCTCCCACCGAGCCGTGGCTGTATGACAGCAAGCGCGTGCAGGACATCTTCCGCAAGAGCGCCGAGATGAAGTACCGCCTGATGCCCTACGTCTATGCACAAGCCAAGCAGTGCGTCGAAAAAGGCCTGCCCATGGTACGCGCCCTCTTCGTGGAATTCCCCGACGACCCAGGTTCGTGGCGTGTGGAGACCGAATACATGTTCGGCTCGCAAATCCTCGTGGCACCCCTGATGGAACCGGGTATCAACGCCCGCCAGGTCTACCTGCCCGAAGGCAAATGGATTGACTACCAGACAGGCAAGGTCTATGCCGCCGGCTGGCACACCATCGAAGCCGGCGAACTGCCCATCGTCATGCTGGTGCGCGACGGCAGCCTGCTGCCCCACATCAAGCTGGCCCAGTGCACGGCCGACATGGATTGGAGCCGCCTCACGCTGAAAGCCTACTGCGCCGACAAGACCGAAGCCGAAGGCCTCCTCTGCCTGCCGTCGGACAACCGCCTGCAGACTCTCCAGGCCGACTGCTCGCAAGGCAAGCCCCGGCTGACCACGGAGGTACAAGGCACGAAAGTCTCTTTCTAAGCCATGAACGGCCGGCCAACCTTCCGGCCCCCACACAGGCCCGTCCGGGAGGGGGTATACCCCCGCTCCCGAATGGGCATACCGACACTCGCCAGCCGCTGCCCGCGCGCTGCCAAGCCTGCGCCCGGCCGCTGGCATCCCCTTGAAACAACCCTTGTGAAATAATGTCTTTGAAAAGACTATTGTTAAACTTAAAAGTATCTATTTATGAAACATGTAGTGAAACTTTTGGGCGTGGCCTCGCTCTCACTGACGCTCGCCACACCCTTGTTCGCGGATGCCAGGCCGACCCCGTCGGAAGGCATTGCCGCTGTGCAACAAAACACGGTCACGGTGACCGGACAGGTCACCGACGAAGCCGGTGAACCCATCATCGGCGCAAACGTCCTCATCGAAGGCACCACCAACCAGGGTGCCATCACCGACATGGACGGCAACTTCTCCCTGAAAGCCTCCGTGGGACAAACACTGAAAGTAAGTTACATCGGCTATCTGTCACGCACCGTCCGCGTCACCGACACGAAAAAGCTGAACATCGTGCTGCGTGAAGATACCGAGACGCTGGACGAAGTCGTAGTAGTAGGTTACGGTACGATGAAGAAGTCCGACCTCACCGGTTCCGTTTCCTCCATCGACACCGAAGACATGATGAAACGCAACCCCATCACGCTGGGCCAAGGCTTACAGGGAGCCGCAGCCGGCGTGAACGTCATCCGCTCCTCCGGTGACCCCGAAGGCGGATTCTCCATCCGCATCCGCGGCGTCGCCACGGTGAACGGCTCGGCCGACCCGCTCTACGTTGTGGACGGCGTGCAGGTGGGCACCTCCATCGACTTTCTGAACCCGGCTGACGTGGAGTCCATCGAGATTCTGAAGGACGCCTCGGCCACAGCCATCTACGGAACCCGCGGCGCCAACGGCGTCATCATGATCACCACGAAGAACGGCAACAAAGGCAAGGCCAAACTGGACTTCTCGGCCAACTTCGGACTCTCCTTCCGTGCCAACAACCTGGAAGTGGCCGACGCCGACCTCTTTGCCTCGGCCGTACGCCGCGCCGTCGCTGCTGACGACATTTCCCTGCAGAACCTGGCATACAGCGAGCAGTACATCGGCCGGCTGAACAACATCGACTGGCAGGATGCCATGTCGCAGACCGCCTTCCGCCAGAACTACAACCTCTCCGTCTCCGGCGGCAGCGAGAACACCCAGGCTACGCTCTCCCTCGGCTACCTGAACAACGAGGGTATCGTCATCAAGTCTGAGTTCGACCGCATCAATGCCCGCGCCAACATCATGCACACCGTCAAAGACTTCATCCACGTGGGAGCCAACCTCACCTACACCCACGCCGAGAAGCGCGGCGGCGGCAACCTGCGCACCTACGCGCAGACCGCGCCCACCATGGACTACGTGCAGGACGGCGTATTCTACTCCATGCCCATCGTCCTGCCCGACGGCAGCTGGGGACATTTCTATAACGCCGGCGCCAACGGCGACATCGACGCCAGCCAGGACAACTGGGTGGCCGCCGCCTACGAAGACACGGGCGTCAACAAGTGGAACCGCCTGCTGGCCAGCGGAACCCTGCAGCTGGACCTCTACAAGGGCTTGACCTTCAGAACCATCGGCAGCTACAACTTCTATGCTTCCGATTCCAACGGATACATCCCCTACAACGGCCGTAAGTTTGCCTCCATAAACAATCCGGACTCGTTCTACATCAACCAGTCGCAGTCCAACGAACTGGGCATCGAGTCGTTCCTCAACTACGACTGGAGCAACGAACACCACCGCGTGAGCGCCATGGCCGGTTTCTCCGCCAGCCACTACAAACGCTCGTGGGTGAACTCCAGTGCCAGCGACTTCCCCGCGCCCAATATCCGCGTCATCTCCCTGACCAACGACCCCTCCACCCGTGAGACGGACGGCGGCCTGGGCTTGGAAACAAAATACCTCTCCTACTTCGCCCGACTGAACTACTCACTGAACGACCGCTACATCATCACGGCCACGGTAAGACGCGACGGCTCGTCCAACTTCGGTCCCGGCAACCGCTGGGGTACGTTCCCCTCGGCTTCACTGGCCTACCGCCTTTCCGAGGAAGACTTCATCAAGAACCTCGACATCTTCAGCAACCTGAAGCTCCGCGTGGGTTGGGGACAGACCGGTAACGCAGGTCCCGGCACCAACCTGTACGTCAACCAGCTCTCCTCTGCCAACACCATGTACTGGTTCCTGGTGAACGGCGCCGTGCAGAACGCTCCCGGCGTAGCCCAGCAGCGCGAGGTAGACACCAACCTGAAATGGGAAACCAACGAGCAGACCAACATCGGCTTGGACCTGGGCTTCTTCAACAACGAGCTGAACATCTCGATGGACTACTTCATCCGCGATGCCAAAGACCTGCTGCTCTACCGCCAGGTACGTCCTTCCACAGGCTTCTCCAGCGTTTACACCAACGCCGGACACATCCGTAACAGAGGCTTCGAATTCATGATCAACTGGAACAAGACCTTCGGCGACTGGTACGTGGGCGTCAGCTTCAACGGCTCCACGCTGAAGAACGAGGCCATCGAGGTGGGCGACGACATCTTCTCCAAGTCGGGCAACGCCACGGCCGGTGACGAATGGGACAACCACTCCATCACCCGCAACGGCTACCCCGTAGGCTCGTACTACGGCTACAAAGTGGCCGGCATCTTCCAGACCCAGGAAGAAATCGATGCCCTCAACGCGGCTTCCTCCACGGGAGTCTATCAGGATGCCAACACCAAGCCAGGTGACTACAAGTTCGTAGACCTGAACGGCGACGGACAGATTAACGACTCCGACCGCACCATCATCGGCAACGGCTATCCCAAGTTCACCTACGGCCTCAACCTGAATGCCTCGTGGAAGAACTTCGACTTCTCGATGAACCTCTACGGCGTGGCCGGCATGGACGTCCTGTCGTACTCGGCTGCCCGCCTGACCACCATCAACAGCGTAACGGGCGGTTACACCAACGTGCTGACGGACTACATCAACAACGCCTGGTCGGAAACGAACCCCGGCGGCACCTATCCGCGCATCACGAAGCAGAACTACAACAAGAACCACCGCGTGTCCGACGCGTACATCAAGAAAGGCGATTACCTGAAGATTTCCAACATCCAGCTGGGCTACACCTTCCCGAAGGAACTGCTGAAGCCGGTGAAGATGGAGCACGCCCGCGTATTCGTCAGCCTGGACAACGTCGCCACCATCTCGTCCTACAAGAAGTGGGGCGACCCGGAAATCGGCGACTCCAACGTGCTGTTCTCGGGCTTCGACGCCGGACGCTATCCGTTCCCGATGACCGTGACGTTCGGCCTGAACGTACAGTTCTGATGCACTTAATTTCCGTTTAATCCAATAAAGAACATATCCTTATGAAACGATATACAAACAACTGTTTGCTGCTGGCGGCCGCACTGACTCTGGGCGCAGCCACCACCGCGTGCAGCGACTTCCTGGAAGTGGACCACTACGACATCCTGGAGGAAGACTACATCATCCAGAGTGAAGACAACCTGCTGGCCGGCCTGAACGGACTGTACGACACGTTCTACACCGACCAGTCCAGTACCTTGGGCGATGATCAAGTATGGGGATTCAAGCCGCAGCTTTTCGCCGCCTGCCACACCACGATGGACTGCCAGGCTTCCGGCTGGGACGCCGAATGGCAGCGCCATGCGTGGAGAGCCGACAAAGGCTCGCTGGAGACGGCCTGGCGCATGAGCTACCGCGCCATCGACCGCACCAACCGCTTCCTGGCCACGCTGGCCAACGTGAACGACAACATCTTCGAGGATGTTTCCAGAAAGGAAATCTACGAGGCCGAAGCCCGCGCCATCCGCGGCTACAACTACCTCTACCTGGCCAAGCTGTTCGGACGGGTACCCTTGCTGATGACCGGTGAGACATACAGCACCACGCCCTCGAAACCGCGTGCCGAAACCATCGAGGAGATGTATGCCGCCATCGAGGAAGACCTGACCTATGCCCGCGACCGCCTGGACTGGCTACCCCTGAACGGACAGTACGGCCGCATCACCAAGGGTTTCTGCAAGGCCTACCTGGCCGAACTCTACATGTGGGAAAAGGACTTCACGGCCGCCAAGCAAGAGCTGCAAGACATCATCGACAGCGGCACCTATGCCTTGGAACCCTGCTACGGCAACCTGCAAAACTGGGACACGCACTGGACGAAAGAGTCGGTGTTTGAAATCATGTACCATCTGCAAGACTTTATGGGCTGGGGCGCCAACGCTTCATCCGATGCCATGATGTGGACTGGATTCATGTGCGCATCACCCGAATACGGCGGCTGGGGCTCCATGTGCCTCTCGTGGGAGCTGTACAACAGCTTCGAGCCGGGCGACAAGCGCAAGCAATACTCCATGGTGGGCCTGGGCGACACGAACCCGTTCACAAACCAAAAGATTGGCGCAAACCAAACCTACTCAGGCCTGTTCCAAGGCACGGAGAACATGCCGCAAGTCTATTCGCTGAAATACTGGCGCTACGTACCGGGACAGGACAACTTCGTGTACAACCCCATCTCGCTGACCCTCAAGCGCTATGCCAGCGTCCTGCTGGACTATGCCGAATGCTGCTTCGAGACGGGCGACCCCACTACGGGCTGGGAGATGATACGCCAGATCCGCAACCGCGCCTGGGGTAACCTGGAGCCGGGGCAAAGCGTAGCCTACTGGCCGGAAGGCACGCTCAACACCACCACGGTGGAAGTGCCCGATGCACAGACTTACTACACGCAGTACAAGGCCGAGAAAGGATATACGTCGGACGTATGGAAAGTGGCCCTCATCATCGAACGCCGCCACGAGTTCAACGCCGAGTTCTCCCTCTACCACGACCTCTGCCGCATGGACATGTGCGACGAATGGTTCCGCTGCGAATACCCGCACACCACCTCCAACTCCAGCGTCGAAGAGTGCCTGGAGAACGGCTGGTCGCTGCGCTACTTCGAACACCAGGAATACCAGGAACTGTTCCCCATCCCGACCAACGAGATTCTGACGAACCCCGCCATCGGACAGGAGAACCAGAACCCGGGATATTAATCCCATAGCCCTCGGAGGGCGTGTCAGAACGGCCATCCATCCCCCTTACGGGAGAACATGTGCGGGGGTATGCCTACGCTCGCAAGCCGGCGCACCGCCGCTTGCGAGCCCGGATACCCCCGCATACGAGCCGGCGGGCGCAGGCTCGCACCGCCGGAGAGTACGTTCCGGCACGCCCTCTTTTTTCTGAAGCGCGCTCACCGCGCTTGCCAACACTCACCCAAATACAACGAAACATGAACCGATTACGTTACCTTATCGCCGCCTGCTGCCTGCTGCTCACACTCAGCAGCTGCCAACATCGCAAGGATGCCCGGACAGAAGACCCGGCCGACCTCGCACGCGCCATCGTGGACGAGGTGCGCGGCTCCGTACTCCCCTTCTGGACCGACTACGCCCCGGCACCCGACGGCGGATTCTACGGCACCCTGCAACGCGACGGCACACCCGAAACCGACGCACTGCGGAGCGGCGTCCTCAACGCCCGCATACTCTGGAGCTTCGCCGCAGCGGCACGCACGTGGAACGACACCCTCTGCCTGCGGCTCGCCAACCGCGCCCAACGCTACTTCATCGACACCTTCATCGACCCCGTGCACGGAGGCGTCTATTGGCTCGTGGCGCCAGATGGCACCGTCATGAACGGCTCCAAATACGCCTACGCCCTCACCTACGGCATCTACGGACTGGCCGAACACTACCTGGCCACCGGCAACACCGAAAGCCTGGACACGGCTTTCAGCCTCTTCCGCACCTTGGAAGAGAAAGGACGCGAACCCGTCTACGACGGCTACACCGAAACCTTCACCGAAGACTGGAAACCCCTGGAACAATACGACAAGAACGCACCCAAAACCATGAACGCACACCTCCATGTGCTCGAAGCCTACACCCTGCTCTACCAGTGCCGGCCGGACCAGACACTGAAAGAAAGGCTCGAACGCTGCACCCGGCTCTTCATGGACACCATCTACGATGCAAAACGCAAGCACTTCAACCAATACTTTGACAACCAATGGCACAGCCTGATGGACATCGACTCCTACGGACACGACGTCGAAGCGGGCTGGCTGCTGTGCCGCGCCGCCGATGTGTTGGGCGACCCGGAACTGAAACAACGCGCCGGACGCATCGCACTCGACGTGACACGCGCCTGCCTCGACCAGGGACTGGCGCCCGCCGGCTACCTCCGCTACGAACGCAACGGCGACAAGATGGCCTCGCGCTGCTCCTGGTGGGGACAGGACGAGATGCTCATCGCCTGCATCAACGCCTGGCAAATCAGCGGCGACAAACGCTTCCTGCAGGACGCACGGCGCATCTGGAACTTTGTCATGCAAAACATGAAAGACCGCGAATTCGGCGAATGGTTCAGCGACTGCCAGAATGGCAAACCCATCGTCAATGCCCACAAAGCCGACATGTGGCGCTGCCCCTACCACACCACACGGCTCGCCACCGAAATGCAAAACCGCTTACTGACACACAAAAAAAACTAACAACAAACACCATGAGAAGATTCCTCTTTTGTGCCGCAGCCTCACTGCTGTGCAGCCTGGGCACCACCGCCCAAGACTTCAAACTGAACGAAGCCGACTACTTCGAAAACCAAGGCGCAGGCATCATGGTCTTCGACGACGTTTACCCGGAAGGACACCAGGGCGGCATCACCATCGCCACCCATGGCAACCGCCGCGCCGCCGTAGGCGACGTACGCTTCGAAATCTCGCAAGGACAATGGCAGGGCCTGCCCAAGATGCGCAGCCGTGTCGTAGACAAAGACGCCAACGAGATACGCGTCACCCTGAGCTATCCCGACAGTGCCAAACACATGGCGGGCTTCAACCCCATGCTGTACCCTGACTTCGCCTTCAACTACACCATCCGCGTCAAAGGCGAAGGCGACCACCTCGTGGTCACCGTCGACCTGGACCGTCCCGTCCCCGAACGCTTCGCAGGCAAACTGGGCTTCAACCTCGAACTCGTGCCCCCCACCCTCCTGGGACAGCCCTGGATGATGGACGGCACCACAGGCATCTTCCCGCACCAACCGCTCGGCCCCACGCAACACCAGGTGTCGAACACCGAGCACATCGGCAACTTCAACCCCAAGGGAAAGGCCGACCTGGATCAACTCCTGCTGGACCGCAAGACGTACAACCCGATGATTGCCGACGACATCGTCTCCGCCCCCCTGGCTGTCGGACACACCTTCGTGCTCAACCCACACGACCCGCTGGGCAAAATCACCATCGAAAGCCGTCAAGGCGAGCTCAAGCTCTACGACGGCCGCATCAACCACAACAACGGCTGGTTCGTGCTGCGCACGGAGTTCCCGGCCGGCACCTCGAAACACGCGGCCGAGTGGATCATCCGTCCCAACGTGGTCAAAGACTGGCACTACGCTCCGGTTGTGCAGACTTCTCAGGTGGGGTACCACCCCGACCAGAAAAAGGTAGCCGTCATAGAGCTGGACAAGCGCGACACGAAGTTCCTGCAGCCGACGCTCTATCGCATCACAGGCAACGGACGCACGGCAGTCAAACAGGCTGCCGCCAACGACTGGGGCAACTTCCTGCGCTACCACTACCTGCAGTTCGACTTCTCCGAGGTAAAAGACGAAGGCCTCTACCAGGTGCAATACGGCGATGCCCTCTCACCCGTCTTTCGCATCGCACGCGACATCTGGGATAAGGGTGTATGGCAAGCCGAGATAGAATACTTCCTGCCCGTACAGATGTGCCACATGCGCATCAACGACAAGTACCACGTCTGGCACGGTTACTGCCACCACGACGACGCCCGCATGGCCAAGACCGATATCAACCACATCGACGGTTACTCGCAAGGCCCCTCTACCCTCTGCAAGTACCAGCCGGGCGATGTCGTACCCGGACTGAATGTCGGCGGATGGCACGATGCAGGCGACTACGACCTGCGCGTGGAGTCGCAGGCCGGCGAAGCCTACATCCTGGCTATGGCCTGCGAGAACCTGGACGCTTATTGGGACGAAACCACCATTGACTTCGCCAACAAGATTGTAGAGATACACCAGCCCGACGGGAAGAACGACTTCCTGCAGCAGGTGGAGAACGGCGCCCTGACCGTCGTGGCCGGCTGGAAGGCCCTGGGACGCCTGTACCGCGGCATCCTTTGCCCCACCGTGCGCCAATACGTGCATCTGGGCGATGCCTGCACCCACACGGACAACGTCATCGGTAACGCAGACGACCGTTGGGTGTTCACCGAGGACAACCCGGGACGTGAGCTGCAAGTAGCGGCCTGGATGGCAGGCGTGGCACGTGTGCTGAAGGGCTACAACGACAGCCTGGCCGACGATTGCCTGGACATCGCCCGCCAGCTGTATGACCGCACCCGCTGCGACAAGGACTACCTGCTCGGCATCAAGCTGCACGCGGCCGTCGAGCTGTACCTGACCACCCGCGAGGACGGCTACCGTGACTTTGTGCTGGACAACCGCGACTACCTCTGCGACCATATCCTCCAGACCGGCTGGTTCATCGGCCGCTTCGACCAGGCAGTGGGCAACAAGAAATTCAGCCAGGCTATACGCAAGGCCCTGCCCAAGCTGCAGGCCATGTACCGGGAGAACGCCGCCAAGACGCCTTATGGCGTGCCTCACGACCGGGGCAACCGCTCGTCCGGCTCCTGGGAACCGCAACACCTGGGCTACAACTACTGCTATCTGCACGCGGCATATCCCGACCTGTTCGGCCCGGACTATATCTTCGACTCCATGCAATACCTGCTGGGCATGCACCCGGGCCGCAACCAGTCGTCGTTCGTGACGGGCGTGGGGGCTGAGACCATGAAGCAGGCTTACGGTGCCAACCGCGCCGACTGGTCGTACATTCCCGGCGGCGTATCGCCGGGCACCAACCTCATCCGGCCCGACCTGCCCGAGCTGCTCCGCTTCCCCTTCCTGTGGCAGGAAGGCGAATACTGCCTGGGCGGACACGCCACGTGGTTCACTTACATGGTACTGACATCCCGAAAAATACTGAACGGCCATGAATAAACGATTCTTCACCCGACTGCTGGCTGCCGCCACCCTCTGCACTTGCGGGGCGGCAGCCCTGCCGGCCAAGCCGGCCTACAAGAACTTCAAAGTGTCTGTCTACGTGCGCGCCTACGAAGTGGACAAGATGAAAGACCCGCAATGGCTGGACTCCACCTGGACGGTCATCTCGCAGCAGCTGGACGTAGACAAGGTCTACCTAGAGACGCACCGCGACCTGCTGCTGGTGGATGACGCCACCATCGAGAACGCCAAGCGCTTCTTCCACGAGCGGGGTATCGAGACCGCCGGCGGCATCACGTACACCATCGACGAGTCCAACAACTTCGAGACATTCTGCTACTCCAACCCCGAACACCGCAAGAAGGTGCAGGGGATTGCCGAGTTCACCGCCCGCCACTTCGACGAGTTCATCCTGGATGACTTCTTCTTCACCAGCTGCAAGTCGCCCGAGGAAATCGCCGCCAAGGGCGACCGCAGCTGGACGGAGTATCGCCTGCAACTGATGACCGAAGCCGGGCGCGACCTGGTACTGGGGCCGGCCAAGCGGGTCAACCCGAAGGTGAAAGTCATCATCAAATACCCCAACTGGTACGACCACTTCCAAGGCCTGGGATTCAACCTGGAGGAAGGCCCGATGCTTTTCGACGGTATCTGGACGGGCACCGAGACACGCAACCCGGCCGGCAACCAGCACTTGCAGAACTACCTGAGCTATAACATCATACGCTACTTCCACAACCTGCGACCGGGCTACAACGGCGGAGGCTGGGTGGACGCAGGTGGCCTGGAGATGGGCATGGACCGCTATGCCGAGCAGCTCCACCTCACGATGCTGGCCAAGGCCCCCGAGATTATCCTCTTCGCCTACCACCAGCTGCTGGGCGTCAAACTGACGCCCGCCCAACGCACCCCGTGGCAGGACGGCACCACCAGTTTCCGCTACGACAAGGTGACGGCACCCATCCGGCTGAAGGACGGCTCCACCGTACAGCCCACCACCATGGCCCGCATCGCCGACGTGGTGCTGAAGCAGACCGACCGCCTGGTGGGCAAGCTGGGCAACCCCCTCGGCATCAAGTCCTACAAGCCTTTCCACGCCGAGGGTGAGGACTTCCTGCAGAACTACCTGGGCATGGCCGGACTGCCGATGGACATGCATCCCTCCTTCCCCGACGACCAGCAGGTGGTCTTGCTCACGGCACAGGCCGCCAAGGACCCGCAAATCATGGAGCACATCAAGCACCAGCTGCTCGCGGGCCGCGACGTGGTCATCACCAGCGGCCTGCTGAAAGCCATCCCCGAACGCATCGCCGAAGTGGCCGAACTGCGCTGCACGGACCTGAAGGCGCTTGTAGACGACTTCGGCCGCCACGGCAAGCCGGGCCGCACGCTGCTGCTCATCCCGCAGGTGCTCTACTACACCAACGACGCCTGGGAGATGGTAAGTGCCGGACGCCCGCTGACGGGCGGCGTGTCGGGCTACCCCATCCTGCTGCGCGCCCTCTACGCCGGCGGCAACCTCTACGTGCTGACCATCCCCGACGACCCGGGCAACCTCTACGACTATCCGGCCGAGGCGCTGAACGTCGTCCGCCGCATCTGCAGCCGCGACCTGGGCGTCTACTTCGAAGGCCCGTCCAAGGTATCGCTGTTTGTCTATGACAACGGCACGCTGGTGGTGGAAAACTTCAATGACGAGCCTGTCGAGATAGACCTCGTCTTCAGCGACACACGCACCGCCCGCCTGGAAAACCTGGAAGACGGCATCCTGACTTTGCCCGAAACGGACACACCGGCCGGACGCCGACGCGACGCTCCCACCGGCCCCCGCTTCCGCGTGAAGCTGCCGCCGCACTCCTACAAGGGCTTCCGCACACACGTCAAATAAGCCCCTATCGCCCGTTGCCGGCGAAACAAGCCGGCGGGCGAAAGCTCAACACGCTGACTCTCAACACATCGTTTTATACAATTCTCTAAAAAAAAACAAACATCATGAAGAAAACAACCCTTACCCTGGCGCTGCTGCTGACCCTCTGTGGCAGCAGCCGACTCTCCGCCCAAAGTGATTCCCGTCCGGCCCTGCTGACGGACGAGTCCCCGAAATTCACCACGGGAAATGCCAACCCGCTGCTGGACTTCGCACTCGTGGACTGACCCGGGGTTTTCTCAGCCAAACGGGCAGGAAATATGAACCTTCAAGGGGGATGAGCAACAAATCATCCCCTTTTTTGCACGTTTTCCATACCCTCGCGTCCGCCATAAGCTGCTATCTTTGCAGCAACAGACATTCACTCTAAAACAACAACACCATGAAAAGAACTGTATTATTGTTAGGCGCATTCGTCGCCGCATTGTCGGGCGGAACCCTGTCCGGCCAGGAAAACCATTCAGCGAAACTTAACTACCAAGAGTCTCCCAAGTTTACCAGGGGGTACCACAACCCGCTGCTGGATTTTATGTTTGTGGCCGACCCCACCTCGGTAGAACATGAAGGCAGATTGTACGTATATGGTACCAACGACACGCAACAATTGGACAGTGTCGGCCCAAAGGGGAAAAACGGGTATCAGTACATCCATTCGCTCGCAATGTTGTCGACGGACGATATGGTGAACTGGACATATCACGGCCTCATCGACGTGGCACGCATCTCGCCTTGGGGCATGGCATCGTGGGCACCCACCGTTATCTCACGGAAGGAGGAAGACGGAAAGACTCATTTCTACATCTATTATTCCAACAGCGGAACGGGCGTGGGCGTACTGACAGCCACCTCGCCCGTAGGCCCGTGGAGCGACCCGCTGGGACACGCCATTGTGTGGCAGCAGATGCCGGGTCTGGGCCACTGCCCCGCCCCGTTTGATCCGGGTGCCGTCATCGACGAACACGGCACGGGCTGGCTGGCCTTCGGCGGAGGCGGCAAGGGAGAGCATGGCAGCGAATACATGCCGGGCGTGGCCCGCATCGTGCGCCTGGGCAAGGATCTCATCAGCCTGGACAGTGAAATGGTAGAGATAAAAGCTCCTTACCACTTCGAGGCCAACGAACTGAACTACATCAACGGAACCTGGATTTACACCTACAACACCAGTTGGGTGGACCGCACCGAATGGCCTTACAAAGAAATCGAAAAACCGTCGCAATGCTGCATGTCATACATGACCAGCCGCACGCCGCTGGTGACGGACAGCTGGAAATACCAGAAGGAATATTTCAAGAACCCCGGCAACTACGGTTGGGACTTCTGCAACAACCATACCCACCTGCAAAAATTCCAAGGGGAATACTACCTGCTCTACCACGGCATGCCCCTGCAGAAATATAAAGGCACCGAAGGCGGCTTCCGCAGCGTGTGCATCAACAAACTGAAGGTGGACGAGCAGAAACCCGAACTGTTCATGGGACAGGCCACGCTGGAGGGGGTGGAGCAAATCAAACCGCTGAATCCCTACATTACCCAACAGGCCGAAACGACAGCCGCCACGCTGGGCGTGGATTTCGAGGCTACAGACCAACCGGGCAATATGGTTGCGACGGGACGGACAGACGAGGCTTCGGCCATCCTGGTGCGCGGGGTGGACTTCGGCCGCCGGGCCAAGACGTTTACCGCGCGGGCAAAAGGGGAAGGCACATTGGAAGTGCATCTGGACAAACCGGAAGGCACGCTGGTAGCCCGCATCAGCTTCGACAGCGAGACGATGACGGCGAACACCGTGCAAGTCTCATCCGAAACAAAAGGCGTGCACGACCTGTGCTTCGTCTTCGAAGGCAGTGCACTGAAGTTCGACGAGTGGTGCTTCGGCCGCTAATCGTGCTTGTGCAAGCCCAGCACGCGGTGAGGCAACATGCCGTGTCCCAGCAGTTCGATGGGACACTGGAAGTTGCGCTCCAGCCATTCGGACGTAATGCCGGTATCGGGGTGATAGTCCAGCGTTTCGTTGACGCAGGCGATGGACTTAACCTGCTGGAGCACGGTGCCGATGTCGTGGCTCACCAGGATGATGGCGCACTCGCGGTTCAGGTCGGACAGTAGCTCATAAAGACGGGCTTCGAAACGCCGGTCGATGTACGTGCTCGGCTCGTCAAGGATGACGACTTCGGGGTCAGAGACGACTGCCCGCCCCAGAAGCGCGCGTTGCAGTTGTCCCCCGCTCAGGGCACCGATGGGCCGACGGTCCAGTCCTTCCAGCCCCATGCGGGCCATGACCTGCCGGGCTTTCTCGCGCTCGGCGGCGGTGAAGCGTGCCACGGGCGACTTGCGCCCTGCCAGGCCGGACAGCACCACTTCTTCGACGGTGATGGGAAACTTACGGTCGATGGCCGTGTATTGGGGCAGGTAGCCCATCGCCAGCTTGCCGTCTGCACCGCCCGGCCGGCACGAATGGTAGGCAATGGTGCCTCCGGCGGGTTTCAGCAGACCCAGTATGCACTTGATGAGCGTGGTCTTGCCGCCTCCGTTCGGGCCGATGATGCCCAGAAAGTCGCGGTCGTAGACAGTGAGGTCGACATCGTGCAACACCGTCTTCCCGTCGTATGCCGCGCGCAGGCTCTTGATTTCTATCAGGGGGGCGTTCATCTCATTTCTTTTGATTCAACGTATCGGCAGGCAAGCTCAAAGCCCTGGCCACGTGCAGCATCTCCTGCGGCCAGTCGTAAGACAGGGGATTGATGGGTTCCACGCGGGCGCCGGTCTGCTCCGCAATAAGCTCGGCATTGCGCCGGTCGAACTCGGGCTGCACGAAAATCACATGCACCGTCTCTTTCCGGCAGACGTCCACCAGCTCCTTCAGGTAAGCCGGCGAAGGTTCCTTACCCCCGGCCTCGATGGGAATCTGGCGCAGGCCGTAGTCGCGGGCGAAGTAAGAAAGCGCCGGATGATAGATGAGGAAAGTGCGGTCGGCACCGGGTTGTTCCAGCAGGACGCGGCACAGGCTGTCGGTGTGTAAGATGACGCGCGACAGGCTGTCGCAACGCTGGCGGTAGAGCGAGTCGCAAGCGGGGTCGATGGAGATAAGCGCATTGGTCAGGTTTCCGGCGATGCGCAAGGCGTTGCGGGCAGAGTTCCAGATGTGTGGTTCCACCCCGTGTCCGTCGTGGGCATGTTCACCGTCGCGAATCAGACGGATACCTTCCGAGAGGTCGAAAAAACGCAGGTGCGGTGCATTTTCGCCCAGGCGGTCCAGCCAAGCCTGCTCGAAACCGATGTAGCCGATGCACAAGTACGCAGCACTCTCCGACAAGTCCACCAATTGGTTCGGCGTCGGGTCGTACGTCTCGGGGCTGGCTCCTTTGGGCACCATGCTCACCACACGGAAGCGGTCGCCCGCCAGGGCTTCGGTGAAATAGCGCAAAGGCTCGATGGTGACAGTAATCAGCGGGCGTTCGTCGGCGTCCGCAGTCTTTCCCGGACGGGATGAACAGGCCGTCAGGAAGCATGCCAGCAGGGAAAGGATGAATAGAGATTTTTTCATAAAGATTGCTTCGCTTATTGTGTCGCGAAGATACGGCTTTATTTCCAAAAAGCCGGAAACGAGAAGCGTTTTTTTAAGTGTCGGGACATAGGTTTGGCTGTTACGCACAGTGGGCACGGCTCTTGCCCGGCGGAAGCACGCTCCTTGTCCGCAGCGGGCGCGGCCGTTGTGCGGCTTGCCGACAGAAAGAGGCTCAGAGAGGCTTGGCGGCACGCAATATCTCGCGCTTGCCCCCCGGAGGGCCCGGCAGGCGCTCTACGGTGAAGCCGGCGCGCTGCAAACGTCGGCGCACCTCGCCTTTGGCGCAATAGGTGGTCAGGATACCGCCCGGAGACAGGGCGGCAAAGAGAGTGGCGAAACGTTCCTCGCTCCACATGGCCGGCTGCTTGTCCGGAGCAAAGGCGTCGAAATAGACCAGGTCGAAAGCCGCGGCAGGCAAGGAACAAGTGGTGAAATCGGCACGGCATTTCCGCAAGGTGAAGTGCGGGGACAGCTCCACAGGCATCTCCCACTCGGCTTCGTGCAAGGCGCGCAGACGCCCGGCGGCTCCTTCATAGCCCAGCGCCAGAGCCTCGTCGACAGACAAAGGGTACAGTTCGAGAGTGGTATAACGGACAGGCCGTCCCGTCCGCTCGGCCTCGTCCCACGTCAGCAAAGCATTCAGCCCCGTGCCAAAGCCTACCTCGAGCACCCGGGGCGCCGGAAGCGGACAGGCCCGCAGGCCCATGTCGATGAAGATGTGGACTGATTCCGTGCGCGCGCCTTTCACCGAGTGATAGTGCTCGTCCAGCGCCGGCACAAACAGCGTGGGGCTGCCGTCGGCTGTCAGTTCGATAAGATGCTCCATACCTCCCTCCTCCATTCTACATGACACTCTGTATGGCCCACAGCATCGCGACATAACGGGCCAGCTTCCCGGCAAACATCGACACCGTCGTCAGCCACAAGTTACTGCGCATGAAGCCCAGCGCCACGGCAATGGCCTCGCCCACAAAAGGCAGGAAAGCAAAGAAAGCCATCAGCGCGCCGCGCCCTTGCAGGAATCGCTGCACGCGCTCCACCTTCTCGCGCTTCACACCCAGGTATTTCTCTATCCAGTCAATCCGACCCAAACGCCCCAGCCAATAGCAGGTCAGTCCGCCTAACGTATTGCCCAACGTCGCGGCCAACACACACAGCCAAGGCTCCAGACCCATCGCTACCAAGGCACCCATCACCAGCTCCGAACTGAAAGGGACAATGCTGCCTGCCAGCAGGGCCGAAATGAACAAGCCCAGATAGCCCCAGTCCGTAAGCAACTGCACCAGCGATTCTATCCAAGCTGCATCCATAGCTCAAACACATAAAGCCCCGCCGACACAAGCAGCGTGCTGATGAAAAACACGTTGGAAACGCGCCCGTGGGAAAGCACGAACAGGTGTCCGGCCAGGACACTGACGCAGGCCACCAGAAGGGGAACCAGACAAATGCCGCACTGTGGCTGGAGGAAAATATAAAGAAACAGGCAGAAGGAAAGCAAGACGAAAAAGCGCAGGTGGCACCGTGTGCGAATCTTGTCTTCGTGGCCCCAACTGAGGAAGTGGCCGGCCGACACGGCGAAGAGCACGAACAGACAGGCCAAAAGCACTGCCCGGCCACCGTCCAGCCCCTGAAACAGCGGGGCGAACCGGGACAGGTCGAGGAACGGAGCCACGAACAACGGCCAATCACCGTGCCAATAGGCGTGGCCGAACAAGAACCAGTAGGGAAGCATCACGCCCAGCAACGAACCGCAGAAACTCTTGACCGAGAGCGACTGGAACCAGTAGCCTCCCACCCAGTACAGGGGCAGGAAGAACAGCAACTGGGGCACCGCCAGGCTGCCCAGCCCCAGGCAAGAAGCCGCCAGGTAGTGGTCGACGGCAGCCGAAGGGGCACGGTAGCTGCGGAACAGGAAGAACAGCGAGGCCACCACCGCAGCCGCAGCCGCATCGCCGGGATGAAGCGGGTAGAAGGCCGGCCCGACGACAGCCGTCAGCAGCAGGAAGACGGCCGACTGAAAGGAGGCACGCACGCGGATGAGGACGAAGGCATTGTTCAGCATAATCAGCAGCCAGCCCACCAGCAACTGGCACAGGAAGCCGCCCCACCAGGACGGGAGTTCCGCCAGTCCGCCCACGAACTGTGTCCACAACGCACTGCCACCCCCAAGGACGGGCCGGACAGGCAGCACGGCCAAGGCCACGGCCCGGCAGGCCACAGCTATGACCAGGGCGGCCGGCAGCGTGTAACGCCACGAGACCACCCTGCTTTGGAAACGCTTCGTTCGCATATCGGCTGACGCGGGCTGCGGGTGAAGGGGTCAGAGGTCGAAGCCGATGTCGCGACGGAAATACTTGCGGTCGAACTGCACCAGGCGGGCGGCGCGATAGCTCTGCTCCAGGGCCTCTTCCTTGGTGGCGCCGTAGGAGCAGACAGCCAGCACGCGGCCTCCGTTGGTCAGGACTTGGCCGTCTTTCTCCGTCGTACCCGCATGGAACAGGATACTGCCCGTGGCCTCGGCTTCGTCCAGCCCGGCGATGGGCTTGCCCTTCTCGTAAGCCTCGGGATATCCGCCGCTGACCAGCATGACGCAGGCGGCTGCGCGCGGGTCTTCTTCCACCGGATGTTGGTCCAGGTTACCGTCGCGCACGCCTTCGAGCAGGTCTACCAGGTCAGACTTCAGGCGGAGCATGACGCTCTCCGTCTCGGGGTCGCCCATGCGTACGTTGTACTCGATGACGTAAGGCTCGCCGCCCACATTCATCAGTCCCAGGAAGATGAAACCTTTGTAGAGGATGCCTTCGTCGTGCAAGCCGTTGACGGTAGGTTCGATGATGCGGGTGCGCACCTTTTGCATGAACGCGTCGTCGGCAAAGGGTACGGGCGTCACGCTGCCCATGCCCCCGGTGTTCAATCCGGTGTCGCCTTCGCCCACGCGCTTGTAGTCTTTGGCCACAGGCAGGACTTGGTAATGAGTGCCGTCGGTCAGGACGAAGACGCTGCACTCGATGCCGCTCAAGTACTCTTCAATCAATACCGTAGCGCTGGCGTCGCCGAACATGCCGCCCAGCATGGCTTCCAGCTCGCGGCGTGCCTCATCCAACGTGGGGAGTATCAGGACGCCTTTGCCGGCGCAGAGACCATCGGCCTTCAGCACGTAAGGAGCCGGCAGAGTGGCGAGAAAGTCCAGTCCGGCGGCCAGCGTGTCGCGTGTCACGCTGAGATGGCGCGCTGTGGGGATGCCGTGGCGCAGCATGAACGCCTTGGCGAAGTCCTTGCTGCCTTCCAGCCGTGCGCCCGAACGGGTGGGGCCGATGACGGCAATGTGGCGCGTGGCTTCGTCTTCCTGGAAAGCGTCGTAAATGCCCTGCACCAGCGGGTCTTCCGGACCGACGACCACCATATCGATGCCGCGCTCCAGGGCGAAGGCTTTCAGGCGAGGGAAGTCGGTCGCCCGGATGTCGACATTCTCGCCCACGCGGCCTGTTCCGGCATTGCCCGGGGCGATGTAGAGTTTCTCCACTTTGTTGCTTTGGGCTATCTTCCACGCCAGTGCGTGTTCGCGGCCGCCCGAGCCGAGTAGTAAGATGTTCATATCCAATCAGTTTAGTTCTGTTCGTAATCAAGGTTGAAACGCCGATACTGTCTTGACGTTTCCGCCGATACTGTCTCGGCGCTGCCATCGATGCTGTCTTGATGCTGTCGTCCATACAGCCTTGACAGAGTCGTCACAGGTGCGGCGTTTCGGGGGTCACACCGGTCTCCCCTTCCGGTTCACTACTGTCAGCACAGCTCGTTCACTACTGTGAACAGGCCGTGTTCACTCCTGTCTTCCGAGCCTGTTCACTACTGTCTCCGGGACGTGTCCGCTACTGTCTTCCGGCTACCCCTTCAGGGACGGCCCGTCGTGGGGCTCAGCGCAGGTAGTCGTCGAAGTAGCGGGTTATCTTCTCGTGGAGGTGTACGCGGTCGCGCCCCATGACGTTGTGCTTGTGGCACGGGTAGATGAAGAGGTCCGGATAGGTGCGGGCGTCGATGCAGGCCTTGAGGAACGAGAGCGTGTGCTGCGGCACACAGGTGTCGTCGTGGTCATCGTGAATCAGCAACAGTTTGCCCCGCAACTGCCCGGCCAGGGTCTTGAGGTCGCACGCTTCGTATCCGTCGGGATTGGTCTGCGGCATGTCCATGTAGCGCTCGCCGTACATCACCTCGTAGTATCTCCAGTCGATGACCGGCCCGCCTGCCACGCCGACCTTGTACAGCTCCGGATAGCGCAGCATCAAGGCCGTAGTCATGTGTCCCCCGAAGCTCCACCCGTGCACGCCGATACGGTCGCCGTCCACGTAAGGCAAGGTCTTGAGCCACTCGGCCGCCTTGGCCTGGTCTTTGCCCTCCTCCATGCCGAGGCGACGGAACGTGCAGTTCTCGAAAGCCAAGCCCCTGTTAGCACTGCCCCGGTTGTCAATGGTGAAGAGAATGTAACCCCGGTTCGCCATGTAGAGATCCCAGCCGCGGGCGGCGTACATCCAGTTGGCAGCCAGCATCTGTGCGTGCGGCCCGCCGTAGACGTAAACGATGACAGGGTACTTCTTCTCCGGGTCGAAGTCTGCCGGTTTCAACATGCGCCAGTAGAGTGTCGTCGTATCATCGGCCGCCTTCATCGTGCCCACCTCCACCGTCGGCATGACCAGCCCACGGAAGGGGTCGGGAGCAGTGAAGAGGCGGTGCGCACCGGCCACACCCGTCTTGGTAGACAGCAGGTCGATGGCACGGGGAACGTCCGGCGTGGAGTAGTTGTCTATCACATACGTGCCCGAAGCCGAGAGCCGGGCGTTGTGCACACCCTCCCCCTTGTCCAGCAAGACGGGGTCTCCTCCTCGCGCGCGTACCTTATATATATTGCTCTGCATAGGTGACTCCTTCGTGGCCGTGAAGTATATATCCTTCTTCTTCTCATTGAATCCAAGAAGCGACTGAACCAACCACTCTCCCCGGGTGAGCTGCACGCACTCATACGAAGCGACGAACTTGCCTCCTAACACCGTAGCAAAGCTTTCCAGTGCTTTCTTCTTCTTCAAGTCAAAGAGGTAGAGGTGGTTCCACCCATCCTGCTGGCTCTGAAGCAAGAACTTCGTGTCGTCCCACGGCAGAAAGACGATGGGCGTCTGGGGTTCCACATACTTCGGATGTTCTTCCTCATAAAGCACCTCCAGCATACGGCCGGTGCCTGCATCGTAACGGCACAGCTTGGCATGGTTCTGGTCGCGGTTCAGCTCGATGAGGAAGAGGCTGCGTTCGTCCGGACTCCAACTGATGTTGGTGAAGTAACGGTCCGTAGGGTCTCCGGTCTCCAGATAGAGGGTCTGCCCAGTAGAGGGATTGTAGATGCCCACCTGCACCCGGTGGCTGGTCATGCCCGCCATCGGATAGCGCACGGGGTCGACCTGTCCCACACGGGCGGTGATGTCCACCAGCGGGTACTCCGTCACCATGCGCTCGTCCATGCGGTAGAAAGCCAACAGGTTGCCCGTCGGGCTCCAGAAGGTGCCCTTCGAGATGCCGAACTCGTTGCGGTGAACTGTCTGCCCGCACACCACGCCTGCCGGCTCGCGGGTCACGGCCTGCCCGTCTACGTAGAGATTGTTCTCCAACGTATAGGCTACGTGGCCGCTCGTGCTGTTGTAGTCGACATTGGCTGCCTTCGGGTCGGTGTCGCGCACCGAGACGATGGTCTGTGCCGTCCAGTCGTAGGTGATAAACTTACCGTGCAGGGGGAACAAAGCCTGCGTCTTGTCCGCCCACGGAAAGCTGAGGACGTACAACTGCGCGAGCTTGCCCAGCCCCTTGGCTTCGAGCACCCGGTTGACATCGTCGCGGGTAAAGAGCAGCGACTCTCTGCCGTCTGTCGGCCGGATGGCCACCAGCGAGTCTATCCCGGGCTTCACGGCAGTGTCTCCCCACCATTGCAGGCCGTAGAGGTTTTCCGTATAGCGATAGGTTTCCCCCCCGGGAATGAGGTCTTCCAAGGTAGGCATCTTCAGGGCGGATGCCGGGGAAGCAGTGTTTGATTGTGCCATAAGCAAAGCGGGCGCCCCCAGAAGCAGGGCGCACAAGGTTTTAGTCAGTAGTTTCATAAGAGGTATTGTCAGTCTTCGGTTTCTTTTGCAGTTCTCTTTCAAGGCGTTTGCGCTCGGTGTACGAGCTGCCCGAGCGGGGTTTGCGCTCCGCCGGACGGTCGTCGCGACGGCCGGGGCGGTTGTCACGGTGTTCGAAACGTGCCGGACGGTCGGAGCGTCGGCGGTCGGCCCCTCCTTCCGTGCGGAACGGCCGACGCGAAGAAGAGGCCGGGCGTTCCCGGCGTTCAGCAGCCTCGAAAGGCTTGTCCAGCGCCTCGCCCCCTTCGCGGAAGTCGCGGTACTTCCCGTCGAAAATCTCATACTTGCGGAACTCGCACTCCAACCCGCCGTTCATCAAAGGAATACGCTGGCTCGCCTTCAGCCCAATCTGGTCGAAACACTCGTCGCGGTAGGACAAGACCCAGGCCGTGTTTCCCGTAAAGGCGTGTTTCAGCCGCTCGCCTATCATCTGGTAAAGTCCCAGGAGGTCGCTGCTGGAGATGCGCTCGCCGTAGGGCGGGTTGGTGATGATGATGGATTTCTCTTTCGGCTGCTCGAACTGCTGGAAAGGCTGTAGCTTCAGCACCACGTCGCGGCTGACGCCGGCGGCCTTCACGTTGCGCTGGGCCACGGCATTGGCCTTGATGGAGTTGTCGTAGCCGTATATCTTGTGCTCGAAGGGGCGTTCCTGGCTGTCGTCGTTGTAGATACGTTCGAACAGGTCGGGGTCGAAGTCGGGCCACTGTTCGAAAGCATAACTCTGCCGGAAGACACCGGGGGCGATGTTGCGTGCAATGAGAGCCGCTTCGATGGGAATGGTGCCCGAGCCGCACATGGGGTCGATGAGGTCGCACTCGCCCTTCCATCCGGCCAGCAGAATCATACCGGCGGCCAGCACCTCGTTGAGCGGGGCTTCGAGAGTCTCCTGGCGGTATCCGCGACGGTGCAGCGACTCGCCGCTGCTGTCCAACGACAAGGTGCAGTCGGTGCCGGCAATGTGGATGTTGAGCTGCACATCAGGCTTGGTGACACTGACACCGGGACGCTTGCCCGTCTTCTCGCGGAAATAGTCGGCCACGGCATCTTTCACCCGATAGGCTACGAACTTGCTGTGGCGAAACTCTTCGCTGAACACCGTGGCATCCACGGCGAAAGTCTTGTCGGGCGAAAGATAGTTTTCCCACGGAAGTGCTTTCACCTCTTCGTAGACGGCATCCGGGTCGACTGCACTGAAATGCTTGATGGGCTTCAGGATGCGCAGAGCAGTACGCAGGCCGAAGTTGGCCCGGTAGAGCAGTTCTTTGTCACCCCGGAACGACACCATCCGCCGCCCCAATTGCACGTCATCGGCCCCCATCGCAATCAGTTCAGAGGCCAGCACTTCTTCCAAGCCTTGGAAGGTCTTGGCTATCATTTCAAAGGTCTGTTCCATATATGTTGTTATTAGGAGACGAGGAAACAAGGCTGCGGACACGAGGGAAACGAGTCTTTTCCTTCCTTGTCCACCGGTGTGCCTGTTCACTCGTTCGCTTCATTTTCTCTGTACGATGCGCGCCCCTGCCGGCACGTCTTCGGTCACCCAGATGTTTCCGCCCACCGTTGCCCCGCGTCCCACGGTGATGCGCCCCAGGATAGTGGCGTTGGAATAGACTATCACGTCGTCCTCCAGGATGGGGTGGCGGGGGATGCCCTTAATGGGGTTGCCGTCGGCGTCCAAGGGGAAGCTTCTGGCCCCGAGGGTGACGCCCTGGTAGAGCTTCACACGAGAGCCGATGATGCACGTCTCGCCGATGACCACGCCCGTGCCGTGGTCGATGGTGAAGTGTTCGCCAATTTGGGCGCCGGGATGGATGTCGATGCCCGTCTCGCTGTGTGCCATCTCGGTGATGAACCTGGGCAGGAGAGGCACGCCCAGCACATGCAGCTCGTGGGCGATGCGGTAGTTGCTCAGGGCGCGTATGGCGGGATAGCAACTGATGACCTCGCCAAAGGAACGCGCGGCAGGGTCGCCGTTGTAGGCCGCTTCGACATCGGTGGCCAGCAGGCGGCGCAGGCGCGGCAGCGTGCTGACAAAGCGGGCGGCCAGGTCGGCGGCACGACCGCGTTGCTCGTCAGTGCAGGCCGCGCAATCTCCCTCTTTGCCGTCCAGGCAGAGGGCGGCCAGGATTTGCCCGGTCAGCAGTTCGAACAACTGTTCGATGTTGACGCCGATGTGGTAGGGCAGCGTACGGCTGTTGACGGTAGAGTTTCCGAAATAACCCGGGAAGATGACGGCACGCGCCAGGTCTACGATGCGGCGCAGGTCGCGGCCCGAAGGGAGCGGGTTCCCTTCCGTGTGCCGCAAGAAGAGGCCTTCGTAGCTCTCGGGTGCAGACAGTTGGTCGACGGCCTGCGTCAAAATGTGTGTGAAGTTAAGTGGGCTCATCGGGCGTGTCTTAATCTTGATAAACAGCGACAAAAGTACGAAGTATTCGGCAAATAACCTAACAAACGGGCCATTTACAATTCGGAAGGCAGCAATCCGAAGGATTTGCCCGTCATTTCCTCCACCTTCACCTGCCAGATGAGCACGTGGCGCACGGCCGGGTCGGAGTATCCGCAGGGCGTGTCGGTGTAGTGCTTCATCATCAAGTCCAGCGCCCGGCGCTTCTCCGCCAGGTCTTCGACAAAGGCAACGCTGCCGCGGCACATCACGCTTCGCGCCTTCATGCTGTAACTGCACGCCATCTGCGCGTGCATCCACACCAGGTCGTGCCCTTCGCAGAAGGTCAGGCAGACACGGGGACGCTCCGTCGCAAAGCGCACCTTGCTGCCTCCGGGACCGGAATGTAGATAGACCACACCGTCGGCATAGGCAAAGTTCATGGGCACGACGTAAGGCTCGCCCCGGTCGTCCGTCAGCCCTACCAGACAGTAAGGGCACTTGGCTATGACGGCCTCCATCTCGGCACGGTCGGTCAGGATTTTTGTCTTCATCGGTAATCCTCCTATGTTAATCACCGACAAAGATACACAATATCCCCGGAAAACCAGCGGCGCGCCGGGTCTTTGCTTCGTCCGGACAAGAGCCGCGCCCCGTCCGAACAAGAGCGGCGGCCCGTCCGAACAAGAGGCCAGGCTCTTCCGAAGAGGAAGCGGAGGACTCATTGACAGGGACTTGCGAAACACCTTAAGAGAAGTGTCGCCACACAGAGAAACCCTCTCGGCGTTTGCCCGCAAACGGCCTTGCCCGTTCCGCCGGAGAACACCTGCCAGCAGAAACAGGACCGGATGCTACATTCCAAACAGACAAAAACAGGCAGGCAACCAAGTTTTTATGAAAAGAAAAAACACAGACGTGCATATTTTTCTTAAATTTGCCCCCGGTTAACAAGCCACGACATCCCCCTTCACAGGGAATGCGCCTATTTTTAACACAAACCCAACATTCAGTTTTACAGTTATGAAGAAATGGCTAATATGGGCTGCTGCCGCACTTCTGGCAAGCTGTGGCCACAAAGCGAACTATTCAGGCAAAGACACGTATGTCATCCAAGGTGAATCCTCGGCATTTGTAGACGGACAGTACATGTTCGTGGCAGACGCTACGAACTGGAGCTACTTGGACTCCGCCAAGATTGAAGGCCACGCTTTCTATCTGGAAAGCAGAAATACCGGAACAGGCATCGCTATGCTTTACATGGGCGAAAACTCCGCTTCGAGGTCTCTTCAGCAAATAAGCAATTATTTCTTCCCGGAAACGGGATATGCCTTGGTCTGCGACGGCTTATTCGTAGAAGGAAGCCCCTGGAACGAGACCTACAACCGCCTTCTGAAACTTCACCGGAAAGACCCGGAAGCCTGGAAAGCGCAAACAACGGAACTGGTAAAGACAAACCTGAACGTACTGGGTTGCCATTACTTAGATGAATTGAGGGGCGTGCTGGCCTGGGACGAACTGAAAGAACTGACGGCTCGCTTCGCACCCGAAATGGGCAACCATCCCTTGTTCTTATACGTGAAAGACAAGATCGACGCCATCCGGGCCGACGTCGGAACGACTTACTATGACTTGGCGAGCGAAGGCGCGGACGGAGACACGCTTGCCTTGCACCGGGTGGTAGACCAGGACGGGACGAAGTACGTCCTGCTGGATTTCTGGTCAACATGGTGCGCCCCTTGCCGAAAAGAACTGCCCTACGTGAAAGCCGCCTACGGCAAGTATAAAGACAAAGGATTCGACATCTATGGCGTGGCCTTCGACAACAACCGGGAAAACTGGAAAAAGACTTTGGCGCAAGAAGGCATGGAGTGGCACAACGTCATTGCCCCTTTTGACCGCCCCTTTGCCCAACATCCTTTCTGGAGAGCCTACGGCCTGCGAGGAATACCGGACAACCTTCTGATAAACACCTCCGACGGTAAAATCATCGCACGGAATTTGCGGGGCGAAGCCTTGGCCGAGAAACTGGCTGAACTGCTGGATTAACCTGACCGGACATCGCGCCATGGAACATACTTTGCAGACCATCCGCTCCCTCGTCCCCCTGTCGGCCGCCACGGAGCGCGCCCTGCGCGACTGCCTCGCGCCGTGCCGCTTCGCCAAGAGGCATCTCTTGGTGGAGGAAGGGCGACGGGCGGGCGCGGCCTACTTCATCGAGCGGGGCATCACGCGCTCCTATTGGTTGGTGAACGGCGAGGAAATCACTACGTCGTTCATGGCCGAAGGAGGCATGGTGTTCAGCATGGACGAGCTGTACTACGACCGCCCCAGCGAGGAGTATGTGGAGACGCTGGAAGAGACCACCGCCTGCCGCATCGACCTGAATGACCTGCGCCGCCTGTTCGAGACGAACCTGGAACTGGCCAACTGGGGACGCATCATCCACCAGAACGAGTACCGCCGCCTGCACCGCTCGCACAAGGAACGGCTGACACTCTCCGCCGCCGAGCGCTACGAGGCTTTCTGCCATCAGTTCCCCCAGGTGGTGCAGCGCGTGCAACTGGGCTACATCGCCTCTTACCTGGGCATTACACTGCCTACGCTGAGCCGCCTGCGCGGCAGGAGATGAGTTTTTTTGTCGCAGGACAAATGTTTGTTGTCCGAAAGATGCCTATCTTTGTGTCGTTTTAACCACAACATTCACACACATCATGTCGAGACCTTCATCAGCCGCATACGTGGACTCCAAACCCCATTACGAAATCCTGGACGGCCTGCGCGGGGTGGCCGCCCTGTTGGTAGTGTTTTACCACATCTTCGAAGGACTGTCGTTCGCAGCTGGCGGCACCGTCATCACAACGATTAACCACGGCTACCTGGCCGTAGACTTCTTCTTCATCCTCTCCGGTTTCGTCATCGGCTATGCCTACGACGACCGCTGGGGCCGCTCGCTGACGCTGGGCAACTTCTTCAAGCGGCGCCTCATCCGCCTGCACCCCATGATTGTGATGGGTGCGGTGCTGGGCGTGGTGTTCTACGTGCTGCAAGGTTCCGTCATGTGGGACGGCACGCGCGTGGCCACGTCGATGGTGATGCTGGCCCTGCTCTGCGCCCTGTTCTTCATCCCCGCCGCCCCCGGCTCGTGTTATGACATACGGGGCAACGCAGAGATGTTTCCCCTCAACGGCCCGAGCTGGTCGCTCTTCTTCGAGTATATCGGGAACTTGCTCTATGCCCTGTTCATCCACCGCCTCGGCAACAAGACGCTGGCCGCCCTCGTAGTCCTGACAGGCGCGGGCTTGGCCTGGTTCATGCTGTTCGACGTAGTGGGCTACGGCATGATAGGCGTGGGCTGGACGCTGGACGGGCTGAACTTCTTCGGCGGACTGCTGCGGATGCTCTTCCCCTTCTCGCTGGGCATGTTGCTGGCGCGCAAATTCCAACCCGTCAGGGTTCGGGGAGCGTTCTGGATTTGCTCGGCAGTGCTGCTCGTGCTGTTCTGCGTGCCCTACATCGAAGGGCAGGCCGTGGTCAGCCTCAACGGACTGTACGAATCGGTGTGCATCTTCCTCATCTTCCCCGCCCTGGTGTGGCTGGGTGCTTCGGGCAAGACGACCGACCGGCGCTCTACGCAGATATGCAAGTTTTCGGGGGACATCTCCTTCCCGCTCTACGCGGTGCACTATCCGGTGATGTACCTCTTCTATTCGTGGCTGATAGAGAACAAGTATTATACCTTCGGTGAAATCTGGCCGATGGCCCTCGTGGTCTACGTGGGCAGTGTGCTGCTGGCCTACGCCGCCCTGAAACTCTACGACGAGCCCGTGCGCAAGTGGCTGACAAAACGCTTTCTGAAAAAGAAATAGCTCCCCGCCCGACAGGCAGAGACACAAAAAAAGCGGAACCCGGCGGTTCCGCTTTTTTTATGCTGTCCGTTCGAAAGTTACTTTTCGGCCGACGGCTGGCTCAGCGCATCCAGTGCCGAAGAGGCAGCTACCAGCGCCGCGCTCCAGTTGATGGCAATCTCGTTGGAAGCGTACGACTCTTCGGCATCCACATACGACTCGTCAGGCAAAGACGACGGGTAGGCCACCCCGTCTTGCTGCCCCGGATTGGGACCGCCCACCAGCAAGCCCGGTATGGGAGCGTCTACGCCGTCCGTGGCCGACAAGCGGTGGTGGGGATGCAGCGGGCTCTTCGTACCAAGTCCGGTGACGAAACAGTAGCCCAGCGGGTTGCGTCCCAAGAGGTAGTCCATGTCGCGGTAAGCGTTCGTCAGGTAGTTGTTCTTACCGCTCAGCAAGTAAGCATAGACCAGCGTCGTAGCCTGATTGGCACCCTGTTCGCCCAGGCAGCCCCAGCCGAAGTCGCTCTCGCTGTCGCCGTACGGAGCGTGGAACGCTGCCTCGTTGGCGTCTTTCACCGCATCGGTGGCGTATGCCAGGAGATAGCTCTTCAGCGAGCCTACGAGCCCGGAAGCCACCACGTCCTTCAACTGCTTCTCGCGTTCGGGAACCAGCCAGGCAAACATGCCTAAAGCTGACGTGTTGGCCCACGACGGCAACGTGTAGGAACGGGGCGACGACTTGACGGCTTTAATAAGATAGGATTGCTTGCCCGTGGTGTAATACAACTCGGAAGCGGCCCAGAAGAACTCATCGCTCGCATCCTTGTCGCCATACGCACCCGTCGTCACGTCCGGATCATACTGCTGGTTCAAAGCATCCTGGTCGTAGTAGGCCTCGGGATGTTTCTCTGCCCACGCATACGCACGCTCTGCGGCCCGCAGCGCTTTAGCGGAGAAGCCCGGGTAATCCTTCTGGAAAGCCTTGTATATCTGGGAAGCTTGCGCCATGACCGCAGCAAAGTCGAGCGTGGCTGTCACGCTTTTCTGCACCACGTAGCGCGGTTGCTGGCAGTCGGCCGGCTTAATGAAGGCTTCGAACGACGGGGTTGTCAGCTTGTGATACACGCCACCGTCGGCCGGGTCTTGCATCGTCAGCATCCAGCTCAAGTTGTAATACAGCTCATCCAGCAGGTCGGGAGTTGCATTGTTGCTTTCCGGTATGTTCACCTTTTGCTGGGCAAAGTAGTCGGGGAAGAGCCGGTAAACGGCTTGCATCAGTCCTATGCTGTAAGCCGAGTTGACGATGTATTTGTTATAGTCGCCTGCGTCATACCAGCCTTTGGGCGAGGAGATGACGTCACCCGCCTTGCGCGAAGGGCCTGCTGCACTGGGATGAATCTGCACCTGCGTGTCCGGATGTCCGGCGGGACGGTTCCACTGCCCGGCATACTGCTCTTCGATGGGCATGCCTGTGCGCTGGTAGTAAAAAGATTTCAAGGCGGCGTCGGCCACGACTTGCAAGGGGCGCTCCTTCACTTCGAAGACGGCTGTGTCGCCACCTGCCAGGAGCCAGTACTGCCCGGGCTCGCTGACGGAGCTGAAGTCCATCGTCGTGCGGGTCTTGCTGCTCCAGGGATTGGGCACGGTGGCCTGCGTGCTGCCTTTCAGCACTTCTGCCCCGGTGGCTGCATTGAGCACGGTAAATTCTGTCACTCCCACGGTGTCCGCCACGGCCACTTTTTCCTGTTGCGGGAAGTAGCCCACCTGGTTCAAGCGGATGATGTCAGGGTTAGACTGGCCGCATGCTGCCAGTCCGCCTGCAATGATTCCGAAACAAATCAGTTTGTTGTTCATAGATGAATGATGTATAAATAAAATAATAGTCTGTGTGCCGGTTGCCACGGGCCGCTTCCGGTGCGCCGGAAGCAAAAGGCCGGTGTGCTGCAACAATGGTCGGCAAAGTAACGATTTTTTTCCGGATTCTCCGCACCGAATGTCTTAAATATTGATAATCACTGCCAATTGTCCGTGCGGAAAGGGACGGCAGGCAGCTCGTTGCCACCTATCAACGTGCCGGGCAGGAAGTCGCGGAAGGCGTAGCGCACGGCCACGGGGTGGGCGACGGCTTTCGACGAGACGACCAGTTCGTTGGTCTGCCAATGGAGCCAGACGTTGTCGGCGGGGTGGAAGACATGGTCTTCGCCGGCCACTTCGAAGCCCCGGATGTCGTAGTTACGGCAGATGCCCATCTGGAGGTTGTCGAAGCTAACCCAGGCTTCGTTTCCTTTCGCCGTCCACGACTTGTACTGCGGCCCCCAGCAGTTGATTTGTTTCATGCCATAGGTGAGGTTGAGCGCCAGGTACGAGAGACGGCGGCCCACCGTGCGCTTGTTGCGCGGATGGATGTTGAAGAGTTCGTAGGGTTCGACCAGGTCGTTGGTGGAGACCATGGCGCTGTTGGGTATAAGGCTCTGGGCGCGGAACTGGGCTTCGCGCAGATAAGCTCCCTGCAGGCCTTGGCCGTTGTCGCCGTAGGCATAGGGAGCTATTTCGACATAGTAAAAAGGAATGTCGCCCAGGCGGAAGTCGCTGCGCCACAGGCGTACCATGTCGGCCAGGCGTTGGGCATAGGTCTGGTGGGCGCCCACGTTGCCCTCGCCCTGATACCAGATGATGCCTTTGAAGGTATAGTTGCGGACGGGCACCTGCATCGCATTGTACATCAGCATGGGGCGCATGTAGGCCGGCTCGTACGCATCGATTGCTTCCCTCTGCAGGTTGACGTCGGGATAGCCTTGCAGCACCTCACGGCTGAGCCAGCTCTCGACACGGGTGCCCCCGAAGGCCGACACGACCATGCCCACGGGGACGCGCAAGGCTTTCTCCAAGGAAGTGGCGAAAAACCAGGCGGTGGCGCTGAACCCGGCGGCCGTGTGGACGGAAGGCACCTGCCAGGCAGCGGCGCAGTCGTATTCCAACTCATGAGACATGTTGAGCGGCACGGTAAAGAAGCGGACATAGGGATGGTCGGCGGCGGCAATGACTTCGTCCACCCCGTCCTGCACGCAGCAGCCGCCGAAGCCGCGCAGGGGCATCTCCATGTTGCTCTGTCCGGAAGCCAGCCAGACTTCGCCCACGAGGACGCCCCGCAGGGTGACAAGCTCGCCGTCGTCGAAGGTGATTTCATAAGGGGTATAACTGCCGGCGGGAGTCTTGACCGTCAGCAACCAACGCCCGTCGCTGCCGGCGCGACACGTGTGCGTCTGTCCGTCCCACGACGTGCTCACCCGGACGGTAGCTCCGGCGTCGGCCCAGCCCCACAGGCGCGCGTCGGTCTGTTGCTGGAGCACCATATTGTCGCCCATCAGTGCGGGCAGTTTCACCTTGGCGCCCGCCGTCAGGGCACCGCACAGAAGAAGGATAGCAAGGATTTTCTTTTTCATAACGGTATCGATTGATTAAACAGACATATGTTTCCCACAAAAGTAAAGCTCCGCCCTCGAAAAAGCAATGCGCGGAAGTTCTTTTTTCGGAAAAGACAACATCCGAACCAGAAGAAAAACACAAATGATACCCGTCCCCCGCACCGCCACGCAACAAGCATACTTCGTCCGGACAAGAGGCACGCCCGCCCCGAACAACAGCCGTCCTCCGTCCGGACAAGAGCCACGGCCGCAACGCACGGCAACCATCCCCACAAGGCATCGAAAGCGGAAACTTCCTTAAGCAATACTAATTATCAGACGATTTGCCACGCTTTTCGCAGTAAATCGCTATCTTTGCCGCGCATATGCCCCGCCGTGCCCGAAAAACACGGGAACAGGGACCAGAAAAAAAGCAACAATCGACGAATCCGAATGAAAAAGTACAGTACCGTAAACAACCTGATGGGTTGGATTACTTTCCTCATTGCGGCCACGGTCTATTGCATGACCATCGAACCGACCGCAAGCTTTTGGGATTGCCCTGAGTTCATCACCACCGGCTATAAGCTGGAAGTGGGCCACCCGCCTGGAG
Organism: Bacteroides sp. ET71; assembly: GCF_023336905.1. GTDB lineage: Bacteria > Bacteroidota > Bacteroidia > Bacteroidales > Bacteroidaceae > Bacteroides. Next base: position 46,034 of record NZ_JAMBLS010000008.1, read on the forward strand.
CACCTTTCTTCATGCTCGTGGCCAACCTGTTTTCACAGTTTGCTGCCGATGCCTCGGAAGTGGCCAAGATGGTCAACTACATGAGTGCGCTGATGAGCGCCGCGTGCATCCTGTTCCTCTTCTGGACCATCACACACTTGGTACGCAAGCTGATAGTGTCGGACGAAACGCACATCACCGCCGGACAGACCGTGGCCATCATGGGCAGCGGACTGGTGGGCGCCTTGGCCTATACGTTCAGCGACACGTTCTGGTTCTCGGCCGTCGAAGGCGAAGTCTACGCTTTTTCATCGCTCTTCACGGCAGTTGTCTTCTGGCTCATCCTGAAGTGGGAAGACGTGGCCGACCAGCCGCACAGCGACCGCTGGCTGGTGCTCATCGCCTACCTGACGGGGCTCTCCATCGGCGTGCACCTGCTCAACCTGCTCTGCCTGCCTGCCATCGTCCTTATCTATTATTATAAGAAAGTGCCCCATGCCAACGCCAAGGGCTCTCTGCTGGCACTGCTGGGTTCGGCCGTACTGGTGGCCGTGGTGCTCTACGGCATCGTGCCGGGCATCGTGAAGGTGGGCGGATGGTTTGAGCTGCTGTTCGTCAACACGCTGGGCATGCCCTTCAACACGGGCGTCTTGGTGTACGTCGTCCTGCTGGCCGCTGCACTTATCTGGGGCGTGTACGAGACATATATGCAACACAGCCCGTTGCGCATGGCCCTGTCCTTCATCCTGACCATCGCTATGCTGGGCATCCCCTTCTACGGACACGGAGCCGGCTCGGTGGTCATCGGCCTCATCGTCATTGCCCTGATGTGGTTCTACCTCCGCCCGCAGACGCAAGCCGCCCTTAAGGAGAAGTGGCGCGTCAGTGCCCGTGCCCTCAACACGGCCTTGCTGTGCACGCTGCTCATCGTGGTGGGATACTCTTCATACGCCCTTATCGTGATACGCTCGACGGCCAACACGCCGATGGACCAGAACTCGCCGGAAGACATCTTCACGCTGGGCGAATACCTGGGCCGTGAACAGTACGGCACACGCCCCCTGTTCTACGGGCAGACGTTCTCCTCACAAGTAGCCCTCGACGTGAAAGACGGTTACTGCGAGCCACGCGTCAATAGCGAAGACACCAAGTTCATCCGCAAGGAGAAGGCCACGCCCGACGAGAAAGACAGCTACATCGAAATCCCCGGACGCATCGAATATGAGTATGCGCAGAACATGCTCTTCCCACGCATGTACAGCTCGGCACACGCGCAGTACTACAAAGCGTGGATGAACATCAAGGGCCGCGACGTCCCGTTCGACCGTTGTGGCGAAATGATAATGGTCAACGTCCCCACCCAATGGGAGAACATCAAGTTCTTCTTCTCCTACCAGCTCAACTGGATGTACTGGCGATACTTCATGTGGAACTTCGCCGGACGGCAAAACGACATCCAGGGCAACGGAGAGATTGAACACGGCAACTGGATTACGGGTATCTCTTTCATAGACAACTGGCTGATAGGAGACCAGGAATACCTGCCCACCGAACTCAAGGAAAACAAGGGGCACAACGTGTTCTACTGCCTGCCGCTGCTGCTGGGCATCATCGGCCTCATCTGGCAGGCCTACCGCGGACGCCGGGGCATCCAACAGTTCTGGGTAGTATTCTTCCTGTTCTTCATGACGGGCATCGCCATCGTACTTTACCTGAACCAGACCCCCATGCAGCCCCGCGAACGCGACTATGCCTACGCCGGCTCGTTCTACGCCTTTGCCATCTGGATAGGCTTGGGCGTGATGGGAATCACCCAGCTCATCGCCAACCTGACGCACAAGCGTAAGGAAGAGTGGACAACCGAACAGATGGCCGCCTGGAACGAAGGCACATGGATGCCCGACATCCGCCCCTCGCTGCCTGTCGCCCTGCTGGTGTCACTGGCTTGTCTGCTGGTACCCATACAGATGGCGAGCCAGACATGGGACGACCACGACCGCAGCGACCGCTACATGGCCCGCGACTTCGGCTACAACTACCTGATGTCGCTCCAGGAAAGCGGCAACCCCATCATCTACACCAACGGCGATAATGACACCTTCCCGCTGTGGTACGGACAAGAGACGGAAGGCTACCGGCCCGACGCACGCACCTGCAACCTGTCTTACCTGCAAACCGACTGGTACATCGACCAGATGAAGCGCCCGGCCTACGACAGTCCGTCGCTGCCCATCACGTGGGACCGCATGGAGTATGTGGAAGGCACCAACGAATACATCCCCGTGCAACCCGAAGTGGCCAAGAGCCTCGACCAACTCTATGCACAGGCCAAGAAAGAGGCCCTGGCCGGAAACCCCGAGGTGCTGGTGAACATCCAGAAGGAGTTTGGCGACAACCCCTACGAGCTGAAAAACATCCTGAAATACTGGGTAAGGAATCCCAGCAACAAGGACCTCAACATCATACCGACCGACAGCATCGTCATCAAGGTAGACAAAGAGGCCGTGCGCCGCAGCGGCATGATGATTCCGGGCGACAGCATACCGGACTACATGCACATCTCACTGAAAGGAAAACGCGCCCTCTACAAGAGCGAACTGATGATGCTCGAGATGCTGGCCGAGGCCAACTGGGAACGACCCATCTACATTGCCATCAGCGTGGGCACGGACAACCAACTGGGCATGGCCAACCACTTCATACAGGAGGGACTGGCCTATCGGTTCACGCCGTTTGACAACACGAAGACGGGCGTCAGCCTTGACTCGGAGAAGATGTACGACAACCTGATGCACAAGTTCCGCTACGGGGGCATCGACAAGCCGGGCATCTACATCGACGAAAATGCCCTGCGCATGTGCTACTCGCACCGCCGCATCTTCGCGCAACTGGTGCAGCAACTGATGAAGGAGGGTAAGCGCGACAAGGCGAAAGCGGCACTGGACTATGCGGAGAAGATGATTCCTGCCGTCAACGTGCCCTACGACTACCAGAACGGCGCCCTGCAAATGGCCGAGGCCTATTACCAACTGGGTGAAACGGAGGCGGGCGACCGCATAGCTGGGGCACTGGCCGACAAGTCGATGGAATATCTGACGTGGTACCTCAGCCTGGACGAAACACGCCTGGCCATCTCCGTGCAGGAGTGCGAATACCACCTCTCGCTGCTCAACTCGGAAATCAGCCTGATGAAGAAATACGGCTCGACGATGACGGAACAGTATGAGGAGAAATTCGGCGAACTGTACCACCAGTATGTCACGGCCATGGGATATAAAGCAGAATAAAACCCATGTTTATCGAACAACCTCCTGAAATAGTCCGCAAGCTCTACCCCAGCGCACTGTGGCGGACGGACCCGACGGCGAAGACTGTCTGCCTGACCTTCGACGACGGGCCCATCCCCGAGGTGACGCCGTGGGTGCTCGACGTGCTGGCACGGCACGGCGTCAAGGCCACGTTCTTCATGGTGGGCGACAACATCCGCAAGCACCCAGACGTCTTCCGCCAGGTCGTCGAGCAGGGGCACCGCATCGGCAACCACACGTTCCACCACCTGCGAGGCTTCGAGAACAGCTCCAACCAATACCTCGAAGACGTCCGCCGGGCGCACGACTTCATGCTCGAAGCCTGCCACGACCTGCCTCCCGAGCAGGTCGAAGCTGCCCTGCACCCCATCCTCTTCCGCCCGCCCCACGGGCACATGACCTGGGGGCAGTACATGGTGTTGCGCCACCATTGCCGCATCGTCATGTGGGACCTCGTCACGCGCGACTACTCGAAGAAGCTGCGCCCGCCGCAGGTGCTGGCCAACGTCATGCGCTACGCCCGCAACGGCTCCATCATCACCTTCCACGACTCGCTGAAGTCGTGGACCAACGGCAACCTGCCCTATGCCCTGCCCCGCGCCCTGGATTTCCTCCGCGAAGAGGGCTACACCTTCTGCCTGCTCTGACCCCCTCTCCTCCCCCGCCGCCTCTGGACACACCTGTTCCAAGGCTACTGCCGCAGTGACCCTTCGCCACACGCCCTATTCAGCCACAGGGACAGGCAGTAGTGACCCTTTGCGAATAGGCCTATGGTGGCTGCATATTCCACGTGGAATAAACTGCATATCCCACGTGAGATAAGTTTCATATCCCATGTGGAATAAACTTCTTATCTCATGTGGAATAAGTTTTCTATCTCACGTGGAATAAGAATCCTATCCCACTACAGATAATAAGGGTGAAAAGGCCTATTGACACAGCCTGCATAGCGGTATACAGGCAGCGTCAATAGGAGTGATGGCGGAGGGTGAAAGGGAGGGGCAGCGGAGGGTCAAAGGTCCAGCACCACCTCGACGGGGCAATGGTCGGAGCCATAGATGTCCGTGTGGATGTCGGCACTGACCAGGCGGTCGTCCAGGCGCTTGGAGGTGAGGAAGTAGTCAATGCGCCAGCCCGCATTCTTCTCCCGCGCCCGGAAACGGTAGGACCACCAGGAATAGATGTCCGTGCGGTCAGGGTAGAAATAACGGTAAGTGTCGGTGAAGCCCGCGCCGAGCAGCTCGGTGAACTTGGCACGCTCCTCGTCCGTGAAGCCCGCGTTTCGGCGATTGGTCTTCGGGTTCTTCAAGTCAATCTCCTGATGCGCCACGTTCAGGTCGCCGCAGACGATGACCGGCTTGCGCGCGTCCAGTGCCAGGAGATAGCGGCGGAAGTCATCCTCCCACGTCATGCGGTAGTCCAGACGTCGCAACCCATCCTGCGAGTTGGGCGTGTAGACCGTCACCAGGAAGAACGCAGGCATCTCCAGCGTAATGACGCGCCCCTCGCGGTCGTGGTGCTCCACGTCGATGCCATAGGTGACACTCAGGGGCTGGTGCCGCGTGTAGATGGCCGTGCCCGAATAACCCTTCTTCTCGGCATAGTTCCAATACGACTCATAGCCCTCGAAGGACAAATCCAACTGTCCCGCCTGCATCTTGGTCTCTTGCAGACAGAAGAAATCAGCGTCCAACTGCTTGAACGCCTCCACAAAGCCCTTGTCCTTGCACGCACGCAGGCCGTTCACATTCCACGAGATAAACTTCATAAATGGAGAATTGAGAATTGAAAATTAAGAAATAAGAATTGGGAATTAAAAAATCGCTATCTTCATCACCCCGTCGGCTTTCTGCTCGAACAGGCGGTAGGCCTCGTCGATACGGGCCAGGGGGAAACGGTGGGTAATAAGCGGCGTCGTATCAATCTGCCCCCCGGCAATCAGGCGGAGAATCTCGGCACAATCGCATCCGTCCACACCCCCCGTCTTGAACGTCAGGTTCTTGCCATACATCTGGGGCAAGGGGAGCACCTGCGGACGGTCGTAGAGGGCCACGATGGTAACCACAGCATTGGGCCGCGCACACTGCCACGCCAGCCGGAACGAATCGTCCGTGCCCGCCACCTCCAACACCACGTCGGCCCCGCCATGCTCGCTGTGCGACAGCACGAAGGCCTTGCACTCCTCGGGCGTGGTGACCAGCACATCGGGATAATGCTCCCTCACAAACCGGATGCGCTCGGCCGACTGCTCGCACACGATGATGCGCCGGGGCTGCTTCAGCATCGCACAGAGCAGCGTACAGATGCCCGTCGGCCCCGCCCCGATGACAAGCACCGTATCGTCCGGCGTAATGTCTGAAATACGTGTCGCCCAAAAGCCTGTGGCCAGCACATCGCCCACGAACAAGGCCTGCTCGTCGCTCACCCCGCTGGGAATACGGTTCAATCCCTGGTCGGCATAAGGCACGCGCACATATTCCGCCTGCCCCCCGTCGATGCGGCATCCCAATGCCCAGCCCCCATCAGGATCCGTGCAGTTGTTCACAAAGCCATGCCGGCAGAAGAAACACTCGCCGCAGAAGGTCTCCACGTTGACCGTCACCCTGTCGCCGGGGCACACCGCAGTGACAGCGCTGCCCACTTCTTCCACCACGCCCACCATCTCATGGCCTACGGTGATGCCCGGCACCGCACGCGGCACACTGCCATGCTTGATGTGCAAGTCACTCGTACAGATACTTCCCAGCGTCACCCGTACAATGGCATCGCGCGCATCCAGCAACTGCGGCCGGGGCTTCTCGCGCAACTCGAACCTTCCCTGTTCTACATACGTATATGCAAGCATACTCTTCTCCTCTTTTATAATAAGTTATACAGATTCTTTCTTTTTCCTTCCGGCCCAATAGACCCCGCCCAGAATCAGCGCCATGCCCGCCCACGCCATCGGCGTCAACCGCTCGCCCAGCACAATGGCCGAACCCGTCAGCGTGAACACAGGGTTGAGGTAGATGTAATTGGAAGCACGCACCGTGCCCAACCGCTTCAGCACGACATTCCACACGGCGAAACAGGCCAGCGACGCCAGCACGCCCAGAAAGAGCAAATGGAAAAGGACGGAAGGTTCCAACAGACGGGACACCTCGAACTGCCAGGGCCGGAAGGCAAATACCGGCAATATGGTCAGCACCCCGTAGAAAAATATCTTGCGCGTGACGAACACCGCCTCATAGCGGTCGGCCATGCGCCGCATAATCAAACTGTAAACAGCCCAGGAAAAAGAAGCCAACAGCGAAAGCAAATCACCCGCAGGAGAAAGGCGCAACACGAAATGGCCGTTGCACACCACCAGCGCCACCCCGGCCAATGCCGTCAGCGAACCGCCTATCAGCGCCTTCGTGGCCCGCTCCTTCTTGTAGAGCAGCAAAGACAGCAACGTGGTGACCAACGGCGTGGTACACACCAGAAACGACACGTTCGTGGCCAACGTATACTCCAAAGCCATGTTCTCCGTCAGGAAATAAAAAGACCCGCCGGTCACGCCACCCGCCAGCAACCAAAGCTCGTCCTGCCACCTGTCGGCCCACAACTTGCCCTTGGACAAAAACCAAATGCCTATGTATGCCATCAGGAAACGAAGCAGAAAAATCTCTTGCGGCGTCATGCCTGCCTCTATCAACAACTTGGTGGAAATGAACGTCAGGCCCCATATCCCTACGATGACCACCGCCACCGCATGAAAAGCCGCCACGCCCCGAGTCCTATGTAGATGTAACCGATGCATATCCATAACCGTGCAAAGATAAACATATATTAATCGCACCGGACGAAACAAGGCCGAAAAAAATACCCTACACCGGAAAAAAAAGCCGGAGACGCACTATAACTCTAACACATCCCCTTCGCAAGCGATGTCCCAAAAGCCGATGCCCTGCGCATCGGTAAACTCCTTCATCCGCCAGGCCGATTCGAATCCGCCAACCACAAAGTGCATGGGGACAAACATCCCCACCCGGAACTGCCCGATGAACTGCCGGGCCCCGCGTGTATAGCCGTTGCCCACACGACTGTCCACGGGAAACATCACCAGGTCGAACGAGTCCGCCACCTTGCGGATATCCTTCAACTCACCCAGATAGCGTTTCTCCTCCCTGCCCGGGTCAACTTCCATGCCAAACTCCGGGCTGTATATCGTACCGCCCCGATAATCGTCGGTCAGGAAACGCGCATACCAGTTATTCAAATCACCGGCATGGAAAAAACGCCTTCCACCCGTTTCTATCACCCACGAGACACCACTGTCCGTGCTCCCCGTAGCCGTCACGCGCAAGTTATCGTCCTGCCAACTGCCTCCTTTGGCCAACCAGACGTCAGCCTCCTCACGCCGTGCACGGCGGTGCTTCCAGATATCTTTCGAGAGAATATAAAAAGTGTTGGCCTGCCGTCCCTCTTTCCACGAGAAAATTTCCCGATTGAAATGATCTTCATGAAAATGGCTGGCAAAGACATACATAGGTTTGTCCGACGGCAACAATCGGGAAACGACGGCCGCCGGGTCCATCCAATAATCGAAAAGCAAGATACATGTGCCGGTGTCAAGGGCAAAGGAACTGTGGAAGATATAGGTGAGGGTCATAAGCGTTTATTTTTCTTTGGCAACTAACTAACGTGATATAAGAGACGACATTATTTATCTGAAAATTAACAACATAACGATAAAAGCCTTAAATTTATAGTGAGCAATTATGCCATTTAAGCAATTACCACTCTATTCTCAGAGGCTAAAGTTACGGAGATTTAAGGTATGGTGGACGATTTTTGCAAGAAATTTGTCCAAGTAGAGAAAATATTTTACTTTCCATAAAGAGACCAGATCATCCCTTCTTCTTGCTACGTTTCAGAGATCTCCCACAAGAATTCCTCGAGAGTGGCTTTCTGCATTTCTTGAATTTGCAGCAGGTTGGCGATGCGGCTTTTGAATGTGCGGTAAGCGGCATGCCCAGACCGAGAATATGTTTAATTTCATCGCTACCCTTATGGAGACGAATAAGAATGCAAAAGATAATGCCACGGGGAGACAAGCATTTGATTTGATTTCGCTTCAGCCAAAGGAAAAAGTCCGGGTCGAGATGCTGCCGACATTCCTCGATGAGCGACAAGAGTTGGTCGTGGGACAATTGGCAAACACACTCGTTCGTCAGTAGTCTCCGGTAGAGTGTTTCTTGACTTGGCGGTTCCGATTGCTGGATAATCTTATGGAGTGTCTTCATGTTTCTATTCATTCTTTTTATTGTTTAGGGTTATGTTCTGTATTGACGGCTTTTCCGCAAAGAATTGCCTGTCACAAAATTAGGCAATGTCCGTTATTGGTTACTAAACACTATCTGGTCAAAAACTAGCACAATCTGTTCAAAATACGTGTTTGTAGGAGATGTTTTATGGTTTTCCGGATGGTTCGGACAAGGGCCATTGTTACATTTTTGGGGTATTTCCGGTTTTTTTTGGAAAGTTAATTACTTGACAAACAAATGTTTACTTTCGTAAACGACTCAGCCCGAATCCCGATAATGACGCAGCAGTTTGCAAGGATGACAACACACCATCGTAGACAAGCCTTCGACTCCGTTCGCTCCCTTAGAGGACAGAGAAAGCGATTTTTAAGCGATAATTTTCAATTAAAACCCTTCTTTTTCGTTATTTTTTACCATGCAAAAACACAAGTCAAGTGAATTATAGATCACTACCTAAGCCGTCTATTTATCCATAGACCAACCAATAACTGTTTATTCAGGGAGTGATTAACTAACCACCAGACAAGCCGCTTACCAATCCCGAAGAAGTCAGGAAGCCACACCCGAAATAGGCTAAGTATCAATCCGAAAACATACTAATTTTCAATCATTTGCATTCCTTCCCAAACAAATAATCTTCTGCCATTCAGAAATTGTACAAGCATGACGACAAAAAGAAGGCTCCCCAATCGCGCTATTTCCAACTGCTTCATTTGTATGGATTTTTCAACAGTATGTACTAAACAAATTCCAGTCAACTACCTACCAAAGTCGTTACTCGCTCTTACCTCGCTCTTGTGTATAGACGAAAGCGAGACAGGTCTTTGGTAGCTTGCCCAAGCAGAGTCGACTAAAAAGACTTGAAAAAACAACGTCTATGCAAGCAATAAGCCGAATAAAATGCGTACATTTGCTCCTGAGTCTTTTCTAAATCATTTAAACAAACCTCTAAAACCAAAATCTTATGTATTGCCACGGTATGAAACGAAGTCTGGCCGCATGGATGGCATGTTGCCTGATGGCCCTGAACAGCGTGTGGGGACAATCGTCCTCCTGGACAGCCGACAATGGAAACGGCACTTATACCAATCCCTTGTTTTATGACGAATTCTCCGACCCGGACATTATCCGGGTAGACGACACTTTCTACTTGGTGGGGACGACCATGCACTGCAATCCGGGACTGGCCGTGCTGACCTCTAAAGATTTGGTCAACTGGGACTTCTGTAGCTATGCCTTCGACCGCATCGACATCGATGATCCCCGCTTCCGCTTAGAAGACGGGAAAGAGGCTTACGGACAAGGCATATGGGCGCCCTGCATCCGATACCACGACGGAAAATTCCATATATTCTCCAACATCAACGGCATAGGGATGCAGGTGTATGTGTCGGACAACCCGAAAGGCCCGTGGAAACACTACAACATGGGCGGCTCCATCCATGACGTCTCCGTATTGTTCGACAACGGGAAAATCTATGCCGTCTACGGTTACGACGAGGTGCATTGCATTGAAATCAAACCAGACTTCAGCGGATATGTCGAGGGCAGCGACCGGTGCATCATCCCACGGGGAAACGCCATGGGTGAAGGACACCACATCTACAAAATAGACGGGAGATATTACCTCATCAGCGCCGACTACGCGCCTATGGGACGCATGATGTGCGCCCGGGCCGATAAATTGGAGGGACCTTACGAGACACGGGTCATCAGTTGCCGGGAGACCTTGGGCACAGCACATGCCACTTGGGCAAGCGACATCCCGATGGATGGGAAAATGCCGGAAAAAGGCCAATGGAGGCTGAAAACCTACAAACCGCAGGCCGACAATATGGGTTGTGCCACCCTGCACCAAGGAGGCATCGTACAGTTGGAAAACGGAGACTGGTGGGGATTCTCCATGCTGGACTTCTTAGCCGTGGGACGCACCACCTGCCTCTCGCCCGTCACCTGGAAAGACGGATGGCCTTACTTCGGATTGGAAAACAACTTGGGGCGTTCGCCAAGGACCTGGACGAAACCGCAAGTGGACGCCAAGGTCGTTTCTCATGCTCCTTACGTGCGCAGCGATGATTTCGACAACAAAAGCCTGTTGCCTGTCTGGCAATGGAACCACCTACCTGACGACCGCCAATGGGCATTGAAGAACGGTAAACTCCGCCTGCACACCCTGCCTGCCAAAGATTTGTACTGGGCCAGAAACACGTTGACCCAAAGGGGAATAGGACCGGTGTCGATAGCCACGGTGGTGCTCGACCCCTCGCACCTGAAGGAAGGGGACATTGCCGGATTGGGATTGCTGAACATTCCTTACGAATGGGTAGGCATTACCGTCAGAAACAAGCAGATCCTGCTGAGTTATTATGACTTGGGGACAGACACGACCCTTGAACAGCCGTGGGACAAATCGCCCATCTACCTGCGCGTCACGGGTGACTTTGAACACGAATGGGCGCAATTCAGCTTCAGCAAAGATGGGGTAAACTATCAGGACATAGGGGAAAAATTGGTCGTGCCCTACCAAACCAAGATTTTCCAAGGCGCACGGTATGCCTTGTTCGCCTTCAACCAACAACACCGGGAGGGGGGCTATGCGGAATTCGACGACTTCACGGTGGAAGAGCCTTTGGCCGACCGCAGCAAGAACATCCCCTTCGGAAAAACGGTCAGCCTTACGAACATAGGAAATCAACAACGTATGCAGGCCAATCCCAGAAAAATGATTTATTCGGTACCTGATTGGGCGAAAGAATACAACACGCCCGACTGCTTCTTCAAAATCTTGGACAGAGGAAATGGGAAAGTGGTCTTGCAAGCCATGAACGGCACGGGGTATGTGACGGTGGCCGGCTTGGGCCTGTCCGGAGACGTGCGGTTGTCTGCCGAAGAGACCGAAGATTGCCTGTTCATGTGGCAAGACATGCTGCACGGGCAATGTATGTTGCTGTCGTTGAAAACAAACCGGTACTTAGGCCTTGACCCCGCTTCGGGAGAAGCGTATGCGGCCGATTGGGCGGGCACCTCGGCCAGCCGGCTGAACGGGACCGTTTTCCAATGGGAACAAGCCCCTTACTGAGCCCTTTCAGCAGCGTTTTTTCGCACCTGTCGCATTAAATCTGGAAATAAACCCGTAAATTTGCACCGTTTATGACAACCAACCAAGTATTTAACCCTATTACTACAAGACGACATGGAATATAATTTCAGGGATATCGAGAAAAAATGGCAACAGCGGTGGGTGGACAACCAGACCTACCGCGTGAAGGAAGACGAGAGCAAACCGAAGTATTATGTGCTCAACATGTTCCCCTACCCCAGCGGAGCGGGGCTGCACGTGGGACATCCGTTAGGATACATCGCGTCGGACATCTACGCCAGATATAAACGGCTCTGCGGGTTCAACGTGCTCAACCCGATGGGGTATGACGCTTACGGATTGCCCGCCGAACAGTATGCCATCCAAACCGGACAACACCCTGCAATTACAACCGTCAACAATATCAACCGCTACCGCGAACAGTTAGACAAGATAGGCTTCTCGTTCGACTGGAGCCGCGAAATCCGCACCTGCGACCCGCAATATTATCACTGGACACAATGGGCTTTCCAAAAAATGTTCAACAGCTACTACGACAACGACAAGCAACAGGCACGCCCCATAGACGAGCTGACGGAAAGGTTCGGGAAGACGGGCACAAAAGGCCTCGATGTGGCTTGCTCCGAAGAACTTTGCTTCACGGCCGACGAATGGAAGGCGAAGAGCGAGAAGGAGAAGCAGGAGACGCTGATGAACTATCGCATCGCCTACTTGGGCGAAACGATGGTGAACTGGTGCCCGCAATTGGGCACGGTGCTAGCCAACGACGAGGTGGTGGACGGCGTGTCGGAACGCGGAGGCTACCCGGTGGTACAAAAGAAGATGAAGCAATGGTGCCTGCGCGTATCGGCCTACGCGCAACGCCTGCTGGACGGATTGGAAACCATCCAGTGGACCGATTCGTTGAAAGAGACCCAACGCAACTGGATAGGCCGGAGCGAAGGCACGGAAGTGCGCTTCAAGGTGAAAGACAGCGATTTGGAATTCACGATATTTACCACCCGCGCCGACACGATGTTCGGGGTCACTTTCATGGTATTGGCTCCGGAAAGCGAACTGGTGTCCCAACTGACCACTGAAGCACAGAAAGTCGAAGTGGACGCTTACCTGGACCGCACAAAGAAACGCACAGAACGTGAACGCATCAGCGACCGGAGTGTGACGGGCGTCTTCTCCGGTTCGTATGCCATCAATCCTTTCACGGGCGAAGCAGTGCCCATCTGGATAAGCGACTATGTGCTGGCCGGATATGGCACGGGAGCCATCATGGCCGTGCCTGCGCACGACAGCCGCGACTATGCTTTCGCCAAACATTTCGGATTGGAAATCCGTCCGTTGGTGGAAGGATGCGATGTAAGTGAAGAGAGCTTCGATGCCAAAGAAGGTATTGTATGCAACTCACCCCGCAAGGATGCCACGCCCTACTGCGACTTGAACCTGAACGGATTGACTATCAAAGAAGCCATTGCCGCCACCAAGAAATATGTGAAAGACCATAACCTGGGACGCGTGAAGGTGAACTACCGTCTGCGCGACGCCATCTTCAGCCGTCAGCGTTATTGGGGCGAACCGTTCCCCGTGTATTACAAAGACGGGATGCCCTACATGATTCCCGAAAGCTGCCTTCCGTTGGAATTGCCCGAAGTGAGCAAATTCCAACCCACAGAAACGGGCGAACCTCCTCTGGGACATGCCACCAAGTGGGCTTGGGACACAGTGAACAATTGCGTGGTCGAAAACGAAAAGATAGACAACACGACCATCTTCCCCCTCGAACTGAACACCATGCCGGGCTTTGCAGGCTCCAGCGCCTACTACCTGCGCTACATGGACCCGCACAACAATCAGGCTCTGGTGGACAAGAAGGTGGACGAATACTGGCGCAACGTAGACCTCTACGTAGGGGGCACGGAACACGCTACGGGACACTTGATTTACTCGCGTTTCTGGAACAAGTTCCTGCACGACTTGGGCATTTCGGTAGTGGAAGAACCCTTCCAGAAGCTGGTGAACCAAGGCATGATTCAAGGACGAAGCAACTTCGTTTACCGCATCAAGGACACCAATACCTTCGTATCTCTGGGATTGAAAGAACAGTACGACACTACCCCACTCCATGTGGATGTGAACATCGTGCAGAACGACGTATTGGACATCGAAGCCTTCAAAGCCTGGCGTCCGGAGTATAATACGGCCGAGTTTATCCTGGAAGACGGCAAATATATCTGCGGATGGGCGGTGGAAAAGATGTCGAAATCCATGTACAACGTAGTGAATCCCGACATGATTGTCGAGAAATATGGTGCCGACACACTCCGCATGTATGAGATGTTCCTCGGTCCCGTAGAGCAATCCAAGCCTTGGGACACGAACGGCATTGACGGCGTGCACCGCTTCCTGAAGAAATTCTGGTCACTCTTCTATGACCGCACGGGCAATTGGCAAGTGACAGACGGAGAGGCTACGCCGGAAGAACTGAAGTCCCTGCACAAACTCATCAAGAAAGTGACGGGTGACATCGAAGCCTTCTCCTACAATACGTCCGTCAGCGCCTTCATGATATGCGTCAACGAATTGGCAGCCTTGAAATGCAGCAAGCGCAAAGTACTGATGCCGCTGGTCGTTACCCTGGCGCCTTTTGCCCCGCATGTCTGCGAAGAACTGTGGGAGCAACTGGGTGGACAAGGTTCGGTATGTGATGCCCAATGGCCTGCCTGGAACGAAGAATATCTGGTGGAAAACACAGTGAACTACACCGTCTCCTTCAACGGAAAGGCACGTTTCAACCAGACCTTCCCTGCCGACGCACAGGCCGATGACATACAAGCCGCCGTCCTGGCCGACGAACGCTCTGCCAAGTGGATGGAAGGCAAGCAGGTGGTCAAGGTGATTGTCGTGCCGAAGAAGATAATCAACATCGTATTAAAATAAACCTATGCGCTTAAAGAAACCAACAAGAGCCGAAATTTTACGAGAGAGCCGGGACTATCTTTTCATAGCCCTGGGTCTCTTCAGTTATGCGTTGGCCTGGGCAGTGTTCATGATTCCATATCAGATCACGACAGGTGGAACTACCGGTATCGGAGCCATCATTTATTATTCGACCGGTTTCCCCATCCAATACACGTATTTCCTGATTAATGCGGTACTGATGACACTGGCCATTAAAGTCTTGGGACCAAAGTTCAGCATTAAGACCACGTATGCCATCATCGTGCTGACGCTGATGCTGGAGTTCACCCAATGGCTGGTGAAGAATCCGGACGGCACCTTCCCGCTGCTGCTGGGCCCGGGACAAGACACCATGGCGTGCCTGATTGGGTCGGTAATGTGTGGCGCAGGATTGGGCATAGCGTTCAATTGCGGAGGCAGTACGGGCGGCACGGACATTATTGCTGCCGTAGTGCATAAGTATAAAGATGTAGCCCTGGGGCGCATGGTGATGCTGGTAGACTGTCTTATCATCAGTTCCTGCTACTTTGTGTTCCACGATTGGCGGCGCGTTATTTTCGGCTTTGTGACGCTGTTTGTCATGGGTTTCGTTATTGATTACATTGTAAACAGTGCCCGCCAGTCGGTGCAGTTTCTTATTTTCAGCCATAAATACGAAGAAATAGCCGACCGCATCACCCGCGAGACGCACCGCGGTGTGACGGTATTGGATGGTACTGGCTGGTATAGCCAGAATCATGTCAAAGTATTGGTGGTACTGGCTTACAAGCGTCAGTCCAATGAAATCTTCCAACTGGTGAAAGAGGTAGACCCCAATGCATTTGTGTCTCAAAGCTCGGTCATCGGTGTCTATGGCGAAGGTTTCGACCGGCTGAAAGCCAAATGAACAGGGGCGGATGCGAAATGACATCACCTCTGAAATGGCATGACAGAAGTGACCGTCGTCCGCAGGCTGTTATATGGCAACGAACTGATGCCCTCGTATAGATTAAGGTTTACCAATAGCACATTAACTGAAAACATCGTCTACATATGAAAAAGTTTGTATTTGCCACCAACAACATCCACAAGCTGGAGGAAGTAGAAGCTATCATAGGAAAAAAGATTGAAATCTTCAGCTTGAAAGATATCGGTTGCGTGACCGACATTCCCGAGACATCTGACACGTTGGAGGGGAACGCTTTGCAGAAAGCAAGGTTTATCTACGAGAAATATCATAAGGACTGTTTTGCCGACGACACGGGACTGGAAGTGGAGGCATTGGGAGGAGCACCCGGTGTGTATTCGGCCCGTTATGCCGGCGAAGCGCACAATTCGGAGGCCAACA
Organism: Bacteroides sp. ET71; assembly: GCF_023336905.1. Taxonomy (GTDB): domain Bacteria; phylum Bacteroidota; class Bacteroidia; order Bacteroidales; family Bacteroidaceae; genus Bacteroides. The sequence continues at coordinate 61,988 of NZ_JAMBLS010000008.1, forward strand.
TGCGCAAGCTGTTGCTGGAATTGGAAGGTGTGGAGAACCGGAAAGCGCGTTTCCGCACGGTGTTTGCCCTTATCCTGAACGGGAAAGAGCATCTTTTCGAGGGCATCGTGAACGGAGAAATCACCAAGACGCGGCGCGGTATGTCGGGATTCGGTTATGACCCCATCTTTGTGCCGGACGGCTACACGCAGACTTTTGCCGAGATGGGCGATGCGCTGAAGAACAAGATAAGCCACCGTGCCATCGGAGTGCAAAAGCTTTGCAAGTTTCTCAACACGCTGCAATAAACTTTAAAACGGGGCGTCACAGTCGCGTTCCGTACTTATAAAGAAAAAGGCCTGACGGTGCTTTAAAACGCCGCCAGGCCTTTTTTATGGAGCCGGCTTAGGGTTTACAGCCCCAGCCGGGCAGAAATCTCCAGCATCCGCTCAATAGGGCGGACGGCACGTGCGGCGATGGCGGGGTCGACGGTGATTTCGGGCGATTCGTCGCGCAGGCAGTCGCGCAGTTTCTCCAGTGTATTGAGGCGCATGTAGCTACATTCGTTGCAGGCACAGGTACTGTCCGACGGAGGAGCGGGGATAAAGGTAGTCTGGGGACATTGCTTGCGCATCTCGTGCAGGATGCCTGCCTCGGTGGCTACGATGTAGGTATGTTCGGGATGACGGACGGCATACTTCAGCAAGGCGGCTGTGGAGCCTACGACATCTGCCAGCTTCAAGACCGAGCCTTTGCACTCCGGGTGTGCCAGAACAAGCGCGTCGGGGTGCAGGCGTTTGGTTTCAACTATCTTTTCCACCGAGAACTGCTCATGGACGTGGCACGCTCCGTCCCACACCAGCATTTGGCGGCCTGTGACGGCGTTGATGTAGTTACCCAGGTTACGGTCCGGGCCGAAGATGATTTTCTCGTCCTGCGGGAAGCTTTCGACAATCTGGCGGGCATTGGTGGAGGTGACCACGACGTCGGTCAGTGCCTTGACGGCGGCCGTGGTGTTGACGTAAGAGATGACCGTGTAGCCCGGATGCTCGCGGACGAAGCGTTCGAAGGCGTCGGCGGGACAACTGTCGGCCAGTGAGCAGCCGGCTGCCAGGTCGGGCACGAGGACTTTCTTCTGGGGACAGAGCACCTTGGCAGTCTCCCCCATGAAATGCACGCCGCACATCACAATAATGTCTGCTTCCGTCCGTGCGGCCCATTGTGCCAGGGCCAGACTGTCGCCCACGAAGTCGGCCAGGTCTTGCACTTCGCCCCGCTGGTAGTAGTGTCCCAGGATGACGGCGTTTTTCTCTCGCTTCAGTTTTTCGATTTCTTCTCTGATGTCAGTCATAATCCATTATATTTATTTCTTTTTATTTCTTTAAATGAAAATCTCTATGCTGATGATGATGGGCTGTTAATTCGGTAAATAACTTGTCGGGCTTTTTCTTGCGCAAGAAGTTATTGTGTCGGGGGGATGTTGTTTTCCCTTTGTTACTAACACGGTGCAGTATGTACAACGTGTTGGATAAGAAGCAGGAAAGTGGCTTTGTCCCGGTGCTATTAACTGCCTGTCAACAACCGACAAAGTTAATAACTTTCGAAGGATAAAGCTGCATTGGGCGGCGGAAAAATCTGTTTAATACGCTGTCAAAACTTGGGTTTCTTTTTTTTGGAATGTTCATAGGGGTGTTTGTATGGCGGTAGTTATGAGATATGCAAGCGGAATCTTTTAAAATCTTTCCTCGCAGTATTGACAGGTTTTCCCCGGTTATTAACACAGATGTGAACAGAATGGAGTATCTTTGCGGCCGTAATGCTGAAGAATATGCGTAAGCTTAAGATAACAGAGTTGAACCGCATCAGTGCGGAAGAGTTTAAGGCGGCGGAGAAGTTGCCCTTGGCCGTGGTGTTGGACAACGTGCGTTCCTTGCACAACATCGGTTCGGTGTTTCGCACGTCGGACGCTTTCCGCGTAGAGTGCATTTATTTGTGCGGCATTACGGCTGTTCCGCCTCATCCCGAGATGCACAAGACAGCGTTGGGGGCTGAGTTCACAGTCGATTGGAAATATGTTGATAACGCGGTGAAAGCTGTTAATAACCTGCACGAAGAAGGCTTCACAGTCTTGGCGGTGGAGCAGGCCGAGGGCAGCACAATGTTGCAGGACGTAGTGCTGGAGCGCGGCCGCCGCTATGCCGTGGTGCTGGGCAATGAGGTGAAAGGTGTGCAGCAAGAAGTGATTGACCGCTGCGACGGCTGCATCGAGATACCGCAGTTCGGCACCAAACATTCGCTCAACGTGTCCGTCACGGCGGGCATCGTCATCTGGGACTTGTTCCGGAAACTTCATTTTTAACACCCTTGTTAATTGTTTGATTAGCAATCATCTGTCGGTTGATTGCTTCTTGTCCGTATGGAGCGTGCCTCTTGTTCGGAAGAGCCGTGCTTCTTGTTCGTACGAAGCGTGCCTCTTCCGGACCGGGGATATTGCCGTCGGGCAAGACTTGTTTTTCTCCTTTTCTTCACAGTAGTGTTGATAATGTTTTTTACCGTTGGTGAAGAAGCGGGTGGAACGATGCCTTTATGAACAGCCTGTTCATTTCTTTTAAACCGGATAAGTCTTTCTTTTAAAGGATGATGAACTTTCAGCCGTAGTGTTTGTTAACAAGATATTGACAGCGGCTGTTTATTGACACCGGCCGGTGAATAACTACTGTTTGATAGGCACTGGTTTTTGTCGGATGTTTCAGAAAGTTTTTGTATATTTGCCGCATAAATATGAAGTACTATGACAAAGCAGATACTTTCTTGGGTGAATATCTTTGTAGGCTGCACCATCATGGCGGCTGGTTTCGTGTTTTTCATCAATCCGTATAACATCGTTCCTGGCGGCGTGTATGGCGCCAGCATCGTGTTGCACAACCTTTTCCCTTCCATCCAGGTGGGAACCTTCGGTTATATGTTCGACATTCCCCTGCTCATCCTTTCCGTCTTGCTCCTGGGGGCTAAGCTGGGAGGCCGCACCATAGCCGCCGCGCTGACCACTCCCCTTATCATGAACGTTATATCGGCCCTGTCCTACCCTACGAAGGAAGCTTTGCATGCCCTTGACCCGTCGCAACTGTTGGGCGGTGCCTTCGACATGACGGACCATCTGATGCTGACCACCGTTATCGGTGCGGCGGTCATCGGCATCGGTCAGGGCATCGTGGTGCGCAACCAGGCTACGACAGGCGGAACGGACATAGTGGCGATGATTCTGCAGAAGTACGCGCACATCCGTTTCTCGAACGCCATCCTGCTGGTCGACGGACTGGTTGTCTGCTTCGGCCTCGTGGTCATTGGTTTTGGGGTGGGCAATGCCGAAGACGTCAGTCAACCCTCGTGGCACCTGTCGTTCTATTCGCTCATCGCCATCTTTATCTGTTCGCGTGTTTTGGCCAGGGTGATTAACGGCGAGAAAAACGACAAGCTTCTCTTCGTCATTAGCAACAAGAAACTGCCTGACCTGCATCAGTACATCATCGAAGAAATGGACCGCACGGCTACCTGCATTAAGAGCAGCGGCCTCTATACGAAAGAAGATAAGGAAATGCTCTTTCTGGTGGTCAGCTATAAGGAAGTGGCCGGCCTGAAGGCCAAGATAAAAGAAGCCGACCCTTCCGCCTTCGTGGTCGTCACCGACGCTTACGACACCTTTGGCGAAGGTTGGAAGCAGTTGCCCTCGAAGAACGAGTTGCAGCCGGAATAAGAAGGCGGGATTACAATTGTCCGTTTTCCACCATCAGCACCACCTGTTCCGTCAGTGCATCTTCCCCCTGCGGGTCATACTCTTTCTTCAGACTGGCGCCGAACAGGGCGGCAAACGCCTGGTAGAACCCTGCGCGGAAAGGACCGAGGAATGCCTTCACCAGTTCGTAACCGGTGGAGTTGGTCTGTCGGTCTACCAGCTTAATCAGCAGCTTGCCTTGCGAGAAGGTCAACTTCTTCATGCGGGGCGTATATTGCTCCTTCACGCTTTTCTCCACCGCCTTCAGGTGTCGCTGGCGCGCTTTGTCGTCGGGCAGGGTCATGATGTATTCGTAAGTCTCGATGACGGCGTTCTTCACTTCGTTGGCTATCGGGAGGACTTTCTTCACGTCCCGTACTAATTTGTTATACCTTCTCTCCTGACGTTTGTTCTTGAACGTGACCGGTTTGAAGATATACACCGCAGGCAAGGCGACGTAGGGTATCGTGTCGCCCTCATGTATATAGGTAGGCGTCAGGTAGGCCGTCGTAGGTTCGCCTTCCTCTTGGGCCAGGCAATCTGTTCCCGTCAGCAAGAACAGGAAAGCCAGCAGTGCTATGTAGACAAACTTTTGCATCGTAGGACAAAAGTACATCATTCTGCGGAATAACGTCTCTGTCGCGCGACTTTATTTTTTCTTTCCCCACAAATAGTTAGCCCGGAATAGGGATTGGCGCCCGTAGAAATCGCAGAAAGTAGGTATTTCACGGACGGGGAGAATGTTTTTACTTTGCAATCAGCAATTTATTAACGAAGAAGATAATGAAAAAGATTGGTATTTTCTATGGTTCCAGTACCGGAACATGCGAGGACCTGGCTAACCGGATAGCCGGTAAGCTGGGAGTGCCCGCCGCTGATGTGTACAGTGCAGACAAGCTGACGGTGGACAAGGTGAAGGATTATGACGTACTCATCCTGGGCAGCTCTACCTGGGGCGACGGCGACCTTCAGGACGATTGGTATGACGGCGTCAAGACGCTGAAGTCGGCAGACTTGAGCGGAAAGCTCGTGGCTCTGTTTGGTTGCGGCGACTCTGAATCGTATGGCGACACGTTCTGCGACGCTATCGGAGTGCTCTACGAGCATCTGAAGAACACTGGCTGTACGTTCATCGGCAACGATGTCAGCACCGAAGGCTATTCTTTCTCCTCGTCCATCGCCGCTACGGACGGACACTTCGTGGGGCTGGCTCTCGACGACGTGAACGAAAGCGATAAGACCGACCAGCGTATCGACGCCTGGGTGGCCGGCCTCAAAAGCAGTCTTTGATTCTTTACTCTTAGCACCGACCCGTATGGACATGCAACATTCCGGCATCCGGCCCGAAGAACTGAAAGTCTTTCTGAACCATGTTTACGAGTTTCAGAAGGGAGTGCGCCAGATGGTTCTTTATACCGTTAATCGCAAATACGAGGCATTCGCCGTCGCCCGTTTGGAGAAACAGAACATAGCTTACTTGATTCAGCCCATCGACGGCAAGAAGATAAACTTGTTTTTCGGGAAGCCGGAGTGCATCCATGCCGTGCGCTGCATGGTGACGCGTCCCTTGAACCAACTGACTCCGGAGGAGGATTTCATCCTTGGCACTATGTTGGGATACGACATCTGTGCCCAGTGTAAGCGCTATTGTTCGCGCAAGGAGCGGAGTTAAGACCTGCCTTGACCAGATGATTCCTCGGGAGCCGACAGAGACAGCTTCCGGGGAATTTTTGTTTTCGCTTCTGGCTTGTCATTCTGATGTTTGGCGGTCTTGTGGCCGGGTGTCCGTAACGGGCATGGCTACTGTTCGGAGTAGGCGCGGCTGTTGTTCGGTGTAGGCACGGCTATTGTTCGTCACGGCCACGATGCTCTGGAAGAGGCGTTTTTCTTTCATGCCGATTCGTATGGGCGCTTTCCGCAGGGTCAGAGCATTTCCTTCGGGCGGTTGATGTCTACTTGTCGGGATTTTGCCGATTTTCTTTCTCCTTTTGACGTTAATCCGATTCTTTTCCTTACCTTCGTCTGCCGTAACAGAACCGTATGAAAACCATGGAAAACCTCGAGCGAATCCTCGCCTTCACCCTGTTCTTGCTGCTTCCGTTCCGGCCGTATGCCCAAAGCCTGCTTCTTCTGGAAGACAACCTGGAGGAACTGGCCGAGCAGACCGACCCCGCTACTTGGGAAGACGAGCTGCAAGACCTTGCCTACCTGCTCGACAGTCCTTTGGATTTGAACACCGCCACCCGCGAACAGTTGGAACAGTTTCCCTTCCTCACTGCCCAACAAGTGGAGAATATCCAGGCTTATGTCTTCCTGCACGGGCCGATGCAAAGCGTCTACGAGCTGATGCTGGTGCCGGAGATGAACCGCCGGACTGCCGAACTCCTGCACCCTTTTGTGTGCGTGAAGTCCGTGGATGCTCCCAAAGGTTTCCCTTCGTGGAAAGACATCTGGCGTTACGGCAAGCATGAGATGCTGGCTCGCTTCGATCTGCCCTTCTACCGCCGCAAGGGCTATGAGAAGGATTATCTCGGCACTCCCCTCTACCACTCGCTGCGCTATGCCTTCCGCCGGGGCGAATACGTGCAGGCAGGCTTTGCCGCCGAAAAGGATGCCGGCGAGCCATTCTTCGCCTTGCACGATGCGAAAGGCTACGACCATTATTCCTATTACGTCTTGCTGAACAACCTGGGTCGCCTGAAGACGCTGGCACTGGGCACCTACCGCCTGGACTTCGGGCAAGGCCTGGTGCTGGGCAACAGTTTCGGTCTGGGCAAATCGTTCTCGCTGGCCACGTCCGACCATCGCAGCCGGGGCATCCGCAAGCATGGTTCGACAGGCGAGTACGACTATTTCCGCGGACTGGCCGCGACGGTGCAGGCCGCCCGCCGCGTGGAAGTCTCCGCCTTTTATTCACACCGCACGCTGGACGGACGAGTCGAGGACGGCGCGCTGGTTTCCATCGACGAATCGGGTCTGCACCGTACCCAGTCCGAAGTCGAAAAAATGTACGCCGCCGTCCTGCAACTGGCCGGGGGGAACATCGCCTACCGGGGCAACCCCTTTCAGGTGGGGCTGACCGGTATCTATTACTTCTTCGACCGCCCTTACGAACCCCGCCTGCGTGAATATGCCAAATACAACCTGCGCGGCAACCATTTTTATAATGTGGGACTGGACTACCGCTACCGCCTGGGTCGTTTCGGCCTGTCGGGCGAAGCCGCGCTGGGCAAACAGGGCTGCGCCTTCCTCAACCGCCTGAGCTACGACTTCTCGCCCGACTATCGGGTGCTGCTGGTCCACCGCTACTACGCCCACGACTATTGGGCCTGGTTCGGCCACTCCTTTGGCGAAGGCAGCACGCCCCAGAACGAGAACGGCTGGTACCTGGCTGCCGAGGTGGCGCCCTTGGTCCGTTGGCGTTTCTTTGCTTCGGCCGACTTCTTCTCCTTCCCCTGGTGGCGCTACCGCATCAGCAAGCCCTCGCAGGGCGTGGATGTGCGTTTCCAGGCCACCTACACCCCACGCGAAGGATTGTCCATGTACGCCAACTACCGCTTCAGGCGCCGCGAGCGTGACGTGACCGGTACGGGCGGCGAAGTGACCGTCCCCACCCTGCACCACCGCGCACGCTTCCGCCTGACCTGCGAGCCCGGCATCTGGCGTTTCCAGACCACCGCCGACCATAACATCTTCACCCAGCAGGGGATTTCCTCCGCTTCGGGCTGGCAGTGCACGCAGGCGGTTTCCTGTGCCCTGCCTTTCTTCCCGCTCAGGCTTTCGGTGCAAGGCACGTATTTCGACACCGATGACTACGATTCGCGCGTCTACGTCTACGAGCGGAGCCTGCTTTACACCTTCTACACGCCTTCCTTTTCGGGACAAGGCTTCCGTTGCTCGCTGCATCTGCGTTACGACCCGCTCAAGTGGCTGATGCTCCTGGCCAAGCTGGGGCATACGTCCTACTTGGACAGGGACGAGATAAGTTCGGGCAACGATTTGATAAGGAGCAACCGGAAGACAGACTTGCAGTTGCAGGTGCGCGTGAAGTTCTGAAGCCGAATAGTTGTTTCTAAAGAACAAAACCCCTACTTTTGCCGGAAAAATCCCGAACTATGACAGTCATTTATCCGTCTCCCATCTTCGGCCCTGTACATTCCCGCCGTTTGGGAGTTTCTTTGGGAATCAACCTGATGCCGGCCGACGGCAAGCTGTGCACTTTCAACTGCATCTACTGCGAGTGTGGTTTTAACGAAGATTTTCGCCCCCGGTTGCCGCGTCCCACGCGCGAGGAAGTGCGTGCCGCCCTCGAAGCACGCTTGCAGGACATGCAGCAGAACGGGCCGGCACCCGACGTGCTGACTTTTGCCGGCAACGGTGAACCCACGGCGCACCCGCATTTCCCGGAAATCATCGACGACACGCTGGCGTTGCGCGACCGCTATTTCCCGAAAGCAAAGGTAAGTGTCTTGAGCAACTCGACTTTCATTCACAAGCCCGCCGTCTTCGACGCGCTGGAGCGGGTGGACAACAATATCCTGAAGCTGGACACGGTGGACGAGGAATATATCCGCACACTGGACCGTCCTACGGGCCATTACTCGGTAGAGGCCATCATCGAGCGGATGAAGGCTTTCCGTGGCCGGTGCATCGTGCAGACCATGTTCTTGAAAGGAGGCTACCTGGGCCGTGACATGGACAATACGTCCGACCGCTACGTACTGCCCTGGTTGGAGCGGGTGAAAGAGATTGCCCCGCGCAGCGTGATGATTTATACTATCGACCGCGAGACGCCAGACCACGAACTGTGCAAGGCCTCGCACGAGGAGCTGGACCGCATCGGCGACTTGGTGCGCCGCGCCGGCATCGAAGTGAGCGTTTCTTACTGAAGATACGGGCTGCGAGCTACGAGCTACAAGTCAGTATGATTCTGTTCGTATTCTCACTTGTAGCTTGTAGCTCGCAGCCATACTTTTATTCCATCGGCCACAGGCTGAGGTCGCACTCCGCCTCTACCCGGTCTTCCACCTCGTCGGGCAGGGCGGGAAAGAAGTCGATGCCCGTGATGCGCTCCACCTGGTCTACGGAGTTGACATAACTGTCCAGCGGATGGTTGCCCGCCGTGTTCTTATAGATGAAGCCGATGGCCCTGGGCGGCGTGCTGCTGGGACAAAGCACGACCTTGAAGAATGCCTCAGGCACGGTGATGCGGTGTTCATGCCCGATGGTTTGGTGTTTCTGCCGGTACAGGATGGGTCCGCACACGATGTATATTTTCCCTTCTTTCTGTGCCCAGTCGCGGCACGCATCTTCCAGTTCTTTCCAGTCGCCACGGTTCAGGTTATGGTGCTGCGGACAGATGTTCGTCATGAAGAAGCTCTCTTGCATCGCCCTCCAGTGCCAACGGTTGTCTGCCGCAGGACACATGTGTCCTCTGTCCCAGCCCGAACGCTTGTAGTCGTCGGTTGTGACGGCCTTGTCCGCAGGCAGGTCGGGGTCCGGGAGGAATTTGTCCGTCCGGCTTTCGCGTTCGACGAGCTTTTCCGGCGTCAGTTCCCAGGCCACCCAGTTGGGCAGGTTGTGTTCCAGGTTGTAAGAGACGGTGTAACCGCGGCGTACCAGTATCTTTTCCGGGGTAGATTTCAGCGGTGCGGGCAGCAGCACGCCGTCGGCTGTCAGGTCGGCATAGGTAGTCTGTGTTGTTTCGGCCGATGGTTCCGGCAGGCGTTGGCGCAATGCTTCGACCACGGCGGGCAGGCCTTGGTCGGGGTCGACGTGCAGGGCGCGCGTCAGCGGCTCGTAGCCCAGGCAGGCAAGGATGACGGCGATGAGCGTATAGAGCAGTCCCCGCGATTTCTTTTGTTTCTTTCTTCTGGCCATATCGGTAAGGGTTTACGGGCGGTTGATGAGTTGGTTGGCCCTGTCTAGTGCCACGTTGATGTTCGGGCAGATGTTTTCTTCGCCCAACAGTTCGTAGAAGCCGGATTTTTGCAGAGCCTGGTGCACTTTCTCGTTCACGCCGCTGAGCACGATGGTTATCTTTTCCTTTTGCGACATGCGGCAGAGGCTCTCCAGGTTGTGGATGCCCGTCGAGTCGATAAAGGGCACTTTGCGCATCCGCACGACGCGTACCTTCGGCCGGTCACCCAGCCGCGCCATGACTTCTTCGAACTTGGTGGCAATCCCAAAGAAGTAGGGGCCGTTTATCTCATAGACTTCCACTCCTTCCGGGATGACGATGTGCTCCTCGTGCGTATCGGCGCCGGTGTCCTTGTTAGGGTCGATTTCGTCTTTAATGACAGAGATTTCCGTCGTCTCCATGACGCGGTGCATGAAGAGGACACAGGCGATGACGAGTCCCGCTTCGATAGCGACGGTCAAGTCAAAGACGACGGTCAGGAAGAAGGTGATGAACAACACGGTGACATCGGCCTTGGGGTTGCGCAGCAGGGCGCGGAACGTGCGCCATCCGCTCATGTTGTAGGCCACCACCGCCAGCACGCCTGCCAGGCATCCCATCGGGATGTATTGCGCCAGGGGCATGAGCAGCAGCAGGATAAGGAGCAGGACGACGGCGTGTATGATGCCGGCCACGGGCGTCCGCCCGCCGTTATTGATGTTGGCCATGGTGCGGGCGATGGCTCCTGTCGCCGGGATGCCGCCGAAGAGGGGTGCCACGATGTTGGCTGCCCCTTGTGCGATGAGTTCGGTGTTCGAGTTGTGGTGGTCGCCTGTGGCACCGTCGGCCACGGTGGCCGAGAGCAGCGACTCGATGGCTCCCAGCACGGCGATGGTCAGTGCGACGGGGAAGAGGTTTTTCACTGCCTCCCAGTCCAGGGCGGGTATGGCAGCGTCGGGCAGCTCAGCGCGGATGCTGAAGCGGTCGCCTATGGTGTCGATGCCTGTGATGCCCGCATGGGTCTTGAGCAGCCAGACTGCCAGCGTCACGACGACTATGGCCACGAGCGAGCCGGGTATCTTTTTGGAGAAGCGCGGGGTGAGGATGATGAGAGCGATGCTGGCGAGGCTGACGGCCGTGTTCCACCAGTTGACCGTGTCGAAGTGGCGGAAGTAGAGCATCCATTTGCCGATGAAGTCGCCCGGCACCTGCTCGCCGCCGAACTTCAGTCCGAAGATGTCGGCCACCTGCGTGGTGAAGATGGTGAGGGCGATGCCGCTGGTGAAGCCCACGATGATGGGGTATGGGATGAACTTGATAACGGCGCCCAGGCGGAAGACGCCCAGCAGGACGAGGATGACGCCGGCCATGAGCGTGGCGGCGATAAGGCCCGCCTCGCCGTATTGCTGGATGACGCCGTAGACGATGACGATGAATGCGCCCGTCGGCCCGCCTATCTGCACGCGGCTGCCGCCCAGCAGCGAGATGAGGAATCCGGCGATGATGGCCGTGATGATGCCTTTTTCGGGAGATACGCCCGAGGCGATGCCGAAGGCGATGGCGAGCGGGAGGGCCACGATGCCCACGATGATGCCGGCCATGAGGTCGGACACAAAGGTCTGTTTGTCGTAGTGTTTCAGTGTTTCAAATAGTTTCGGTTTGAATTCGAAAGCTTTCATAAGCAAATCCTTAATTAATGTAATGGACTGCAAAGGTAGTTAAAATAGGCCGTCGCAAAACAATCCGGCCGTTTTTTTTGTTCTATTTCATAAGGTTTCTTTCGGACAAAAGCTTAACTTTGTACGCAAGAGAAATCTTTCTACATTATTTATTCACTAAAAAAACATCGAACAGATTATGGGAAAAAGTATCAAAGGAACACAGACTGAGAAGAACTTGTTGACATCGTTTGCCGGAGAATCGCAGGCACGGATGCGCTATACGTATTTCGCCAGTGCGGCCAAGAAAGAGGGCTACGAACAGATAGCCGCCATCTTCCTGGAGACGGCGGAGCAGGAGAAGGAGCACGCCAAGCGCATGTTCAAATGGCTGGAAGGCGGCATGGTGGAAATCACGGCCAGTTATCCGGCGGGCGTCATCGGAACGACGCTCGAGAACCTGCGGGCTGCCGCAGCCGGCGAGAACGAGGAGTGGACGCTGGATTACCCCAAGTTTGCCGATGTGGCCGATGCCGAAGGCTTCCCCGAAATCGCGCTGATGTACCGCAACATCGCCACGGCTGAAAAAGGGCATGAAGAGCGCTACCTCGCTTTCGTGAAGAACATCGAGCAGGGCAAGGTCTTTGCCAAAGACGAGGAAGTGGTGTGGCAGTGCCGCAACTGCGGATACATCTACGTGGGCAAGGAGGCTCCGCAGACGTGCCCGGCCTGCCTGCATCCGCAAGCTTACTTCGAGGTAAAGAAAGAGAATTGGTAACATGTTCCGGTCTTCCGGCCCACTGGTTGGGCCGGAAGATTTTTTTTGTGGCGGCTCACCCATTTCTTTGTTTCCCATGCTGTTTTCCCCATTCTTTTGCGGGCCGTGGCTCGTGTCCGCAAGAGCCTTGCTTCCGGTTCGGGACAGCCGCGCCCCGTGTCCGTAAGAACCACGGCCGTTGTCCGTCGCAGGCGCCCGCCTTTGGTGCGGGCGCTTTTTTTTGTCCGCTTGGTAAAAAAGTGACTGATTCATGCGGCGTTTAAGTGGGATTCGTTATCTTTGTCGTGTATTTACGGACTAAATCTTTTTATATTATGGATTCACAAAAGGTAGATTCCTTCATCATGGCGAACGGCAAGTTCTTCCATGACTATCAAATCGGAGCTATCCGCGAGCTTCTGCTGGGAGCTGACGATGCCAAATGGCCGATGTTGCAGGCCCTGCAGTTCAAGGATCCCACCATTTCGTTGATAATTTCCATCATCGGTGGTTCGCTGGGCATCGACCGCTTCTTCGTGGGCGACATGGGCTTGGGCGTCATCAAGCTCATCACGTGCGGCGGCTGCGGCATCTGGAGCATCGTGGACTGGTTCCTCATCATGGGCACGGCGCGCGACCGCAACATGCAGAAGCTCCAGGCGTTGTTATAAACAAGTACCCATGACGCGGCGGGCGTTCTACCTGTTGGCGGCGGGCTTGTGTGCCTTGGGTTATGCGTGGGTGGCTTTTTCGGGAGCAGTTTCCGAGGCGGGCAGCCCGTGCCTCTTCCGCTGGCTGACGGGTGTGCCATGTCCGGCATGCGGTTCCACGCGCGCGCTGCGGGTGTTGTTGCAGGGCGATGTGACGCAAGCCTTCCTCATCAATCCCAATGGCATCGTGCTGGCCGTGCTGCTGGTCGGGGTGCCCGTCGGGTTGCTGGCCGATGCCGTGCGGCGTCGTGCGTCGCTCTACGCTCTTTTCTGCCGGATAGACACGACGTTGCGGCGCCGGATGTGGTTCGTCGCAGGGGCGGTGCTGGTGCTGCTCAACTGGATTTGGAATATATATAAAGGAATATGAAAGACTACTACGTCCCCCAAGAACACGAGCGCGAGGCGGCTGCCCAAAGCTACCTCATGTCGCTGCTGGTGGTGATGGTGGGTCTCCCCTTCCCCATCGTCAACCTGGCTGCCACGCTGATTTTCTACCTGGCCAACAGGCGCAAGACTTACTTCGTGCGCTGGCATTGCACGCAAGCGCTGGTGTCGCAGGTGCCGCTCTTCCTCGTCAATTGCGTGCTTTTCTGGTGGAGCGTGCGCATCCTGCTCGACCTTCAGCCGCTCTCCTCGTTCTATTTCGCCTACCTTTTTACGGTGGTTTTGTTCAACCTGATAGACTTCGTCGCCACGTTCCACACCATGGTAGCCGTCAACAAAGGCCGCCAAGTAGACTGGTATGTCTATGCCCCGCTGACCGACTTGTTATGCAGACCGAAATAACCAAAACGTTGAAGCAGGCGGCCGTGTCTGTCCTGGTGTTTGGCGCCGTGCTTTTCGCTTTCTCGCGCGTGGATTGGCTGAATACGTTCGGCCTGAAGGAAACGGTGGTCGAAGATAAGTTGGGCGAACTGTGGTGGGATGTCTATTCGTCGGACGCTGCCTTTGTAGACGATTCTCTACGGGTGCTCCCCGTCGACTCGTTGCTGGACGCCCTGTGCCGCGCCAACGACATCGACCGCTCTGCCATTTTCCTTCACCTGGTAGAAGACGAAGAAGTCAACGCCTTCGCCTGCCCCGGCAACCACCTTGTGGTGAACACTGCCCTGCTCGACTCTTGCCACAACGCAGACGAGCTGTCCGGCGTCATGGCGCACGAACTGGCTCATTTGACGCAGGGACACGTGATGCAGAAACTCGTGAAAGAAATCGGGCTGTCTGCCCTGGTGGTGATGACGTCTGGCTCTGGCGGCACGGAGACACTGGGCGAAGTCGCACGCGTGCTCACCTCTACTGCTTACGACCGGACGCTGGAAAGCGAGGCGGACGCACTGGCGGTGCACTACCTGCTGGCTGCCGGCATTGACCCCAATGCCTTGGCCGACTTCTTGCTCCGCCTTTCTGCCGAAGAAGACCTGCCTGCCCTGGCCGAGTGGATAAGCACACATCCCGGTTCCGCCGAACGCGCCCGCCGCATCCGCCAACTGGCGGCCGAAGGAAAACAGGCAGAAATCCCCGGCAAGTTTGACTTTTGAAAGCGACCGTCTGCTCTCCCTCAGTCTCTGCCCTTCTGCTTATTGCCCTTCCGTCTTCAGCTTTCCGAGAATCTTTGGAAATTGCCAGGCGAACAACAGCGTGCAACAGATGGCGGCCGTGGCATCCGAGATGCCCTCGGCGGCAAACACGCCCATGACACCCAGCCCGTGCGGCAGTACCAACGCCAGCGGGATGAGCAGAAAGACTTTGCGCAACAGCGCGATGAACACCGAAATCTTGGCTTGACCCAGCGCGACGAACATGTTCTGGCACGCCCGCTGCAATCCGAAGATGGTCATGCCCGCCAGGAAAACAGGCATTGTCTGGCGAACCGTCGCCAGCAGTGCGGGGTCGGTGGTAAAGGCCGATGCCACCACAGTAGGAAAAAGTATCATCAGCAACATCAGCACCAGGTTGAAGGAAAACATCACCGTCACCGCTACCCGGAAACATTGCCTCACGCGTGCCTTGTCGCCATGCCCGTAGTTATAGCTGGCTATCGGCACAAAACCTTGTGCAAAGCCCGTCAGCGGCACAGCGGCAAGCTGCATGGCACTTTGCAGGATAGCCAGTGCGCTGACGTAGATGTCTCCAAAGCGTTGTAGGCTTCCGTTCAGTACGAAGCCAACCATGCTTTCCGTGCTGGCCATGATGAATGGAGATACGCCCAAGGCAAGGACAGAAAGAATGACGCGCCGGTCGGGCTTTAAATATACACGTTCCAACCGCAGGGAAGCCTTGCGGGAACACAGAAATCCCACTACCCATGCTGCGCTGCACGCCTGCGAGACGACCGTGGCGATAGCCGCTCCGCGCACCCCCATGTCCAACACGAAAATGAATACCGGATCCAGCGCGATATTGAGCAAAGCTCCTATCAGCACCGAATACATGCCGATGGCCGGCCGTCCTTGGGCATTGATGAACGTATTCAGACCCACGGACACTTCAACGAAAAGCGTGCCTAACAAATACACCGACAGATAATCTACCGCATAAGGCAATGTGTGCACCGACGCACCGGTCAGCAGCAAAATGGGTTCCATGAACATGTATGCCACCACCGATGTCAGCACCGTAAAGCCCACCAGCATCACGAATCCGTTTCCCAAGATGCGTCCCGCCCGTTCACGGTCGCCATGTCCCAGTGCCATGGCAGCCAGCGGTGCCCCTCCCCCGCTCACGATGGCCGAGAAAGAAGAAATGAGCACAATCATCGAAGTGGTGACCCCTACGCCAGCCAGCGCATCGGTGCCTATGCCGGGGATGTGTCCGATGTAAATGCGGTCTACAATGGCATAGAGCAAGTTGACGAACTGGGCTACCACAGCAGGCAATGCCATCCTGAAGACCAGCGGCAGCATCCGTTCGGTGCCCAGTCGCTCTTCGTAAACTCGGTTATCGGGCTGCATGCGGATAGTCTATGGTGTAGTGCAGTCCGCGACTCTCCTTACGTTCCATGGCTTGTTTGGTGATGAGGTATCCCACGTTAATCATATTGCGCAGTTCGCACAACTCGCGCGTGGCCTTGCAACTCTTGAACAGGCGTTCCGTCTCTTCGTAAAGGATGTCCAGGCGGTTCCATGCACGAGTCAGGCGGACGTTGCTTCGCACGATGCCCACGTACGATTCCATGATTTGGTTCACTTCTTTCATACTCTGGGTAATGAGCACACGCTCTTCATTGCTGATGGTTCCCTCATCGTTCCATTCCGGGATATCGGTGTTGAAGTCGTAACGTTCCAACACGCTCAAGGCGTGTTTGGCTGCTGCGTCGGCATAGACTACTGCCTCGATAAGCGAGTTGCTCGCCAGACGGTTGCCTCCGTGCAGTCCCGTGCACGAACATTCACCGATGGCATACAGCCTGCGTATCGAGCTCTGCCCGTCCAGGTCGACTTTGATGCCTCCGCACAAATAATGCGCGGCAGGCGCCACAGGAATATAGTCTTTGGTGATGTCGACACCGATGCTCAGGCACTTCTGGTAGATATTGGGGAAATGCCGCTTCGTTTCCTCGGCGTCTTTGTGTGTTACATCCAGGTAGACATGGTCCTCGCCACGCTGCTTCATCTCGCTGTCGATGGCTCTTGCGACAATGTCGCGTGGCGCAAGCGAAAGACGCGGGTCGTACTTCTGCATAAATTCCTTGCCGTCAAGCGTGCGGAGCACGGCTCCATAGCCACGCATGGCTTCTGTGATAAGGAACGATGGACGGTCGCCCGGATGATAAAGCGCCGTCGGGTGGAACTGTATAAACTCCATGTCTTTGACTGCCCCTTTGGCCCGGTAGACCATGGCGATGCCGTCGCCGGTAGCTACCAACGGGTTGGTCGTATGCAGGTAGACTGCCTCGCAGCCACCGGTGGCCATGACCGTGACTTTCGAGAGGAAGGTGTCTACTACGCCGGTTTCTTCGTTCAGCACATAGGCGCCGTAGCATTTGATGCCGGGCGTGTATCGTGTTACGATGATGCCAAGGTGATGCTGGGTGATAATCTCCACTGCATAGTGATTGGTAAAGACCGTGATGTTCGGATGAAGCTTGACCGCTTCGATGAGGCTGGTTTGTATCTCCGCACCCGTATTGTCTTGGTGGTGAAGGATGCGGAACTCCGAATGCCCGCCTTCGCGATGCAGGTCAAAGGTTCCGTCGTCTTTCTTGTCAAAGTTCACGCCCCATTGGATGAGTTCTTGTATTTGTGCGGGAGCATTACGCACCACTTTTTCTACGGCAGCGCGGTCGCTTATCCAGTCACCGGCAATCATGGTGTCTTCGATGTGTTTTTCGAAGTTGTCCACTGCGAGGTTGGTTACTGAGGCAATACCGCCTTGTGCGAAATACGTATTGGCTTCTTCCATTCCGGCTTTGCAGATAAGGGCCACCGAACCTTTGTGCGCCACTTTCAGCGCGAAGCTCATCCCGGCTATCCCAGAGCCGATGACGAGGAAATCGAATTGTCTGACCATGATGTTAATATATTTACGGCGCAAAGTTAAGGATTAAGCGCTTTTCTTGTACTTTTGTGCGTGTAAAATGCGTATCTTAGCGCACAAAATCTTTCGTTTATGAATCGTACTTTCCACGCCCGGCTGTTGCCCGGGCACTGTCTGTTGCTGCTGTTGGTCGCTTTTTTGGCGGTGTGGTGTCTCTGGGAGAAGCGGCCTGTGCTGGCTGCCGTGTGGTGCTTGTGGCTGGTTTTTCTGATAGAACGTCTCATTCACACGACTTATACGCTGACTTCCGAGGGAACATTGTGTATCTACCGGGGACGTTTCAGTCGTTGCCGCGAGCGGCCTTTGTCGGACATTGTGGGTGTGGAGCGTGCGTCGTCCATGCAGATTGCCGGGCGTGCGTTGGTGCGTTATGTGCTGGTGCGTTATTCGGACGGCAAGTTTGATGCGTTGTCGCCTGTCAACGAAGAGGAGTTCATCCGGGTGTTGGAGCAGCGCTCTCCTACCTCTTTCTCGACGAAATAGTGCGGCCGGCGCTTCACTTCCTTGTACATCTTCCCCACGTATTCACCGATGATGCCGCAGGCCAGCAGCACCGAGCCTCCGACAAACCAGACAGACACGAGCAGCGATGTCCAACCGGGCATGACGTCACGGTTAATGTAAGAGAAGAGTGCGTAGGTAATGGTGGCTATGGAGATGAGCACGAACAGCAGCCCCAAGTAGGTGATGTAGCGCAGCGGGCGGGTGGAGAACGAGGTGATGCCGTCGATGGCGAAGCTCAGCATTTTCTTCAGCGGATATTTCGATTGCCCGGCGAAGCGTTCGTGGCGGTCGTACCACACCATGGCCGAAGGGTATCCCACCAACGGCACCAGCCCGCGCAGGAACAGGTTGCGTTCGGGAAACGATACGAGAGCTTGGACGGCGCGGCGGCTCAACAGGCGGAAGTCGGCGTGGTTGTAGACGATTTGGCCGCCCAGGGCATTCACCAGGCGGTAGAACAGCAAGGCAGTGTTGCGTTTGAAGAACGTGTCCGAAGCACGCTCTTTGCGCACACCGTACACCACATCTATTCCTTTGCGGAAATATTCCACCATCGGCACGATGGCCTCTACGTCGTCTTGCAGGTCGGCGTCGATGCTGACGGCGGCATCGGCATGTGCCGCAGCCCATTCCAGTCCTGCCCACAAGGCCCGTTGATGTCCTTCGTTACGAGATAGTTTCAGTCCGCGCACCAGCGGATTGCCGGCTGCGTACTGCTCGATGAGCGTCCAGGTGCGGTCGCGGCTTCCGTCGTCTACGTAGAGGATGCAGCCTTCGCTAATCAATTCTGTCTGTTGCAGGCGGTTCAGGACGTCGGTCAGGCGGGAGGTGGTCTCTGGCAGGACCTCTTCTTCGTTGTAGCAGGGTACGATGATGGCTAAGTTCATACGTGTTCTTTCTCCTTTCGTTTAAAAACAAATCTTACCAGTAAGAAGTTCACCGGCACGGCTATGGCAAAGACAGGCAGCGGTGCCCATTCGTTGCTCAGCCCTGCCCAGAGGAAAAGGTTGAGCAGCGCGAGGTGCAGGCCGTAGTTCACTGCATGTGCGGCGCCCATGCCGAACAGCTTCGTCCACGACGGACGGGTGCGAAACGTGAAGCGTGCCGTCAGGTAGAAGTTGAGCACGAAGCCCGCCAGATAGCCTGCCGTATAGGCGACGTTGACGTTCAGCACGTGCTGCAACAGCCAATAGACAGCATAGTGCACGCCCGTGGCCGTTACGCCGACGACGGCAAAGCGCACAAACTCACTCCCGATGTCTTTCCGAAGCAGTCTCATCCGGGGAAGTAACAGTGTTGTCCGGTTTTTTATGGAACTTGCAAAGCAAGATTGTCTGTTTCGAGTCGCAACTGCGGTGACCGCTGTTCCACACTTCTTCCGTGTCGTAAGTGCTACCGTAGCGTTGCTTGAAGGCTGCGATGTCTCCGTCGCCGGCCACCAGGTATCCCTCCGTGGGGAAGAAGGCGCCGAACGGCACAATACGGTTGTCGAGGTAGAAATTCAGTGTGAAGGGGTGCAGGATGTTGTACGACGGATAGTCCGGATGGCAGGAGTAAAGCCCTGCGTCTGCCGGCACCAGCGTGGCAATGTGTTCGGCCACGGGCTTGTCCGACTTCACGCTGAGCACGGCAGGCTGGAACAGCCCGTCCAGCGAGAAGAAGATGGCCAGCACCAGCCCTGTCACTGTGTAGGGCAATGCCCGTGTATTGTTCCGCCGTACGTTGCGCCAGAAGATGACAATGCCGATTACCAGTACCGCCAGTACCAAGATGGCCAGCGGGCCGATGGGCAACGTTTCGAGTGCCTGCTTGAAAGCGATGTTCTGCGCTGCGTGGCGGCCTGTGCCGAAGATGCTGTCGGGCACCAGTCCGGCTTGCAAGGCGGCAAACAGGGCCAGCAGGATGACGGACAGCCCGGCGAGCACGTGGCCGAAGGCGCGTACCACGGCGCGGTGGTTGCGGCACAGCCACAGGATGTATTCGGCCAGGAAGAAGGCGATGAACGGATAGATGGGGAGCAGGTAGACGCTCCGTTTGCTCTTGGGTATGCAGTAGAAGACGAAAATCAGCACCGTGGCCAGCAGGGACAGCAGGCGCGCGTCGTCTATGCGGCGGACGGAGTCGCACAAGCGTTTCCAAGCGGATTTCAGACCGCCGCTTACCTTTTTGTTATACTTCAGCACGAAGAGCGACATCAGCCCCAGCAGCGTGTAAGGCGTCCATCCGGCGAGGACGGTCATCACGTTGTACCACCACGGGTTCTCGTGCGACTCGTAGCTCATCTTGCCCAGGAAGCGCCACACGTTTTCTTCCAGTACCAGTGTCAGAAACTCGTCGCCCCCCTGGCGCCAGGCTGCCACGTACCAGAGCATGGGCAATATGCACGCTGCCAGCGCGGTGGCGGCGAACAGACCCAGCAGCCGCCAGAAGTTCCGCCCGCGAATCCACAGGAAGACAGCTACCACCAGGCAGGGTAGCGCCACGCCCACGGGACCTTTGGTGAGGAACGCCCCGCTCATGCACAGGATGCCTGTCCACGGGATGCCCCGCAGCCCGCGTTCGCCCCACTTGTAGAGCTGGTAGATGGCCAGGACGATGAGTGCGGACAAGACCATGTCGACGCGGCAGTTCAAGCCTGCGCGGTGTACCTCGAAGTTGGTCAGCGTCAAGAGTCCCATGAGGAACGCCACTTCGACGCCGCGCCGCTTGGCGAAGAACACGTACCCCACCAGTACCATGACGGCCAGCCAGAAAGCCGAAGGGAAGCGCGAGGTGTATTCGTTCACTTCGCCCGCCACTGTGGACACGGCGGCGATGCACCAATGGAAGAAAGGCGGCTTGTAGGCCATGTCCACTCCGTTGTTGATGGGCAATGTCCAGTTGTCTTGTTGAAGCATGGAGAGGGCGACCACCGCTTCGCGTGGTTCGCCTTTGGTGTGGAACGGGGTCTGCCCCAGAAAGAGGAAGAGAGACAGGAAGGTGATGGCTGCCAGCAGCCAGAAAAACTTCGTGCGTGTCATGAGGTTCGGATTCTGCTTAAAGTCTTTATAATAGGGATACTGCGCAAAGTTAGAGAGTATTCGTTTACCGTGTGTCATTTTTTTCGTTTTTTTTCGCACTGTGGCCTTCTTTCCTGTTGTTTTTGGCTTCTCTTTGCCGTGGCGTCGGCTCTTGTTCGGAAGAGCCGTGCCTGTTGTTCGGAAGAAGCGCGCTTCGTGCGGGCAAGAGCCGATGCCGCGTAAAAACACCTCCCGGCAGGGGGTGCGGACGAAAATTATTTCGTAACTTGCGGCCAAATTGTTTAAACGAAGCATATCATGGATTACCAAGTAGCCATCATCGGGGGCGGCCCTGCCGGATACACGGCCGCCGAGGCCGCCGCACGGGCCGGATTCAGTGTAGTGTTGTTCGAAAAGCGTGCCCTGGGCGGCGTCTGCCTGAACGAAGGATGTATTCCCACCAAGACGTTGCTTTATTCGGCCAAGGTGCTCGACACGGCGCGTGGGGCGCAGAAATATGCCGTGAGTGTGACAGGTACGTCGTTCGACCTGCCCAAAATCATCGCCCGCAAGCAGAAAGTGGTGCGCAAGCTGGTGCTCGGCATCAAGTCGCGCCTGACGGCGGGCGGCGTGCACATCGTGGCGGGCGAGGCTGCCGTAGTGGACCAGCATCATGTGCAGTGCGACGGACAGGTGTATGAGTGCGACAAGCTGCTGCTCTGCACCGGGTCGGAGACGTTCATCCCTCCCATCCCCGGCGTGGACACGGTGCCCTACTGGACGCACCGCGACGCGCTGGAGTGCAAGACCCTCCCCCATTCGCTGGTCGTCGTAGGCGGCGGAGTCATCGGCATGGAGTTTGCCGCCTTCTTCTGTAGTTTGGGCGTACCGGTCACTGTGGTCGAGATGATGGACGAAATCCTGGGCGGTATGGACCGTGAGCTTGCGGCCTTGCTCCGCGCCGAATACGCCAAGCGTGGCGTGCGCTTCCTCACCTCCACCCGCGTCGTCTCCATGGAAGGCGATGCCACAGGCGTGCGCGTCGCCGTGGAAAATGCCGACGGCCCTGCCGTGATTGAAGCTGAACGAGTGCTGCTCAGCGTGGGCCGCCGTCCCGTCATGCAAGGGTTCGGTCTGGAGAACCTGTCGCTGGAGAAGACCGAGCGCGGATGCCTGCGCGTCGATGCCCACATGCAGACCTCCCTGCCCGGCGTCTATGCCTGCGGCGACTTGACGGGACAGTCGCTCCTGGCCCACACCGCCGTGCGCGAGGCCGAAGTGGCTGTGCACCACCTGGCCGGACAGGCCGACGAGATGTCCTACCGCGCCATCCCCGGTGTAGTCTATACGAACCCCGAGATTGCGGGCGTGGGCGAGACGGAAGATTCGCTCCAGCGCCGTGGCGTCTCCTACCGCGCCGTTCGTCTGCCCCTGGCCTACTCCGGCCGTTTCGTGGCCGAAAACGAGGGCGTCAACGGCGTGTGCAAGCTGCTGTTGGGCGAAGGCAATGCCGTCTTGGGCGTGCACGTCCTGGGCAATCCCGCTTCGGAAATCATCACCCTGGGCGGCATGGCCATCCAGCTCGGACTGACGGCCGACGCCTGGGCCCGCATGGTCTTCCCCCATCCCACCGTGGGCGAGATTTTCAAAGAAGCCTGTGCCGAAGGAATCCTCTAAAGAAGCAGCCATGGAACGAACGCTCAGACTCATCACGTGCGACGACGCTTTTCGCGCCCACCTCATACAAGGAGCGTTGGACAACGAGGGAATCCTTTCCATTATCCACAATGAAAACACGTCCAACGTCATGCGCGGTTTCGTCAGCAACCTGTCGGGCGTCGACGTGCTGGTCTACGAAGCCGACTACCAGAAAGCCCTCGACCTGCTGGAGCAGAACCAGATGGTGGGCGAACAACTGAGGTTCTGCCCCGTCTGCGGTTCGGAAGACATCCGTTTCGGCTTGAAGAAGGGCAAGCGTTTGAGAGCCTTTTTTGCCGCTGTCCTGGCTTTGTTTTCCATGACTCCCCCGGGCACTGCGCATTGGGAGTGGCATTGCCGCCGCTGTGGTGCGCGCTTCGAGCAGCCCGTGTCCAGAAGTCATCGGCTGGAGAAGGAGGTAGAAGTATGAAATGCAGTTGGTTAATTAGTCTTTGCCTGCTATGTTTGCCAGGCGCTTTGCGGGCGGAAGAGAAGCTTGATTCTGCCTTCGCCGCCCGCCTCGACTCCCTTGTTGCCGCCCGTCTGCCGCAAGGCTCGGAGGCAGGTATCGCTGTGTATGACCTCACGGCAAACCGCCCGCTCTACGCCTGCGGAGCCGACCGCCTGTCCCGTCCCGCCTCGACCATGAAGCTGGTGACTGCCATCGCCGCCCTGTCCGAACCCCGTTTCGACGAGCCGTTCCGCACAGAGGTGTGGTGCCGGGGACAAGTAGCAGCCGACACTTTGCACGGAGACCTTTACGTGGTCGGCGGATTCGACCCCGAACTGGATGACGAAGACCTCGATTCGCTGGTGGCAGCCACGGCGCGTCGGGCGTCGTTCTCCGTCGTAACGGGGCGAATCCTCGGCGATGTTTCGATGAAAGACTCGCTCTATTGGGGCAGCGGGTGGCTTTGGGACGACAATCCCGCTTCCTTCCAACCCTATCTGTCGCCGCTGATGTTGAACAAAGGGGTGGTTCAGGTTTCGGTCGCCCCCGGATTGGCAGGCGATACGGCCACGGTGACGGTCCTTCCCGCCTCTACCTATTATACTATATATAATACGGCACGCACCCGCACGTCTTCGGCCGGTCCCCTGCGCGTCACCCGCCCGTGGATGGAGAACAGCAACGAGATTCTCGTGTCGGGCAACGTCACTGCCCGGCAGACGCGTACAATCAACCTGTATTCGTCGCAAGACTTCTTCATGCACACCTTCGCCGAACGGTTGCAGACGGCGGGCATCCGCTCGCTACGGGCAACGCCGGACAGCCTCTACGGCTTCTCCCCCTTGCAGCGCGACAGCCTCTGTACCCTGCTGGCTGTGCACGAAACCTCCGCCCAGCGCGTGCTGGACGAGATGCTGAAGGAGAGCGACAACCTGAATGCGGAAGCCGTCTTCTGCCGTCTGGGTCTGCATCACACGGGCCATCGTCCTGTCCGCGCCAAAGACGGCATCAAGGCCATCCGTGCATTGATGGAGGCTCTGGGGCACAATCCCGCTCGCTATCGCGTGGCCGACGGATGCGGACTCTCCCACTACGACTATCTCTCGCCCGAACTGTTGGTGTCGTTCCTGCGCTATGCCTACGCGCATACCGAGGTGTTCAGCAAACTTTACAAGGCTTTGCCTGTGGGCGGCATAGACGGCACGCTGAAGCATCGCATGGGGCGCGGCACTCCTTCGTACAAGCATGTATATGCCAAGACAGGCTCGTACACGGGCATCAATTGCCTGGCCGGCTACCTGCAAGCCAGGAACGGCCATTGGGTGGCTTTCGCCATCATGAACCAGAATGTGCTGTCGGGCCGTAGGGCACGCGCATTGCAGGATGCCTTGTGTGACGAACTGATTCTGCATTGCCCGTAAGCGTTTATCAGATAAAGTGAAAGCCCGCCAAGCTTGGTTTGCTTGGGCGGGCTTTTGTGTGTGCGGTCCGTCGGCAGGTGCGACGGTCGGGAGCGATGCCTTTAGGCGTATAGGCTCCAGTCTGTGTTGCGCATGTCGCCGCTCTTGGCCAGTTCGGCGTGCATGCCCAATGCCGCCTGGATGGCGTGCGGAGTCTGTGCTTTGCCGTCGGTCAGTTTGAGGTAGTCCCAGAGGATGTTCTTGTAGTCCGGGTGCACGCAGTGCTCGATGATGGCTTGCGCCCGTTCTTTCGGACTCTTGCCGCGCAGGTCGGCCACGCCCTGTTCGGTGACGATGACATTGACGTCATGCTCGGAATGGTCGTGATGAGAAACCATAGGCACGATGGCACTGATGCGGCCCTCTTTCGCCACCGAAGGACAGGTGAAGATGGATATGTAGGCGTTGCGCGTGAAGTCGCCGCTGCCGCCGATGCCGTTCATCATCCGGGTGCCGCCGATGTGCGTGGAGTTGACGTTTCCGTAGATGTCTGCTTCGATGGCTGTATTGATGGAGATGATGCCCAACCGGCGCACGACTTCGGGGCTGTTGGATATTTCGGACGGCCGGAGTACGAGTTTGTCGCGGAAGAAGTGCATGTCGTCGTATATTCCTTGCAGGCAATCGTTGGTCACGGTCAGGGAGCAAGCGCTGCCGAACTTGATGCGTCCTTCCCGTATGAGTCCGATGACGGAGTTCTGGATTACCTCGGTGTACATCTCGAAGGCGGGGATGGTCTTTTCATGTCCCAGGGCGCTGAGGACGGCGTTGGCAATGTTGCCCACGCCCGACTGGAGGGGTAGGAACGTGGGGGGTATGATGCCGCGTTTCATGTCGGCCACGAGGAAGTCGGCTACGTTTCGTCCTATCTGGTCTGTCAGCGGGTCGGAGGCGGCGAACGAACGGGCTTCGTCGGGCCAGTTGGTTTCTACCACGCCTACTATCTTCTTCGGGTCGACCTGGATGTAGGTGCTGCCGATGCGGTCGCTGGGTTTGTAGATGGGAATCTCGCGGCGGCAGGGCGGGTCGAGCGGTTCGTAGACGTCGTGCAGCCCCATGGCGGCCTTGCTGTGGGCAGCGTTCAGTTCGACGATGATTTTGTCGGCCAGGCGGCAGACTGTTGGTGCGATGCCACCGGCTGCGGTCAGGTATATCTTGCCGTCTTCCGTTACTTCGCAGGCTTCGATGATGGCCACGTCGACCTTGCCCATGAAGCCATAGCGCAGTTCCTGTGCCATTTGCGAGAGGTGGATGTCGTTATAGGAGATTTCTCCGTTGTTTACTGCCTTGCGGAAGTCGGTGTTCGTGGTGTAGGGTGCGCGGTAGCGGATGGCTTTGGCTCGTGACAGTACGCCGTCGCATGAGTCTCCTGTCGAGGCTCCGGTGAAGATGCCTATCTGGAAGGGCCGTCCGGCGGCGTGTTCTGCTTCGGCAATCTTGGCCAGTTCGGCGGTGACGGCTTTGGCCGTTCCGGCGGGTGTGAATCCACTGAGTCCGATGTTATAGCCATGCTTGATGAGGCTGGCAGCTTCGGCTGCTGAGATGTAATTGAGTGTCATGGTCTTGTTCAGTATAATTTCTTTTGATGTGAATATTCCGGTTGCTTCTCAGTATTTCCGTTTCAGTATTTCGCTCCAGACGATGGCTCGGCGCACGTCGTCGGGCGAGCGCAGTTGGTAGTCGTCGGCATCCGTGTTGTTCGGCGTGCCGGGAGTGGGGGTGCCCGGAGCCTTTGGCTGCGTGGTGGTGCGCAGGCCTTCGGGGCGCGTCACGGGCTTGGGCCGCACGGCAGGCTCCGGCTTGCTGGCGGGGCCGACGGGGATGTAGCCGCCGTACGTCCCGTCTTCTTCCTCCGGGGTGGGGAAGGGGGGCACGGTGTCGGCCTGCGGGCGGGGCGGTTGTTGTGCCGCCTTCTTTTTCGCTTCTTTTTGGCTTTGCCTGACGATGCCGATTACCACGACTGCGGCAACGAGCAGGAATTTCAGAAAGTCTTCCATACGGCAAAAGTACTGATTAATCGCCCAAAGTTAAGGAATATTTCCGGTTAAATTAAGGATTGATAATTAAAAATTGAAAATTGGCCGCAGAAGTCTGCCGGCAGGCGTCCGCCCGTCCCGAACACGAAGCGTGGCCCTTCCGGACACGAGACACGCCTCTTCCGGACACGAGGCGCGCCCGTGTCGAGGAGGAGCCGATGGCCGTCTGCGGTGTGGGCAGGGCGGGGTAGAGGAGGTTATGTCTGAATGGTTTACAAAACGGATGGGGCGGATACGAAAAAAGGGTAGCTTCACAGCTCCCCTTCATCTTTTTAACCTAAACCTTAACTATGAAAAAATCTAATGTTTCTTTCAGCAGACAAAGGTCGGAATTTGCTCGTGTTATACCAAATTAACGTAAGAAAAACTGCGTAGAGTTAACACAAATTAATTCAAGACCGCCCGATTATGCCCGTGAAGCTGTATCTTTGCACCGAAAAACCAACATTGTGACTGTATATGAAGAAAGAAAGGAAGGAAACGGACTTTAAATCCGCAACCGACGGAGGCGACAAAAAGTTGTACATCGAAACCTACGGCTGCCAGATGAACGTGGCCGACAGTGAAGTGATTGCCTCCGTGATGAAAATGGCGGGCTATGACACCGCCCCCTCGGCCGAAGAAGCCGACGCTGTGTTTCTGAACACTTGCTCCGTGCGCGACAACGCCGAGCAGAAAATCCTGAACCGCCTCGAGGCGCTGCGCCCGCTCAAGAAGCGGCATCCGGGCCTCATCGTAGGCGTCGTAGGCTGCATGGCCGAGCGCGTGAAGGATGAGCTGATAGAACACCACGGCGTGGACGTAGTGGCCGGGCCGGACGCCTACCTCAGCCTGCCCGACCTGGTGGCGGCAGCCGAGGCCGGACAGAAAGCCATCAACGTCGAGCTGTCTACCACCGAAACCTACCGCGACGTGGTGCCCCGCCGCGTGGGCGCCAACCGCGTGTCGGGCTTCGTGTCCATCATGCGCGGCTGCAACAACTTTTGCACCTACTGCATCGTCCCCTACACCCGAGGCCGCGAACGCAGCCGCGACGTGGAAAGCATCCTGCGCGAAGCCCGCGACCTGGCGGAGAAGGGCTACCGAGAAGTCACCCTGCTGGGGCAGAACGTGAACTCCTACCGTTTCGAGCAAGCCGACGGCACGGTGCTCACCTTCCCGCACCTGCTGCGCACCGTGGCACGCGCCGTCCCCTCGATGCGCGTGCGCTTCACCACTTCGCACCCTAAAGACATGAGCGACGAGACACTGCACGTCATTGCCGACGAACCCAACGTCTGCCGCCACATCCACCTGCCCGTGCAGAGCGGGAGCAGCCGCATCCTCCGCCTTATGAACCGGAAGTACGACCGCGACTGGTACCTGGAGCGCGTGGCGGCCATCCGCCGCATCGTGCCCGACTGCGGGCTCAGCACCGACATCTTCTGCGGCTTTCCCGGCGAGACGGAGGAAGACCATCAGCTTTCGCTCTCGCTCATGGAAGAGTGCCGCTACGACTCGGCCTTCATGTTCAAATACTCCGAACGTCCCGGCACCTATGCCTCCAAACACCTGCCCGACGACGTGCCCGAAGAGGTGAAAATCCGCCGCCTCAACGAAATCATCGCCCTCCAGAACCGCCTCTCCGCCGAGGCCAATGCCCGCTGCGTGGGTCGCACTTACGAAGTGCTGGTCGAGGGCGTGTCCAAACGCAGCCGCGACCAACTGTTTGGCCGCACCGAGCAGAACAGGGTGGTTGTGTTCGACCGAGGCACACACCACATCGGCGACCGGGTACAGGTGCGCATCACCGCTTCCAGTTCGGCCACGCTGAAAGGCGAAGAAGTGACTGCGTGATAACCAACGGTCTTCCTGTTAAATCTCCTTAACGGATGGCCGGTAAGTCGCATTTTATTTGTTCCTTTGCACCAAATTTGCGATACATGCGGCCTTTGCACAGGCAGAGGCCGCACTCTTTTCTCTTTGTAGTGCTGCATGAACAAAGTCTCCTTAAATGTCTGTCCGCTGTGTGGAGGCACGCAACTCGAGCCCACCTTGACGTGCGTGGATCATTATGTTTCGGGCGAGGTATTCCGTTTATACCGTTGCCACGACTGCGGATTCGTTTTCACCCAAGACTTTCCTGCGGAGACAGAAATAGGACGCTACTACGACACTCCCGCCTACATCTCACATTCCGATACCCGCAAGGGACTGGTGAATACCCTCTACCACTGGGTGCGCGCCTACATGTTGCGACGCAAAGCACGGCTGGTGGAAGACCAGGCACACTGCAACGGCGGCCGCCTGCTGGACATCGGGGCAGGAACCGGATACTTTGCCCATACCATGCAACGGCGCGGCTGGCAGGTGGAAGCGGTAGAGAAGAATGTCGCAGCCAGGGCTTTTGCCGAAGAACATTTCGGACTGCGAATCCAGCCGGAAAACGTTTTGCCTGACTTGCCCGGACAGCAGTACAACGTCATCACCCTGTGGCACGTGCTGGAACACATGGAGCACCTGAACGAAACATGGGCGCATCTGCGCCGGCTGCTGGCTCCGCGCGGCGTGCTGATTATCGCCGTCCCCAACAGCTCGTCGTTCGACGCACGCAAGTACGGCGCCCATTGGGCAGCCTACGACGTCCCGCGCCATCTGTGGCACTTCACGCCGGACACCATGCAACGCATGGGTGCCAAACACGGTTTTATCTTGTCCGGACACTATCCCATGCCTTTTGACGCCTTCTATGTGTCGATGCTTTCCGAAAAATACCTGCACCACAGCCTGCCCTTCGTGCGCGGCCTGATGACGGGGACAGCGGCATGGTTCAAGGCTTTGGCACGCAAGGAGCAAAGCAGCTCCATGATTTACGTCTTCAGAGGACGCAGTACCTGTTAAACGAAGAACAAAACGGATGCAATGACAGGAAGAAAGAATAGAAATAAAATGGTCTCCGGGGTCGACATGCAGTTTGTCACCGCATCCATCAGCACTACGTTGGTACTGCTGCTGCTGGGCATAGTACTTTTTTCTGTATTGGCAGCCCGCAACCTCTCGGTCTACGTGCGCGAGAACATCAGCTTCTCTCTCTTGCTGGACGATAATCTGCAGCACCACGACGTGCTGAATCTACAACATGCACTGGCGAAAGAACCCTTTGTGAAGGAGACGGAATATATATCGAAAGAACAGGCGTTGCGGGAATACATCGACGAAACAGGAACTGACCCGCAAGAGTTTGTGGACTATAACCCCTTGTCTGCTTCCATCGAAATCAAGCTTCGTTCGGACTATGCCAATACCGATAGTCTGGAATATATAAAGGAACGCATCGGCCGGAACGCCATTGTCAAGGACATTGTCTACCAGCAAGAACTGATTGATGCCGTGAACCGCAACATCGGACGCATCAGCCTGTGGCTGCTGGGGCTGGCTGCCTTGCTGCTGCTGATTTCCTTTGCTTTAATAAACAATACGATTAAACTGACTATTTACTCCAAACGTTTCTTGATACATACAATGAAACTGGTCGGAGCGAGCTGGGGCTTCATTCGCCGGCCCTTCTTGTGGCGCAATTTCTGGATTGGCTTCCTGGCCGCCGTAATGGCTGACGGATTGCTTTGGGGAGCAGCCGCCTGGGTAGTGACCTGCGAGCCGGGATTGGTGCAAGTGGTGACGCCGGAGGTGCTGTTGCTGGTGTCGGGCGTACTGTTGGTGTTGGGCGTGCTCATCACGACCGTGTGCGCGCTGCTTTCCATCAATAAGTATTTGCGCATGAAAGCCAGTACGCTGTACGCCGTGTGACATTGTGTGTCGTTTGTAATCAAAAAGAAGAATGAGATATGAATAGAGAAAAATTTGCTTTCGACAAGGTCAACTTCGTTTTGTTGGCCGTCGGCATGGTCGTGGTGATTATTGGTTTCGTTCTGATGACGGGACCGTCTTCTTCGCCCACGCATTTCGAACCAGACATATTCAGTGCGCGCCGTATCAAGGTGGCGCCTCTCGTTTGCCTGTTGGGGTTTGTGTCCATCATCTATGCCGTGCTGCGCAAACCGAAAGGGACGGGAGAAAAGTGAGGCTGGCGTGAGTTTGCCGATAGCCCGGCCGCTTGTTGCGAACCGGGTTGTTGACTTCGTTCATAAAAACAGGCGGGATGGATATGTTCTGTCCCGGCAAGATAATTATTTACCATAAAAAAAGGAAAATGGGAGATCTAACGATTTGGGAGACGATTATTATTGCTATTGTAGAAGGACTGACGGAGTTCCTACCCGTATCGTCGACGGGACACATGATTATTACGCAGAACATTTTGGGCGTAGAGAGTACAGAGTTTGTCAAGGCATTCACTTTCATCATACAGTTTGGCGCCATTCTTTCGGTGGTAGTGCTTTATTGGAAGCGGTTCTTCCGCCTCAACCGAACGCCGGCTCCTGACGGAGCGGGGGCAGTGCGGAGGTTTCTGCACAAGTACGATTTCTATTGGAAGCTGCTGGTGGCTTTTATTCCTGCCGCGGTATTGGGACTGTTGTGCAGTGACTTCATAGACGCGATGCTGGAGAGTGTCGAGGTGGTGGCTGTCATGCTGATTGTAGGGGGCGTGTTCATGCTGTTCTGCGACCGCATCTTTAATAAAGGTAGCGAGCAAACGGAGTTGACCGAGAAGCGTGCCTTCTGGATAGGGCTTTTCCAGTGCATCTCCATGATACCCGGCGTGTCGCGTTCCATGGCTACCATCGTAGGCGGTATGGCTCAGAAACTGACGCGCAAGGCGGCCGCCGAATTTTCCTTCTTCCTGGCTGTGCCCACGATGTTTGCTGCTATGGGCTATAAGATGGCCAAGCTTTTTTTAGATGGAGGAACGGGAATCATCGTAAACAATCTGCCTGCTTTGTTTGTTGGTAATTTAGTAGCTTTCGTTGTGGCGATGTTGGCCATCAAGTTCTTCATCAGCTTTGTCACGAAGTATGGTTTTAAAGCTTTCGGCTGGTATCGCATCATCGTGGGCGTGGTTATACTTGCTCTGTTGTGGACTGGCCACACTTTGGAAATGTGATGGACTTTCAGGAAGGGGAAATATTGTATTTCGACAAGCCGCTGGGCTGGACGTCGTTCAAGGTGGTTGGGCATGTGCGCTATCACTTGTGCCGTCATTTGGGCATTAAGAAGCTGAAAGTCGGACACGCCGGCACGCTCGACCCACTGGCCACGGGTGTGATGGTAGTCTGTACGGGCAAGGCTACGAAGCGAATCGAGGAATTTCAGTACCACACGAAGGAGTATGTGGCTACGTTGCGTCTGGGGGCTACCACGCCGAGTTATGATTTGGAGCATGAGGTGGATGCCTGTTATCCTACGGAGCACATCACGCGCGGGCTGATAGAGGAGACTTTGCCGAAGTTTACGGGTGAGATTTGGCAGACGCCGCCTGCCTTTTCTGCCTGCATGGTGAACGGCGAGCGGGCTTATGACCTGGCCCGGAGAGGCGAGCAGGTGAATCTCCGCCCCAAGTTGTTGGTCATTGACGAGATAGAGTTGCTGGACTGCCGCTTGGATGTGCCCGAGGTGACCATCCGTGTGGTGTGCAGTAAAGGTACGTATATTCGGGCGTTGGCCCGCGACATCGGCGAGGCTTTGCACAGTGGTGCCCATCTGACGGCTTTGCGCCGGACGCGGGTGGGCGACGTGCGGGTGGAGGATTGTCTGGACCCGTTGGCTTTTCGTGAATGGGTGGACGGATTGGAAAACTGAATTTGATAACTACATTATTAATACACGATATATGAAACTGTCTCAATTTAAGTTCAAACTGCCTGAAGAGAAAATTGCCCTGCATCCCACGAAGTACAGGGACGAGTCGCGTCTGATGGTGCTTCACCGCAAGACGGGGGAGATAGAGCACCGTATGTTCAAGGATATCTTGGAGTACTTTGACGACCAGGATGTCTTTATCTTCAACGATACGAAAGTCTTTCCCGCCCGTCTTTATGGG
The DNA here is from genome assembly GCF_023336905.1 of Bacteroides sp. ET71. Classification (GTDB taxonomy): domain Bacteria; phylum Bacteroidota; class Bacteroidia; order Bacteroidales; family Bacteroidaceae; genus Bacteroides. Next base: position 94,427 of record NZ_JAMBLS010000008.1, read on the forward strand.
AACAAGGAGAAGACGGGGGCGCGTATCGAGGTTTTCCTGTTGCGTGAGTTGAACGAGGATTTGCGCCTGTGGGACGTGTTGGTGGACCCTGCCCGCAAGATTCGCATCGGCAACAAGTTGTATTTCGGCGAGGACGATTCGATGGTGGCGGAAGTGATTGACAACACTACGTCGCGCGGCCGCACGTTGCGTTTCTTGTATGACGGTCCGCACGATGAGTTTAAGAAGGCGCTTTACGCGTTGGGCGAGACGCCGCTGCCGCACAGCATCATCAACCGTCCTGTCGAGCCGGAGGATGCCGAGCGTTTCCAGTCCATCTTTGCCCGCCACGAGGGGGCTGTGACGGCTCCTACGGCCAACCTGCACTTCAGCCGCGAGCTGATGAAGCGTATGGAGATAAAGGGCATTGAGTTTGCTTTTATCACGCTGCATGCCGGCTTGGGAAACTTCCGCGAGATTGACGTGGAGGACCTGACGAAGCATAAGACGGATTCGGAGCAGATGTTCGTGACGGACGAGGCGGTGAAGATTGTGAACCGTGCCAAGGACTTGAACAAGCAGGTGTGCGCTGTCGGGACCACGGTGATGCGTGCCATTGAGAGCACGGTCAGCACCGACGGACATCTGAAGTCTTACGAGGGTTGGACGAACAAGTTCATCTTTCCGCCGTATGACTTCACCGTGGCCAATGCGATGGTAGCTAACTTCCAGATGCCGCTTTCCACGCTATTGATGATTGTCGCTGCTTTTGGAGGATACGAGCAAGTGATGAACGCTTACGACGTGGCTCTGAAAGAGGACTATCGTTTCGGTACCTATGGCGATGCCATGCTGATTACTGACAGATGATTTATTATCTCGGTTTGGGGACGAACCTGGGCGACAGGGAGGCTAACCTGCGCACGGCGGTCCGTCTGTTGGAAGAGCGGGTAGGGGAGGTGCTTTCCCTGTCCGCTTTTTATGCTACGGAGCCTTGGGGGTTTGCGTCGGAGCATGTGTTTCTCAACGCTGCGGTGTGTGTCCGGACGGCTCTTTTGCCGCTTGAGGTGCTGGGGCGGACGCAAGAGGTGGAGCGGGCGATGGGGCGGAGGCACAAGTCGGTGGACGGGGTGTATGCCGACCGTGTGATAGACGTCGACCTGTTGCTGTGTTTCGACGAGGCCGGCGGGTTGGTGCGTATGGAGCGGCCGGAGCTGACGTTGCCTCACCCGCTGATGCATCTGCGTGATTTTGTGATGAAGCCTCTGGCGGAGATTGCGCCGGAGGTGGTCCGGAGGCTTTTCCCTGCTGCAGACGGGGGGCGGTGAGGCGTTGCCGGCTTCGGGTTTTATTCTGTTCTTCTTCGTTGTTTCATCAGTTCTTCCACTCCTTTTTGCAGTTCGTCCGGGGCTATCCATTCGGTGGTGCCCGGGCGTTGCAGGGTGGGTGTCCATTGGCGGGCGGCGCTTTCGCCTATTTCGTGCATGGCTCGGTCGTATCTGCGGTTTTGGATTCCCTGGAGGCGGCTGATGCCTCCGGGGGGAGGGGTGAATTTGCGGAGGGCTTTGGTCTTGATTTCCGAGAGCTCGTCATCACCGGGCCAAAGGCCTTCTTGGTTGATGATTTTCGTGAAGCGGTCCATGTCCCACCGGTTGTGGTTTTCTTTGTACAGCTCCAGGAAACGCTCCACAATCCGTTTGTAAGGCGTCTGGTAGTGGAGCAGCATTTCGAAGGTCACGAAGGTGATGTAGGTGTTCATCCCGTTGCCCGCCACGTCGACGATGGCGATGCCGTGCTTCAGTACGATGTATTTTTCGTGCGTCTTGGGGGAGATGAAGAGGAAGTTCCCTGCGTTCGACAAGTGTCGGCAGAAAGCCTCTATCGTCTCGTCCAGTGTTTTGGGGAAGATGCCGCGCGGGTGCAGGAAGCGAGTACGTACACGGTCGAGGAAGTGGGGCGTTATCCGTTCGCAATCTTCCTCGCTGATGGTGTAGCAGCCTTTCTTCCCCTGGGGGTTGGTGTAGGGTGTGTAGAAGAGGTAGAAGGACGAGTTCGAGTCGCGCTCCGGATAAGTGTTCACCATGTGCCACTCCAGTCCCGTGCGCGGTGAGATGAATTTCATCTGCCGCGACGTGGGAAACTCTTTCGCGTTCTGGCACAGGGTGGCCGAGTTTTTTCTGAATTTCCAGTATTTCTCGCTTAGCAGCGTCCAGTCGCGGGCCATTTCGGTTTCGGCGGCCAGGGGCAGCATGTTATAAGGCAATTCTTTCATGACATTCGTTTTTAGGGTTCCGGTATGCCAGTCTCCACGGCCTGCGTCGGCTTCGTTGCCATACTTTGCGTGGATGTTGCGGCATGTCTCGACGTTTCTTGTCGAGTTTTCGCAAAGATACGTATTGCTTCGCAAAATAACAGTATCCGCTGCCGGCTTTTTTCTTCTTCGACGCAGGTTTGCTTCCTCCGGACAAGAGCCACGCTTCTTCCGGGCAAGAGCCACGCTTCTTCCGGGCAAGAGCCACGCTTCTTCCGGACAAGAGCCAACCTGTTCATTCTCAGTCCGCTTCTTCCGAGTCTTGTGTTAATCTCTGTAATCTTTGCATCACTTGTCGATTTTCTTCGTACCTTTGCCCCCGATTACGAAACAGTGGAAAGATTTGAGTAGCTTGCAACCACGGAAAAAAATGCTAAAACACATCCTTTTCTGCCTGCAAAGGCACCGCCCCTTCGCCGGGCGGCCCGCTCCGCATCCTACTCTCGCCTGTCCCCCGTTTCAATTTTTAATTTTCAATTCTTAACTTAAAGGAAATGGGATACTTATTCACATCCGAATCGGTGTCTGAAGGACACCCCGACAAAGTGGCCGACCAAATATCGGACGCTGTGCTTGACAAATTGCTGGCCTACGACCCCAATTCGAAAGTAGCTTGCGAAACGCTGGTGACCACCGGACAGGTGGTGCTGGCCGGTGAAGTGAAAACCAAAGCCTACGTGGACATGCCGCTCATCGCCCGCGAAGTCATCAAAAAGATTGGCTACACCAAAGGCGAATACATGTTCGAGAGTAACTCGTGCGGCGTCCTGAGCGCCATACACGAGCAAAGCCCTGACATCAACCGTGGTGTCGAACGGCAAGACCCGATGGAACAGGGCGCAGGCGACCAAGGCATGATGTTCGGCTATGCCACCAACGAGACGGAAAACTACATGCCTCTCTCCCTCGACCTGGCTCACCGGATTCTGCAAGTCCTGGCCGACATACGGCGGGAAGGCAAGCAGATGACATACCTCCGCCCCGATGCGAAGAGTCAGGTGACCATCGAGTACGACGACAACGGCGTTCCCGCGCGCATCGACACCATCGTCGTCTCGACCCAGCACGACGACTTCATCCAACCGGCCGACGACACGCCCGAGGCACAACTCCGCGCTGACGAAGAGATGCTGGCCATCATCCGCTACGACGTCATCCACACACTCATGCCCCGCGTCATCAACTCCCTGCACGCGCCGAAAGTCCTGGCCTTGTTCAACGACCAGATTAAGTACTACGTCAACCCTACCGGCAAATTCGTCATTGGCGGCCCCCACGGCGACACCGGACTGACAGGCCGCAAAATCATTGTCGACACTTATGGCGGAAAAGGAGCCCACGGCGGCGGCGCATTCTCCGGCAAAGACCCCTCGAAAGTAGACCGTTCGGCAGCCTATGCCGCCCGCCACATTGCCAAGAACCTCGTGGCAGCCGGCGTGGCCGACGAAATACTGGTGCAGCTCAGCTATGCCATCGGTGTGGCACGCCCCATCAGCATCTACGTCAACACCTACGGCCGTAGCCATGTGCCCATGACCGACGGAGAAATCGCCCGCCGCATAGACCAGCTCTTCGACCTGCGCCCGCGTGCCATCGAAGACCGCCTCAAGCTGCGCAACCCCATCTACCAGGAAACCGCTGCCTACGGCCACATGGGACGCCAGCCGCAGACCGTCGTGAAGCACTTCCGCAGCCGCTACGAAGGCAATAAAGACGTTGAGGTGGAACTCTTCACTTGGGAGAAACTGGACTACGTAGACCGCATCAAAGAAGCTTTCGGACTATGAACCCCATCCACTCCGTCTGCGTCTACTGTGCCTCAAGCACCAAGATAGACCCCGCTTACACGGACGACGCGCGCCGCCTGGGCACTTTGCTGGGCGGCCGCGGCATCCGCGTGGTCAATGGCGCCGGCCGCATGGGCCTCATGGCCGCCGTGAGCGATGCCACCCTGGCTGCCGGAGGCCAGGTCACCGGAGTCATACCCGGTTTCATGGTAGAACGGGGATGGCAGCACACCGGCCTCACCGAACTGCGTGTCGTGGCCGACATGCACGAACGCAAGCGTACGATGCTCGCCCTCTCCGATGCCGTCATCGCCCTGCCCGGCGGCTGCGGCACGCTGGAAGAACTGCTGGAAGCCATTACGTGGAAACAGTTGGGCCTCTACCTTCATCCCATCGTCTTGCTCAACACCCGCGGCTACTACGACCCCTTGCTCCAGGTGTTCAGCCGTGCTGTCGACGAACATTTCATGGGCCTGCGTCACGCTTCCATCTGGCACGTAGCCTCTACGCCCGACGAAGCCCTCGAACTGATTCATTCCCTTCCGCAATGGGATTCCTCCGTTCATAAATTTGCAGCCTTATGACCGGCCTGGCAATCAACAATCCTACCTTGCCGGCTGCTCTGCCCGCCATGCCGATACCCTATACGCTGCAAAGTGACCCTTGGGTGACAGGACTTATTCTGGCCTGCTTTTTCCTTACGGCCTGGGTCTTGGCACGCAGCCGAGGTTTCTTATGGCAGCGGGGCAAAGATTTCCTCTTGAATCGCGACCGCCCGGATCTCTTTTCAACTTCGGTCGGGAATGACATCCCCTACCAGCTTCTGCTGCTGGGCCAATCGTGCATCCTGACGGGGCTATACCTCTTCGTCTGCTACCAAGCCTTATATTCCTTTTCCTCAGTCTCCTCCACTTGGAGATGGATAGGAACCTATGTAATGCTGGCTGCACTCTTCTTTTTTGTAAAATGGTTGGCTTATCTCTTTTGCGGTTGGATTTTTCTTGACAAAGGGAAAACTTCAGCCTGGGTTGAATCCTATGCTACGCTGCTTTATTACTTGGGATTAGCTCTTTTTTTCGTCGTGCTGTCAGCCGTTTACTTTGTCCTCTCCTTTAAAATAATCCTAATTGCAGGTGCTGTATTGTTCCTTTTTCTTAAAATACTGACATTATATAAGTGGATAAAGCTTTTTTGCGTCAATTTATATGGCTGTTTCTTTGTTATTTTGTACTTTTGCGCCCTGGAAATAATCCCCTGCCTGCTGTTATATCGGGGCTTGGAACAATTGAACAACCACTTGATAGTAAAATATTAGGATAAATGAAGATTAAGAAAGTACTTGTGTCGCAGCCCAAACCGACCTCCGAGAAATCTCCTTATTATGACATAGCCGAGAAATATGGAGTGAAGATTGATTTTCGTCCTTTCATTAAGGTAGAAAGCTTGACGGCAAGAGAATTCAGACAGCAGAAAGTTTCTATTTTAGATTATACCGCCATCGTTTTTACCTCACGTCATGCCATCGACCACTTTTTCCATCTTTGCACGGAATTGCGTGTGACGATACCGGAGACGATGAAATACTTCTGCGTGACAGAAACGATAGCTCTTTATATCCAGAAATACGTACAATACCGCAAGCGTAAAATCTTCTTCGGCAGCACCGGTAAGTTTGACGACCTGCTTCCCGCTATCTTGAAGCATAAGACTGAGAAGTATTTGGTGCCTATGTCAGACGTACATTCGGATGACATCAAGAACTTGCTGGACAAGAATAAAATCCAACACACCGAAGTAGTGATGTATCGTACGGTGAGCAACGACTTCACTCCCGACGAAGAGTTTGACTACGACATGCTGGTCTTCTTCAGCCCGGCAGGAGTAAGTTCGTTGAAGAAAAATTTCCCGAACTTTGAGCAGAAAGACATCAAGATTGGTACTTTTGGCAGCACTACGGCCCAAGCCGTGCGCGATGCAGGTTTGCGTCTCGACCTGGAAGCTCCCAGCGTACAGGCGCCTTCGATGACTGCCGCGCTCGACATGTTCATTAAAGAGAATAACAAAGGCAAGTAAGCATATTTTCTCCCGTTGAGGAGAACCCTGATGTATGGCAAATACCCTGCACAAGACTGAACGGCTAAGCCGAAAGAAAGTGATAGAGAAAATGTTTGCGGGTGGTTCCCGCTCATTTTCTCTATTTCCTTTACGGATAGTCTACATGCCTGTCGAGGAACTTGATGCCCCCGTTTCTATTCTGGTCAGCGTTTCGAAACGACGTTTCAAGCGGGCTGTGAAGCGTAACGTAATGAAACGCCGCATCCGCGAAGCCTATCGCCTGAACAAACAACCCTTGCTGGAGGCTGTGCAACAGAACAACTGCCGCCTGGCTGTCGCTTTCATTTATTTGTCCGACCGCCTTTTCGACTTCTCGCTCATTGCCGACCGTATGCAACTGGCCTTGCAGCGTATGTCCGAAGCTTTGCAGCCGTCGTCCGACGACGTTCCATCGGCAGAGACAGGAGGCGAGCCATGCTGAAATGCTTGTCCCGTGCAGTATCCTTTCTGCTGTTACTCCCCATCTATTTCTACCAGAAGTGCATTTCACCTCTTACACCGCCCTCGTGCCGTTTCACCCCCACCTGTTCGCAATATGCCGTAGAAGCCATCAAAAAGCACGGGCCACTGAAAGGGCTTTATCTGGCCATACGGCGTTTGCTGCGTTGCCATCCCTGGGGAGGTTCGGGATATGACCCGGTGCCTTGAAAGCTTACGCCCGACCCCGTTGGTTCTTTATGCTTACTTTTCCCGACATACATACGCATCACGCCGCTCCTCTTTCCGGATTCAGCATAGTCAGCAGTTCGCCGGAGCACTTTGTGCCTCAAGAGAGGCATCATTATTCCGTCGGCTTCCATCCGTGGGCATTGTCTGCGGAATATCCTTCGGAAACCGATTGGAAGCATCTCTCCCGTCTCGTATGCCTTCCGCAAGTCTTGGCCGTGGGCGAAGCAGGGCTGGACAAATTGGCTGCTGTTCCCCTTCCTCTTCAGGAAACGGTCTTCGAACGGCAAGCCCGCCTGGCAGATGAAATGGGAAAGCCTCTGGTCATTCATTTGGTGAAAGCGGTAGATGAACTGTTGCGCTTGCGTAAATCCCTTTCTCCCCATGTCCCTTGGGTTATCCATGGTTTCCGAGGCAAAGCCCAGTTGGCTCAAACCTTGTTGCGCCACGGGTTTTATCTTTCTTTGGGCGAACATTTCCACGAAGCCGCCTTGATGGCCATACCCCTTTCCCGCCTGTTTCTGGAGACAGATGAAAGCTCTTTGCCCATTGCTGATATCTATGCCCGTGTGGCCCGGATACGCCGGATACCGTTAGAAGATTTGTCCGAAGCAGTCTGCGCCAACGTCCAATCTGTCTTCTTACCATAATTTACCCGGCATAAGAGTTGTTTCTTCTGATAAAGAGTCGTACTTTTGCAGCGTTAATCATTTAAATATTTAAAAAACAATTACTCATTCGATGAATTTTGTAGAAGAATTAAGATGGCGTGGCATGCTCCACGATATGATGCCCGGCACAGAAGAACTGCTGGCCAAGGAACAAGTTACTGCTTACATCGGTTTCGACCCGACGGCCGACTCTTTACACATCGGTCATTTGTGCAGTGTGATGATTCTGCGTCATTTTCAGCGCTGCGGCCATAAGCCTTTGGCACTCATCGGCGGGGCTACAGGAATGATTGGCGACCCATCCGGCAAATCACAGGAACGCAACCTGCTGACCGAAGAAGTGTTGCAGCGCAACATTGCCGGCATGAAGAAGCAACTGTCCAAGTTCTTGGACTTTGATTCAGACGCACCTAACCACGCCGAGCTGGTGAACAATTACGACTGGATGAAAGATTTTACTTTCTTGGACTTTGCCCGCGAGGTAGGCAAACATATCACTGTCAACTACATGATGGCCAAAGACAGCGTGAAGAAGCGCCTCAACGGCGAGGCACGCGACGGCCTTTCTTTTACGGAATTTACCTACCAGCTCTTGCAGGGATACGACTTCCTGCACCTGTATGAGACAAAAGGCTGCAAACTCCAGATGGGCGGTAGCGACCAATGGGGCAACATCACTACGGGTGCCGAACTCATACGTCGCACCAATGGCGGAGAGGCTTTTGCCCTGACCTGTCCCCTCATCACCAAGGCCGACGGAGGTAAATTCGGAAAAACCGAGAGCGGCAACGTATGGTTGGATCCCCGCTACACTTCCCCCTACAAATTCTACCAGTTCTGGCTGAATGTAAGCGACGAAGACGCAGCAAGGTATATCAAGATATTCACGGCCCTTCCCAAAGACGAAATAGAGGCTCTGACAGCCCAGCATCTCGAGGCGCCCCACCTGCGTGTCCTCCAGAAACGCCTGGCACAAGAAGTGACAGTCATGGTACACTCCGAAGAAGACTACCAGGCAGCCGTCGAGGCCTCCAACATCCTGTTTGGTGGCGGCACGTCCGAAGCCCTGAAGAAGCTGGACGAAGCCACTCTGTTGTCCGTTTTCGAAGGCGTTCCGCAGTTTGAAGTATCGCGTGATGCCTTGGTTGCCGGTGTAAAAGCCGTCGACCTCTTTGTGGAAAACGCCCCTGTATTTGCCTCCAAAGGTGAGATGCGCAAGCTGGTACAAGGCGGTGGCGTATCGCTCAACAAAGAGAAGCTTACCGCTTTCGACCAGATGATAAACACCAACGATTTGCTGGATGATAAATACCTGTTGGTACAGCGCGGCAAGAAGAACTATTACCTGATTATTGCGAAATAAAGAGATAATCGTCAAAAAAACGGCAAAAAGTTTGCAAGATTCCGAACAACCCCGTATCTTTGCACCGCTTTTTAACAGAAAGCTCCGTGTTTGGACTATGGTGTAATGGTAGCACAACAGATTTTGGTTCTGTTTGTCCAAGTTCGAATCTTGGTAGTCCAACTCTCAAAGACTAGTTATCGTGTGGAGAGACCTGCTTGGAGGCAGGTCTCTTTTATTTTTATTCTTTTTTTGGTATTCTGCTTTTAAATCTTCTTTATTTTCATTACCTTTGACGAGAATGTTGGCAATATACTGGCAGAAAAAAGTTGCGTCTCTCCCGTTGAACCAGAAAGCCGCAAAGAACAAGATTGACAATGGCTTAAACAGAAAAATCATGAACATAAATTTGACCATCAGGACGAGAAGCAGCAGTGCCGCCACATTCGGCAAGTTGTTGAAAGTCGTAGCACGTCGCCACCAGCTTACGCTGACCCACACGCATCATCGTTTTTCGTTATCAATATGCCGTTTGGGCAACATGTCTTTCTCTTACCGGACAGAAGAGAAGAGCGGAGAAATAACCCTTGTGGGACATTGCTGTACTACCCCTGCCGGACCCGGCTTCCACAAAGAAGCCGTGGAACTGGCTGATGAGATTACCGACTTGAACGGATATGATTTCCACATAGAAGACGAAACCGGCTTTTACGGCAATAATGACTTTGGCAGCCTGCGCAACAACTATTTTCTGCCTTGGCTGCGAGGCATCCTTTCTCTGTGCAGGCGGCAGAAAGACGGTGAATACCTCTCGCTGGCCGTGGGCTGGGATGACGAAGTCTACCTGCCTTCCGACAGGAAAGGTCTGCTGATAACCCCTCTGGGCTTTTTCAACATCTCAAGCCTCCTGGCACGCCTCAAACACCCGGGTGGTCTGGAGGGCTTTGCCGACGAATTTTTCGTCTGGCCCCACGAAGAGCGCGACGCCTTGTTTTACCGTAATTCCGCCTTGAACGCCTTGTGGGAAGATTGTTGCTTCATGCCTTCCGAGCGCAGCGCGGAAGACAAGGAAACCAATGCCTTTATCTTGGACAATCTCGAACAGGCTGCCCGTCTTGATTCCCACCTCCCTTTCCCGAAAGAAGAATACCTGAAGTTGTGTGAATGTGCAGACTGCGAGCCGATAGACCTGTCCGGACTGCCGGAACTACAGACAGACTATCCTATCGGCTACCGCAAGGGGGAACTGATTTATCGGTTGGGAAACCTGGAGTTCAGATTGCCGGGGCAGTTCATTTTTTTCGAGAAAAACGGCACACACGGTTATGAAGACCGTGCCGGGAACGACTGGCACAAGGTGACTGTGCTCGCTTATTCTTACGAAGACGGTGAACTGGGCTATCTGGAAGAAGAAGGAGGGATACTGGTGGAAGAACGTATTTTCGAAGACGGTGAATGTCGTCTGTACGATTTGGGCCGTAGCAAGCAGGAAGATGGATACGTCTGCCAACTGCAAGTGCTGACCGACCATCAAATTTCGCTTTTTTCCATTTCCAGCACCAGCCGTGAAGAATCCCTGCGCTTCAGCCGTACCTTTGCCGACCGCATTTCTACCCTCTGAACGGACATAAAAAAAGGGCTCCGCTGAGCCCAACCTTTGTTAACCTTAAATCTAATACTATGAAAAACACACTGCAAATGTACGCATAATTGCCGAACCTGCAAATTTTCTTCCTGAAACTTCTTGATTTATAACATATATTAGCAAGAAGCTCCCACTTGTTAAGAAGCTGTTTAAAAATCGCTCTCTCTGTCATGTTGAGCATTGTTCTCCCCCGCCAAACGGGGGAGCAAAGAGGGGGTTGAAGCGTAGTCGAAACATCTCCCTAATACTTTTCAAGCGCGTAGTGAGATCCCTCGACTGTGTTCGGGATGAAAGGAAAATGAATTTTAAGCAGGCTCTAAGCTTGCTAAGTATCCCGCCTGCATTTGTCTCCTTTTCCCGCAAAAAGCCGTATCTTTGTCGCACCAAACTGAAATATCAAAAACAAGAAACATGTCCATGAATCCAGATATTGTCCTCACCCCCATGATGAAGCAGTTTCTCGACCTGAAGGCCAAGCATCCCGATGCCATCATGCTTTTTCGTTGCGGGGATTTCTACGAAACCTATTCTACCGACGCCGTAGTGGCCGCCGACATCCTGGGCATCACCCTGACCAAACGCAACAACGGCAAAGGAGGGCAAACCATCGAGATGGCCGGATTTCCGCACCATGCCCTGGACACCTACCTGCCCAAGCTGGTCAGGGCCGGCAAGCGTGTAGCCATCTGCGACCAACTGGAAGACCCCAAACTGGCCAAGAAGCTGGTGAAGCGAGGCATTACTGAATTGGTGACCCCCGGTGTCTCTATCAACGACAATGTGCTGAACTACAAGGAAAACAACTTCCTGGCAGCCGTGCACTTCGGCAAGGGCGACATTTGCGGAGTGGCTTTCCTGGACATATCGACCGGTGAATTTCTGACTTCGGAGGGTAAGCCCGACTATGTGGACAAGCTGCTGAACAACTTCGCCCCCAAGGAAGTGCTGTTCGAGCGGGGCAAGCGCCCGATGTTCGAAGGGAACTTCGGCAGCAAGTTCTTCACCTATGAACTGGATGACTGGGTTTTCACCGAAGCCACCGCCCGCGAGAAGCTGTTGAAGCACTTCGAAGTGAAAAACCTCAAAGGATTTGGGGTAGAACACCTCACCAACGGCATCATCGCCTCGGGTGCCATCCTGCAATACCTCATCCTGACGCAACACACGCAGATAGGCCACATCACTTCGCTGTCCCGCATCGAGGCCGACAAATACGTCCGCCTGGATAAGTTCACCGTGCGCAGCCTCGAGCTGATGGATTCCATGAACGACGGAGGCAGCAGCCTGCTCAGCGTCATCGACCGCACCATCAGCCCCATGGGTGCCCGCCTGCTGAAACGCTGGCTGGTCTTTCCCCTGAAAGAAGTCAAGCCCATCAACGAACGCCTGGATGCCGTGGAGTATTTCTTCCGACACCCCGACTTCCGCCAGCTCATCGAAGAGCAGTTGCACCGTGTGGGCGACCTCGAACGCATCCTCTCCAAAGTAGCGGTCGGCCGCGTTTCCCCGCGCGAAGTGGTGGCGCTGAAAGTGGCCCTGCAGGCCATCGAACCTATCAAGGCTGCCTGCCTCGAGGCAGACAATGCCAGCCTCAACCGCATGGGCGAGCAGCTTAACCTGTGCCAGTCCGTGCGCGACCGCATCGACCACGAGCTGAACAACGACCCGCCTCTGCTGGTCAACAAGGGCGGTGTCATCCGCTCCGGATTCAACGCCGAACTGGACGAACTGCGCCGCATCGCCTACTCCGGCAAAGACTATCTTCTGCAAATCCAGCAGCGCGAAAGTGAACAGACCGGCATCCCCAGCCTGAAAATAGGCTACAACAACGTCTTCGGCTACTACATCGAGGTGCGCAACACGCACAAGGACAAAGTCCCGGCCGAGTGGATACGCAAGCAGACCTTGGCCAATGCCGAACGCTACATCACGCAGGAACTGAAGGAATACGAGGAAAAAATCCTGGGTGCGGAAGACAAAATCCTGGTGCTCGAGGCGCAGCTCTTCAACGACCTGGTACAGTCGCTCGTCGAATACATTCCTCCCATGCAGATAGACGCCACCCAACTGGCACGGCTGGACTGCCTCTTGTCCTTTGCCGCCGTGGCGCAGGCAAACCGCTACATCCGTCCCGTCATAGCCGACGATGATGTCCTGGAGATACACCAGGGCCGCCATCCCGTCATCGAAAAGCAACTGCCCATCGGCGAGGCTTACGTGGCCAACGACGTCCGGCTGGACACCGAGTCGCAGCAAATCATCATCATCACCGGCCCCAACATGGCCGGTAAGTCGGCCCTTTTGCGTCAGACGGCTCTCATCACCTTGCTGGCGCAGATAGGCAGCTTCGTCCCTGCCGAGAGCGCGCACATCGGCCTGGTGGACAAAATCTTCACCCGTGTGGGGGCCAGCGACAACATCTCCGTGGGCGAATCTACTTTCATGGTCGAGATGAACGAGGCCGCCAATATCCTCAACAACCTCTCGCCCCGCAGCCTGGTGCTCTTCGACGAACTGGGGCGCGGCACGTCCACCTACGACGGCATCTCCATCGCCTGGGCCATCGTGGAGTATATCCACGAGCATCCCCGTGCCCGGGCACGCACGCTCTTCGCCACGCACTACCACGAACTGAACGAGATGGAGAAGAGCTTCTGTCGTATCAAGAACTACAACGTGGCCGTCCGCGAGGTGGACAACAAAGTCATTTTCCTGCGCAAGCTGGAGCGCGGCGGCAGCGAACACAGCTTCGGCATACATGTGGCCAAGATGGCCGGTATGCCCAAGAGCATCGTGCGGCGGGCCGACGAAATCTTGAAGCAACTGGAGCAAGAGAACCGCCAGACGGGCACCGTCAGCGGGAAGACCATCACCGAGGGCGCCTCTTCGGCCGGCGGCATGCAGCTCAGCTTCTTCCAGTTGGAAGACCCCGTCCTCTGCCAGATACGCGACGAAATCCTGAACCTCGACGTCAACAACCTGACGCCGCTGGAAGCCCTGAACAAACTAAACGACATCAAACGCATCGTGCGGGGCAGATAACCGCCTTTTGCCCTTGCGCTCCATCTGAAAGGAAAAAAATTGTCAACCGGGTCGTACCAAAGTCGTTCCATGTTCGTTTCTATAGCGTCGAACCTCGAACGAATTTGGAACGACTTTGGTACGAACCGGGTACGACTTTGGTCCGGGTTGGTTTCGGGTGAGGCGTGAGGAAGATATGCTGTTAAAAAATGCTTACTTCAGTTGGCTCGTCCGGAATTAAAGCTTATTTTTGCGGAAGATTGAGAGGTTAAAAATCGTTGTCTCTGTCATGTTGAGCGTAGTCGAAACATCTCCTTCTTGCGCTGCCAGACGGGCAGAGACCTTAGGGAGATTCTTCGACTACGCTTCAACCCCCTCTTTGCTCCCCCGTTTGTCGGGGGAGAACAACGCTCAGAATGACAGATACCTCATTCTCCTTTATAGTATAAACTAATTATGAACAGTTACTTACCTACTTAAAAAAATTGTAACTTATCATGAAAGCAACGATTGAGTGGGGCAGATTTTTCTGCGGTTGGCATTTGCTGTTATCTTTTTTCCTGGTCTTGTGCATGTGCTCTTGCAGGCAAGAAGTGTCGGTTGAGAAAGATTTTGCGGTATCGCAGACCCTTCGTCCTTCTTTAAAGAATTTTCAGGAGATTATAAAGGTTGGCCATATCTATGCGACGGCCGATTATATGGTGTTGCATAATGTGTATGACAATGCAACCGATTTCTTTTATGTATATTCTCGTCCTGAGCTGGATTTCCTTTATTCTTTCGGGCATAGGGGAAATGGGAGGAATGAATATATGATGCCTGTTGTCATTGAGAATATGCCGGGCAATCGGTTTGCGTTTAGGGATCATGCAACAGATGCGTATGCCACATTCCTTTTGACAGATTCCGCGGCTGTTTTGTCGGATGAGGTGCGGCATCCGGTCACTGACGGGCGTTTCTTTTGGGAAATCAATTATGTGGCGGACGGGCAGTATCTGCTGAAAAGGAGCAGCAGCAGTTTGTCGGCTCGTGAGTTGTGGGATTTGGATGATTATCTGCTGCTGGATGAGTTGCCCAATACGTTTCGTTTAAAGGAAGAGTTGGGCGATGCTTATTCTACGGAGTTTGATGATTGTTGGCTTTCTGTTTCACAGAACTGTTTTGCGACGGCCTATTTCTTTATCAATCGGTTGGAGTTTGGTAGGGTAGAGAATGACAGTTTGAAATTGAACAGTTTCGTGGGTGTTGCAGATGCTCCTGATTTTCATTTGTTGGGCAATGCACGTTCTGGTGGGAAGTATGAATACGATGTGGAGCATAACATGGTGCATTACGAAGCCCTGACATCGACCTCTGAGGGAGTATATGCCCTATATGCCGGTGTTCCTTGGGGAGAGTTGGATAAGCGACATTCTTCTGTGATAGAATTTTATCATTGGGATGGAAAGCCCGTCAAGCGCTTTCTTTTGGAAGAACCGGTATCTGATATTGTGGTAGATGAAGCCCGGAAATTGATTTATGGGATTAATTTGGATTTGCACGAAGATGCCATTCTGGTTTTTGATTATGGCTCATCCTGAAGAAAGGTTTCCGTGCTGAGAGGGTGGTTCGTTATATGGGCTGGGAGAGGTTTGGGCTACCTTTTTTATACCCGTGGATTTATGTCGGATTTTTGTATTTTTGCACGCGATAAGAGTAACAACTTGTTTAAAAATCGCTGTCTCTGTCATGTTGAGCGTAGTCGAAACATCTCCTGAATACTTTTGTTACCTTGGGGATTCTTCACTGCGTTCAGCATGACAGCGGAAATGAAATTCGAACAGGTGCTAAAAGAATCCTTAAAATGGAGAAGCAAACACCAATTATGTTATATGCTTGGTTGGCAAGCCTAAAAAAATGGACCGGGAAATTAGTCGTGAAAAAGAAATACGTGGTTTGTACCGGATGCCTGCTGCTTGTGCTGTCGGCGGCTTGGACTGCCGTGGCTGTTTATGAAAGTGCCCGGGAGGGCAAGGCTAAGTTCAGGCTACAGGCGGAAGAAACTTTGCGCGATGCCGGCAGGTTAGTCGTAACAGAGCGTTTTGACTCTTTGCGTATTCCTTTTTATTTTAGTGGAGGAGAAAGCTTTAATAAAGGTCGGATTATACATACTGCAAAAGGTGTTTTTGATGTTAAAGTGGATTCTTTGAAGGAGAAGCAAGGCTTATATTCTTTAGGAACTACAGGGATATATGCTCATATTTTAATGGATCTCTTTACGTTTCCGTTGGATGAATTGCAAAAAGACTGGCAAAGGAAAATCCCTAAGTCGGATGTTTCTTCGTATCTTGTACTTCGATACACGCCTTTGGGGACAGACAGTGTCCGGGTAGACAGCGTTGGGGATGCCTCGATAGCCCGGTTATCCAATAAAATTGGAGATTATTATGTAGACGATTTTTATACGATGGTATTGACAGCCTATGCTTGTGCGGGCTGGAAAGAATATGTCGATTGGGGTAATCACCAGATAATGATAGCCTTTTTGGCTTTTCTACTGATAGGAATCATTCTTTTCGTCGGATTATTCTTGTATAGGCTGACATCATCTGCTGTCTCTCTTCCTGTCAAGAAGGAGGAACTTTGTCGGAGTATCGGGAAATTAGTATATCATGCAGAAAGCATGGAGTTGATGTGTGAGGGAGATAAGGTAGACATCCAGCCCCAGCCCTTGAAGTTGTTTTGTGCTTTCATGCTGCACGGCGGGTATTTGTCTTATGCTGACATCAACGAGGCTTTGGGTTGGCATGAATCGTCTCTCGGCTTGGATTCCCGGCGTAAAAGAGCCATTTCTACCTTGCGCACCGTCCTTCGGGAGAAGGATGCCCGCATACAAATCAAGCATGAGGAGGAGGGATATAGAATTTCTGTAACTGATTGAATACCTGTTTGGTACAAAGGGTGAAAAAATGGTAACCTTTGATTAGCCGGATTTTTCGTCCGGTTATTTGGCTGGATATGGCCGTTTTTCTAATTTCGCGGTAAATACAAAAAGTCAAACACGAAATGAAGAAAAAAGTAAAGATGCTGATTTTGGCCGCGTTGTCGGTCATGGTGATAATCTGTAGTTTATTAGGGAACCGCCAGTCGGTTGAGATGAATGTCTTGATGTTGGAGAATGTGGAGGCCTTGGCTGCCGGGGAAGATGCAAATGTGATATTTTGTGCTGGTGTAGGGTCAATAGATTGTCCGAAAAATAAGGAAAAGGTTGCTTGTGTGCGTCAGTATTATAGCCTGTTTGATTAGTCTCTTGCTGGCGTCTTGCGCGCAGCAGGCTGCTGTTCCCGACCGTTCTTTTTATACGGATTTTCCGCAGGAACAGTCTTTGCAGGCTTCTGCCTTGCCTTTGGATACCGCCGTATTCCGTTACCCCTTTCGGGTGCGGATAGTGGGCAATCGGGCGGCTGTGCTCGATTTGCATGGGCCGGATCATTTTGTGCAGGTGTTCAGCTATCCGGATTTCCATTACGTGGCTTCCTTGGGCCGCCGGGGCAATGGGCCGGGAGAGACGCTTTCGGGCGATAATGTCCGTTGGAGTGATGGATGCTTGCAGTTGCTGGATGCCAATAAGTCCGAGTTGACTTTCTGGCAAGAGGCGGCTGGCGGCGATTCGCTGGTGCAGCGGAAGCGGGTGAAGCTGGAGGAAGGCATACTCCGTGCCTTGGACTTTGTGCAGGTGGATGACAGCACTTTCTTGATTCCCGACTATTCGGGCGAGGGGCGTTTCTGTTGGGTAGACCGGCAGGGGCGGCTGCTGCGCAGGGTGGGGACGATTCCTTCTGACAACGAGGAGGCGTTGGCAAATGCCCGTCCGGCCTTGGCGCAGGTATGGCGCAGTTTTGTGGACTATAATCCGCGCAACGGCGTGCTGGCTGCCGTCACCCAGTTGGGCGAGGTGCTGGAGGTGTGGAACCTGCGGGACTCTACACACGTGGTGCGCCGGGGGCCGATGGGCGAGCCGGAGTTCCGCATCGCGGAAGGTTATGGCATCCCGACAGGCATCATGGGCTTCAGCGACGTGCAGGTGGGCGACAGTGCCATCTATGCGGTGTTTCACGGGCATTCGTTTCGGGACATTGCGCGGGAAGTACAGCAGGGCAAGCCCTTGCCGGACGGTGGAAAGTATCTGTATGTGTTCAGTCTGAAGGGCGAGCCGTTGGTGAAGTATGAGCTAGACCATTACATCTATGGCATTTCCGTGGACGAGGAGAAGGGTTATTTCGTGGCTACGGATGTGAATAGGGATGAGCCGATATGGAAATACAGTTTTTAAATTTGAAGATTGTTAAAAATCGTTTTTTGTCATGTTGAGCGTAGTCGAAACATCTCCCTAATACTTCTCAGGCGCATAGTGAGATCCCTCGACTGTGCGGGATGACAGAAAAAAGAAGAAAGTTAAACAGAGTTTTAAGGTTATGAAATGAAATAGAGCGAAACAAGATGAAAAGGAGACACCCGGCCGTTTTATTTGTTGGAGCAAGTAATCACCGGGTGCTCCATCACCCTTAAAAAAGGAGGTTAACGGCAAAGATAGCGATTTTTTTTGAGCGGGCAATGCGGTTGCCTGTCCGTTGAAAGGATAGATACGGGCGGAAATTTAGTTGTATAATTTAAACTGTAAGAAACATGAAGAAAATAATGAGAATTGCAATGGTTGCTGTGGTTGCGGCAGTTGCGGGATATGGTATTTATGAAACTCAAACAGGAAGTGCAATGTCTGAATTTGCTTTGGCGAATGTTGAAGCTTTGGCAGCTGGTGAGAGCGGTGTATCTTGTACTGGTCCTAAAGATATGAATGGTATTTGTCGTTGTCAGAATGGCATGCCTTGCAGAGATTTATTAGGATGTAATTAATAAAATTAGAACTGTCCTAAAAAACAGAAATTTGATTATCATTCTGTCATGCTGAACGTATGGGAAGTATCTTCTGGTAACGAAAGCAAACAGAGGACTCTTTACTACGTTCAGAATGGCAGGTCAAATGATAATGAAAAACTGTTTTGATACAGTTTCATTCATGAGATATTTAATTGGGGGTATGAACTATAAGATTGAGTCTGTTTTTGGTTACCATCTTTTATTGTGTTTGCTTTTTTTATCAGCATGTCAGTCAGAAGTAGAAAAAGATGATCTCAATGTACCAGTGTTTATGGTTGACTTTTCTTCTGTAATGAAAAAGAACTTGAATGAGTTTCCTGGTTGGAATCATGTGGAGTATATCCTTTTGCGGGATGAAATGGATAAAGAATCCATAGGATGCATAAATAAGGCGGAAGTGTCTTTTGCCAATAATAAGATTATCCTGATGGATAGTCGGATGCGTGCATTAGCTGCTTATGATTCGACAGGACATTTCATTTCCATGATAGGAAGTCGGGGACAGGGACCAATGGAATACATTAATTTAGCTGATTTTGATATGGATTCGGAAGGCAATATTTATGTTATAGATGGAACCTTGGATAAATTGTTGGTATTTGATAACTCTTTGAAGGTGGTTTCAGAATTTAAATTGTCTTTCGAGGCAGACGTGCTGTATGCCATAAATCGAGATTCTATATTATATGGCTTGTCTTCTTGGAACAAAGGTGATGGGAGTGGAGATAAAATTGCTTTAGTTCATAATGAACAAGGAATCTTGAGATCTGGAGTTAAATATAATAATTTTGATCCGAATTTTTGGATTTCAGATTATTTATTTGGAAAAAGCAAAGACTATATTTCTTATAATCAGACTGTAGACAATGATGTGTTGTTGTTTTCGCATAAAGGGGATTTGAAGAAAATTATACGATTTGATTTTGGTGATGAAAATGTGCCAGTTAGTGCTAAAGTGGATATTGAGAGGCAATTAGATGATTATGACCATTATGTGATGATACAAAAAATATTAGGTGTAACTCGATGTTATGTGATAGGTATTTTATGGGAACATCGTCGAACACGTTTTTTTATTTTAGATTATCAAACGAATGTATGTTATCTTGGAGATGAGATTTTGCCGATGGATAATCGTTTTGGTTGCGGCTATTCAGAGGGAAAGTTAGTTTCATATATCGATGAACCAAATGAAGAGTATCCGGATTCTGTCAATAACCATGTTCAAACTGAATATTTGGCTCTACAAATCCATTTTATTGATTAAATTTCTTATTATGAGGAAAGTATTGTGCGGGCTTATTTTTTGTTTGTTTTGTTTGCTTGCTTGCTATAATAAACCTGCTGATATAAAAGGAACTTTGCAAGAATGGTTGGGGAAAGAGATTTTGTTTCCTGTTAATGATTCTATAAATTATGAGGATATGTTTATAGAATGGGATTATGCTGTTGTTTCTTATTTGGATTCAGCTGGTTGTTTTGATTGTAAATTGAATTTTAGAAAGTGGAAAGAAGTAATGATGGAATTGCGCGAATCAGGAAATAAAAAAATAGGTTGTTTACTTATTTTGCAATCACCTTATACAGATCGAATAGCTTCTTTTATGAAATGGGATCGCTATGAAGATCCTGTATATTTTGACGAAGAAAATTCTTTTTGTAAGTTAAATAAACTCCCATCTGAAAATATGTTTCATACGTATCTTTTGTCTAAAGATCATAGAATTGTTGCCATTGGTAATCCTGTCCTAAATCCGAAAGTGAAAGAACTCTACCAGAAAATCATTCAAGGCAAGCCCTTGCAAGACAAGGATGACAAAAAGAAAGTGCAGACTACCGTTTCCCTCGACACCACCGCCCTTTCGTTGGGTAAATTCCCCTGGCAAGAGGGGCAGCAGACGACTTTCAGGTTGAAGAACACGGGCGAGAAGCCGTTGGTGATACAGGATGTCGTCACTTCTTGCGGTTGCCTGACGGTGGATTATCCCCAAGAGCCGGTGCAGCCGGGCAAGGAAGCCGTGCTGCGCATGACGTACAAGGCGGACAATCCGGGGTATTTCAACAAGGCGGCGACGGTGTATTGCAATGCGGAAAATTCGCCGATAAAGCTCCGGGTGAGCGGGAATGCGGAATGAAACCTTAAATTCGCGGCATAATAAAAAAGAAAGAATAGAAGGAGACCCCCGGCTGGTTTATTGGGTGGAGTAAGTAAGCACTGGGTGCTCCATCACCCTTAAAAAGGAGGTAACGACAAAGATAGAGATTTTTTTTGAGCGGGAATGTGGTTGCCTGTCCGTTGAAAGGATAGATACGGGCGAAAATTTAGTTGTATAGAAACATGAAGAAAATAATGAGAATTGCAATGGTTGCTGTGGTTGCGGCTGTTGCAGGAACTGTTACTTATCAGAATCAAACAAAAGAAATCGGTATGTCTGAACTGGCTTTGGAGAATGTGGAAGCATTAGCAGCAGGGGAATCAACCGATGAATGTAGTGGTTGTATCAAGAATAGTCTTTACATCTGCAAATTTTTTGGTTGGGGTGGTTGCTTTGGGGATCCTATGTATCATTATACATAATAATTAAGATAAAGATCACGATGAAGGCAATTTTTATGAATATAAAGCGTAAGATTTTGTTTTGTACGGTATTGATATTAGCTTTTTGTCTAACTTATTTTAATTATAGAAATAAAACTGATTTGAATGAGTTTGAGTTAGCTAATGTTGAAGCTCTTGCTGATGCAGAAATTGAAGTTGGGCCTTTTTGTATGGGGAACAATGGTTTTTGTATAGTATATACGAATGGCTTTTTTATATTGGGCTATCGTCAATATTTTTAAACTGAGAATGGAGGTGCTCAAAATGTATCGTTTTATTTTTGAGCATTCTCCATTTAGTTGACATGTAATCTATTTATTATGGTGAATGAGAAATCTTTATATATAATACTTATTTTGTTTTTCTTGTTTTCATGTTCGTCAAAAGACAACTTCCCTGAATGGGATGAATCTTTTGGTGAATCGCAAGAATTGGTTTCAACGCCTTTGCTGGATGAGGAGTTGATATTAGGACAGCCGTATTTGATACATTATGTAGATTCTTCTTTGGTCATATTCGATAATATAGGCGATAGCCTGTTCATATGGGTTGATTTAAAAGAAAGGAATCGGGTTTGTCGTTTTGGGCAAAAGGGCGAAGGAGTTGATGAGTTCTTGCAGGTGTATTCGTTTTGTCGTTTAGCAACTGAAGGAACTATCGGGGTTTATGATTATTATAGAAGTGCTTTGCGTGAAATGAATGTGTGCAGCATCAGACAAGGCGAAAGGGAGCTTACCTATCCGATATTGGCAAGGGATTCGATTAATACCTTTCAGTTGCTTTTGACAAAGCCAGGACATTATTTGGGCGTTGGTTTGTATGAAAATGCGATGTTTAAACTATGTGATTCTTTAGAGACACGTTATTTCTTTGAATATCCCTGTGCGGACAATTGGGAACGCAAAATTTCCAACCGTTTGCGCGGAATGGCTTATCAGGGACGTTTTTCTTCAAATAAGTCTTTGGATAGATTTGTTTATGCCGTTCGGAGTGCCCCTATGTTTATGTTATATTCTATATCTGGCAATGAATTGATGAAAACTTACGAATGGGTTGGTAATTATCCGGAATACCGAGCAGAACAGACGGAAACTTATATATCCGCTCCTATGAGTGCGGACAATAAAATAGGTTTCTTGGCGGTTTATGGAACTGAAAAATATGTTTATTTGCTTTATTCTGGGAAAAAAACACGTGAGGAAAACTTAAAAGCTTTCCAAGGGACATCTGTTTATCAATTGACTTGGGAGGGACAGCCTGTGAGGAAATTTGAATTGGATTTTCCTGCAACTAATTTCTGTGTTTCGGACGATGATACATATATGTATGCTTTGGTGAATAAAGGAGAAATAGAAATAGTACAATATAGTTTAAAAGAATGATCATATCCTTTTATTGAAACGTTTTTAAGTGAAAATGAGAGCTATATTATATGTCCTTTGTTTCTTTTTGAGCATAGTTTCATGTAGTCAATCAGAGCAGAAAGAACAGGTTATTACTTTGTTGCAAGAATGGCAAGGAAAAAGAATTGTCATTCCTGATTCTATGTATACAATTCAAGGGAATAGGTATTTTGTGGATACTGCTCTTTATAGGTATAGAATATTAAATTATGTGGATTCTGTAGGATGCCTTAGCTGCAATCTGAAACTTCAGGAATGGAATATGCTTTCAAAAGAGTTTCAAGATAAAAATTGCCAAGTGACACCTTTGTTTGTATTCTATCCTGGAAATGTAGCAAAGATAAGAGAAATACGGACTTTGGCAAAAAATAATAAGACTGATTTTCCTATTATCATAGATACATTAAATGTGATAAATCGTTTGAATAAATTTCCGGAAGATACACGTTTCCATACATATCTTTTGGATAAAGATAATAAGGTGCTTGCTATCGGCAACCCTGTCCTGAATCCCGCTGTGAAGGAACTTTACCTGAAAATCATACAGGGCAAAACCTTGCAAGATGATAGCGAAGGCAAAAAGGTCGTGACCAGCGTTTCTTTAGAGGCAACGGCTTTGTCTATGGGTGATTTTTCCTGGCAAGAGGAGCGACAGGGTACATTCAGACTGAAGAACACGGGCGAGAAGCCGTTGGTGATACAGGATATTGTCACTTCCTGCGGTTGCCTGACGGTGGATTATTCACAGGAGCCGGTGATGCCGGGCAAGGAGGCTGTACTACGCGTGACGTATAAGGCAGACAGTCCGGGGTACTTCAATAAGGTGGTGACGGTGTATTGCAATGCGGAAAATTCGCCGATAAGGCTCCGGGTAAGTGGCAATGCGTTGGAAAAAGGATGATTTTTCTCTTTTACAACTAGATTTTTTTGATGGGGAATGTGGTGTCCTTCCGTTGAAAGGATAAATACGGAGAAAAACTGATTAATAAATTTAAAAAGAAACACATAGTAGTATGAACAAGAAAACCATGAAAATTGCAATAGTTGCTGTGGTTGCGGCTGTTGCAGGAACTGTGACTTATCAGAATCAGACAAAAGAAGTTTTGTCTGAGTTGGGAATGGAGAATGTTGAGGCTTTGGCTGCCGGTGAATCTTTAGGTGGGTACACAAGTCATACATTTAAATGCCCTCCTCCAAAGGAATACAAAAACCAAATAACTTGTACGCGAGGAGGTTCTGAAGAATGTTATCCGAGTGATTGTTAAATCTTATATAATCGGGGATTAAATAGTTGTAAAAAACTATTTAATCTCTATTTTCAGTATTTTAATTTTGAGTATGGGTTACAAATCTATTGTATTCTTTTTATTTTGTGTTTTGATAAATTTCTCAGCTTGTGTATCTTCCGATAAGTCGGCAAGTAGAGAAACTGTTTTGTCTTTGCGTTTGGAGGCAGATTCGTTGCAAACAGTTGATTGGGCAGCTCGTATGCAATTGGGGGAAATCGTTTGTTTGAGTGATAATGAGGATTCTTTATTGTCGATAGCCCGAAAATGTCTGTTGAACGACACACGCATAGTGTTTTGGGATCATCAGTTGAAATGTGTTTATGTGTACGACCGTGGTGGCAATTTTTTGTTTACGATAGGGCGACAAGGTGGAGCAGGATATGAATGTGCCGACTTGCGCGATATTTATTTAGGCCGGGGAGCGCATGCAAGGATTGAGTTGTTGGATGCCACGGGTGTCTTGGTGTTTGACGCGGCAGATGGGCGTTTTTTAGAGAAAAAGAAATTGGGGCAAGAACATCTGGCCGAGTATTACCAGTTTGCACCATTGGCGGACGATGACTATCTGTTGTTTGCTCCGGATGGTAAGTATTCCATCTACCGATGCTCTGGCGGGCAAATGAAAGGTCTGAGAAAACGCGAAAGTTACCAGCTTATTACAGACCGTTTTTCTTTCAATGGCGATACTTGTGTAGTCAATGCTGATTATGGGATATTTACTATAGATTTTTATGAAGAAGGTTCATTGAAGGCTGCTTGTCATTTAGATTTTGAGGGAGAGGAATTGCCGACTTCGCTTTTGCCTCAAACGGGTAAGGCTTTTATTAAGATAGATGCGAAGGAGGAATATTTCAAATCGATAGCATCCGTTTTGACAAGTGATCAACTGTTATATATCAAAGTTGTTGGTCCTTCGCAGACTTATTATGATGTTTATTATAATAAGCTTACGAAACGATTGTTAGCAGGTCCTTCGGATATGAGTTTGGGCATAAATATCGTAGCAGTGGAAGGAGAGTTCTTGTATGCGTTGGTGTTTCCAGAATATATATCGGACAATAATGTATTGTATGAACAGGTAAAGAAATACTTTGTAAAAGGTATTGACTCGAATCCAATATTGATAAAGTTTAAGTTGGATGAAAACTAAATTGTGTATCATAATTTGTCTTTTTCTGTGTCTTGTTTCGTGTACTCAATCAAAACAGAAGGGCTTATTTGTTTCTTTGTTGCAAGACTGGCAAGGGAAAGAGATTGTTATTCCTGATTCTATGTGTACGATTCAAGGAAGCAGATATTTGTTGGATGTGTTCACTTATGAATACAGAATTTTGAACTATGTGGATTCGGTAGGTTGCCTTAGTTGTAATTTAAGATTTCAGGAATGGAATATTCTTTTAAAAGATTTTCAAGATAAGAAGTGTGAGGTGATGCCTTTATTTGTGTTTTATCCGGGAAATCTTGAGAAGGTAAAGGAATTACAGGCTTTGGCGAAAAGGTTTTCAGTTTATTTTCCAATAGTGATAGATACATTGGATTTGGTTAATCATTTGAATAAGTTTCCGGATGATGCACGTTTCCATACTTTTCTTTTAGACAAGAATAATAAGGTGTTGGCAGTGGGGAATCCTGTGCTTAATCCTCATGTTAAAGATTTGTATTTTAAGATTATGCAGAGTGAAGAAACTTTAAAAATAAATTCTAGAGATAAGCAAGTACAGACCTCTGTTTCTTTAGAGGCAACGGCTTTCTCTATTGGTGATTTTTCCTGGCAAGAGGAGCGGCAGGGTACATTCAGGTTGAAGAACACGGGCGAGAAGCCGTTGGTGATACAGGATGTCATCACTTCCTGCGGTTGCCTGACGGTGGATTATTCCCAAGAGCCGGTGCTGCCGGGCAAGGAAGCCGTGATAGGCGTGACGTACAAGGCGGATAGTCCGGGGTACTTCAATAAGGTGGTGACGGTGTATTGCAATGTGGAGGATTCGCCCATCAAGCTCAGGGTGTCTGGCAATGCGGTTAAGTGAATGATTCAGAATGGAGTAGGTGGTTCTTCCGTTGATTAAGATATTGAAAATGATTTTTATTATTAGAGTAAAATAGTTTGTTTGAGATGAAAAAGCAAATTTCTTTTTTGTTTATGCTGCTGGCATTTCTATCCTGCGTCCAGAAACAAGAGACTTCTATCGAGGCTATCACGGTTGAGGTTGAAGATTTTCAAGATAAAGAGTTGGAAATGAATGATTTTATTTCTGATGCAAGTACGATTCTTTTATATGCCGATTCGTTGGGATATATCGGCCAAATTAAAGATATGTGTGTCGTTGATTCTTTCTTGTATGTGCTGGATGGAGTTACAGCCTCGCTTACGCAGTTTTATGCAGAGAGCGGGAAACAGAAAAGCACTATTTGCCGTCGTGGGAATGGCCCGTTTGAATATATACAACCTGTTGCGTTGACTTCTGACGGTCAATATCTTTATCTGCTGGACCTACCGGGGATGTCTATCATTGCTTTCGATGCTGCCTTGCAAGGGGTAAAGGAAGTTTCCTTGACTTTTCCTTGTATGGATTTTGTTAGGACGGACGATGGCTTTTTGTGTTACAATGCTGCACCTACGGAAGATTTGGGACGGATAGTCTATGTAGATAATGAAGGGAAAATTGGTGACAGTTTTTTGCCAGGAAACGGAGGGATGCCTTATTCTCCGGGGGCTAAAGTGTTTGTGAAAAACAGCCGGGATGAGATTTTCATTAATCTTCCTTTTTCCCGCACCGTTTATCAATGGAATTGTAGTAAGAAGCAACCAGAGGAATATCTTGTTTTTGATTTTGGTGGAAAAAATATTCCGGCAGATGCAGATTTGAATCGGATGAATGTTTTTGAAGAACCATATGTTGTTCCGAGTACTTTCTTCCAAGTGGGGGATACCTCTTTGTATAGTTTTTTGTATGCGCAAAAGCGTTATTATACGGTTGTTTCTCCGGAAGGCGTACAGGTAGGAGTCGTGCCAGAAGATTCCGAATGTCCTTTTTTCCCGCAATGGCAGGTTGGTGATAAGCTGGCTGGTACATACTCAGCTCCGTTTCCTGAAACTACGGAAGATGATGGAGGAGAAGTACTATCATTGTTTTTGCTGAAATGATAAGTTATTTGTGTTTTTATATTTGGACACTAATGTTATGATGAAGAAAAGTAGTATATTGCTTCTGTTGGCTATCGGGGGCTTTTTGTCTTGTTCGGATAGTAAACATGAGACAATAGATTTAAAAGATGTGCCAACGTTGGAAGTACGCTTGGATAAGATGGATTTAGAAAATTCGCCTTTATATCCTAAGGGTTGTTGTGCTGTTGATTCTTTTTTAGTTATTTTTGATCCTAAAGATAGAGATGGATTTTTATCTATTTACAGCGGAAGTAATTTGTTAGGTAAATATGGAACTATTGGCGAGGGACCAGATGATTTTATAAATCCTCGTTTTATTTCGAATGGAAAAACTATCTGTACTTCACGAGATATACAGATAGGGGATATTCATGGAATATATACATTGAATGTAGATTCAGCACTTGCTTGTGTTGCTAAGTCGAAATTGCCTCGTACAGAAATCCCAGATGATTTGTATTTATATAATTATATTCTTCAGAATACTGATAGTATGTTGGTTATACAGCAAACTTCAGATTTTCAGTTGTCATTTTATAACAAAAACAATGCTCAGTTGATAGGGAAAAATTATTTTGAGAAGATATCTTCGGTTAGGGATGCATCTGATTTTTGTTATGCCATGCAGATTTATGATGCATATTATATGTCTGATAATAAGAATCTTGTAATGGCATATAAAAATAGGAAACAAATAGACATCCTTTCTTTGTCAGGTGAGTTGCAACATCGGATATATTTCCCGGATTATGATTATAATGATTCCAAGATGTTTTTGAAGGATAGAAATTTGGCACTAAGCGATGACGCTCATGTTTATTTTTCTTTTGCAGCGGTTGCGGATGATCATTATTATTTTTTGTGTTGGGATGATACTAAATCGAATATCCGTAGCGGAAAGGCTAAAACGAAAATATATAAAACGGATTTGAAAGGACAGGTACAGGCTGTCATTCAATTGGATAAAAGTATTTCTTATTGTTGTATTGCTCAAGGGTATTTATATGCAGTAGGTTTGTCTGAAGGAGAAGATATGCAAACTTATTATGCCCCTCTGCCAGAGTCATTATAATTTTTTTGTATGAAGACTTGTATTGTAACTTGCATAAGTATTATGGGAATAAAAGTGTTTTATGCCGGCATGATTTTATTTTTGCTTGTGGGGTGTTCGGCTTGTCGCGAAAAGCAAACTTCTTTGGATCAACAGGATGGACAGTCTTGGCCTATTGACTTGGCCAAGGCAAAGACTTCGTTACGGGATATCATCGGGGATATTGATTTTGTGCCTTTGGAAATGACGGACGAGTCTGTTATATTTAAGGCAGATAAGATTGTTGTGAAAAATGGTTTGATGTATGTTGGTGACTTTCGTTCCAGTAAAGTCGTGGCTTTTGATGAGTCCGGTAGCGTAAAGTTTGTCGTTAATCAGAAGGGGAATGGCCCGGAAGAATATTTGGAGATAAAAAGTTTTGCAGTGGATGATAAGTCCATTTATGTGATTGACAATTACCGACATCGGTTGAATCTTTATGATTGTACCACAGGAAAATATCAGGAGACAAGGGTTTTGCCTTTTGTCGTGTGGGATATAGAGATTCTTCCGGACAAGAATCTGATATTTACTTACATTCCGTTTAAAGAAGGGGGCGAGCCAAATTTGAAGCAGGAGCGTTGTAAGATATTCATCACTGACAGTTTGTTGAATATTGAGAAACAGATGTTTGAATATGAGAAAGATGATTATGAGTTCATCGGTAAGATGACTTATTTTGTACCTACCCGACAAGGCATTGTATTCACTTCGATGGCTTCGGATGATTTATACTTATTTTGTGGAAAGGATTCTGTCCGACGGATAACTTTGGATTTCGACCGTAAAATACCCTTAGAAAAGAGAACAGATTGGGAGGAGATACAACAACGGGGATATAACTATCTGGTAAATACCCCTTTGTTTTGTGAGGATTATATGTTTTTTTCTTCTACGGAAGATGGTGTGATTTTGGATTATGTATATGATGTTCAGTCACAACAGTTATATACCAACGATTTGGAAAATGCCTATAAGGGGTTGCTTACTCCGCAGGCAGTTGATCGAGGGAAAGTGATAGCCTATTTTGATAATTATTTGTATTATCAGGAGTTGGTAAAGGCTGGTTTTGAACGTGCTCCTTCAGAGGTAGAGGAACATCTGGAAGCGGAAAAGCCGGTATTGGTGTTTTATACGCTGAATTGAGAAGGAGACACCCGGCCGTTTTATTTGTTGGCGCAAGTAAGCACCGGGTGCTCCATCAGCCTTAAAAAAGGAGGTTAACGGCAAAGATAGTGATTTTTTTGATGGGGCAATGTGCTTGTCCTTCCGTTGAAAGGATAGATAGGGGCGGAAATTTAGTTGTATAATTTAGAGTTTGTTTAAATTCTCATTAGTCTGTCATTCTGAACGAAGTGAAGAATCTCACTATGTGATCTGAGGTATTAGGGAGATGTTTCGACTTCGCTTCGCTCCGCTCAACATGACAA
>NZ_JAMBLS010000009.1 GCF_023336905.1 Bacteroides sp. ET71
AGCCGCGCCGACGTCGCAGGCTTCCTCGGCAAAAAAGCAGGACTCGGACGCGACGACCTCGGACGCATCGACATACTCCCCCACTTCGCCCTCGCCGCCATACGACGCAACCGCCTCCAACAGACACTCCGACTGGTGCAAGGCGAAAAAATCAAAGGCATGCACACACGCATCGAGCAGGCCAAGTGACAAACCCGCACTTTTCACGCCCGAAAACTGACAATTCCACCCACACCACCCCCACCCGCTTACAAAACGCATCCACCCTCCACACATTGGCACTTCCGCATAACAAATTGGCACAGAAATCACCCATCCGACAATAAAACGAAAGGAAAAACACCCCATCCGCTGAAAAAGCAGCAGGAAAGATTTGGTTTACCGAAATATTTCCGTAATTTCGCCCGGTCATAAGACACCAACTAATCAACAAAATGTGTAACTAAAAAACATTTTACCTATGCAGAAACATAACTTTAATGCGGGACCCTCCATTCTGCCCCGCGAGGTGATTGAGAAAACAGCCCAGGCCATCCTCGACTTTAACGGCTCAGGCCTCTCACTGATGGAAATCAGCCACCGTGCCAAAGACTTCCAACCCGTAGTAGACGAAGCACGCGCCCTGTTCAAAGAACTGCTCGACATCCCCGACGGATACTCCGTCCTCTTCCTCGGCGGAGGCGCCAGCCTGCAATTCTGCATGGTGCCCTACAACTTCCTGGAGCACAAGGCAGCCTACCTCAACACCGGCACATGGGCCAAAAAAGCCCTGAAAGAAGCCAAAGGACTGGGTGAAACCGTAGAAGTCGCCTCCTCGGCCGATGCCAACTACACCTTCATCCCCAAAGGCTACACCGTGCCTGCCGATGCCGATTACTTCCACATCACGACCAACAACACCATCTTCGGCACCGAACTGCGCACCGACCCCGACGTCAACGTACCCCTGGTAGGCGACATGTCGTCCGACATCTTCTCCCGCCCCGTCGACGTCTCCAAATACATCTGCATCTATGGCGGCGCACAAAAGAACCTGGCACCTGCCGGCGTGACCTTCGTCATCGTGAAAGACGACGCCCTGGGCCGCGTCAGCAGATACATACCCACCATGCTGAACTACAAGACACACGTAGACGGAGGCTCGATGTTCAACACACCGCCCGTCGTGCCCATCTACGCAGCCCTGCAGACCCTGCGCTGGATCAAGGCCCAGGGCGGCGTAACAGAAATGCAGCGCCGCGCCATTGAGCGTTCGGACATGCTCTACGGAGAAATCGACCGCAACAAGCTCTTCCAGGGCACGGCCGTGCAGGAAGACCGCTCGCGCATGAACATCTGCTTCGTCATGGCACCCGAATACAAGGAACTCGAGGCAGACTTCCTGAAGTTTGCCACAGAGCGCGGCATGGTCGGCATCAAGGGACACCGCTCGGTGGGCGGATTCCGTGCATCGTGCTACAATGCCCTGCCCAAAGAAAGCGTACAGGCACTCATCGACTGCATGCAGGAGTTCGAACGTCAACATTGATGAATCCTTTTTAGTTGACGAGGAGACAAGTTGACAAGTTGACGAGGCTACAAGTTAACGAGGGGACAAGTTGACGAGGATACAAGGACAGGAGTTATCCCTTGTCAACTCGTTCCCTTGTCAACTACAACAAGCCCCTGTTGACTCGTCAACTCGTTCCCTTGTCAACTACAATAAGACCTTGTTGACTCGTCAACTCGTCCCCTTGTCAACAACAACAAGACCTTGTTGACTCGTCAACTCGTCCCCTTGTCAACAACAACAAGACCTTGTTGACTCGTCAACTCGTCCCCTTGTCAACTACAATAAGACCTTGTCAACTCAATAATCATTTAATCATCTTATCATTATGAAAGTATTAGTCGCAACAGACAAGCCGTTCGCCCAAGTGGCCGTAGACGGCATACGCAAAGAGATAGAAAACGCCGGTTACACACTGGCACTGCTGGAGAAATATGGCGAGAAGGCCCGCCTGCTGGAAGCCGTGGCCGATGCCGATGCCCTCATCATTCGCAGCGACGTGGTAGACGCCGAGGTGCTGGACGCCGCCAAGCAACTGAAGATTGTGGTACGCGCCGGTGCGGGCTATGACAACGTAGACCTGGCTGCCGCCACCGCCCACGGCGTGTGCGTGATGAATACCCCGGGACAGAACTCGAACGCCGTGGCCGAGCTGGCCTTCGGCCTGATGGTGATGGCCGTGCGCAACCTGTACAACGGCACTTCGGGCACGGAGCTGAAGGGCAAGAAGCTGGGCATACATGCCTATGGCAACGTGGGGCGCAACGTGGCCCGCATAGCCAAGGGGTTCGGCATGGACATCCTGGCCTATGATGCCTTCCCCGCTGCCGTGGAGGCCATGAAGCAGGACGGCATCACGCCCGTGGACAGTGCGGAGGAGCTCTACGCGCAATGCAACGTCGTGTCGCTGCACATACCCGCCACGGCGGAGACGAAGGGTTCGATAGGCCATGACCTGGTGGGACGGATGCTCAAGGGCGGTGTCCTTATCAATACGGCCCGCAAGGAGGTCATCGACGAAGAGGGGATGCTGAAGCTGCTGGGCGAGCGTACTGACCTGAAGTATATGACCGACATCATGCCGGTGCGCCATGCCGAGTTCCAGGAGGTGGCCGCCGGACGCTACTTCTCTACCCCGAAGAAGATGGGGGCACAGACGGCCGAGGCCAACATCAACGCGGGCATTGCTGCCGCACGCCAGATTGTGGGTTTCCTGAAGGACGGGTGCGAACGCTTCCGGGTGAACAAGTAAGGAGGAGGGTGCATGGCAACAATCAAACCTTTCAAGGGATTGCGCCCGCCCCGCCAGTTGGTGGAGCGGGTGGCATCGCGCCCCTACGACGTGCTGAACTCGGACGAGGCACGCCGTGAGGCCGAGGGCAATGAGATGTCGCTCTACCACATCATCCGCCCAGAGATTGATTTCCCCGTGGGGACGGACGAGCACGACGAACGCGTGTACCAGAAGGCGGCCGAGAACTTCCGGCTGTGGCAGGAGCGCGGCTGGCTGGTGCAGGACAAGAATGCACATTATTATATATATGCGCAGACGATGAACGGGCGGACGCAGTATGGCCTGGTGGTGGGGGCTTACGTGCCGGACTACCTGAACGGGGTCATCAAGAAGCATGAGCTGACGCGCCGCGACAAGGAGGAGGACAGGATGAAGCACGTACGGGTGTGCAACGCCAACATCGAGCCGGTGTTCTTCGCCTATCCGGACAACGAGGTGCTGGACGCGCTGGTGCGCCGCTACGTGGCGGGGCGCGAGCCGGAGTATGACTTCGTGGCGCCGGGCGACGGGTTCGGCCACACGTTCTGGGTGGTGGACGACGGGAAGGACATCGAGACTATCACGCGGGAGTTTGACAAGATGCCTGCGCTGTACATTGCCGACGGGCATCACCGCAGTGCGGCGGCGGCCCTGGTGGGTGCGGAGAAGGCGCGGCAGAACCCCAACCACCGGGGGAACGAGGAGTATAACTACTTCATGGCTGTGTGCTTCCCGGCGGGGCAACTGACCATCATCGACTACAACCGCGTGGTGCGCGACCTGAACGGGATGACGCCCGCCGGGTTCCTCGAAGCCTTGGGCAAGCACTTCACGGTGGAGGACCGGGGCGCGGACGAGCCGTACCGCCCGACGGGGTTGCACAACTTCGCGCTCTACGTGGACGGGCGGTGGTACAGCCTGACGGCACGCGAGGGGACGTATGACGATGCGGACCCCATCGGGGTGCTGGACGTGACCATCTCGTCGCGCTACATACTGGATGAGTTGCTGGGCATACGCGACTTGCGCTCGGACCGGCGCATCGACTTCGTGGGCGGCATACGCGGCCTGGGCGAGCTGAAGCGGCGGGTGGACAGTGGCGAGATGGCCATGGCGCTGGCGCTCTATCCTGTCAGCATGAAGCAACTGATGGACATCGCGGACACGGGCAACATCATGCCGCCCAAGACGACGTGGTTCGAACCGAAGCTGCGCTCGGGGCTGGTGATTCATAAGTTGGAGTAGTTGACGAGGGGACGAGTTGACAAGTTGACAAGTTGACGAGTTGACAAGCTACCAACTACTAACTACCAATTACTAACTATTTTAATAACCTTATTAATACCCAAAGATTATGGAAGAGAAGAACAGCCAGCGCAGTGTGCTGAACCTGCTGGCGCAAGAGAATCTATTGACAAAGGACATCGACAACGATTATTACCTGAGCATCAGGCGGCAGGACACGCTCGACATCAAGGCGCTGGCGAAGGAGGTGGCCCAAAACCACGGGGGGAAGACGGCCTCGGAGGTGGAGATGCTGACCAACGAGGTGCTGGAGCTGGCGGCGTGGTACCTGTCGAACGGCTTCAGCGTGAACACCCCGCTGGGCTATTTCCAGACCAACGTGCAGGGCATCGTGACGGCTGCCGAACTGGCCGCCATCGACACGGGCCGCATCAAGCTGAGCGTGGGCTACACCATGAGCCAGGGGATGACCGCGATGCTGGGCAACGCTAAAATCAACGTCGAGGTGGACAAGGCGAAGGTGGGTCCCGAAATCTCGGCCGTCATCAGTTCGCAAGACGCCAAGAACCCCGCCGCCGTCACCCGCGGCGAGTCCGTCCCCGTCAAGGCCGGCGCAACCACCATCATCCGCGGTCGCAACCTCAAGGTGGACGGCCCGGCCGACTCGGGCGCAGGCATCACGCTGACCCGCGTGGACGAAGAGGCCGAACCCATCTTCATCTCCGCCACCGACCTCTACCCCAACGAGCCGAAGGAAGTGGGCTTCATCCTGCCCGCATCGGTGCCCGACGGGTCGACGTGGTCGGTGACGCTCAAGACGCAGATAGGCGCGCGGCCCGGCGTCTTCCTGAAAGAGCCACGCGAGTTCACCCTCCAGAGCGCCTTCACCGTGGGACAGGCATCATCGCCCACCACCCCCGGCAGTGGCGATGACGACGACAGCGGGCAGGGCACCTTCGGATAAGGGAAAAAACTCACCACCCCGTGAGGTAGCTACCTCACCACCCCGTGAGGTACATAGCTCACCACCCCGTGAGGTACATAGCTCACCACCCCGTGAGGTACATAGGTCACACCCCCGTGAGGTATATAGCTCACGGGGGTGTGAGATTTTCAGGCCCCCACTCACATCCCACTCCCCCCTGGCTCCAGGTGAGATCCTTCGATTCCGCTACGCTCCACTCAGGATGACAGATGCCACATCCCCTCCCGACTTACGCCCCCCTCTTTCCTGTCATCCTGAGCGAAGCCCGAAGGGCGCAGTCGAAGGAGCTCCCTACGAGCACCTACAACGTAAGGGAGATGTTTCGACTGCGCTGCGCTCCGCTCAACATGACAGCTCCCTCTCCCTTCCTGAACTTACACCCCCTCCCCCTCGCTTTTAACACTTCACCCCTGCAAATAGTCATACTGTTGTAACATACATTTAAGTTATATTGCTTACCTTTGCACAACGAAACAGATGTTAACGATGCGTTAACAGTAAATATTCACTAATTATTCACTAAAACCAAACAGTATGAAAAGACATCTTTTGCACATCCTGTTGTCAGCCCTGCTCTGCGTGGGCACCCTCACGGCCTACGCGCAGAACGTCAAGGTGAGCGGCCAACTGGTCGACGCCGAGACCGGCGAACCGCTCATCGGAGCCAGCGTCGTGGTGGAAGGCACCACACAAGGCAGCGTGACCGACATCGACGGCAACTTCCAGCAGACCGTCCCCCCACGCGCCACCCTCGTGTTCACCTACGTCGGCTACAAGGAAATGAAGTACACCCTTGAAGACGGCAAAACCCAGCTCGGCACCTTCCGCATGCAGGCCGACGCCGTGCTGCTGGCCGACGTCACCATCACCTCCAGCGTGGCCGTCGACCGCCGCACCCCCATCGCCGTCAGCAACATCGGCCCCGCCTTCATCGAAGAGAAGCTCGGCACACAGGAGTTCCCCGAACTGCTCAAATCCACCCCCGGCGTCTACGTCACTAAAGACGGCGGCGGCTTCGGCGACGCCAGCACCCGTGTCCGCGGCTTCAAGAGCGAAAACGTGGCCATGATGATCAACGGCGTCCCCATGAACGGCATGGAAAACCAGAAAGTCTACTGGTCCAACTGGGCCGGCCTCTCCGACGTCACCAGCACCATGCAAGTGCAGCGCGGACTGGGCGCCTCCAAAGTATCCGTCCCCGCCGTCGGAGGCTCCATCAACATCATCACCAAGAGCACCGACGCCAAGAAAGGAGGCTCCATCTCCTACGCCATGGGCAACGACGGATACAACAAGATACTCTTCACCGTATCCTCCGGCCTCACCAAAGACGGCTGGGCCTTCACCCTGCTCGGAGCCAAAACCTGGGGCGACGGCTACATCCAAGGCACCGCCTTCGAAGGCTACAACTACTTCGCCAGCATCGCCAAGCGCATCAACGACAACCACCAGCTCTCGCTGACCGTCTTCGGCGCACCCCAGACACACGACCAGCGCAACTACAACAACGCCCTCTCCATCAAAGAGTGGCAGCGCGTCAAACAATACATGGGCGACGACAGCCCCTACAAGTACAACCCCACCTTCGGTTACCGCAACGGCCAGGCCTACGTGTCCAACTTCAACGCCTACCACAAACCCCAAATCTCGCTCAACCACCTCTGGCAAATCGACCACAAGTCCAGCCTGAGCACCGCCGTCTACGCCTCCATCGCCCGCGGACACGGCAGCTACACCGGCGGTGACAGCGAACACCGCAACCTCTGGTACGGCGCCTCCAACGGCTACGTCAACAACACCTTCCGCCGACCCGACGGCACCTTCGACTACGACGCCGTCGACGCCCTCAACGCCGCCAGCACCACCGGCTCGAAGATGATCATAGGCAAGATGATGAACAACCACGAATGGTACGGCCTCCTGTCCACCTACACCACCAAGTTCGGTGAATACTTCGACTTCTATGGCGGCATCGACTTCCGCTACTACAAAGGCCTGCACCAGAACATCATCACCGACCTGTTCAGCGGCCAGTACTTCGTCGACAGCTACAACCGCTCCATCGTCTCGCCCGCCAACAACGCCGCAGCCGCCAACCCCGCTTTCGTCAACCAGAAACTCGGCGTGGGCGACGTCATCTTCCGCGACTACGACGGCCACGTCATGTCCGAAGGCGTCTTCGCCCAGTTGGAATACAACCGCGACAAACTCTCCGCCTTCATCTCCGGCGGCCTGTCCAACACCGGCTACTGGCGCTACGACCGCTTCTACTACGACGCCGACCACGCCAAGTCCGGCAAGAAGAACTACCTGGGCGGCAACATCAAAGGCGGCGTCAACTACAACCTGACCGACAAGCACAACGTCTTCTTCAACGCCGGCTTCATCAGCCGCGCCCCGATGTTCGACACCTCGTTCATCAACTCCCAGAACTCGCACGACCGCAACCCCGATGCCCTCAACGAAAAGGTCATGTCCTTCGAAGTGGGCTACGGCTTCCGCAGCCGCGTCTTCGCAGCCAACATCAACGCCTACTACACCCAATGGATGGACAAGAGCCTGTTCGACAGCCAAACCGGCCGCAGCGGCGAACGCTACACCCTCAACATGACCGGAGCCAACGCCAAACACATGGGTATCGAGCTCGACTTCAACTACCGCCCCACCCGCTGGTTCAGCCTCGACGGCATGTTCTCCTGGGGCGACTGGCGCTGGGACGGACTGGCCACCGGCTTCTTCTACAACTCCTCAGGCCAAATCATGGACGTAGCAACCGAACAGCCGATAAAAGACATGGCTAACGTAGAACAATACCGCTACCGTATCCGCATGGACAACGTCAACGTAGGCGGCTCCGCACAGACCACCGCAGCCCTCGGCGTCACCTTCCGACCCATGGAAGGCCTCCGCATCGGCCTCGACTGGAACTTCGCCGCACGCCTCTTCGCCGACTACGACATCGAAGCCAGCTCAGCCAAACTGGGCGAAGAATACATCGTCGGCAAACCCTGGCAAGTGCCCTCCTACCACCTGTTCGACCTCAACGCCGGCTACACCTTCGACTTCGGCAAGGTGCGTGCCACCCTCAGCGGCAACGTCAACAACCTCTTCAACCAAGAGTACATCGCCGATGCCTGGGACGGCAGCACGTGGGAAGACGTAGAGCGCGTGTTCTACGGCTTCGGACGCACCTACTCCGTGAGACTGAAATTCAACTTCTAATCCCTAACGCAACAGATTATGAAACATAAATACATACTATACAGTTTGTTTGCAGCCGCTTCGCTGACCGTGGCCAGTTGCGACTACAACGAGGACAACTTCCCCGGCTACGATGAACTGGCACAGCCCACTGACGTAAGGACAGACACCATTACGTTGGTTGCCAGCGACTATAGTGCCATCGCCAACTTGGAAGCCAACCGAGATACGGCATTATATCTAGATCCTGAAGGAGAAACCTATCTGAAAGCACTAACCGCCGTAGGTACCAACAAATATTTTACCGACGATGCACCCATCGCTACCTACATGCCGCCTTATTTGAAAACGCTGTATCCCTATTTGGACAATGACTCCAAAGTGACCGTAAACTACAACTACTATCAGGACCTGCCCGACTACGTCAAAGTATTCAACGGTACCACAGAATACCAGCTAAGCTCGTCGGATTACCGCAGCGTATGGGGCGAGTCAATATCGGCCACCTATCTTACGCCTTCTACCATAAGACAGATACCCAACATCCTGGCCAATGCAATCAACGAACCGGCCGACGGAACCATGAAACTGGTAAATTACGTATATTCGGAAACCGAACCCAGCACGGGAGGCGGTGAAACCGTTCCGATGGTTTATCGTAAAGTGGACGAACTGGATGCCACCGGCGGACGATATGTGATTGCAGCCCAAGCTCCGGATGGCACTTATTATCCTTTCGGAAAGCTCGATGACGAAAGCAGACCTTTCGGATATATGAATCCCGACCCCATCAATGTTACAGACGGCATCATCAGCAACGATGAGGGTGCGGAGCAAGTCATGGAAATCAGTAAGACGGACAACGGCTATTCTTTGCTGAACACATGGGGACAATATGTCTACAACAGTGGTAACTATAACAACTTCAACGTCTCCACTTCATTCCCGTCCAGCGGTGGCGAATGGACCATTACTCCCAACGGAGACGGAACCTTTGCCATCAGCAATGTCACAACCGGCAAGACAGTCAAACTGTATCCTTACCAAGACAGCTACTCTTTTGCCTGCTATGCCTCTTCGGTATTTGAAGTCGCAACTTACTACAACGAAACGCTGGCAGAGGGACAAGGCGACCTTACTATACAAGACATCTCACTGGGCGAAGGCATGAGCTATGCGTGGACCTATGACGATGGCTATAGTTGCATGAAAGCCGGAGCCTTTATCAACGGAGCAAACGTACCTTCAGAAAGTTGGCTGGTAACCCCAGAAATAGACCTTACCAACGCCAGCAGTCCGGTATTCTCCGCAGATATGGCCTTGAACTTCTTGAAAGGAGCCAACCGTGCAGACTTCGTATCGGTAATGGTTTCCACAGATTATGTAGATGATGTTACTACGGCAACATGGAAAGAACTGGAACTGCCGACTTGGCCGGAAGGAAACAACTGGACTTTCGTCAACTCCGGTGAGGCCGACCTGTCTGCATACAAAGGTGAGAAAATTCACATTGCCTTTAAGTATGTCAGCACCACTGCTACTGCCGCTACATGGGAAATCAAAAACCTGCTCGTAAAAGAGCCGGGCCAGTCTAACTATTGGGATGTTTGCTTGTTCCAAGAAATGCCCGAAACAGAAGCAATGTCTGCCACAACTAAGGCAGCTACCCGTTCAGCTTCCGATGTAAATGCTTCGGCAGTTTACCGTTACGATGCAGCCAACGGCGTATGGAGCCAATACACCAACAGCGATGCTCAAATTGCAGTGGTACAGCCTGCTGACTATGCACAAATGGGCGAAGACTATGTATCAAGCCCCAGCAATATGCTGCCTACCTTCCTTAGCCAAAAGTATCCGTATGCACAGGCCGATGATGAAGCAGCCGTAATCTACTACAATAGCGACGGCGATATCGTAGCAACAGGATTTACATTCGACGGAGCAACATGGACGGAAACGACCGTGGCAGCCCCGGCTGTAACGACATTCAAGAAGATGAATGGCTCATGGATCGAGGTTCTCGTCTATCTCGAATCGAGCTTGCTTGATGGTGAAAGCGGCGGTTTTGTAGCCCAAGACGTGGAACTTTCAGGTCTGAATTATGTATGGACTCTGGATGCAAACTACGGATGGAAAGCTTCAGGATATGCCAACTCCACAAACAACAAGACAGACAGTTGGCTGGTATCTCCCGAACTGGATTTGACGAAAGGCATCAATCCGCAATTAAGCTTTGACGTGGCCATCAATTACTTGAACGGCAACGACCGCTCGCAACTGTTCAATGTAGTGGTGCTGACAAACTATAACGGCGATGCTACTACCGCTACGCAAGAAGTGCTTGAAATGGAAGGATGGCCTGAAGGTACGTCGTGGTCATTCACAACTATGGGTCCGGTGGACATGAGTGCTTATATTGGAAAGAAGATACGCCTGGCTTTCCACTATGTTAGCACCGAAAGCGTAGCACCAACCATTGAAGTAAAGAATATCTCTTTCAAAGAGGTAGACGAATAATACATTTGTTTAATATAAAAAGGAGTTACAGGATATAAAATCCCATAACTCCTTTTTTGTCCTTGTATACGATGAAAAGAAACCTACTTATCTTCGTTATTGCAATGTTGGCTGGATTAGCTGGATGCGATAACAACAACGAAAATTCCCTTCCCCCTTCGACCGACAATGACCAACCCACCATCAGCGGCTCTACGTTCGATGTAATGGAAGGATATGAGAGTGCCGCCCAAGGCTTCAACACACTCAAGCCGGAAGGCCTGTCCGACCCTCTGTATATACGAGAAAAAGCATTGGCAGGAGACGCCTATCAATTTGCCGGCACTGACAAGCAACGCTTGGACGAAATGACGGCAATACCGACAGAAACGGGCGACTGGCAGCCTACGGCCTCTATTGCCGAAGGTAAATGCTACTGGATACGCCACACCTCTACTCTGCTCTACACTTACCTGAAACTGCGCATTGCCTACATCGAGGGTAACAACGTGGGCGTGGAATACATCATCGACAGTACGGAGCAACGCGACCCCTCAGCCGAGAATACCAACGCCAACCAGCCGTTGGAAGGCTATCCTTTTGTCACAGACCTGTCCATCCCCCATCTTGATGCTGCCAACCAATACGTAGAGCATACGGTGAATTACAACGATAACGAGATTTTGAACTACGCCCTCGAATGGGTCGAAGACAAACGCCACGCCGCCTGGGTAGCCTTCAGTTTCGATGCAGAGACCAGCCAGAAGAACGTGAACCGCAGCGACGATGCCTGGATGTCCGACCCCTTCGTCCCTACCAGCCCGGAGGAAAGCGACCACAAGAGTGACGGTTTCGACAAGGGACATCTCTGTGCCTCGGAAGACCGCGTATACAACCGCACAGCCAACGAGCAGACGTTCTACTACACCAACATCAGCCCGCAGATGAATTCCTTCAACGGCGGCTACTGGATAACCTTCGAGAAGCTGTTGCAGTCTTGGGCGCGCTCCGGCAACTATGAGCATATCTACGTGGCCAAGGGAGGGACAATGAACAACTTGCTCACCGACTTCACCGGTACACAAGAAGCTGCTGACGGACGACTCCCACAGACTGATGCCAACGGCCTGACCCGTCATGGACTGGCCTGTCCGGCCTACTACTTCATGGCCATCTTGGCACAAGAGGGCAACAATTACCAGGCCATCGGCTTCTTGGTGGAACACAAAGATGACTACGGGTATAGCAACAATCACCAGGCACCTGTCGACGTGACACAGGCTCATGCGCTCAGCATCGACGAACTGGAGGAGGAGACGGGACTGGACTTCTTTTGCAACCTGCCGGACAACGTGGAAACTGAGGTAGAAGCCAGCTATCAGGGAAATGAATGGCAATGGGTGATTACGGAATAAGTACTCCCCCTGAACGCCGGAACACACCATTAACGAGGAACCACAGATAAACAAGGAACCACAGATAAAACACGGATAAAACAAGATAATCACTGATGCCAAGGGATGATTCCCTCCCTCAAGCTGCCGTGGAAATCTGTTTTATCCGTGTTTTATCTGTGGTTCCTTATCTTTTACCGATTCTGCGTTTATTCCAACTTACGGTAACGCACCCGCGTCGGCTCTTCACGCCCCAGGCGTTTCAGCTTATTGGCTTCGTAGTCCGTATAAGAGCCCTCGAAGAAGAACACGTTCGAGTTGCCCTCGAAGGCCAGGATATGGGTACAGATGCGGTCGAGGAACCAGCGGTCGTGGCTGATGACCACGGCACAACCTGCAAAGTCTTCCAAACCTTCTTCCAACGCACGCAAGGTATTGACGTCAATGTCATTGGTCGGCTCGTCCAACAAGAGGACGTTGCCTTCTTCCTTCAGCGCCATGGCCAGGTGCAAGCGGTTGCGCTCGCCGCCGGAGAGGACGCCGCATTTCTTTTCCTGGTCGGCTCCGGAGAAATTGAAACGGGAGAGATAGGCACGGGCATTGATGTCACGTCCACCCATACGGATGAGTTCGTTGCCACCGGAGATGACTTGATAGACGGATTTCTCCGGGTCGATGTCCTTGTGCTGTTGGTCGACGTAGGCCAACTTGACGGTTTCGCCCACCTCGAAGTCACCGCTGTCGGGCTGCTCCAAGCCCATGATAAGGCGGAACAGGGTGGTTTTACCGGCTCCATTGGGGCCGATGACACCCACGATGCCATTGGGCGGAAGGGTAAAGTTGAGGTCGTCGAACAGCAGTTTGTCACCGTATGCTTTGGCCACATGGCGTGCTTCGATGACCTTGTTGCCCAGGCGCGGGCCGTTGGGGATGAAGATTTCCAGCTTCTCTTCCTTCTCCTTGACGTCTTCATTCAGCAGTTTATCGTACGAGTTCAGACGGGCCTTACCTTTGGCCTGCCGTGCCTTGGGGGCCATGCGTACCCATTCCAATTCACGCTCCAGCGTCTTGCGGCGCTTGCTGGCCACCTTTTCTTCCATCTCCATACGCTTGGTTTTCTGCTCCAGCCAACTGGAGTAATTGCCCTTCCAGGGGATGCCTTCGCCACGGTCCAGCTCCAGAATCCATCCGGCCACGTGGTCCAGGAAATAGCGGTCGTGCGTCACGGCGATGACCGTCCCCTCGTATTGCTGCAAA
This sequence comes from Bacteroides sp. ET71, assembly GCF_023336905.1. GTDB lineage: Bacteria > Bacteroidota > Bacteroidia > Bacteroidales > Bacteroidaceae > Bacteroides. The sequence goes on from NZ_JAMBLS010000009.1 coordinate 13,401, forward strand.
TGCTGCTCCAACCAATCGATGGATTCAGCGTCCAAGTGGTTCGTCGGCTCGTCCAACAGCAGCACGTCGGGCTTCTGCAAAAGCAGGCGGCATAGAGCCACGCGGCGGCGTTCGCCTCCGGACAGGTGCGCCGTCAGTTGGTCTTCGGGCGGACAACGCAGGGCATCCATGGCCCGTTCCAGACGGGAGTCCAGGTTCCAGGCATCGGTAGCATCAATCTGGTCTTGCAGTTCAGCCTGACGGGCAAAGAGCTGGTTCATCTTGTCCTCGTCCTCATAATACTCGGGCAACCCGAATTTCTGGTTGATTTCCTCATACTCGGCCAACGTATCCACAATGGGCTGCACACCTTCCATCACCACCTGCTTCACCGTCTTCTCGGGGTCGAGGTACGGCTCTTGCGGCAGATAGCCCACGCTATACCCCGGCGCAAACACCACTTGCCCCTGGTAAGAGGTATCCAACCCGGCGATGATTTTCATCAATGTCGATTTTCCCGACCCGTTCAGACCGATGATGCCAATCTTGGCCCCATAGAAAAAAGAAAGGTAGATGTCCTTCAGCACCTGCTTGTTGTTCTGCTGGATGGTCTTGCTCACGCCGACCATCGAGAAAATGATTTTCTTGTCGTCCGTTGTAGTTGCCATAATTCTTGTTTCCTGATTTTGTTTAATGTAAGAATGAATCGGGCACAAACTTACGAAAAATTGGCGAGACCAGCAACGAATCCCCCACTTTGTCCCCGCCTCTCCCCCGGGATGAAGGCAGAAGACACGCCGGGCGACCTTACCATCATGTACGATGATGCCTATCATCATGTACGATGATCCTACCATCATATACGATGATGCCTGCCATCATATACGATGATGCCTGCCATCATGCATGATGATTCCCATCTGAAACCCGGGAAGAGGACAGGAAACTCCGGGGAAAAGCATACCTAAGACCACGGGAGAAGCCAGGCGGCCAGCCCTTTTGACAGCATACGCCTTGCACTTTCGCGGATTTATATTAACTTTGCGCTCAAATTGATAAAGAACCCCATGAAGTTTTCCGAACTGAACCTGAACGACCAGGTGCTCGACGCCCTGGATGCCATGCGCTTCGAAGAGTGCACCCCGATACAAGAGAAATCAATCCCCCTGCTGCTGGAAGGACGCGACCTGATAGCCGTGGCACAAACCGGCACCGGCAAGACAGCCGCCTACCTGTTGCCCATATTGAACAAATTGTCCGAAGGCGGATACCCGTCTGACGCCATCAACTGCATCGTGATGGCACCCACGCGTGAGCTGGCACAGCAAATCGACCAGCAGATGGAAGGCTTTTCCTACTTCATGCCCGTGTCCAGCGTGGCCGTGTATGGCGGCAACGACGGCATCCTGTTCGAACAACAAAAGAAAGGACTGACGCTGGGCGCCGACGTGGTCATAGCCACCCCCGGCCGACTCATTGCCCACCTCAGCCTGGGCTACGTCGACCTGTCGCACGTGTCGTTCTTCATCCTCGACGAAGCCGACCGCATGCTGGACATGGGCTTCTACGACGACATCATGCAAATCGTCAGCTACCTGCCCAAAGAACGGCAGACCATCATGTTCTCCGCCACCATGCCCGCCAAGATACAGCAGTTGGCACAAAACATCCTGCACGACCCCGCCGAAGTGAAACTGGCCGTCTCCAAGCCCGCCGACAAGATTGTACAGGCTGCCTACATCTGCCATGAAGGGCAGAAACTCGGCATCATCCAAAGCCTTTTCGCCGAACAAGTGCCCGAACGCGTCATCATCTTCGCCTCATCCAAGCTGAAAGTGAAGGAAGTGACCAAAGCACTGAAACGCATGAACCTGAACGTAGGAGAAATGCACAGCGACTTGGAACAGGCCGAACGCGAAGACGTGATGTACCGCTTCAAGTCCGGACAAATAAACATACTCGTAGCCACCGACATCGTGGCCCGCGGCATTGACATCGACGACATCCGCCTCGTCATCAACTACGACGTACCCCACGACAACGAAGACTACGTGCACCGCATCGGACGTACAGCCCGCGCCAACAACGACGGTGTAGCCCTGACCTTCGTCAACGAACAAGAACAAGGCAAGTTCCACAACATAGAAAAGTTTCTGGAAAAAGATATCTACAAGATTCCCCTACCCGAAGAACTTGGCCCCGCCCCTGAATACAAACCGGCCGAACGACGCAAAAGCAACGGTAAGAGCGGGCGACGAAACGGAGGGCGCGGTAACAACAAGGACAGAAGGAGGAACAGAAACAAAAAAGACTAAAGGCCATTGCCCCCCAATACACTAATTACGCGAACCACGCACTTACATCTTTTAAACAAGAAGTGCGCAATCCGCGTAATTAGTATTTTCAGGTGCAGAAAGACCTGTCAAGATTTCCCGATACAATGGTATTCAAACCCTAGCTCTTCCATCTCGGCACCATCGTAAATATTTCGCCCATCCAAGACCAAAGGCCTGCGCATCAGCTTTTTAACTACAGCCCACGAAGGCAAACGGAACTCCTTCCACTCTGTCACCAAGAGCAACGAATCAGCCTCAAGAGCAGCATCATACAAGTCCTTCGCATAATACACATCATCACCCATCCGCCGGCGGCACTCGTTCATTGCTACCGGGTCATATACCCTGATATGACATCCAGCCTCTAGCAAACGCTTCATAAGAATCAAAGAAGGAGCTTCGCGCATATCATCCGTTTCCGGTTTGAATGACAATCCCCACATAGCAACGGTTTTTCCTTTCAACTCCTTCCCAAGAAGCTTTTGCAATTTATCAAACAGCACTCCTTTCTGACGCTCATTCACTTCCTCAACAGCACGCAATACACGCATTTCATACCCATTCTGTTCTGCTGTCTTAATAAGCGCTTTCACATCTTTAGGAAAACAGGAACCACCATAACCAATGCCTGGATAAAGGAATTTACGACCAATACGGGTATCCGAACCAATACCACTGCGAACCATGTTAACATCAGCGCCAACCAACTCGCATAAATTAGCAATATCATTCATAAAACTAATACGAGTAGCCAACATGGAATTTGCAGCATATTTCGTCATCTCTGCCGAAGGAATATCCATGAATATGACACGAAAGTTATTAAGAAGAAATGGCTTATATAACTTGGTCATCAACTTTCTGGCTCGCTCCGAATCAACCCCGACAACCACACGGTCTGGGCTCATAAAATCGTTGATAGCATTGCCTTCCTTCAAAAATTCAGGATTAGAAGCCACATCAAACGGAATATCCACCCCTCTCTTACCCAACTCTTCAGAAATAGCCATACGCACCTTCTGCGCTGTCCCCACAGGCACTGTGCTTTTTGTCACCACTAATACATATTTCTGTAGGCTTCGCCCAATGGTATGCGCTACTTGAAGCACATAACTCAGGTCTGCACTTCCATCCTCATCAGGCGGGGTACCAACAGCACTAAACACCACATCCACCTCATTCAAACATTCTTCCAATGAAGTAGTAAAACTCAGGCGGCCAGCTTTTGCATTGCGAGAAACCATTTCCTCCAAGCCATTTTCATAAATAGGTATATGGCCTTTTTGCAAAGCCTCAATCTTCGCCTTATTGGTATCCACGCAAATAACATGTACGCCGATTTCTGCAAAACACGTACCTGTCACCAAGCCAACATATCCTGTGCCAACTATCGCTATCTTCATAGCCTAGTCAAAACAAACAGCATCCTTAAAGGCAACGCCACAATTATCTTTTACCGACAATACCAATTGAGACATAGCAATAGGCCAATCAATCTTCAAATCCGGATCGTCATAACGAATAGAAGCCTCAGCCTGAGGAGCGTATATATTATCTACTTTGTAAGTAAACAAGGCTTCATCACTTAACACCAAAAAGCCATGTGCAAAACCTCTGGGAATAAAGAACTGCCGCTTATTCTCATCACTCAACTCCACACTAACATATCGTCCAAAAGTAGGTGAAGAACGCCTCAAATCGACAGCTACATCAAGAACCTTCCCTTGCAATACACGTACCAATTTAGCTTGGCTATATTCTCCTTTCTGATAATGCAAGCCTCGAAGAACTCCAAAAGAAGATTTCGACTCATTGTCCTGCACAAAATGCACATCTCCTATATGTTCCCGGAATTCAGCTTCTTTAAATGCCTCCATGAAATATCCACGAGCATCAGCAAATACCTTGGGCTCTATCAGCCATACACCATTAATTTCTGTCTGTATGTAATTCATTTAACACTATATTTAAAATACGAGGCAAAAGTAGAAATATTTTTCCGAAAAATCTTATCTTTGCACCAGAACCCAATGCAAGCATTATGAAAAAATATAAAATAGGAATTATCGGAGCCGGACATATCGCACACAAAATGGCTGTTACTGTAAACGAATTAGAAGAGACAGAAGCATACGCCATTGCTTCACGAGATGCAGAGAAAGCTCAACTATTCGCACAAAAATACCAAATGTCCAAAGCTTATGGCTCATACGAAGAATTAGTTAAAGACCCCAATATAGATTTAGTCTATATCGCCACCCCTCACTCACATCACTATATGCACGCTAAATTGTGTCTGCAACACGATAAACCTGTATTGTGTGAAAAAGCTTTCACAGCCAATGCCCATCAAGCTGAAGAGTTAATAAATCTGGCTCGAACCAGAAATATATTTCTCACCGAAGCAATCTGGACACGCTTCATTCCTTTCTCTCAAACAATCCGCCAGCTAATCAACGAACGTATCGGCACTCCTATGACACTCACGGCCAGCCTTAGCTATCCAATATTCGGGAAAGAACGTATAATGCGCCCTGAGCTAGCAGGCGGAGCATTACTAGACTTGGGGGTTTATCCTATCAACTTCGCTCTCATGACTTTTGGCAAAGATATTGAAAAGATTACTTCCACTTGTCTTAAAACGAATACAAATGTAGATGCACAAAATAGTATCACATTTTCATATCATGATGGGCGTATGGCTGTAATGCAAAGCAATATATATTGTGCAGGAGACAGACAAGGAATTATTGCCGGAAACCAAGGATACATTATTATAGATAATATAAACAATCCACAAAGAGCAACTATATATTCTACAGATCACCAAGTTGTTGAAGAAATCTGCTGCCCACCACAAATCAATGGTTTCGAATATGAAGTTCTAGCATCTATTCATGCTCTGGAAAAAGGACAAATAGAAACCAATGAAATGCCACATGAGGAAACACTTTATGTTATGCGAATGCTTGATACGCTTCGCCGCAAATGGGAAGTATACTTTCCGGCAGATGATTTTTGAAAAGAAAATTCATATATCTGAGATTTTTATAATATTTTTGTAACATGATAGAACTAGCTCAACATATAAAGACACTGCTTACAGACAATGATTGTGTCATCGTTCCTGAATTAGGAGGATTTATAGCTCATTATACACCTGCCATGTGGATGGAAGAAAGAAATATGTTTTTACCACCCACACGAATGATTGGCTTTAATCCACAACTTAAAATGAATGATGGCCTGTTAGTACAATCTTACATGGCAGCAGAAAATCTCAATTTCTCAAAAGCTTCACAAAGATTGCAGCATGAAGTTTCTCAATTGATATCTAACCTTCATACCAAAGGTGAAATCATACTAACAGATATTGGTTCTTTGCGCCTTTCAATCTACAATACATTTGAATTTATACCCTGTCAACAACAAATCCAAGCACCTGCTTTATTTGGGTTCGCTCCTCTTAACATACAAAAAATAAGTGCAACGCAACCTGTATCTAAACAAATACCTTTCCCGACTTCTTCCGTGATAAAGAATGATCGGAAACCAAACTTCAAAATATCTATAAATGCATCTTTTCTCTCTAACGCCGTTGCTATAGCAGCAATTGTCATACTTTTCTTCACTCTTTCTATCCCGGTAGAGAATACGGAAGTCATCAAAGGGAATTATGCTCAGTTATTCCCGACAGATATGTTCGAAGAAATAGCTCCACAATCATTAGCGATAACTCCTTTAGCTATTCACGAAACTCCCCCAACGACATACATCACAATTATCCGCCCTACAGATAAGACAAAAGTAACAGATATAAATAAAAAAAATGAAAACAAAATTGCTCCACGCACAATAATGCCTTCGAATAAGCCACCAATGCCCAAAGTTACAGTTAATTACACTAAAGATTATCATATCATAGTTGCTAGTGTAGGTACAAAGTATGATGCCCAAAGTATGGCAGATGAATTGATAAAAAAAGGATTTTCAGATGCCAAAGCCATCATTGGAGACGGGAAAATGCGTGTATGCGTAAATTCTTACACCAACGAGACAGAAGCTTATCGAGCTTTGAACAAGTTACGTCAAAATAAAAATTATAAGAATGCTTGGATTCTTAAGAAAAAGCAGGAACAATGAAACGAATACGCTGCCCTAAATGCGAAAATTATTTGACTTTCGACGAAACGAAATACAAAGAAGGTCAATCATTGGTTTTCATATGCGAACATTGTAAGAAACAGTTTGCTATCCGTTTGGGAAAAACTAAAATACAAGCAATTCATAAAGAAGAAAATCTGGATGAAAACAAATACAAAGATACTTTTGGATACATTACCGTCATAGAAAATTCTTTTGGTTTTAAACAAATATTTCCTCTACGTGAAGGAGATAATATTATTGGCCGTAGATGCATAGGAAATACGATTCAAGTGCCTATTGAAACTTCAGACATGAGTATGGATAGATTCCATTGCATTATTAATGTAAAACGTAATAAGCAAGGAGATTTGATATACACTTTGCGCGATGCTCCTAGCTTAACTGGAACTTTCCTAAACAACGAATTATTAGAGGATAAAGATCGCATCCGAATAGAAGAAGGTGCAATCATTACAATTGGTGCTACAACATTTATCTTGCACACATACACACCCCAAGCACCCAAAGAATAAATCTTCAAAAAAGAAATATTCTCTCCAATCACAAAAGAAAGCTCTCTATTAATATTTCATCAGCTCTCATATATGTCACAGGTATTATGATTCACTCTATTCTAGATACAGATTTATATAAATTTACAACTTCATACGCCTATATCAAATTATTTCCTTATGCTATGGGCACTTTCAGTTTTACCGACCGTGACGACACAATTTATACAGAATTTTTTTTAGCAAAACTAAAAAATGCTATCGAGCATTTATCTCAGATTGTATTGACACCTGAAGAGTTGGAATATATGTCTGTTCATTGCCGTTTTTTACCTCGTGTATACTGGGAATGGCTGTCATCTTTTCATTTTCAACCTGAAAAAATTAAAGTACAATTAGATGAGAACTCTCATTTACACCTTGAAATCACAGATTACTTGTACAAAGCAACGCTATATGAAGTACCTCTATTAGCCATAATATCTGAAATAAAGAATGAGTCATTGCAACGTATTGTTAATATGGATTTAGTTATCCAAAAGTTGACTCAAAAAATAGAATTATCTAATGCCAATCGCTTATCATTTTCTGAATTCGGTACACGAAGACGTTTTTCTTTTGAGGTACAAGAAAAAGTAATCAATTATCTTAAAGGACATGCTCATTATTGTACTGGAACATCCAATTGCTACTTTGCCATGAAGTATAATATAAAGCCAATGGGAACACATCCTCATGAATGGTTCATGTTTCATGGAGCTCAATTTGGATATAAGCATGCCAACTATATGGCATTAGAAAACTGGGTTAATGTATACGATGGTGATCTAGGTACGGCTTTAGCAGATACATATACCACAGACGCTTTTCTAAACAATTTAAGTCGCAAACAAGCAAAACTTTTTGACGGCGTTCGTTGCGATTCTGGTGATGAATTTGATTTTACCAATCGACTTATTGAACGTTACCAAGAATTTGGTATCGACCCAACTACTAAGACTATTATTTTCAGCAATGCACTCGACTTTAATAAAGCTCTAGAAATACAAAAATATTGTGCTGGCAGAATCCGATGTGCCTTTGGTATAGGAACGAACCTAACTAACGATACAGGATTCAAGCCTTTGAATATTGTCATGAAGTTAACTCGATGCAAAATGAATACCCACCAGAAATGGCACGAATGCATCAAACTTTCTGATGACGAAGGCAAGCATTTAGGAAGCATTACAGAAGTACAAGCTTGCCTCCATGACCTTCAATTGACAAATTAAAGAAAACAAATCCCAATAATATGATAAAAGAAACACTTACAAATCTATATACTAATTATACAGGAATAAAGCCTGAAAAAATTGATGAATTACCAGCTTCTGGTTCTAACCGACGCTATTTCCGCCTTACAGGGAAACCTACACTCATCGGAGTTTATGGAGAATCGTTTGAAGAAAATCGGGCATTCTTGTATATGTCTCATCATTTTCAACAGAAAAGTTTGCCAGTGCCACAGGTATTTGCTCAATCAAATGACGGATTCTTTTATTTACAAGAAGATTTAGGAGACACACTCCTATTTAATGCCATTGAAAAAGCACGTCTTACCGGTGTTTTTGGTGAAGAAGAGAAAAAACTCCTTCGCAAAACAATTCGCTTACTACCTGCCTTACAAGTTTCTGGAGCCAAAGATATGGATTTCTCATACTGTTATCCTCGTTCCGAGTTCGATTTACGATCTATTTTTTGGGATTTAAATTATTTCAAATATTGTTTCCTAAAAGCTACTGGTCTTGACTTCCAAGAAGATCGCCTTGAAGATGATTTTCATAAGATGGCTGATATCTTATTACGTAACAATTCTACGACATTTATGTATCGCGATTTTCAAAGTAGGAACGTTATGATTAAAGATAACGAACCATGGTTTATTGATTTTCAAGGTGGGCGAAAAGGACCAGTATATTACGATATAGCCTCTTTTCTTTGGCAAGCTAAGGCCAACTATCCAGAAAGCTTACGCCAAGAATTACTGAAAGAATATATAGATTCTTTGCGACAATATCAAACAATAGATGAAACCTATTTTCATGCACAATTACGTCACTTCGTCCTTTTCAGAATCTTACAAGTATTAGGATGCTACGGTTTCCGCGGCTATTTTGAGAAAAAACCACACTTTATACAAAGTGTACCTTATGCAATCGAAAATCTACGGAAACTTCTACAAAAGCCTTACCCTGAATACCCTTATCTCAGCCAAATTTTAAAACAATTGACTGAATTGAAGCAATTTTGTCAATTACAAAAACATCGACTCATCGTCAGAGTAACTAGCTTTGCTTATAAAAAAGGCATTCCAGAAGATCCGACAGGCAACGGAGGTGGATTTGTTTTTGATTGCCGAGCTATAAATAATCCAGGAAAATATGATTGTTATAAGTCTTTTACTGGATTAGATGAACCTGTTATTCATTTTCTTGAAAAAGATGGAGAAATTTCATCATTTTTGGCCCATGCTTATGAGCTAACAGACGCAGCCATCAAACGTTACATAGAACGAGGATTCACCAGTCTGTCCATAGCTTTTGGCTGCACGGGAGGGCAACATCGTTCCGTCTATGCAGCACAGCATATGGCTGAACATATTAATAATAAGTTCGATGTTCAAGTGAATCTCCTTCATCGTGAACAAAACATTGAACAAATCTTACAGCCTCAAAATTAAAATCTTCGCACTATGAAAGCTATGATATTTGCTGCCGGAATGGGAACACGTCTCCGCCCTCTAACCGACAATATCCCCAAAGCATTAGTACGCGTAGGAGGAATACCCTTGTTACAAAGAATCATATTAAAATTGGCAGCATCCGGTTTTAATGACATTACTATTAACATTCATCATCGCGGGCAGCAAATCATTGACTTTTTACAAGCAAACAAAAACTTTGGACAGCACATAAATATTAGCGATGAGCGCGGACAACTCCTCAATACAGGAGGAGGCATTCGTCATGCCCAACATTTTCTAACAGGCGATGAACCTTTCCTGGTGCACAATGTAGATATTCTTACAGACGCAGATTTAAAAGCCCTTTGGCAACATCACCTATTACAAAAGTCGGAAGCGACTCTGCTTGTTGGAAAAAGACAAACAAAACGTTACCTTCTATTTGACAAAAACATGAATTTGCATGGATGGACCAATAAGCAAACAGGTGAGATTCGCCCAACCAATTTAGCTGGCAATTACGAAGAATGGGCTTTTGCAGGAATCCATATCCTATCTCCCTCGCTTTTTCGGTACATGAATGATTCATACTGGCAAGAGGCTTTTTCAATCATAGACTTCTATCTCAATATTTGTCCTTACAACCCCATTAAAGGCGTACCCATCTGTGCGACCCACTGGTTTGATACAGGCACACCTGAAACATTAGCCTGCGCAAACTCATGGTATGAACAATTGCACTAGAATTTTCAAGAATACACTTACTGTTTTTTTAAATTATTATACTTAACTTTGTCAAAAATCATATCTTTAACCCATGCTAATCATAGGAATTGCTGGCGGAACAGGTTCTGGAAAAACCACCGTCGTACGAAAAATAGTTGAAAGTCTACCGGCGAATGAAGTCGTTCTGCTCCCTCAAGACTCATACTACAAGGATAGTAGCCATATCCCCTTGGAAAAACGACAGAATATCAATTTCGACCATCCAGATGCTTTTGATTGGACACTTCTTTCAGAGCATGTAGCCGCTTTGCGCCGCGGTGAAAGCATTGAACAACCGACGTATTCATACCTCACTTGTACACGCCAAGCAGAAACCATTCATATAGAACCACGTGAAGTAGTCATCATTGAAGGTATTTTAGCCTTATGCGATCCTACTTTGCGAAACATGATGGATCTTAAAGTTTTCGTTGACACTGATTCTGACGAACGACTGATTCGAGTTATTCAACGAGATATGCAAGAACGTGGTCGGACAGCCGAGGCTGTAATGGAACGGTACATCCGGGTACTAAAGCCAATGCATCAACAATTTATTGAACCATGTAAACGCTATGCAGACCTTATCGTACCTGAAGGAGGAAATAACCAAGTAGCTATTGACATTCTGACCATGTATATTAAAAAGCACCTTTAAAGATAAAGACTATGAAGCTAAACCATTACGTCCTCTTCATACTTATTCTATTTACTCTGCTTGGCTTGACAGGAGGATGCAAAGAGAGAAAAGCCAAAACTCTCAAAGCTACACCGAATGACTTGCCGCAGCTAAAAGACAGCGGACGATTGGTTGTATTGACTCTTTACAACTCCACTTCCTATTTCATTTACCGAGGCCAGGAAATGGGATTCCAATATGAACTGGCTCAGCAATTCGCCCAAAGTTTAGGCCTGAAAATGGAAGTAAAAGTTGCCAGGAATGTGGCAGACATGGAACGTAAACTAATTAACGGCGAAGGAGATTTGATAGCCTATAATCTGCCCATTACTAAAGAAGGAAAGAATAGAGTAACTTACTGTGGAAATGAAATCATAACTCACCAAGTCATTGTACAACAAACAGGCAGACAGACCCGTCCCTTGAAAGACGTAACGGAACTGATTGGAAAAGAAGTCTATGTGAAACCAGGCAAATACTATGAACGACTCGTAAATCTTAACCAAGAATTAGGCGGAGGTATTCTTATTAAGAAAGTAACTTCTGACAGTATCGGAGTTGAAGACCTGATTGCACAAGTGTCAGAAGGGAAAATTCAATACACTGTGGCAGATAATGATATAGCCAGGCTAAATGCCACTTATTTCCCCAATCTCAATATCCATTTATCCATCAGTTTTGACCAACGTTCTTCATGGGCAGTTCGCCGCGATTGCCCCCTTCTGGCACAAGCAGCCAACGAATGGCAAAAGAACAATGCTACCTCACCAGCTTATACTGCCAGCATGAAACGATATTTTGAGACAAGCAAAAACCTCCCACATTCTCCTATTTTATCCTTGCGTGAAGGAAAAATCTCTCACTACGATGAACTATTCAAGAAATACGCCAAAGAAATAAACTGGGATTGGCGCCTTTTGGCTTCGTTAGCCTATAAAGAGTCTAATTTCGACACCACGGCTGTTTCATGGGCCGGAGCCAAAGGGCTGATGCAACTAATGCCTTCGACTGCACACGCCATGGGAATGCCTCCCGGCAAAGAACAGAATGCAGAAGAAAGCATCAAAGCAGCCGTCAAGTATTTGGGAATTACCACTAAAAGCTTTATGCAAATTCCCGAACCCGAACGCATCCATTTCGTTCTGGCCTCTTACAATTCTGGCCTCGGACACGTATTGGATGCGATGGCTTTAGCCGAGAAATATGGCAAAAAGAAATATGTATGGAAAGACAACGTTGAAAAATACATACTCTTAAAAAGCCAGGAAGAATATTTCACCGATTCCGTATGCAAATATGGCTATTTCCGAGGAACAGAGACTTATACTTTTGTACGCGACATCATGGGGCGATACGAACAATACAAGAAAAAAATCAAGCTCTGACGCCCTTCATGAAGGCTATTCTCAAAACAGCTTTAAACGATTCTTACGCGCTTCTTCCAACGGTATTGTATCGGACTGCTTCCGCCCATATTTCAGCCGGAGGTCCGCATATTCCTTGTCCAGTTCCTTCATGAGAATGACTCGCTGAGCGGGATTCATCAACCGGGCAGCCACACCTACATTCTGTGAGGCATCCTTCAGATGGACGACAGGGGCATGATAGACAGGGGCAATTCTCAATGCAGTATGAAGAAATGAAGTTGTGGCCCCACCAATCAACAGAGGAATGTCCAAACCAGCCTTTTCCAATTCTGTGGCAACGTGCACCATTTCCTCCAGCGAAGGCGTAATAAGTCCGCTCAGCCCTATCAAATCAACCTTTTCATCCATCGCTTTCTGGAGTATTACTTCTGCCGGTACCATCACACCTAAATCAATAATCTCGTAACCATTGCACGCCATTACGACCGAAACGATGTTCTTTCCAATGTCATGCACATCACCTTTGACCGTGGCCAACAGCACTTTACCCGCCGAAACTGTTCCACCACACTTTTCGGCCTCAATACTCGGCTGAAGTATGGATACAGCCTTCTTCATGGTGCGGGCCGTCTTCACCACTTGTGGAAGAAACATCTTTCCTTCTCCAAAAAGGTTGCCTACACGGTTCATGCCTGTCATCAAAGGACCTTCAATGATATCTACGGCTTTAGAATAATGCGGCAAAGCTTCAGCTAAATCTGTTTCTAGGTAATCGCTCACCCCCTTTATCAAGGCATATTGCAAACGCTCTTCCACCGAAGCATTTCTCCAATCGGCCACCTGGACATTGTCTTTCACTGACATGGACTGTAGAGAATGAGCCATTTCCAACAGGCGCTCGGCAGCATCCGGACGACGGTTCAACACAACATCTTCCAAGCGCTCCAACAAATCAACAGGGATATCGGTATAAAGTACAGACGAAGCCGGATTGACGATGCCCATGTCCATCCCGGCACGGATGGCATGGTAAAGGAAAACGGCATGCATCGCCTCACGTAAGTAGTTATTGCCTCGGAAAGAGAATGACAAGTTACTTACGCCTCCGCTGACATGCGCACCAGGCAAGTTACGACGTATCCAAGCAGCGGTCCGGATAAAATCCACCGCATAATTATCATGCTCGGGCATACCTGTGGACACAGCCAAGACATTAGGGTCGAATATGATGTCCTGCGGCTGAAAGCCGGCTTGTTCCGTCAGAAGGCGGTAAGCACGGGCACAGACCTCGATACGGCGCTCATACGTGACGGCTTGCCCCTGTTCGTCGAAGGCCATGACTACCACAGCAGCACCGAGGCTGCGTATGGTACGTGCATGCTGTAAGAAGGATTCTTCGCCTTCTTTCAAAGAGATGGAATTGACGATACCCTTCCCTTGCAGACACTTCAGGCCGGCCACTATCACTTGCCAGTCGGATGAGTCTATCATGACCGGCACACGGGCGATGTCCGGTTCGGAGGCCAGCAGATTGAGAAAGTTCACCATCTCTGTACGGGCATCCAGCAGACCGTCGTCCATGTTGACGTCAATCACCTGGGCACCATCTTCTACCTGTTTACGGGCAATCTCCAAGGCTTCTTCGTATTTCTTTTCATTAATCAGACGGAGGAACTTGCGCGAGCCGGCCACGTTGCAGCGTTCGCCGACGTTGATAAAGTTGCTCTCGGGCCTCACTTCCAGCAGGTCGAGCCCGGAAAGGCACAGGAAGGATGGCGCCGGGACGGGGACATGAGGGGCGGCGTTCGTTGCCAACGATGCAAAACGAGAGATGTATTCGTCCGTCGTGCCGCAACATCCGCCTACGATGTTTACCAGGCCTTCGTCCAGAAACTCTTTCACTTCAGCAGCCATTTCGCCGGGGGTCTGGTCATATTGGCCCAGGCTGTTGGGCAGGCCGGCATTGGGATAGACGCTGATGTAATAAGGTGCACGGGCGGCCAGTTGGCGCAAGAAGGGTTTCATCTGGCGGGCGCCGAAGGAGCAGTTCAGGCCGATTGAGAAGAGGCCACCGTGGCTGACAGAAGCCAGAAAGGCATCGAGGGTCTGGCCGGAGAGCGTGCGCCCGGCTTGGTCGGAGATGGTGACGGAGAGCATCAGGGGCACTTCCCTGCCTGTGAGCGTCATGGCCTGGCGGGCGGCATAGATAGCGGCTTTGGCGTTGAGTGTGTCAAATATGGTCTCGACCAGCAGTGCGTCGACTCCGCCTTCGAGCAGGGCAGTCATTTGTTCGACATAGGCTTCGGCCAGGCTGTCGAAGGTGAGGGCGCGCAGGGCGGGGTTGCTGACGTCCGGACTCATGGAGCAGGTTTTGTTGGTGGGGCCGACGGAACCTGCCACGTAGCGTGGTTTCGAGGGGTCGAGGGCGGTATATTCATCGGCCAGGCGACGGGCAAGGCGGGCGGCCTGGAGGTTGATGTCGCGCACGGCATCTTCGGTATGATAGTCAGCCTGGCTGATGCGTGTGGCGTTGAAGGTGTTGGTTTCGATGATGTCGGCTCCGGCTGCGAGGTATTTGCGGTGGATGTCGGCTATGATGTCGGGGCGCGTGAGGCAGAGCAGGTCGTTGTTGCCTTTCAGTTGGCCGGGCAAGGAGGCGAAGCGTGTGCCGCGGAAGTCGGCTTCGGTCAGGGGGTATTGCTGAATCATGGTGCCCATGGCGCCGTCGAGGATGAGGGTGCGGGTGCGGGCGGAGGTTTCGAGAGTCTGCATATTAAGATATTTATTTATTAGTTGACAAGGGGACGAGTTAACGAGACTACAAGGGGATGGCATACTTATTAACTTGTCTACTCCTCCACTTGTCAACTTGTTAACTTGTTAACTTGTCAACTTGTTAACTTGTTAACTTGTTAACTTGTCAACTTGTCAACTCGTCAACTTGTTAACTTGTCAACTTGTCTACTCCCAATCTATCGTTTGAACATGCGTGCCATGTCTCGTTTGTCGTCTTTCTCGCGCAGGGACTGGCGTTTGTCGTATTGTTTCTTGCCTTTGGCCAGGGCAACGACAAGCTTGGCGAAGCCTTTGTCGTTGATGAAGAGGCGGACGGGGACGATGGTGAAGCCGGGGTCGCGCGAGGTGCGGAGCAGCTTGTCCAGCTCTTTCTTGGTGAGGAGGAGCTTGCGGTCGCGGCGGGCGGCGTGGTTGTTGTAGGAGCCGTAGAAGTATTCGGCGATGTGCATGTTCTTGACCCAGAGTTCGCCGTTGGCAAAGTAGCAGAAGGTGTCGACCAGGCTGGCTTTGCCTTGGCGGATGGATTTTATCTCGGTGCCGGTCAGTACGATGCCGGCGGTGTAGGTGTCCAGCAGTTCGTAGTCGAAGGTGGCGCGGCGGTTCTTTATGTTGACGTTGTTCATTCTTAATTTAACAGTACGGTTAGTTCGTTGAACACCCACTCGATGAGCCAGGGGCAGAGAATGAGCAGGAGGGTGCTGACGAGGGTGAAGCGCAGGCGGTCGGCTTCGACGATGTCCAGCAGGGCGCGGCTGCCTTCCCATACGATGTAGAGGGTGTAGAACTGGAGGAGCAGGGCGATGATTTGGAAGTCGGGCAGGATGCCGAGTATGATGCGCAGCAGGAAGAGGACGACGAGGGCGTAGCCCGAGAACTGCCAGATGCCGGGCAGGTCGGAGGGGCGGTGGAGGAAGCGGGTGCAGAAGGCGTTGATGAGCCAGGCGGCCAGGAAGTAGCCTCCGAACAGGGCGACGGCCACGGCGCAGCAGCGGGTCATGGCGAGCTGGAAGCTTTGGGGGCCGCCCCAACCGTAGTCGACCAGGGTGCCGATGAAGACGCTGAGGCCGCACAAGCCTATCATAGGGTAGACGAAGGCGGTGAAGACGCGGCGCGGGTCGGTCTGCAAACGAATTTCCTCCCAGGCGCGGGCCGGGGAGGAAATCAGTCGTAGGGCTATTTGTAGGATGCTCTTGTAGTCCATCGGTTGCTAGTCCCCTATTCGGAAGGGGCCTTGTAAGTGACTGTATAATTGGTATATGTACTGGGCAGCACGGTGGTGGCAGCCTGCGACTCCTTGGCTTTCAGCACGATGCGCGTGGGATAGTTACCGGTCTTTGCGCGGAAGGATTGCACGGCCGTACTGACGTTGATGCCGCCGTAGAAATAGTTAGTGTAAGTCGTGCCTTCATCGCTGCCACGGTCGTGGCGCAGGTACAGGGTCATTTCGGTGCTGCTGGGGTCTACTTCCTCGTCCACGTAGGCCACGCGCACCCGGTGGTTTTGTAAGGATGACTCGCTGCCAACGAAGTAGCCGATGGTGGCCATCAGCATGGCGGAGTCGTACATGGCGGGGAAGCCGGAGGATGAGCTGCCAGCGTTCAGGGGCAGCAGGGGCGAGGTTTCGGGCATGCTGCTTTCCATCGTGGCTTGCGTGGAGGTGATTTCGGTGTCGTACACTTCTACTTCCTGGATGGAGAGCAGGTCGATGTTGTAGCTCTGTGTCAAAGTGGGGGTAGAGGCATCGGCGCTTTCAGAGTCGGGCCAAGAATAGTAGATGAATGCCATGCGGTAGCTCGACATATCGAAAGCAGGATTGTTGGCTTGGATGGCATTGAGGGATTCGGCGGTGGGGTAATAGATATTGCCCAAGGCATCGGCGAAGTAAGATACGCCCATCGAGTGGCGCACGTAAACAATGCCTGCGCCGTCGTATCCTGTGCTGTCGCTGTCCGAATCCAAGCACGATGTCAGGGTCATGCCCACGAACAGTGCGAGGGCCAGTGTCAAGAATTTCATTTGTTTCTTCATTGTTCTTTACTAATTTTGGTTTGCAAATTTAGGTAATATTTCGCTTCGTAAACGGGTGAGGGGGCGGAATACTGCACGGGGGAAGCGATTTTAACATATTTTCAGTCAGACAACCTCGGCGAAGTCGCCCAGGTGCTGGTCGACGTGGCGGGCCACGGCCTCGGTGGCCTCCTCCTCGGCGTCGAGGAACTGTTCTTCCAGGGGGTCGAACTGCTCGTATTGCTCGTACATGGCCATGAAGTCGTCGTCCGAGCGTTCGCGCTCCAGGTCGGCGCGGTGCTGGTCGTAGATGCGGCGGGCGGCGTTGAGCACGGCGGGCACGGCGGGGATGCCCCACTCGCGGAGGGCACGTGCCACGGGGTTGTGCAAGATGTAGGGTCCCCATCCGTTCTGGATGAGTTGGCAGAAACCGCCCTCCATCAGTTCGTCGCGCAAGATGCGGTAGGCCAGCAGCGTGTGTTGCGGGGCGCTGAGCAGGGCCATGTTGTCGGCGGTGAGGGTGCCGCCCAGTGCGCCGAGGTAGGCGTCGGCAAAGAGGTTGATGAAGGCGTCCATGCCGTCGGCGGCGGCGCGGCGCAGGTCGGAGTCGGATAGCTGTATCATTTTAATGAAGCATGAAGAGTGAATAATGAAGAATAGGCAGCCCGGAGGGTTGCGGGCACAAAGGTAGGGAAAGTTGGGGAGATATATATAAATAAAGGTGGAAATATTTGGAGATGTCGGATGGGATGGGTATGAGCCCGAAGGGCGAAGTAGAAGCAAGCCCCCTCGTAGCCTGAAGCCTCGTCAACTTGTCAACTCGTCAACTCATAGCTCGTAGCTAAAAAAATCCCCTCCCCCATAACCGATTATCAAGAAAAAACCTTATCTTTGCACGCGGTTAAAGCCAACCACGTTACATTAATTATAATAACTAATTAATTCGAGCTGATTATGACTTATTCACACGAAGTTGAACACATGTGTGTTGTAAAGAAAGGCCCCAACCACGGGCCAGCTCCCATCCCCGAAGAAGGCAAGTGGGTGAAAGCAAAAGAAATCGTAGACATCTCCGGCCTGACGCACGGCATCGGCTGGTGCGCACCCCAACAAGGCGCCTGCAAACTGACGCTCAACGTAAAAGAAGGCGTCATCCAGGAAGCCCTCGTTGAAACCATCGGTTGCTCCGGCATGACCCACTCCGCCGCCATGGCCTCCGAAATCCTGCCCGGCAAGACCATCCTCGAAGCCCTCAACACCGACCTCGTTTGCGACGCCATCAACACGGCCATGCGCGAACTCTTCCTGCAAATCGTTTACGGACGCACACAGTCAGCCTTCTCCGAAGGCGGCCTCATGATCGGCGCCGGACTCGAAGACCTCGGCAAAGGCCTCCGCAGCCAAGTAGGCACCCTCTACGGCACCCTGGCCAAAGGCACACGCTACCTCGAACTCACCGAAGGCTACATCACACGCATGGCCCTCGACGCCGACAACCAAGTCATCGGCTATGAATACGTCCACATGGGCAAATTCATGGAACAAGTAAAAGCCGGCAAAGACGCCAACGAAGCCCTCAAAGCCGTCACCGGAACCTACGGACGCTTCAAACCCGAACAGGGCGCAGTAAAATACATTGACCCACGTAAAGAATAATGAAGGAGGACACAGACAATGATTAGACCCGTACAATTTGAAAGCCAAGACCGCCGTATCAAGCAAATCCTTGCTGCACTGAATGAAAACGGCATCAAAGACATAGAAGAAGCGAACGCCATCTGTGAAGCCGCCGGCCTCGACCCCTACATGACCTGCCAGGAAACACAAGGCATCTGCTTCGAAAACGCCAAATGGGCCTACGTCGTGGGTTGCGCCATCGCCCTGAAAAAAGGCTGCAAGAACGCAGCCGACGCAGCCGAAGCCATCGGCATCGGACTCCAGGCCTTCTGCATCCCCGGCTCCGTAGCCGACGACCGCAAAGTAGGACTGGGACACGGTAACCTCGCCGCCCGCCTCCTGCGCGAAGAAACACAATGCTTCGCCTTCCTGGCCGGACACGAATCCTTCGCAGCAGCCGAAGGCGCCATCAAAATCGCCGAAATGGCCAACAAAGTACGTAAGAACCCCCTGCGCTGCATCCTCAACGGCTTGGGCAAAGACGCAGCCATGATCATCAGCCGCATCAACGGATTCACCTACGTACAGACACAGTTCGACTACTTCACCGGCAAGCTGAACATCGTCAAGGAGACCCCCTACTCCGACGGTCCCCGCGCTAAAGTAAAATGCTACGGCGCCGACGACGTACGCGAAGGCGTAGCCATCATGTGGCATGAAAACGTAGACGTATCCATCACAGGTAACTCTACCAACCCCACACGCTTCCAGCACCCCGTTGCAGGCACATACAAGAAAGAGCGCGTACTGGCCGGCAAGCCCTACTTCTCCGTAGCCAGCGGTGGCGGCACGGGCCGCACACTGCACCCGGACAACATGGCCGCAGGTCCCGCCTCTTACGGCATGACCGATACCATGGGCCGTATGCACTCAGACGCACAGTTCGCAGGTTCTTCATCAGTTCCCGCACACGTGGAAATGATGGGCTTCCTCGGCATCGGCAACAACCCGATGGTAGGCTGCACCGTAGCTTGCGCCGTTAACGTAGCTCTCGCCCTGAGCAAGTAATCTATATTATACTTACTCTACCTAAATCCCTGTAACTCGATGAGTTATGGGGATTTTTCATACATACCCTCCCCTCCCTCCAAAGTCCCCCATACAGCAAAGCGGAAAGCACCTGCCACACATCGACATATTGTCCGAAACTCCTCATACGTCCCTGACTTTTTGTCAGAACGAAGCCACTGGCAAATGTTTTGCATACAAGCTGGCGTATCTGAATAACGAAAAGAAAGGAGATAAAATATGAACTTCAACAACTTTACCATTAAAGCACAAGAAGCCGTGCAAGAAGCTGTGAACCTGGTACAAGCCAGAGGACAGCAGGCTATCGAACCGGTACATTTGCTGGCGGGCGTACTGAAAGCAGGCGAAAACATCGTCAACTTCATCTTTCAGAAATTGGCCATGAATCCCCAACAAATCGCACTGGTGCTGGACAAGCAAATCGACTCCCTGCCAAAAGTATCGGGAGGCGAACCCTACCTGAGCCGCGAAGCAAACGAGGTGTTGCAAAAAGCCATCGACTATTCGAAACAAATGGGCGATGAGTTTGTCTCGCTGGAACCGATACTGATGGCCATACTTTCCGTAAAAAGCACAGCATCAACCATACTGAAAGATGCAGGCATGACGGAAAGCGAACTGCGGAAGGCCATTGATGAACTACGGAAAGGCGACAAAGTGACCTCCCAATCGAGCGAAGACACCTACCAAGCCTTGGAAAAGTATGCCATCAACCTGAATGAAGCGGCACGAAACGGCAAACTGGACCCGGTAATCGGACGTGACGAGGAAATCCGCCGAGTACTGCAGATTCTAAGCCGACGTACCAAAAACAACCCTATCCTGATAGGTGAACCGGGTACGGGTAAAACGGCCATAGTCGAAGGATTGGCCCATCGTATCCTTCGCGGAGATGTGCCCGAGAACCTGAAGAACAAACAGATTTACTCGCTGGACATGGGCGCACTGGTGGCAGGAGCCAAGTACAAGGGTGAGTTTGAAGAACGACTGAAGGCCGTCATCAATGAGGTGAAGAAATCGGATGGGAACATCATCCTCTTCATTGATGAAATACACACATTGGTAGGGGCCGGTAAAGGCGAAGGTGCCATGGATGCAGCCAATATCTTGAAGCCGGCCTTGGCAAGAGGTGAATTGCGGAGCATCGGTGCCACGACGCTGGACGAGTATCAGAAGTACTTCGAGAAGGACAAGGCCTTGGAGCGCCGATTCCAGGTAGTCATGGTCAACGAACCGGATACGGCCAGCACCATCTCTATCCTGCGTGGACTGAAGGAGCGGTATGAAAACCATCACCATGTACGTATCAAGGACGATGCCATCATAGCTGCCGTGGAACTGAGCAACCGGTACATTACGGACCGTTTCCTGCCCGACAAGGCCATTGACCTGATGGATGAAGCGGCTGCCAAGCTGCGGATGGAGGTGGATTCCGTGCCCGAGGAGCTGGATGAGATTTCACGTAAAATCAAGCAACTGGAAATCGAGCGGGAAGCCATCAAGCGGGAAGACGATACGGCCAAGCTGGAGCAGATTGCCAAGGAGCTGTCGGAACTGAAGGAACAGGAAAGCTCATACAAGGCCAAATGGCAGAGCGAGAAGACTCTGGTCAACAAGATTCAGCAGAACAAGGTGGAAATCGAGAACCTGAAGTTTGAAGCCGACCGTGCCGAACGCGAAGGCGACTACGGACGGGTGGCCGAGATACGCTACGGCAAGCTGCAAGCCTTGAACAAGGAGATTGAGGAGACCCAGCAGAAACTCCACCAGATGCAGGGCGACAAGGCCTTGATTAAGGAAGAAGTAGATGCTGAGGACATTGCCGATGTCGTATCGCGCTGGACGGGCATCCCCGTCAGCAAGATGTTGCAAAGCGAGCGGGAAAAGCTGCTGCACCTGGAGGACGAACTGCACAAACGTGTTATCGGCCAGGAGGAAGCCATCGAGGCCGTGGCCGATGCCGTGCGCCGGAGCCGTGCAGGATTGCAAGACCCGAAGCGCCCCATCGGTTCCTTCCTCTTTCTGGGCACGACCGGTGTGGGTAAGACGGAGCTGGCCAAGGCCTTGGCGGAGTTCCTGTTCGACGATGAGTCTATGATGACGCGTATCGACATGAGCGAGTATCAGGAGAAGCATACGGTATCCCGCCTGATAGGAGCGCCTCCCGGATATGTGGGTTACGACGAAGGCGGGCAACTGACGGAGGCCGTGCGCCGCAAACCCTACTCGGTAGTGTTGTTCGATGAGATTGAGAAGGCGCACCCCGACGTGTTCAACATCCTGCTGCAAGTGCTGGACGACGGCCGGCTGACCGACAACAAGGGGCGCACGGTGAACTTCAAGAACACCATCATCATCATGACCTCGAACATGGGCAGCCAGTACATCCAGAGCCAGATGGAGAAGCTGAACACGGGCAACAAGGCTCAGGTTATCGAAGAGACCAAGCGCGAGGTGATGAACATGCTGAAGAAGACCATCCGCCCGGAGTTCCTGAACCGTATTGACGAGACCATCATGTTCTTGCCGCTGACGGAGACGGAAATCAAGCAGATTGTCAACCTGCAAATCAGCCATGTGCAGAAGATGCTGGCCGAGAACGGCGTAGAGCTGAGGATGACGGACAATGCCGTAAACTTCCTGGCCCGTGCGGGTTACGACCCCGAATTTGGTGCCCGTCCCGTCAAGCGTGCCATCCAGCACTACATGCTGAACGACCTGTCGAAGAAGCTGCTGTCGCAGGCAGTAGACCGCAACAGGCCCATCACGGTAGATGCGGACCCGTCGGGCAACGGACTGGTGTTCAGGAACTGACACCCGCTGCAACGCATACTCCAGAGAGTGCTTCCCCCCCACGGGGGGAGGCACTTTTTTTGTACCCACGCCCGGGGCGCGGCATCGCTGCATGTCACACATCCGCGACCTAACTATCTCACCCCCCCCGTGACCTAACTACCTCACACCCCCGTGACCTAACTACCTCACATACCCGTGACCTTACTACCTCACACCCCCATGATCCCCTTAGGCAACAGGTACTATTACAGTTTAAATAGCCACTTATTACAGCTTAAATACAAATCTATTACAGCTTAAATAGAAAAATATTACAGTTATAATAGTTGACTATCTTAGCTAAAATAGTTTTCTATGTAAACCATAATAACACCTGTTGCCTAAGGGGATCATGGGGGTGTGAGATAGTAAGGTCGCGGGGGTGTGAGACGATAAGGTATAGGGTATGTGACCTATTGCACCCGGGGGATGAAGGTGTGCCGAAATAAAAGAGTGTCAAATATAAAAAAGCACACAGATGACACAGATACAACAGATGACCGCCGATTGTATGTCATTGACGTACAATGAATCTGCGAGAATCTATTTAATCTGTGTTATCTGCGTGCCAATATCTCACTACGGAAGCGTCAGAACTCGCTGGTAAAGTGGAACTTGATGTGCTTGAAGTCGTTCTGCGCCATCTGGAGCACGTAGCCGCTGTCGGCCAGGAAGACGTCCCTCCCCTCGCGGTCGCGGGCCATGTACTGGTATTTGCGCTTCTTGAAGGCTTCCAGCTCGGCGGGGTCGTCGCTCTCTATCCAGCAGGCCTTGTAGAGACTCAGGGGCTCCCAGCGGCAGGAGGCGTTGTACTCGTTGAGCAGGCGGTACTGGATGACCTCGAACTGCAGTTGGCCCACGGTGCCGATAATCTTCCGCCCGTTGAACTGGTTGACGAAGAGCTGTGCCACACCCTCGTCCATCAGTTGGTCGATGCCCTTGGCCAGTTGCTTCTGCTTCATGGGGTCGGCGTTCTCAATGTACTTGAACATCTCGGGCGAGAAGCTGGGCAGGCCGCGGAAGTGCAGATGCTCGCCCTCGGTCAGCGTGTCGCCTATCTTGAACGTCCCGTTGTCCGGCAGGCCGATGATGTCGCCCGCCCAGGCCTCGTCGACGGTGGTCTTGCGCTGCGCCATGAACTGCGTGGGGCTGGAGAAGCGCATCGTCTTGTCGTGGCGCACGTGGTAGTAGGGCGCGTTGCGCACGAAGCGTCCCGAGCAGACCTTGCAGAAGGCCACGCACGAGCGGTGGTTAGGGTCGATGTTGGCCGTTATCTTAAAGATGAAGCCGGTGAACTTAGGCTCGTCGGGCTGCACCTCGCGCTCTTCGGCACGGACGGGACGGGGGCTGGGGGCAATCTCGACGAAGGTGTTCAGCAGCTCTTCCACGCCGAAGTTGTTCAGCGCCGAGCCGAAGAACACGGGGGCCAGGTGTCCCGCCAGGTAATCCGCGACGTTGAAGTCGGGATATACGCCTTCAATCAACTCCAGCTCCGAGCGCAGCCGATCGGCCAGGTCGTGACCGATGCGCTTGTCCAGCTCCTCGGTCGCGATGTCCACCTCCACCTTCTCCGTCACCACCTGCTTGGAAGGCTGGAAGAGGTTGAGGTTATGTTCATAGATGTTGTAGACACCCTTGAAGCGGATGCCGCTCTCGATGGGCCAGGTCAGCGGCCGCACCTTGATGGCAAGCTCTTCTTCCAGCTCGTCCAGCAGGTCGAAAGGGTCTTTGGCCTCGCGGTCCATCTTGTTGACGAAGATGATGACGGGCGTGTTCCTCATGCGGCAGACTTCCATCAGCTTGCGCGTCTGCGTCTCCACACCCTTGGCGCCGTCGACGACGATGATGACGCTGTCCACGGCAGTCAGCGTGCGGTAGGTGTCTTCGGCAAAGTCCTGGTGACCGGGCGTGTCGAGGATGTTGATTTTATATCCGTGGTAGTCAAACTCCATGACGGAAGTGGTAACGGAGATGCCGCGCTGCTTCTCGATGTCCATCCAGTCGGACGTGGCGGTCTTCTTTATCTTGTTGCTCTTCACCGCGCCTGCCACCTGTATCTGACCGCCAAACAGCAGCAGCTTCTCCGTGAGCGACGTCTTACCGGCGTCAGGGTGGGCGATGATGGCAAAGGTTCTTCTTCTTTCTATCTCTTGGTTATTGGCCATGATGGTTTCTTATGTAGTTTAATGTAAGTTCTTATCCCCCTCCAGACGGGCCACGCAGCGGGCCAGGCTCTCCTCCCAATGGGGGATGTCGATGCCCAGCGTGCGCTTGATTTTCGTCTTGTCCAGCACGGAGTAGTGCGGGCGCGGCGCCTTGGCCGGATACTCGTCCGTGTGCAGGGGGCTGACCTTGCACGTGCTGATGCCCGCCAGGCGGTGGATGGCTACGGTGAAGTCGTACCACGAGCAGACGCCCTCGTCGCTAAAGTGGTAGATGCCCGGCGTGACTCCCTGCTCGATGGCGGCGAAGATAGCCTCGGCCAAGTCGGCGGCATAGGTAGGCGTGCCGATTTGGTCGAACACCACACCCAGCGTCTCGCGCTCACGCCCCAGGCGGAGCATCGTCTTGACGAAGTTGTTGCCATACTCCGAGTAGAGCCATGCCGTGCGGATAATCATCGCCCGGCGGCAACGGGCCATCACCTCACGCTCGCCCGCCAGCTTCGTGCATCCGTAGACGCTGTTGGGGCATGGAGCCACCTCTTCGGTGTAAGGCACATGCGCCGTACCATCGAACACATAGTCGGTCGACACATGAATCAACGCGGCACCCACCCGCTCGGCCGCATCCGCCAGCCCGGCGGGAGCCAGGTGGTTCAGGCGGTCGCACAAGTCGGCATTGTCCTCAGCCTTGTCCACAGCCGTATAGGCAGCACAATTCACAATAAGCTCGATACCGTTCTCCGCCACAAAAGCCTGCACAGCCTGCGCGTCGCAGATGTCCAGCTCCTGCACGTCGGTAAAGAAATAAGTATGTTGCGCATATTTTACAGCCAAATCGCGCATCTCATTGCCAAGTTGACCGTTGGCACCGGTTACTAAAATCCTCATAATCTATTGCTTGTTATACACTCATTCTTCAGTCCCAGTCCAGCTCCCCTTCCCTGTCCTTCTCATAATAACTGGCCAGCAACGAGATGAAACCGGCAATGCTCTCCATGGCCTTCGCCGTAGCCGGACTGATTTCCTTCTTCTGCAGACGCAGCAGCAAAATGCCATACAGAGCCTCGAAACAGGTCTCCAGCTCCGGTTCCTCCTTCTCACCGTTCTTATGCCGCAGCTCCACAATAAAAGGCAGCGCCTTGAAATAAGCAGCATTGTAAAACGGGAACTTCGTAGATGACAACAAACGGGCATGCAAATCAGTCAAGTTCAGAATGACATTGCGGTTTATCTGCAAATGCCCCTTCTCGGTCACCCCCTCTACGTGCATCATGTTCACCAAATCACCATACCATCGTTCCAGCCCGTCACGTTCTCCGACAGGGAAACGGTCAATGACATTCACCCGGAGCTTATCCAGATCGCAATCGTTTGCCCGGATCAAGTCCTCCACTTGCCACATATAAATCAGATATTCGGCAATGTTCTTCTCCTTCAGTTGTTGTGCGATTCTCATACCTGCTTATATCCAGCTTGCTTATTCATTAATAAAGAGACTCACCCATCAAAGTAAACGACAGTCCCAACAAAGACACTATCACCACGATGCTCCCTATGACCCGGTTCAAAATCCAGATGCCACGCAAATTAAACTGCTTCCGCACCTTATTGACAAAATAAGTAATCCCGAACCACCAGGCTAAAGCACCCATGATAATAGCAACATAACCGGTCACCGTCTCAGACACCAAAGCCCCATTTCCCACAAATGAAAAACGAGCAAAGAGTCCCACAAAAAGAAAGATAACCAAAGGATTAGACAAAGTAACCAGGAAAGCCGTCACAAAATTGTGCAAATAAGTGCCCTTGTTTCCCGAAGGAGGCCTCAGTGAACGAACCGGATTACTGCGAAACGTATAAATGCCAAACACCAATAAAAGAATACTTCCAAAAAGCTGAAGATAGAAGATATTCTTATTGACATAATCGAAGACAAAACTCATGCCATACCCCGTCAACAAGGCATAACAGATATCACTCAGAGAGGCTCCGACACCAGTGACGAACCCATACCACCGACCCTTGTTCAGTGTGCGCTGAATACATAGCACTCCCACCGGCCCCAACGGTGCTGACACAATCACACCGATGATAAAACCTTTCCACAATATATCAAGTATAGTCTCTATCTGAATCATGGGTGCAAATATCGTACTTTTTTATGAGATGGGAACTATCTTTAGCCCTTTTTCCTCTTACAGAAAGATTAAAAACGCACAATCTACTTTCGTAGCTCATGCTTCTATCAAAAACAGGAAGACTAGAGGTACAGAATTGTTTATAAGTGCAAACAGGATAAGTCCAAATCAAAAACTATGTTATAAAACATATAAATCTACGGGCAACTATTTGCCATTATCAAAAAAAGCCCGTATATTTGCATCGCAGTTGAGAAATTGCATGACTTAATACATTAAAGCATTTTCATAGGTTAAAGATTTGGATTAATAGGTAATTAGGTAAAGGTAAAAATTAAACAGAAAAATGAGTTTTCAGTATTAGGTAATTGAAGTTTGTTTTTAAAGGTAAAGTAAAGATTGATTTTAGGTAACATTTGGATGTAAAAAAGAAAAGCCATTTTGGCTTTTCTTCAAGAGGCGAGGGGTTCGTGAGAACTGACTCGTTTTTTTGTTTTTGCCAGAAACACAAGCTCTACACCTTTTTAGATATACGATAATGGTAAATCCTTACCACGAATAGTTCAGACCAAAACCAAAGTTCTCATTGATTTGGAAATAAGAGCTATCCTCTGCCACTACTACCCCATCGTCGAATCGGCCATATACATAAAGCTTTGCAGACAAATAACGATTAAGTACAAAATTGAAGGTATTTTCCCACTCGATACGTACAGTCTTATAGCTGGTCAGATAGTCGAAACGAGACGTCACTGTAACAAACGATAAGGCATTCCACGTCAGATTGGCTTTCAATTGAGAACCAAAATCATGTTTCGTAGTTTTTCCTTCTTCCAGACCGAGAGAGGTTTCATTTACATCTGGATTCACGACCATTTTCATGGCATAAGTAAAAGGAGCTATCAAGACGGAGAGATTCACTTTGGGCTTGTTCAGTTTATAATCCATACCGATGCCGACAGTCCAATCAGCAGGGGAGAGAAATGACGAACTCATCGTCTGGCTGTTGGCTCCATAGCCTTTGCAGAACTGAGTCTTAAATTCGGTAGTGACAGTATAGTACCATTTCGATATGGCTTGCAAGCCCAGTTTCGATGCAATGCGCAACTGGTCATTATTGATAAGGTACTTATGGTATTGATCCGAGGGAGCTGAAATGAATCCTAATTTTGCATCTAACAGATTTTCCCATTGTACTTTTTCGCGGTCATTGTAATTCGCATAGAGTTGTATGTTCCCTAAAAGGGAATGTGTGCTTTCTCCCCCGTTATACCAGTTGTCAGAGATATGGTTCTGAGCGAATTGCAAAGAGCCGCTGCCTCCTGTCACCCACCAGTTGGGCTTATGTATGACGACTTCCGGTTCTTCACGCCTGACATGTTTCATGCTTTCGGAGGTGAACAATTTAAGGACGGAGGGACGTGATTGTTCTTCTTTTTCAATATCGTCATGATAGATAGGCAGGGAGTCCACCTGCTGCCCGGTACGCACAACCAGGTTCGGACAATCGACATAGGCCGAAAGCATGGCACGGTCGACGGCTTGGGCGGCCTGCTCTATGCGGGTATAGGGGAGTGTATCGACGTGCAAGGGAGCGACGGGAGGAAGCATGAAGGAGGAACGGCCGGTGAAATGCCAGTGCAACTGCGAGTAACGGGCCATGGGGCGTTCATAATAAGTGAAGGGAATGAACAAACGAAAGTAATAGGGGTCGTACTCAATGTAGCGCGCCGGAGAAGCCGGGTCGTTGAGGTAGGACAAGACGCCCAGATACTTTTCAAAGGCGACGGACACCGTATCCAACGTAAACGCATTGGTCTTGTCCGGACGGAGCTTCAGCACAAAATATTCCCGCAGCAAAGGGGACAAAGTCGGAATCGTAGCGGCTGCCGGAATCGTATCCATGCTTGCCGCTGACTGGCTTACTGTATCAGAGGAAAGGGCAAGTGTATCGGGGGCAACAACAAGACTATCGGGCGTAGCGGCAAGACTGTCGGACACAACGGCAAGGCTATCAGGCACAACGGCAAGGCTGTCGGACACAACGGCAAGGCTGTCGGCAACGGTTTGCGCACCTGCCACCGAAGGCATCGCGAGCGACAGCAGGCATAACATGAGTTGTTTGGCTTTCATAAGTTCCCTGTATGTTTCTTTGTTCGGGTGCAAATTTACTTTAAATATAGATAGAAGACAACAAGCAACCAGGAAAAATGGCTATCCGACGAAGACTTACAGGCAATACGGCAGAAAAACAACTCCGCACCTACGAAAAAAGACACCACACTCGTACAAAACTCTAAACCAACCGTTGGTTTATATATTTCAAACCTTGGTTTATATATTTCAAGCCTTGGTTTATATATTTCAAGGCTTGAAATAGAACTTCTCCCGATTGCCGACAGACATTCCGCCGTATGCCGACTGATTATCCCACGCTTCGCAGGACATTCTTCCTCCTTCCCATCCGCCAAAGCCGCCCGCGAAAGAAAATGTTATGCCAAATCGTAGGCGCTTCCCCTTTTTTTGCCTACCTTTGCGCCTTGAATGAACGATTTTTATTTAAAAAGACTATAACTGTGGGAGAAACTAAGTACATTTTCGTCACCGGCGGAGTGGCCTCCTCCTTGGGCAAAGGCATCATCTCCTCCTCCATCGGCAAGCTGCTGCAAGCACGCGGATACAAGGTCACCATCCAGAAGTTCGACCCGTACATCAACATCGACCCGGGCACACTGAACCCCTATGAGCACGGCGAGTGCTACGTCACCGTGGACGGCCACGAGGCCGACCTCGACCTGGGACACTACGAACGCTTCCTGGGCATCCAAACGACCAAGGCCAATAACCTCACCACCGGACGCATCTACAAAAGCGTCATCGACAAGGAGCGCCGCGGAGACTACCTGGGCAAGACCATCCAGGTCATACCGCACATCACGGACGAAATCAAGCGCAACGTCAAGATGCTGGGCAACAAATATAAGTTCGACTTCGTCATCACCGAGATAGGAGGCACCGTGGGCGACATAGAGTCCCTGCCCTACCTCGAGAGCATCCGCCAGCTCAAATGGGAGCTGGGGCGCGACGCCCTCGTGGTGCACCTCACCTACGTTCCCTACCTGGCCGCCGCCGGCGAGCTGAAGACCAAGCCCACGCAACACTCCGTCAAAGAGCTGCAAAGCGCCGGCATACAGCCCGACATCCTTGTGCTGCGCGCCGAGCACGAACTGAACGCCAACCTGCGCCGCAAGGTGGCCCAGTTCTGCAACGTGGACGAAGAGGCCGTCGTGCAGAGCATCGACGCCCCCACCATCTACGAGGTGCCCATCCTGATGCAAGAACAGAAGCTCGATGCCACCATCTTGAAGAAGATGGGACTCCCTGTGGGCGACACCCCGGGACTGGGGCCCTGGCGCAGCTTCCTCGAACGGCGCCACAAAGCTGAGGGAACCACGCCGCTGCACATCGCCCTCGTGGGCAAGTATGACCTGCAAGACGCCTACAAGTCCATCCGCGAGGCACTGTCGCAGGCCGGCACGTACAACGACCGCAAGGTGCAGGTGGATTTCGTCAACAGCGAACGCCTCACCGACGACAACGTGGCCGAGGCCCTGCAAGGCATGGCAGGCGTGCTCATCGGCCCCGGATTCGGCGAACGCGGCATCCCCGGCAAGCTCGTCGCAGCCAAGTATGCACGCACCCACGACATCCCCACCTTCGGCATTTGCCTGGGCATGCAGTGCATGGCCATCGAGTTTGCAAGGAATGTCCTCGGCCTGGCCGACGCCAACAGCCGTGAGATGGACGAGAAGACCCCCCACAATGTCATCGACATCATGGAGGAACAGAAGTCCATCACCAATATGGGCGGCACCATGCGCCTCGGGGCATACGAGTGCGTACTCCAGCCGGGCAGCAAGGCCTACGAAGCCTACGGCACCGAACACATCCAGGAACGCCACCGCCACCGCTACGAGTTCAACAACCAATACCGCGAGGCGTATGAGCAGGCCGGCATGAAGTGCGTGGGCGTCAACCCCGAGTCGGACCTGGTGGAAGTTGTCGAAATACCCACGCTGAAGTGGTACATCGGCACGCAGTTCCACCCGGAGTACAGCAGCACGGTGCTGCATCCGCACCCGCTGTTCCTGTCGTTCGTCAAGGCAGCCATCGAGAATGAACATCTTAACAGTTGACAAATAAATGAGTTTTAGTGGACAAGTTGACGAGTTGACAAGGGAACAAGGGCCGGAACGTTGCCCGGAGCACTCCCTGCCTCGTAGTCTCGTTAACTGGTCAACTTGTCAACTGACATATAATGTAAATCAATCATAAGCATACGTTCCAATGGACAAGAATACCATTACCGGGCTGGTGCTGATAGGCGTCTTGCTGGTGGGATTCAGCATACTGAGCCGCCCCAGCCAAGAACAACTGGAAGCCCAGCAACATTACTATGACTCTATCGCCCAAGTGCAGCGCGAGGCTGAACTGAAGGCCAAGGCAGAAGAGGCCCTCGCCAACGAAAGGGTCACGCGCAAAGACTCGACGGCTCTGTTCTTCCAAGCCATGCAGGGGGCAGATTCACTGGTGACCATCGAGAACAACGTGGCCAGCCTCACCCTCAGCACCAAGGGAGGAAGCATCTACAAGTCCGTGCTGAAGGAATACATGGAGCAGGACAAGGAGACGCCCCTGACGCTCTTCCGCGGGGGAGATGCCGAGCTGAACTTCCTGTTCTACAACACACGGGAGACCATACAGACGAAGGATTACTACTTCACCCCCGTGCAGCAGACGGACAGCAGCGTGACGATGCGTCTCCAGGCAGACAGCGCGAGCTACATCGACTTCCGATATACGATGCATCCGGACAATTATCTGGTGGATTTCGACATACAGGCTGTGGGCATGGACGGCAAACTGGCTTCCAGCAACAAGCATGTGGATATCGAATGGAGTGAGCGTGCCCGCCAGATTGAGAAGGGATATACCTATGAGAACCGCCTGGCCGAGCTGACCTACAAGATGGAGGGTGAGGGTACGGATTACCTCTCGGCCAACGGCAACGACGAGAAGGATGTGCCCGAACGTCTGGACTGGGTGGCCTTCAAGAATCAGTTCTTCTCGGCTGTGATGCTGAGCGAGGCGGGATTCGAAAAGACACATCTCGTCTCGAAGATGGACCAGGAGGGCAGCGGGTATATCAAGGATTACAGTGCCAGCATGAACACGGCCTTCGACCCCACGGGGCAGACGGCCACACGGCTCTATTTCTACTTCGGACCGAACCATTACAAGACGCTGACGGCGCTGGACAAGGACCGCGATGAGAAGTGGGAGTTGAACCGATTGGTATATTTGGGCTGGCCGCTGTTCCGCTGGATTAACAAGTGGATTATCATTAACTTGTTCGACTGGCTGTCGGGCCTGGGCCTGAGCATGGGCGTGGTGTTGCTGCTGCTGACGCTGATTGTCAAGGCCGTGGTCTATCCGGCTACGTGGAAGACGTACATGTCGTCGGCCAAAATGAGGGTGCTGAAACCGAAGATAGATGAAATCAATAAGAAGTATCCCAAGCAGGAGGATGCCATGAAGAAGCAACAGGAAATCATGGGTGTATATAGCCAATACGGCGTCAGCCCGATGGGTGGATGCCTGCCGATGCTGATTCAGATGCCCATCTTCATCGCCTTGTTCATGTTCATCCCGAGCGCCATCGAGCTACGCCAGCAGAGTTTCCTGTGGGCGGACGACTTGTCGACGTATGACGCCATCATCACCTTCCCGTTCCACATCCCGTTCATGGGCAATCACCTCAGTCTGTTCTGCCTGCTGATGACGGTGACGAACATCCTGAACGCCAAGTTCATGATGCAGCAGCAAGACACGGGTGCCAACCCGCAGATGGCGGCGATGAAGTGGATGCAGTATCTGATGCCCGTCATGTTCTTGTTCATACTGAACAGCTATCCGTCGGGCTTGAACTATTACTACTTTATCTCGACCCTCATCAGCGTGGTGACAACCATCATCCTGCGCCGGACGACCAACGAAGAGAAGCTGTTGGCGCAACTGGAGGCCAATAAGAAAGACCCGAAGCAGATGCGCAAGACGGGCTTTGCCGCCCGGCTGGAGGCCATGCAGAAACAGGCCGAAGAGATGCAGCGGCAGCGCATGGAGCAGCAACGGAGGCGTTGACGCGGGGGGAGTGCACCGAACGAAAGGCCGTATCCCGTCTGCGGATGAGTGCCCGTCGCACGGCCCATTCCCGCTGTCATCCTGAGCGGAGCGCAGCGCAGTCGAAGGATCTCACGACATGCCGCGCGTGACATGCCACGCTCGTAGTGAGATGTTTCGACTACGCCCTGCGGGCTCCGCTCAACATGACAGGGGGAAGAGGCGGGGCGAGGGAGGTTCTCCGCCGATGATACGGCCTTTCCCTTTCGCCTATTCTTGTAAACTATTTTCCAAACCCATCCCAAGCCTGCCCCGAAAAGGAGCCGAGCGAGGCCCCCGCGCGCCCCTTTCGAGCACCACCGGCCTCAGAAGGTATTCTGGAAGGGGTATGAGCGGTTGGAGGAATGGTACGGAACGATTCCGGGAATGGTACGGAACGATTCCCAGAATAGTAGGGAACCATTCCCCGGAAAGGTATATTACCTTTGCCCGAAAGGTATATTACCCTTCCCGGAAAGGTATAATACCCTTCCCCCAAAGGTAATATACCTTTCCCGGCACCCATAGGGATGTAAAGATTATTCATAACCAACGAAAACCATCAACCTATATGCAACAGACACGATACACCAACCGCCAAATCTGGCACATCGCCTACCCCATCCTCATCAGCCTCATTATGGAGCAGATGATAGGCATGACCGATACCGCCTTCCTGGGCCGCGTGGGCGAGGTCGAGCTGGGTGCGTCGGCCATCGCCGGCGTATTCTACATGGTCATCTTCATGGTAGCCTTCGGCTTCAGCATCGGCACGCAGATACTCATCGCCCGCAGGAATGGCGAGGAGAACTACCGCGAAATCGGCCAACTGTTCTACCACGGCATCTACTTCCAAGTGGCCCTGGCCGCCGTGATGTTCCTCCTGAGCTACTTCCTCTCGCCGCTGATTCTGGAACGCATCATCTCCTCACCCGCCGTCTGCCGGGCTGCCGAAGACTATCTGCACTGGCGCGTGTTCGGCGCCTTCTTCTCCTTTAGCGCCGTCATCTTCCGAGCCTTCTTCCTGGGCACGGTACAGACCCGCACCTTGACCCTGAACTCTGTGGTGATGGTGCTGAGCAACGTGGTGTTCAACTACATCCTGATTTTCGGCAACTTCGGCTTCCCGGCCATGGGCATCGCCGGCGCCGCCCTGGGTTCGTCGCTGGCCGAAGGCGTGTCGCTCCTGTTCTTCATCCTCTACACCCGCCGCCGCGTCGACACCCGCAAATATGGCCTCGACCGCATCCCCCGCTTCTGCCGCGGCGTGCTGCGCCGCATGCTGAACGTATCGCTGTGGACGATGATACAGAACTTCTTCTCGCTGGCCACGTGGTTCCTCTTCTTCCTCTACATCGAACACCTGGGTGAACGCGCCCTGGCCGTGACCAATATCGTGCGCAGTGCCTCAGGCTTGCTCTTCATGGTCATGATGGCCTTCGCCTCCACCTGTGGCTCACTCACCAGCAACCTCATCGGCCGCGGCCATGCCTCCGAAGTGCCCCACCTCATCCACCAGCACATACGCCTGGCCTACCTCTTCGTCATGCCCCTGGCCCTGCTGTTCGTGCTGTGCCCGCAACTCATCCTGGGCATCTACACCGACATGGCCGACCTGCGCGAAGCCGCCATTCCCTCGCTCTGGGTGATGTGCGCCTCCTACCTCCTGATAATCCCCGCCAACGTCTACTTCCAGTCCGTCTCCGGCACGGGCAACACCCGCACCGCCCTCGCCCTCGAGCTGAGCAGCCTCGTCCTCTACACCGCCTACATCACCTGGACCATCCTCATCCTCCGTCTCGACGTAGCCCTGTGCTGGACATCCGAGATGGTTTACGGCATCTTCATCCTACTCTTCTGCTGGCTCTATATCCGCCGGGGACACTGGGCAGGCAAGCAAATCTGACACACAAAAACAAGATGGGGCGTACCGAAATAATATGGCACAACCGCGCCTCACTCAAGCAACGTCCTCAACGTCTGCGCTCGCTGTATGCCTTATACTGCTCCTCCGTCATAATCTTCTGGAGACTCTTCTCATAAGCATCGCGGGCATCGCGCCATTCTTCCATCTTCTTCTGGCGTTCGGCCTGACGCTTCTCCCGTTCCTCCTTGGACAATTGGGGGCAACGCTCCTCTCCGTAATACGGGCAATCGGCCACATGATGGCCATCGGCACAACCATCCCCGCAGCAATAATCAGCAGGGCGAGGGGCACCACAACAACCACCCCGGCGAACATCCCGACGATGATGCCTCCGCCCGTCCCAACGCGGTGCACGGGCATCCCGGCGCCAAGCAGGCACATCACCCTGCTTCTGCAACCACTCCAAGTTCGCCTCCGTCAATTCCTTCACCTGCTTCTCGTCCAGGCCATAACGCTCGGCCATGTCCAAAGCCATCCATTCGGCACGCAACTTCATCCGCTCTTCCGAATAATCACGACGCTCGTCTTGCGCCACAACGCTCCCCACACCGGCAAAGAAAGCCAGCAAAAGAGAAACCACAGTCAATTTCATTGTCTTCATACACTACTTATTAATTAAATGTTACGAGCTTATGACACCCAAGCATACAAAAAGTTTAAAGCTTCCCTCCGGCTTTAACATTAAATTAGTAACTTCGCGCCATCAATATACAACCTAATGAACATGAAACCCATCCATTTTTTGTGTATGTCTGCAATCATCTTAGCAGCGACCTCCGCCTGTGACGGAGGCAAAAAAAACAGTACAGATACCCCTGGCACAGAAGACAGCCTCCTCATCCGGCGCTCGGACATCCGGATTGAGAACAAACGGCTGACACCCGAAGCCTTGTGGGCCATGGGACGCATCGGCGGCGTGGCCGTATCGCCCGACGCATCCAAAGTGGCTTATACCGTAAGCTATTACAGTGTACCGCAGAACAAGAGCAACACAGAAATCTTCCTGATGAACGCCGACGGCAGCGGCAACACGCAACTGACCCAAGACGCCTGGCAGGAAAACCAGCCCGTATGGATAAAGGAAGGCAAGAAGCTGGCCTACCTGAGCAACGAGAGCGGCTCCACACAGGTGTGGCAGATGGACCCCGACGGGACGAACCGCCGCCAACTGACCGACTATGAGGGAGGCATCGAGGGCTTTGCCTTCAGCCCCGACGGCAAGAAACTGCTCTTCATCGCGCAAGTAAAGACGGTGAAGACCACGGCCGAGAAATACCCCGACCTGCCCAAAGCAAGCGGCATCATCGTGGACGACCTGATGTACAAGCACTGGGACGAGTGGACCACCTCGGCACCCCATCCCTTCGTGGCCGACTTCGACGGTGACGAAATCAGCAACGTCCGCGACCTGCTGGAAGGCGAGCCCTACGAAAGCCCCATGAAACCTTTCGGCGGCATCGAGCAACTGGCATGGAGCCCCGACAGCAAGAAGATTGCCTACACCTGCCGCAAGAAGACGGGACTGGCCTATGCCGTGTCCACCGACTCGGACATCTATCTCTATGACCTGAAGTCGGACAGCACCCTCAACCTCTGCAAAGACCCGGAAATTAAGAAGATGGTACCCCTGGAGATAAAGAAAGCCTTGGCCGGAACCCCTGTCGTCAAGGGCGTCGGCCTCTCTCCCGAGGGAGACAAGAACGAAGGCTACGACACCAACCCGCAATTCTCGCCCGACGGCAAATACATCGCCTGGCAGAGCATGGCCCGCGACGGCTACGAGAGCGACCGCAACCGCCTCTACGTGCTCGACCTGGAGAAGAACGAGAAGTTCTGCGCCGATGCCGGTTTCGACACCAACGTGGACAGCTACGTCTGGGCGTCGGACTCCATGTTCTACCTCACCGCCACGTGGCACGGCACTACGCAAATCTACCGCCTCGGCCTGAACGACTGGCGTGAAGGCAAACAGCCCGTCCGCCTGACCGAAGGCCTGCACGACTACGGCAGCATCGCACTCTGTGGCAACAACCTCATCGCCACGCGCCACAGCATGAGCCAGGCCGACGAAATCTACGTCGTGGCACCCGGCACCGCCGCCCGCAACCAGTATGCCGAGAGCCGCCAACTGACACAGGAGAACCGCCACATCTACGACCAACTGGAGATGGGACGCGTGGAGGAGCGCTGGATAAAGACCACCGACCAGAAGGATATGCTCGTGTGGGTCATCTATCCGCCCCAGTTCGACCCGAAGAAGAAATACCCCACCCTGCTGTATTGCGAAGGCGGCCCGCAAAGCCCGCTGAGCCAGTTCTGGAGCTACCGCTGGAACTTCCAGATGATGGCGGCCAACGACTACATCATCGTCGCCCCCTGCCGCCGCGGCATGCCGGGATTCGGCACGGAGTGGAACGAAGACATCAGCGGCGACTACGGCGGCCAGTGCATGCAGGACCTGCTGACGGCCATCGACGAGGTGTCGAAAGAACCCTTCGTAGACCGTGACCACCTGGGATGCGTGGGCGCCAGCTTCGGCGGCTTCACCGTCTACTGGATGGCCGGCCACCACGAAGGCCGCTTCAAGGCCTTCATCGCCCACGACGGCATCTTCAACATGGAGATGCAGTATCTGGAGACGGAAGAGAAATGGTTTGCCAACTGGGACATGGGCGGCGCCTACTGGGACAAGGAGAACGAGACGGCCCAACGCACCTTCGCCAACTCGCCCCACAAGTTTGTGGACAAGTGGGACACGCCCATCCTCTGCATCCACGGCGAACGCGACTACCGCATCCTGGCCAACCAGGCCATGGCCGCCTTCGACGCTGCCAAACTGCGCGGCATCCCGGCCGAGCTGCTCATCTTCCCCGACGAGAACCACTGGGTGCTCCAGCCGCAGAACGGAGTGCTGTGGCAACGCACCTTCTTCGCCTGGCTGGACCGCTGGCTGAAACCCGCCAAGGAAGGGGTGTAAGACCCTGCACCCCGCTGGGTTATAACCCCCATACCCCCGGGGGTTATAACCCCCCGTACCCTCCGGGGCATAACCCCCATGCCCCACCCGATAATTATGTTATAAAACAACACGCCCGCAAGCACAGCGAACCGGTAAATTCGCTAACTTGCAGGCGTGTTTCACTTAAATAACCAACTACCATGATTATCGGAATACCCAAGGAGATTAAGAACAACGAGAACCGCGTGGGCATGACCCCGGCGGGCGTGGCCGAACTGACCCGACGCGGCCACCAAGTGTATGTACAGCACGAGGCCGGACAGAACAGCGGCTTTGCCGACGAGGCCTACGTGGCCGTGGGAGCCGGCATCCTCCCCACCATCGAAGAGACCTATGCCCGGGCTGAGATGATTGTCAAGGTCAAAGAACCCATTGCCCCGGAATACGGCCTGATTCGCCCGGGACAGGTGCTGTTCACCTACTTCCACTTCGCCGCCGACCGCACCCTGACGGAAGCCATGCTGAAAAGCGGTGCCGTCTGCCTGGCCTATGAGACGGTGGAAAAAGCCGACCACTCCCTGCCCCTGCTGATACCGATGAGCGAAGTGGCCGGGCGCATGTCGGTGCAAGAAGGCGCCCGCTTCCTCGAACGGCCGCAAGGCGGCAAAGGCATCCTGCTGGGCGGCGTGCCCGGCGTCCGTCCGGCGCGCGTGCTCATCCTGGGCGGCGGCACCGTAGGCACCAACGCCGCATGGATGGCCGCCGGCCTGGGCGCCGAAGTCACCATCGCCGACATCAACCTGGACCGCCTGCGCTACCTCAGCGAGATTATGCCGAAAAACGTCACCACGCTCTACTCGTCCAGCCACAACATACGCACCGAACTGCCCACAACCGACCTGGTCATCGGCTCCGTGCTCATCCCCGGCGACAAGGCGCCCCACCTCATCACCCGCGACATGCTCCCGCTGATGAAGCCGGGCAGCGTGCTGGTGGACGTCGCCATCGACCAGGGCGGCTGCTTCGAGACCTCTCACCCCACCACGCACAGCGAACCGGTCTACACCCTGGACGGCATCGTGCACTATGCCGTGGCCAACATCCCCGGCGCCGTGCCCTACACCTCGACGCTGGCCCTGACCAACGCCACCCTGCCCTACACCATCGCCCTGGCCTGCAAGGGCTGGAAACAGGCCTGCCAAGACGACCAGGCCCTGGCCCTGGGGCTCAACGTGGTGGAAGGCAAGGTGACCTACAAGGCCGTAGCAGACGTGTTCGGACTGCCTTATGAGCCGGCGCTATAAGCTCGTTTCAAAGCTACAAACTGATTAGGCGCGAACCGCATCGGGAATACACAGACCAAACTCTGTACAGCCGACGCGATTCACGCCTAATTCTTATCAATAAGGGGCTGCACCCGCAGAGGCAAGCCCCCTGATAAATACCTATTTCTTCAAGATATACACAGCAAAAGCATTAGGTCCCAAATCTACATGCAACGATTGCCCGGACACCTGTATTGCCTCTTCGCGCGGTGTAATCAGCGACGGGTTGTCCAACGTATTGTCTGCATATACATCCGGTGTAGACAATGTGATACGACGTCCTGCTGAAAGCCGCTCACCCTTCTTCATCCCCTTCAGAATAAAGTCAATGCTCTGCGTCTTGTCAGACGTATTGGCCACCTTGACAATCACCTCATCCGTCAGCTTATTATAGACAGCACTGGCAAAAAGCCCATCCTGCCCATCGGCACCCGTCACAGGCTTCCCATCCATAGTCAACGACAACACGTTCGTACCCTTGTTCAACGAATATAACTGCTGCACATAATAACTGGCAGTGCGCACAGAACGCAGATTATCATACCATATCATATCCGGACGCCACTGCCAACCTTCAACATGGGCAAACAACGGCGCGTATGTAGCCATATACACAATATCAGCATTACGCTCCAACCCGGTCATAAATGCAGCCTCCAGCAAAGAAGCATGGAAATGATTCCACTTCCGCCCCACCCCGTGACATGCATACTCACCGGCAAACACCTTAGGACCCTTCTTCCGGTCATATGTATCGTAACGTGCCCCTTGGCTCAAGAAGAACGATTCGGGACGATAAAAATGCTCGTCCACCAAATCCACTCCCAGATGCTTCATTTGCCCCCACAGGTAATCAAACTGCTTCCCTTCCGAGTCAGGCCCCGAACTTCCAATAATCTTTATCTCCGGATAAGCTTTACGAATGGCCTCAATAAATGGTTTAAGACGGACAGGATATTCCTCTCCCCATTGTTCATTGCCGATACCTATATACTTCAGATGAAAAGGTTCCGGATGTCCCATGTCGGCACGCACTTTTCCCCACCGGGTATCCGTGCCTCCGTTGGCGAACTCTATCAAATCCAATGCATCCTGTATATAACCATCCAACTGGTCCACCGGTTGATGCGCACTCTCATCCGTATTCTGGAACTGACAAGCCAATCCGCAACTCAAGACAGGAAGCGGTTCGGCTCCAATCTCCTCCGAAAGCACAAAGAACTCATAGAATCCCAATCCATAACTCTGATAATAATCAGGATACAGCCTATTGGGAAACGAATACTGCCAACGACTCTCATTCAAAGGACGGTTCTCCACCGGCCCTACCGAATTTTTCCAATTATAACGTGTCTCCAAATCTGTACCCTCGACAATACAGCCTCCGGGAAAACGGAAAACACCAGGCTTCAAATCTGCCAAAGCCTGCACCAAGTCCTTACGCAAACCATTCTCATAGCCTTTCCACGTATCCACTGGGAATAATGAGATATGCTCTAAATCAACCGACTGCGGAGAAACCAAGGAAATACGAAGAACAGCCTTCTCCAGCGTCTCCTCCGGTTTCAATATCACCTGATACTTCTTCCATTCCTTCGAATCAACCACCAGCTCCTGGGTAGCAAATGCCTGATTCTCTCCCATAGATGCTGTATTTACCAATTCTACCCGAATCTTACTTGCAGTATCTCCCTCAGGGATACGTGCCCAGACAGAAAAACGGTATTCTTCCCCTTTCTTCACACCAATACCGAAGAAACCCTCGTTGTCCAACCCCGTCTGTTTATGCGGATGCCCAGCAGGAGCCAATCGGACATAATGAGGATTACGATTAAAAGGCCCATCATCCATTAAGGAAACCTTGCCAAATACTTTCCAGCCTGTAAATGCCTGTGGGAACTCAAATGAGCGGTTCTTGATTAACTCCGCATACAAACCGCCATCAGCAGCAAAATTAATGTCCTCAAAGAACACACCATACATAGTAGGCTGAAT
This sequence comes from Bacteroides sp. ET71, assembly GCF_023336905.1. Classification (GTDB taxonomy): domain Bacteria; phylum Bacteroidota; class Bacteroidia; order Bacteroidales; family Bacteroidaceae; genus Bacteroides. Next base: position 54,982 of record NZ_JAMBLS010000009.1, read on the forward strand.
CTCTGCACCTAGTTTTTTTGTTTGAATAACAAATTCATGCGTCTGTGCCTGTACTGTCATTCCCATGCCCATCAACAGAGCAGCTATTAATCCTTTATTTTTCATCATATTAGCTATATAATAAATACTATTGTTAACTGATTTACTACAACATTCCTTTCGAACTGGGCAATTCAAAGTGATAGATATCCCGTTTCACTGCCATTTTCATTGCACGCGCTAGAGCCTTAAAAATACCTTCTATCTTATGATGCTCATTTTTCCCTTCAGCCTTAATATTCAAATTCATGCGGGCAGCATCGCTCAGCGACTTAAAAAAGTGCAAAAACATCTCTGTGGGCATTTCGCCAATCTTCTCACGTCTGAACTCTGCATCCCAAACTAACCACGGACGACCACCAAAATCCAAACAAACCTGGCAGAGACAGTCATCCATAGTAAGAGCATAACCATAACGTTCAATCCCTCTTTTACTGCCAAGAGCTTGATAAATACACTCCCCTAAAGCTAAAGCCGTATCTTCAATCGTATGATGTTCATCTACCTCCATATCTCCTTTTACAGAAATCTCAAGATCCATTCCTCCATGTTTTCCTATCTGCTCCAACATATGGTCAAAAAAACCTAAACCTGTATGAATGTGGCAATATCCACTCCCATCCAAATTTAAAGTTACATGGATATCTGTTTCCTTCGTGGTACGTCTGACTTCTGCTCTGCGTTCACCAGCAAAAAGAAATTCAGCAACATGGTCCCAATCTTTGGACGCAAGGACACAGACATTTTCCAAATTTTTATCTCCCTGCAAAATAGATTTATCTTCTTGAAGAAGAATAGCACAGCATCCCAAATTATATGCCAACTCAACATCTGTCATACGGTCACCAATAACAAAACTATGCAATAAATCATAGTCGGGGCTATTGATATATTTTTTCAACATTCCTGTTCGCGGCTTACGAGTCGGGGCATTATCAGCCGGCATGCTTCGATCAATGCAGATATTATCGAAAGTAACTCCCTCACCAGCCAGAGTTTTGAGTATTAAATTATGAGAAGGCCAAAAAGTTTCTTCCGGAAAAGCTTCCGTACCTAAACCATCTTGATTGGTAACCATAACAAACTCAAAATCCAGCTTAGAACGAATAAAGCTTAAATTGCGTATGACTTTAGGATAGAACTCCAATTTTTCCAATGAATCCAATTGATAATCTTCTGGAGGTTCTATTACTAACGTACCATCACGATCGATAAATAAAACTTTCTTTTTCATAGGCTAATTAGTATTTCTTTAAAGCCCTTATCAATGTCTCATTTTCCATCTTCGTACCTACTGTAATACGTAAGCAATTTCCACAAAGGGCAACTGTATGTCGGTTACGCACAATAATGCCTTCTTCGACCAAGTATTTGTAGATTTGCACAGCGTCTGTTACTCTTACCAAAAAGAAATTTGCGTTAGATGGAAAGACCTTTTGTACACAAGGTAATTTAAGAAACTCTTTTTCTAAATGATCACGTTCTTCCTTCAACGTAGTAACCCAACGTTCTATTTCATAATACCGATGCAACATCTCCATAGCTTGTTGTTGCGTTAATTGATTTACATTATAAGGGTATTTTATCTTAGTAAGGACGCTAATAATATCGGCCGAAGCAAATGCCATACCTAAACGAATAGCTGCACATCCCCATGCCTTAGAAAAAGTTTGAAGCACAATAAGATTAGAGAAATCATCCAATCGCTTCAAAAACGAAGGCTGCTCTGAAAAATCATTATAAGCTTCATCCAATACCACAATACCATCAAAACGGTGAAGCAAGCGTTCTATCTCAGAATGATTCAAATCATTACCTGTTGGATTATTAGGCGAACAAAGAAATATAAGTTTGGTATGTTCATCCGCCGCATTTAAGATTTTATCAGCAGAGAACTGGAAATGTTCATCCAACAACACCTTACGATATTCCACTTCATTTATCTCCGCACAAACCAAATACATCCCATACGTCGGTTCTATAGCTACCACATTGTCTTCCCGTGGTTCACAAAAAGCGCGAAAAACGAGATCAATAGCTTCATCGCTTCCATTACCTAAAAAAATTCGCTCTGGAGCAACACCTTTCAATCGAGAAAGGCTTTTCTTCAGATCCCACTGTAATGGATCCGGATAACGATTGTTGGGACCATTATAAGGATTTTCATTAGCATCAAGGAAAACAGAAGCTGATTTCCCTTGATATTCATCTCGAGCTGAAGAATAAGGTTTTAATGCCCAAATATTAGGACGAGTCAATTCTTGTAGTGTCTTCATAATCTTCTTTTCAAGTTCTCCATTCTTACTGTTACTGCATTTTTATGTGCATCCAGATGTTCATTTGCAGCCATCTCCTGTATGGAAGGACCTATATGTTGCAATCCAACAGGACTAATCTCTTGAAATGTAATTTTACGAATGAAACTATCCAAACAAACACCACTATAAGCACGAGCATAACCATTAGTTGGCAAAGTATGATTGGTGCCTGAAGCGTAGTCACCTGCACTTTCAGTTGAATATGATCCCAGAAAAACAGAACCTGCATTGATGATTCGTTCCGCAATAGATCTATACTCATTTGCCTGGATAATGAGATGCTCAGGTGCATAAGCATTGACTAAATCCACAGCCTCATCCATATCATGTACCACAATCAATTTACTATGCTTCAGCGAGCAAGCAGCTATATCATGACGAGGCAAAAGAGACAATTGACATTCAATCTCTTCCATAACTGCCTGACGCAATATTGGAGAAGTGGTAATCAAGATTGCTTGACTATCCACTCCATGTTCTGCCTGGCTCAACATATCAGCAGCTACAAAAACTGGATTTGCAGTTTCATCTGCTAATACCGCAACTTCCGACGGTCCTGCTGGCATATCAATAGCCACATCACGTAAACTGACCAATTGCTTAGCCGCAGTAACAAACTGATTTCCGGGACCAAATATTTTATATACTTTAGGAACAGTCTCCGTGCCATAAGCCATCGCTGCAATAGCTTGCACACCTCCAGCTTTAAAAACATATTTTACACCTGCTACTTTTGCAGCATACAAAACCGCAGGATGTACCTTCCCATCTCTCATTGGTGGAGTACACAATATAATATCTTTACAACCTGCAATTCTAGCTGGTACAGCCAACATTAATACCGTAGAAAACAAAGGCGCTGTTCCACCTGGTATATATAAACCTACTCGTTCTATAGGCACCGCTTTCTGCCAACAGACTACCCCAGGTTGAGTTTCTACTCGGCATCCCGCAAAACGCTGTGCAGCATGAAAAGCATGAATATTTTGAGCAGCTAAATGAATAGCGTTCTTCAGGCTTTCAGTTATCAAATCTTCTGATAACTTCATTTCCTCCTCAGTTACTGCCAATGATGATAACTTGACTTTATCAAAATTCCACTCATAGTCCAATACCGCACTGTCACCTTCCGCCTGTACTCGTTGAAGAATCCCTCGTACCGTATCAAACAAGCTTTCTACATTCATCACCGGCCGCTTTAATACATCAGGCCACAGACTTCGATCCGGATAATCAATCTGTATCATAAATATTTATCTTAAATAATCATTTTCTCAATAGGTAGTACTAATATACCTTCGGCTCCCAAAGCTTTCAGTTTTCCAATAATTTCCCAAAAGCATTTCTCATCTAACACTGTATGTACAGAACACCAGCCATCCTGTGCCAAAGGCATTACCGTAGGACTCTTCATTCCAGGTAATACAGCCAAAATCTGCTCTAATTTGCTTTTAGGAGCATTCATTAAAACATATTTTTTATCTTCAGCCATTTTCACAGCATTCATACGAAATAGCAGTTCTTTTAAAATCTCCTGCTTTTGGTCATCCAAAGATTTATTACCAATAAGTAGAGCTTCAGACTTCATAACCACTTCCACCTCTTTTAAGCTATTGCTCACTAAAGTTGAGCCTGAACTTACAATATCAAATATAGCATCAGACAATCCAATGCCAGGTGCTACCTCAACAGAGCCTGTAATCACATGAATTTCTGCATTCACATTCTGCGCTGCTAAATAGGCAGATAAAATATGCGGATAAGAAGTAGCTATTTTCTTCCCTTCAAACCATTGAACACCAGAATAGTCTATATCTTTTGGCAAAGCCAAAGACAAACGGCACTTACTATATCCCAAACGTTTTATAATCTCAGCATCTTCACCTTTCTCTACGAACTCATTTTCACCAACGATACCGATATCAGCTACACCTGTGGCTACAGACTGCGGAATGTCATCATCCCGAAGAAATAGTACTTCCAAAGGGAAATTCGTCGACTGCACTAATAATGTGCGTTTAGTTGGACTCAATTTAATATCAGATTCTTCCAAAAAGGACATGGTTTCATCATAAAGCCGCCCTTTAGCTTGTACTGCGATTCTTAGCATAATTGTAATATTTTTATTAATATCATCTTAATAACATAAAAGCGAGACTTTCCGTTACAAATCGGTAAGCCTCGCTTTTTATTATATCAGTCCATTGCCCACCGAATTTACTCGCCGGAAAAATGATGATAATGGCAATGAATGATACTAATTCTCATAATTCTTATATTCAATGCGACAAAAATAAAGCTTATATCTGGAAAAAACAAAAAAATATTACGGAAAAGAGTTTTTCTCTATCAACTATTTTATTCGGAAAGCACAAGTAACATTTGGTAAACCCGCCGAAAAATAAAATAATATCAGATTTTTCATGTATTCAGAATAAAAAGATTAACAGTTCCTGTCTACAACCATATATAGCGTAAGATTGTTTATCATTGAAAAAACATTCAGCCATACGGTCAACATATCAAGTTCGAACTCGTATACTTTGACTACGTTTTTTACTGGATCTTCAAAAAATATTATCGAACAATGCATATTAATATCTGTTTTCAGTGTACGTAACCTCCTCTTGAAATTAATATTCTCGACAATGGAAGTAACTTCGCCAATTCATGAACTTGAAGCCGACTTCATACCCCGTTACCGTCCACCCGAAAGAAAACCTGCACGTCTGTTATCTGATTTTATCCGTATCATAAACCATTTGATCTCGTGAATGTGGTAAACTTTGGACAGAAGAGTTCCTAAAACATTACAGCATATCCAAGTTATGACAAACACTGCAGCGATTGTCTGCGCTAAAGGGGCAGCAAAAGGGAACTTGGATTTCCGTATATCCACCAAATATCCACCAAAAGAGAATCTTCCGCATTAATGCCTTCTTGCCATATCTACGCTAACTTTTGGAGTCCGTAAAGCAAGCCGTTTTCCACCGAGCTAGACAAAGAGGATTGTGGCATAGCCTACTTGGTTGTTCACATCGGAAGCCGTAATTTAGGAAAACAAGTGGAGTAAGTCATTTCTTCACCATTCCCTCCAGCTCCGTCCATTCCACCCGCGAGGGGACGATGGTGCGTTTCTTCACCCGGCTGTTCTGCGCACGGCTGTATTCGGGAATGAAAGCCACCGTTACCTTGCGGAATTGCTCCGGACTGACTTCCTCGGGCGTATCCACTCCTTGCCCGTTGGCGTTGCCCACCAAGTAGAAGGTGCCCAACCCGTCCAGTTTCACCGTGTTACCCATCTCCATCATGTCGCCCAACACCTCGCCCAATCCCATGAGAACGGCATAGGTGTCGCCTTTGCTCACCGTCGACATTTCCGACAAACGCTCGGCCACGTCCTTCGTTCCATACGTGCCTGCCGTAAACGAGCGGGGATACCATTTCTTCCCAATCTTCTGCTTTTTGTAATACATACTAACGTCCTTTCCTAAGTTAAGTCCATAGATGATCCTGGCTGAGTGCGGCAGCCAGGTGAGCATCATCATGCATGATGCCTAGGATCATCGTACATGATGCCTACTATCATCGTATATGATGATACCCATCATCGTGCATGATGACTACCTGGATGCAAAGATAAGGTTTGCTCACAATATATGCAAGCCTTCCTTTCTCCGTCAGTCAACTTTGCATGTGTTTAACAACACATGCCCCCCTCTTTTTTACTGCCTGTTCGCTTCCTTGATGCTCCACAGCGATACGTGTTCGTTACGGTAGCCTTCTTCGGTGACCGGGCTTCTATTCAATGCCCGTAGAAAGTTGGTCATTTCCCGCTTTTTCCAAAGCTTGCTCCAGGTCGGCGAGCAAATCCTCGATATGCTCCGTACCGATGGAGAGCCGGACGGTGGAAGGGGTAATATGCTGGGCTGCCAATTCTTCGGATGAGAGTTGTGAGTGTGTGGTGGTGGCAGGATGGATGACGAGGCTTTTCACGTCCGCCACATTCGCCAATAAAGAGAAAATCTGCAACGAGTCGATAAACCGCCAGGCGGCGTCCTGCCCGCCTTTTATCTCGAAAGTAAAGATGCTTCCTCCTCCGTTCGGGAAATAGTGTTGATAGAGCGCATGGCAAGGATGCTCCGGCAGAGAAGGATGATTCACACGTTCCACTGCGGGATGACGGTGCAGGAATTCCACCACCTTGAGCGCATTAGCCACATGCCGTTCCACACGGAGCGAAAGTGTTTCCAGGCCTTGCAAGAGCAGAAAGGCATTGAGGGGAGCCAATGTCGCCCCGGTATCCCGCAGCAGCACGGCACGAATGCGGGTGACGAACGCAGCCCGGCCTGCCACATTGGTGAAAACCGCCCCGTGATAGCAAGGTTCGGGATGTGCCAGCGTGGGGAACTTGTCCGGATATTCCGCCCAGGGAAACCTGCCTCCGTCTACAATCACACCGCCAAGCGTCGTGCCATGACCGCCGATAAATTTAGTGGCGGAATGCACCACAATGTCCGCCCCGTGTTCGATGGGACGGATGAGGAAAGGTGTGCCGAACGTATTGTCTATGAGGAGCGGTACATGATGGCGGTGAGCCACTTCTGACACGCCCCGGATATCCGTCACCTCCGAGTTGGGATTACCGAAAGTCTCGGCAAACACCACTTTCGTTTCCGGACGGATGGCAGCATCAAGGGCAATGAGGTCGTTTATGGAAACAATGGTATGGTTGATGCCCATAGCTGCTAACGTGTGTACAATCAAGTTATACGACCCACCGTACAGATTGTCTGCCGCCACGATATGATCGCCAGGACGTAGGATGTTCTGCAAGGCATAGGTTATCGCCGCGGCACCGGATGCCACGGCCAACGCAGCCACGCCGCCTTCCAAGGCTGCCATACGGGTTTCAAACACGGCCTGTGTGTCATTGGTCAGACGGCCATAGATATTCCCCGCGTCACGCAGGGCAAAGCGGTCTGCCGCATGTTTCGCATCGCGGAATACATACGAAGTGGTCTGGTAAATGGGTACGGCGCGTGCGCCGGTCGTGGGGTCGGGCTGTTCTTGTCCCGCATGCAACTGTAATGTTTCAAAATGAAGTTTCGTATTATCCATAATTCATAATTATTTGTTCCATGCAAAGGAATAAAACATAGGCAAATCACACAATATGTATTTGGATTTTAGAAAATATATCTATTTTTGCACTAACTATTAGATGAAATGCATAGTAAAACAACCCATTCTGCACATGTGGCAGAATAATATTCTTCGGCAATGGATACATTAGACAAAACCGATTTGCAGATTCTCCGTACTTTACAGGAGAATGCCCGATTGACTATGAAGGAACTTGCTGCCCGTGTCAGCCTGTCTTCCACTCCCGTATTCGAACGTCTCAAACGGTTAGAAACTAACGGATACATCAAGAAATATATCGCCGTGCTCGATGCGGAGAAACTTGGCAAGGGATTCGTTATCTTCTGTCACGTCAAGATGGCACGACTCAACCGGGAAATAGCGCAGGAGTTCGCACAAATCATCCGTGGAATTCCGGAAGTAACCGAGTGCTATAACATCTCCGGCAGCTTTGACTATCTGCTCAAGATTCATGCACCGGACATGAAATATTACCAGCAGTTCGTGCTGAACGTATTGGGAACCATTGAGCATCTGGGTTCGTTGGAAAGCGTTTTCGTGATGGATGAAGTCAAACACGAATATGGGGTGAATGTGTAACAGGAGAGCTCATTTCCGGTTTTCTTCCCAGAAACGGACTGCCCCGTCAATCCATCCTTCGGCACTCGTCCCGATGCCCAGTCCGAAACCGTGGCGCAAGTTCGGACACAGGTGAAACTCTGCCGGGATGCCGATGGCTTTCAGGGCTTCCGTGCGGCGGCGCATCGTGTTCGGATTGGCTATGCCGTCGTTGCTCCCCACCACCGAATAGGTAGGCGGATCTTGCCGGGTGTATTCACTATGTCCCGTATAAGCCATTACCACTGTGCGCGGACGGGGAAGCTGTGCCGCTCCGAAAGCCGCCGTCCCATAAGAACCGATATACGCCGCCATCCGAGCTCCTGCCGAACTGCCCCACACGGAATAGCCTGCCGTATCGACCTGCAACTCCGTGACGTGGCGGAAGATGTATTCGATGCCTGCAGCCAAGTCCTCGCACGCCGTCTGTGCGCTGCCCGTCTGATACTGGATGACGAAGGCATTGTAACCCATCCGGCTCAACGCCAAGGCGTGTGGGAATCCCTCATGGATGGAGCCGACATACGAGAATCCGCCTCCGGGACAGATGACGGCGAAGGGTGCTCCGGGCCGTCCGCGGAAGAAAAACAGCCCGGCATCGCGCCGCCCCAAGTCGTAATAAATCTTGCGCCCAGCCGCCACGGAGTCTATCATCTGGTTGATGTAGCCCACGCATCGGCCGGCATCGATATAATTATGGTAAGGCAATAGCCGAGCCACCTGCGAAAGTGGCATCGCCTCGTCATAGCCCCATTCCAACGGAAGGATGTACTGCGCAAAACCCTCGAAAGCCGGGTGAGCCAGAACATCGGCAATGGTACTACGGGTAGTAAGATGTCCCGTTGCAGCGGATGGCGTGGATAAATTCACTTTGCAGAACGTGGCGAACAGCATGATGAACAGCACGACAGGGAAGTCCATACACAGATTACGGATTGAAGCACCAATTTCGACGAAGGGGAACCACCCGGCCGGCAACCATAAACCCATTTCACAGAATCTTATACCGATTTTACAGAAAGTCCCGCCGCAAGGCACCAACCTTTCGGAAGATATCCGTACATTTGGGCAATCAAACTAAAATATGAACAAGTATGGGTGAAATAGTGGATTTGAAGACGATACACGACTACAACAAGTTTCTCGGGCTGGAAACGCTCAACCCGCTGGTGAGTTTCGTCGATTTCTCGAAAGTGGAGGTACTTCCACACCGCTGTAAATGCTTCGGCTTCTATGCCATCTTCTTGAAAGAAAAGATTCACGGGCCTATCACCTACGGGCGCAGCAAGTATGACTATCAGGAGGGCACGCTGGTGTTTATCGCCCCCGGGCAGGTGGGCGGTATCAATGACGGCGGCGAGACGTTGCATCCGCAAGGATATGCTCTGCTGTTCCATCCCGACCTCATCCGGGGTACATCGCTGGCGCGGAAGATGAAGGACTACACTTTCTTCTCCTACGAAGTGAACGAAGCCCTGCACATGTCTGAACGCGAACGGCAAACTGTCCTCAACTGCTTCAATGAGATAGAGGAAGAACTCCGACACTCCATTGATAAACACAGCCGAAGCATTATCGTCTCCAACATCGAAGTCCTGCTCAATCATTGCCTCCGATTCTACGACCGCCAGTTCGCCACCCGCGAAGCCATCAATTCAGATGTCCTCACCCGCTTTGAATCCTTGCTGAATGAGTACTTCGACTCCCCAAAGCCGGAAGAACTCGGGTTGCCATCCGTTGCCTGGTGTGCCGACCAGCTCCACTTCTCCGCCAATTACTTTGGCGACCTGGTGAAGAAGCAGACAGGCAAGTCGGCCATCGAATACATCCATTCCGCCATCATCAGCCGAGTGAAAGACCGCCTGCTGGAGACGAACAAAACTGTCAGCGAGATTGCCTACGAAGTAGGTTTCCAATATCCGCATCACTTGAGTCGGCTGTTCAAGAAGGTAACAGGGTGTACGCCGAATGAGTATCGGATACAGGGAAAATAAGTGTATTACTTTAAGCATAAAACCATAGGGTAGTATTCACCAAATCATCGTATATGATTCTATAAATCATCGTACATGATTCCCATAATCATCGTATATGATTTTATACTACGTAGCAATGGGTAATGACTTCAAGTAACATAGACCAACCTTGACCCTCCTACGTGACCTTATAACCACAGCATATACAAAGGATGCCACTCCGTAGTAGGTTTAACACAGAGTGGCATCCTTTGTATCTCACGCACAACAAGTCATCTTCGTCCGCGTTCTTTCCACAAGCGAGTCATGTCCTCCAACGTCTTCCCTTTAGTCTCCGGTACCAGACGCCAAACAAACAGAGCAGCCAAGACGCATATTACCCCATAAAGCGTATAAGTGAACCAATGCCCCAAATGCGGGTCGCTTGCTGATTGCATGTTAAACATCGGTACGAACGATGCACTGACAATCCAATTGAAAATCCACTGAAAAGCAACAGCAACGGCAACGGCAGCTCCACGTATCGTGTTCGGGAAAATCTCGGCAATAAGTACCCAGCAAATAGGCCCCCACGACATCATGAAGGAAGCACTGTAAAGCATGATGCTGAGCATGGTTACCAATCCAAGACCCGATTGGCCAAACGTACAAGCCACGCCAAATGCCCCTAATGCCATGCCTATCGAACCGGTGATAAGCAAAGGTTTCCGGCCCCAACGCTCGACAGTAAAAATGGCTATTAACGTAAATAATATATTCACCACACCCATGATGACTGTCTGCATCATCGGGTCCTCCATACCCATATCACCAAAGATACGGGGTGCGTAATACAACACCGCATTGATGCCCACCGCCTGCTGAAACACACTGAGCATGATGCCAATGAAAATAACCAGGAAACCATACGTTAAAAGACGTTCAGTACGTTCGCCAATGCTTTCTTTGATTTCCAACAACGTATTACGTCCATCAACCTTTCCGTTTATCTTACACAACACCGCCAGTGCCTTATCGTCCCGCCCGGCCATCACAAGATAACGTGGAGTCTCGGGAACAAAGCAAATAAGCACGGCAAACAGGCCTGCCGGCAAAGCTTCGCTTCCGAACATGTAACGCCATCCCGTACTAATTGTCCATGGGTCACTGCCTGGAGCCACAGCATTGACTCCCTGCCCAATAGACTCGATAATAGGATTCGTATGCTCACCCAATATCAAGAAATTGACCATGTAAACCACCAACTGGCCAAAGATAATGGCAAACTGATTCCATGACACCAAAGTACCGCGGATACGGCTCGGAGCAACCTCGGCAATATACATGGGACAGATAGCAGAAGCCAGCCCCACACCTACACCACCAATAATACGGTAAATATTGAAAGCTATCAATAAGCCCCAAGTAGGCTCACCGTGACGGAAAAAGAGAAACTCCGGCTCCATGGAACCCAAAGCCGAGATGAAAAACAAAATACCAGCCAGAATAAGAGAACGTTTGCGTCCCCAACCTGTGGCACAATAACCGGACATGGCACTTCCAATGACACAGCCAATCAATGCGCTGGCACAAGTGAAACCATGCCACCCATCTGTATAGATAAAATCGTGGGCACCTAAGAAGAAAGCTTGCAGCCCTTTCTCTGCTCCGGAGATGACAGCCGTGTCATAGCCGAACAAAAGACCTCCCAACACAGCCACAAGCACAATGGAAAAAAGATAAGATAGACTTCCTTTGTCTGTTTGATTCATGATACTAAATGGTTGATAGTTATGAATTAATAATAACAAAAAGAAGGGGCGAAAACCGTAGGAAAACTCCCCTCATCTTCGCCCCTTCCTCATAGGGTCATGCGTACATGTTTACAATAGCTTCATACAATTCCTGTTTGCCACTGATTTGCTTTGGTTCACCCTGTTGCCTAGCATAAGCAGCCAAATCTTCCAAAGTCAAACGGCCTTCTTCAAACTCCTTGCCTTTGCCACTGTCAAAAGAAGCATATCTTTCGGCCAACATGTGTCTATAAGGTGACTCCTCAAGCAACTGTGCCGCACTCTCCAGCGCACGAGCCATAGCATCCATGCCGGCGATATGAGCAATAAAAATATCTTCTAAATCCGTAGAGTTACGGCGTGTTTTTGCATCGAAGTTTGTTCCCCCATTGTGGAAACCACCGTTCCGGATAATCTGCATCATAGCTTGTACCAGTTCATAATTATCTATGGGGAATTGGTCTGTGTCCCATCCATTCTGATAATCACCCCGATTAGCATCTATCGAACCTAGCATGTCGTTGTCCACAGCAACGCAAAGTTCGTGTTCAAATGTATGACCAGCTAATGTAGCATGATTTACTTCTATATTCACTTTAAAGTCCTTGTCCAATCCATGTGCACGCAAGAAACCTATGACAGTTTCCGTATCCACGTCATACTGATGTTTCATAGGTTCCATTGGCTTCGGTTCTACCAAGAATGTACCGGTAAATCCATGTGCCCGTGCATAATCACGAGCGACACGAAGCATCTGAGCCAAATGTTCCTTCTCACGCTTCTGGTCGGTATTCAGGAGCGACATATATCCTTCGCGTCCCCCCCAGAAAACGTAATTCGTCCCTCCCAATTCAATAGTAGCGTCAATGGCATTCTTAATCTGCACAGCAGCACGAGCCACCACATTAAAATCAGGATTTGTAGCTGCTCCATTCATGTATCGTGCGTGCCCAAAAACATTAGCCGTTCCCCACAACAGTTTGATACCAGTTTCTTCTTGTTTTTTCTTTAGATACGCCACAATTTCTTTCATATTGGCCTCATACTGTTCAATAGTATCAGCCTCGGCGCACAAGTCAACGTCATGGAAACAATAATATTCTATGCCTAATTTCTGCATGATTTCAAAACCTGCATCAGCTTTATGCTTCGCTGCTTCTAAAGCATCGGAAGAATCGTTCCAAGGGAATTTCTTTGTACCTCCACCAAACTGATCACCTCCTTCGGCACACAATGTATGCCACCAAGCCATGGAAAACTTTAACCAATCTTTCATCTTCTTTCCCATGACAACCTTCTCTGCATCATAATACCGATAAGCCAAAGGATTTTTGCTCTCCTTACCTTCAAACTTAATTTTCCCTATTTCCGGGAAATACTCTTTTATAGCCATATATAATGTGTTTTTTAATGAGCTGTCTATACGACAGCACGGTTTAATAATATAATTAGATAAAAACTTCAATATTCGAGGGTGTCAAACATTACTTTCCAAACACTGCTTCCAGCGTTCGTAGGCATCAATGTACGCTTGCTTCTCACAAATGTCTGGTTCAACAACCGCCAGCCTCTCCAACATAGCAAAAGCCTCTCGGTTATCCTTATAGATACCAGCACCAATACCTGCACCTCTAGCTGCCCCCACTGCCCCATCTGTGTCATACAATTCTATGGTAGCTCCGGTTATACTGGCTAAAGTATCACGGAAAATAGGACTTAAAAACATATTGGCGTGCCCTGCATGGATGTTTTTCACCGATATTCCCATTTGCTCCATTATCTCTATGCCATACTTAAAGGCAAAAACGATGCCTTCTTGTGACGCCCGTATCAGATGCCGGCGATCATGAATATTGAAATTCACATGATGAACAGAACAGCCTACCTCGCTATTCCCCAACATACGTTCCGCACCATTCCCAAAAGGCAAAATGCTGACACCTGCACTTCCGACTGGTACTTGGGCTGCCAAATCATTCATTTCAGCGTACGATATTCCTGCTGGAACGACATTGCGCTTTATCCATGAGTTCAATATACCTGTACCATTGATGCAAAGTAAAACTCCCAAACGAGTTTGATTAGACGTATGGTTTACATGAGCAAACGTGTTCACTCTACTTTGTGAATCATAATTGACGCATCCGTTCACACCGTACACCACACCACTTGTGCCTGCCGTCGATGCAATCTCTCCTGGATTGAATACATTCAATGAAAGCGCATTGTTTGGTTGGTCTCCAGCTCGGTAAGTGATAGGAATCCCTGCTTTCAGTCCCAATGCCTGCGCGGCCTCTGTACTGACGCGGCCCTGCTCGGCAAAAGTCGGGCGAACATCAGCAATCAGCCCCTCATCGAAGCCGTAATAATCCATCAAGAAATGAGCAATGTTATCTTCCTTAAAATCCCAAAACATGCCTTCCGACAATCCGGACACCGTCGTACAAATTTCCCCACTCAGACGCATAGCGATATAATCGCCCGGCAGCATAATCTTATATATCTTTTCATATATCTCCGGTTCGTTCTCTTTCACCCAGGCCAGTTTAGAGGCTGTAAAATTGCCCGGAGAATTGAGTAAATGTGACAAGCAGATGTCCGTTCCCAACTCTTTAAAGGCACGCTGGCCATAAGGAACAGCTCTTGAATCACACCAGATGATAGCCGGACGCAATACTCGTTGTTCATGATCTACACATATCAGTCCATGCATCTGATACGAAATGCCAATAGCCCGGATGTCTTCAGGTCTTATACCCGAATCATTCAAGACAGCCTGTGTGGCTAACTTTAAATTATCCCACCACATCTGCGGGTCTTGTTCCGCCCACCCTGGGCACGCTGCTATAATGGGTGCCTCAGTCTTAGGGTAGAAAGCTGAAGCAATGCACTTTCCGGTCTCTGCATTTACCAAACTCGCCTTGACTGACGAACTGCCGATGTCATATCCTAATAAATACATATTTTGAATGATGCTTACAATAAATGTTATTCGATGCTTAACGCCTCGTCTTATTATAGATTTTCTTGTCAAAACGATAGAAACGGGCCGCACGATGTGCCACCCCTTGTTGTCTTTCTTCCAGCGGAATGACGTATTCCATCAGTGCTATTTTCTTGTGGAAGTTGCGGACGTCTACCGCTTTGCCGTAGACCAGCTCGTAAAGTGTACGTAATTGTGATGCGGTAAACTTCCTCGGCAGCAAATCGAACAATGCGGCAGGATTGGCGTCAATATACTGGCGGATGTAGGCCATGGCTTCTTTGATGATGAGGTTGTGGTCGAATGCCAGGTCGCCGATATCTTGCAATGTCACCCAGCAGGCTTGATAGTCGTCCAGACCTCGGTTCAATGCACGGTCAATCTTTACCAATGAGAGGTATGCAATCGTGACAATCCGTTCGACCTTGGATTGCATGGCACGTTCCAGCCAATGGACATCTTTGGGGTTCTTCGTACGGTCTTTGGAGCCGAAAGCTTTGAATTGGACCAGGCGGACATTCTTCAGCCCGGTCAATTCGTTCAGCACGCGGGCTGCTGCCTCGTCCAAGTCTTCGTCCATGTAGATGAGGCTGCCGGGCAGTTTCATGTCGTGGAAAACTTCTCCCTGCTCCTCACCCATGCGGCGTATCAAGAGGACTTTCAGTTGTTCGCCGTCAAAGCCTATCACCACACAATCTACGGATATATGGTTATTGGCCAGGGGCTGGTTGGGGGATTGATTTTTGTTTTGCATGGAAAATGTTTATTAAAACGCTGCAAAGATAAAGTCTGGTTATGAGATAAACAATAGCAAGATATATGTTATAAAACACTATTTCTCAATCAGATACATATCTTATCTCGTACAATATATACAATAAGGCTTATCATATGATGTACAATAAATGCTTATCATACAACATACAATATAGGAGGAAGGGGTTCAGGCCCTGCTACGATAAGGACAATTAAAGGGATGGGAGGTACAAAAAAAGGCGTTTTGTGCGGCTATTCGGCGGAAAAGACCTACCTTTGCCCCATCTAATTAATCTTTTATAATCAGAAAGAAGATATGAAAGCATTTGTATTCCCCGGACAAGGTGCCCAGTTCGTGGGCATGGGAAAAGACTTGTATGACAACTCGCCCCTGGCTAAAGAGTTGTTTGAGAAGGCTAATGATATCTTGGGCTATCGCATCACAGACATCATGTTCAACGGTACGGACGAGGATTTGCGCCAGACGAAGGTGACGCAGCCCGCCGTCTTCCTGCACTCGGTCATATCGGCTTTGTGCATGGGCGAAGGTTTCAAGCCTGAAATGACTGCGGGGCACTCGCTGGGCGAGTTCTCGGCCCTGGTGGCTGCCGGCGCATTGACGTTTGAGGACGGACTGAAGCTGGTGTATGCCCGCGCCATGGCGATGCAGAAGGCTTGCGAAGCCCATCCGTCGACGATGGCCGCCATCATCGCCCTGCCGGACGAGAAGGTGGAGGAAATCTGCGAACAGGTGCAGGCCGAAGGCGAGGTGTGCGTGGCTGCCAACTTCAACTGCCCGGGCCAGATTGTCATCTCCGGTTCCATCGAAGGCATCAACAAGGCTTGCGAACGGATGAAGGCTGCCGGTGCCAAGCGCGCATTGCCGCTGAAGGTGGGTGGCGCGTTCCACAGCCCGCTGATGGAGCCTGCACGGGCCGAACTGGCTGCGGCTATCGAGGCGACGGAGATTCACAAGCCCCATTGCCCGGTGTATCAGAACGTCGACGCCCTGCCCCATACCGACCCGGCGGAGATTAAGAAGAACCTGGTGGCCCAACTGACGGCCTCGGTGCGCTGGACGCAGACGGTGAAGAACATGATTGCCGACGGGGCGACGGACTTTACCGAGTGCGGTCCCGGAGCCGTGCTGCAGGGGCTCATCAAGAAGATTGACGCCTCGGTGCCTGCACACGGCATCGCCTGACGCCTGAGCCCTCCGCATATCCGCAGGATTAGGAAACCCATTACGCCAATTACGCAAAATCATTCGCCACCACCATTACCGGCGATACGAAATTTGTGTAATTGGCGTAATTTGTATCCCCATCCCGCCATCCTCCTATCCCCATCCCGGAACGATATATTACCCTTCCCCCTTGCATATATTAGAAGAACTCGTTACCTTTGTGGCCGAAGGTAGAATCATTGCCGATGATTCCCAGAATCATTGCCGATGATTCCTAGAATCATTGCCGATGTTTCCTAGAATCATTGCCGATGATTCCTGGGACCCTATCTAGGACATCCCGCAACAGTAAGTTACATAACCCGGCCGAAGATGCGACCCTTCCGCACCGAGGCCATAACCAAGGAGGACCCGATATGGCATTTTTCCGTAAACAAAAACTGAACGGCAAGTGGTACGCACGCGCCGTCAACCTGATGAGACCCGCCACGACCGACGAAGTGGCCGACGAACTGGCCCTGATGTCCACCGTCAGCCGGGGCGACACCTACGCCGTGCTCTGCAACCTGGGCAAAGTCATGGGACGCATGATGGCCGACGGACGCTCGGTCAAACTCAAAGGCGTAGGCACCTTCTACCTCACCTGCCAGACCAAAGGCAAGGGCACCGACACCCCAGAGGAACTGAAACCGCAGCTAATCACCGACGTCCGCGTGCGCTTCATCCCCGAATACGAGCGCGGACAAAACCACAAAGTGACACAACGCGCCCTCATCCATTCCTCCCTGAAGTGGGTCGACGCCGACGACATATAACCACCCCCAAAACACCCCTCTTGTTGGGCGAAACAGAAATATACCATGCAAAATGCAAGCAAATCAGATTAAATCACTATCTTTGTGCCGACAAAACCGACGATTATGGAAACAAATGACTTCTTCCGGGACGATGAGAAGAAACAACTCTTCACCCTCTACCGCAAACTGCTCCGCCTCTCGGGCGACACACTGCTGAAGGACGACTGCCGACGCCTCCGCCAACGGCTGGGACACGCCTGGCAAGTCAATCCCACACCGCGCGACGTCTTCGGACTGAACCCCCTTATCAAAGACATGCAGACGGCCGTCATCGTGGCCGAAGAGATAGGCATGCGCCGGGCCTCCATCCTGGGCGTCATGCTGCACGACACCGTGCGCACCGGCACCTACACCGCCGAAGAAATCGGCCGCGAGTTCGGCGAAGACGTGGCAGGCATCATCCGCGGACTCATCCGCGTGCAGGAACTCTACCAAAAGAGCCCCAGCATCGAGTCGGAGAACTTCCGCAAGCTCCTCCTCTCCTTTGCCGAAGACATGCGCGTCATCCTTATCATGATTGCCGACCGCGTCAACATCATGCGACAGATAAAAGACGCCTCGGACAACGACGCCCGCCTCCGCGTGGCCAACGAAGCGGCCTACCTCTATGCCCCGCTGGCACACAAGCTCGGCCTCTACAAGCTGAAGTCCGAACTGGAAGACCTCTCGCTGAAGTACACCGAGCACGACGTCTACTACCACATCAAAGACAAGCTGAACGAGACGAAAGCCTCGCGCGACCGCTACATAGCCCGCTTCATCGACCCCATCCAACGGAAGCTCGAGGAAGCCGGGCTGCACTTCCACATCAAGGGACGCACGAAGTCCATACACTCCATCTACCAGAAGATGAAGAAGCAGAAGTGCCCCTTCGAAGGCGTCTACGACCTGTTCGCCATCCGCGTCATCCTCGACTCGCCGCTGGAACGGGAGAAGCAGGAATGTTGGCAGGTCTACTCCATCGTCACCGACATGTACCAGCCCAACCCCAAGCGGCTGCGCGACTGGCTGTCCGTGCCCAAAAGCAACGGCTACGAGTCGCTGCACATCACCGTGATGGGACCCGAAGGCAAGTGGGTGGAGGTGCAGATACGCACCGAACGCATGGACGACATTGCCGAACGCGGACTGGCCGCCCACTGGCGCTACAAAGGCATCAAGGGCGAGACGGGGCTGGACGAATGGCTCACCTCGGTGCGCGAGGCGCTGGAGAACTCGGAGAGCGACCTCGAGGCCATGGACCGCTTCAAGCTGGAGCTGTACGAAGACGAGGTCTTCGTCTTCACCCCCAAGGGCGACCTCTTCAAGCTGCCCAAAGGAGCCACGGTGCTGGACTTTGCCTTCCACATCCACACAGCCTTGGGATGCCGCTGCATTGGCGCACGGGTGAACGGCAAGAACGTGCCCCTGCGCCAGCGGTTGCAGAGCGGCGACCAGGTGGAAATCATGACATCGAACACGCAAACGCCCAAACAGGACTGGCTGAACATCGTCACCACGTCGAAGGCACGCACCAAGATACGCCAGGCACTAAAGGAGATGGCCGCACGGCAGACGGCCTTCGCCAAGGAGATGCTGGAGCGCAAGTTCAAGAACCGCAAGATAGACTACGACGAGGCCACGATGATGCGCCTCATCAAACGGCTGGGCTACAAGGTGGTGACGGACTTCTACCAGGCCATTGCCGACGGAGCGCTGGACGTGAACGACCTCATCGACCGCTACCTGGAGCAACTGCGCCGCGATACGGCCGACACACGCGACGCCGCCACTTACCGCAGCGCAGAGGCCTACAACTTGACGCCTGCCACGCCCGACGACACCGGCACGGGCGGAGGCAAGGAGGACGTCCTGGTCATCGACCAGAACCTGAAGGGGCTGGACTACCGCCTGGCACGCTGCTGCAACCCCATCTACGGCGACGACGTCTTCGGCTTTGTCAGCATCACGGGCGGCATCAAGATTCACCGCACCGACTGCCCCAACGCCCCCGAACTGCGCCAGCGATTCGGCTACCGCATCGTCCGCGCCCGTTGGGCAGGCAAGGCCGAGGGCACACAGTATCCCATCACCCTGCGCGTGGTGGGGCACGACGACATCGGCATCGTCACCAACATCACGTCCATCATCTCCAAGGAAGACGGCATCACGCTGCGCAGCATCAGCATCGACTCGCACGACGGACTGTTCGGCGGCACGCTGACCGTCATGGTGGGCGACACCGGGCGACTCGAGGCCCTCATCAAGAAACTGCGCACAGTGAAGGGGGTGAAACAGGTGGCGCGCAACTGACGGCTATGTACACTTAGAACAATAGAAGAGATGAGATACGACCTCAAGAAACAACTCCGCAGCTTCCGCTACGCCTGGCAGGGAATCCGTCAGTGCGTGGGGCGCGAGCAGAACCTCAGCTTCCACCTCATCGTCACCGTCGCCGTGGTGGCCCTGGGCTTCGGCCTCGGCATCACGCGGGGTGAATGGGTGGCCGTCTGCCTGTGCATCGGGCTGGTCATCAGTGCCGAACTGTTCAACACGGCCATCGAGCGGCTGGTCGACCTCGTGTCGCCCCAACGCCACCCCCTGGCCGGGCAGGTAAAAGACATCGCCGCCGGGGCCGTACTGGTGTGCGCCCTGGCGGCGATTGCCGTAGGATTGATTATCTTCGTGCCCTACCTGACACGCATCTTCTTATAATAGACCCGGGTGATGCCGGCGTACATTGCCACGGCCACAGCCAGGCAGGCCAGCGGCATCCACCCCTCACAGCTACTGCCCCAGGGCAACGCCCCCACCTGGATGCCGAACAAGACGCCGACGGCCATCCAAAGGTGAAACGTCACATTGCCCGTGGCACGCTGACAGTGGTGAGACAGCTTAACGAACATCCGCACCATCCACGGGGACAGTACGGCCAGCACCAACAGTCCCGCCACGCCCCAAGGCCTGCACAGCGCCAGCCATCCGCAGGCAAACGCCAGCACCCCCACGTTCAGAGCCGGAAGCAACGCACGCCCCAGCAAGTAACGGTCGGTGCTGCACACCGGCAAGCCGATGGGCGCACGAAACGGCACATACACCGCCGATGCAGCCAGGAAACCCAGCACACAGGCCGCAGCCGTCCACATCCAACTGTAAGTCCCCGTAGCCAGCATCCACACCCCGGCCGCCACGCCCGCCGTCATGCCCAATCCGCAGACCAGGGCATACGTCCGGTTGGCCGCCGTGCGGTGGCCCGAATGTACCGAGTCGATGCTCAGCGTGATGCCGGCCGACATGGCCAGTCCGAAACACATGCCCTGCACCAGCGCCAACAAGGAGAACTGCTGGTCGGTCGTCGCGTAGATATTGCCCACAGCCACCAGCAACAGCCCCAAGAACGGATAGCTCAAGACGTGCTTCCGCCGGAACTTATCGGCCAGCCAGGCATGAAACGGCCCGACCACCAGCAACCCCATGGCAAAGGGGAAGCAGATGTCGCCCGGCCTCCCCGCCTGCCCGACCATGACGGACGCATACACCGAGGCATACAGCAAGAAGCCTGCCACACACGTCAGCACGAAGTTGCGGTTGCAGGGCGAACCGCCGCCGTCAATACTGCTCTTTCTCATTGGGGAAGTCCAGGTTCTTAACGTCCGAGATGTAGCGGCTGATGGCATCCGTCATCACCGTGTGCAGGTCTGCATAACGGCGCAGGAAGCGGGGGCGGAAGCCGTTGTTCATGCCCAGCATGTCCTGGACAACCAGCACCTGCCCGTCCACGTCTCCACCGGCCCCGATGCCGATGACAGGGATGGTCAGCTCGTGCGACACCCGCCCGGCCAGTGCGGCGGGAATCTTCTCCAGCACCAGGCCGAAGCACCCGGCCTCTTCCAGCAGGTGGGCATCGTGTATCAGCTTCTCGGCCTCAGCGTCGTCCTTGGCACGCACGGTGTAGGTGCCATACTTGTTGATGCTCTGCGGCATCAGCCCCAGGTGACCCATGACGGGGATGCCCGCACTGATGATGCGCTTCACCGTGCCGATGATTTCCTCGCCGCCCTCCATCTTCAGGGCATCGGCGTGGCTCTCCTTCATGATGCGGATGGCCGATGCCAGCCCCTCCAGCTCGTTGCCCTGGTAGGAGCCGAACGGCATGTCCACCACCACCATCGCCCGCTTCACGCCGCGCACCACGCTCTTGGCATGGTAAATCATCTGGTCGAGCGTGATGGGCAGGGTGGTCACGTTGCCCGCCATGACGTTGGAGGCCGAGTCGCCCACCAGGATGACGTCCATCCCGGCACCGTCCACAATCTGTGCCATCGTATAGTCGTAGGCAGTCAACATAGATATCTTTTCGCCTCTCTGCTTCATCTCTACGAGGCGATGCGTAGTCACCTTACGGTTATCTTCTGAAATGTATCCAGCCATGTTGTATAAATGTTAATGATTAATGGTTAATGGTCAATGGTTAATGGTTAATACGGCATCCATGTCCGCACAGGTGAAGCCACGGAAGTCGTCGATGACGTGGTGGCACAAGGGTGCGATGGCGTCGCGCGGGTTGGTGGTGGCCAGGCCGATGACCGTGGCTCCCGAGGCCATGCCGGACTTCAGGCCGTTGAAGGAGTCTTCGAAGACGCAGGTCTCGGCAGGGGTTGTGCCGAAGATTTGCATCCCCAGCAGATAGCAGTCCGGTGCGGGTTTGGAGCGGGTGAAGTGCTCGGCCGTGAGGATGCGGTCGAACAAGGCAGGCACCTCGGGGCGGGCATGGTAGACGGCGGCCATCTTCTGCTCGTTGGAGCTGGTGACGACGGCCGTGCGCACGTCGTGGCGGCGCAGGTCGGCCAGGAAGTCCAGGATGCCGGGCACGTAGTCATACGTCATCTCCTGCTCGAAACGGACCAGGGCATCGGTCAGACGGGGCTGCACGGCAGGGTCGGGGAAAAAGGTCTCGAATATATACGTGAGGGTCTGCCCCTTCACACGGTCACCGAAGCCGGGGTCGCCCAGATAATCCTGGCCTATCTTGTTCCAGAACAGGCTGTATTGCCCTTCGGTGTCCACTATCACGCCGTCGAAGTCGAAAAGAACGGCCTTGCATGCTATAGCTGTATCCATAAGTCAATCTACCTTAAATCGGGCACAAAGGTCTGAAATCTATCCGAGAGATGCAAGATATTTCGTACCTTTGCGCGGTTTTTTATCCCATATCAATAGTAGTAACCATATAGACATAAGCGTATGAACCAGAACAATCCTCATCTCATGGGCACGGAGCCTATCGGCAAGTTGTTGCTGCAGTACTCCATTCCGGCCATCATAGGCATGACCATTGTTTCGCTCTACAACATCATCGACAGCATCTTCATCGGCCACGGCGTGGGGCCCATGGCCATCGCGGGCCTGGCCATCACCTTCCCGCTGATGAACCTGACGGCGGCCTTCGGCAACCTGGTGTCGGCGGGCGGGTCGACCATCTCGTCCATCCGGCTGGGGCAGAAAGACCTGGTGGGCGTGAACAAGGTGCTGGGCAACACGTTGCTGTTGTGTATCATCAACTCCCTGTTCTTCGGGGGACTGACGCTGGTGTTCCTGGACGACATCCTGCGCTTCTTCGGGGCGAGCAGCGAGACGCTGCCCTATGCGCGCGACTTCATGCAGATTATCCTGGCGGGCACGCCCTTTGCCTATGTGATGATTGGCATGAACTATGTGATGCGTGCCACGGGGCACCCGAAGAAGGCGATGCTGACGTCGATGACCAGCGTGCTGGTCAATGTGGTGCTGGCGCCGCTGTTCATCTTCCAGTTCGGGTGGGGCATCCGGGGGGCGGCACTGGCCACCATCTGCGCGCAGTTCATCGGGATGCTGTGGGTGCTGAACCACTTCCTGAACAAGCGGAGCGACATCCGCCTGCAACGGCCCTACCTGCGGCTGGAGCGGCGCATCGTGGGAGACATCTTCTCCATCGGCATGTCGCCCTTCCTGATGAACGTGACGGCGTGCGTCATTGTCATCATCATCAACAACACGCTGCGCGAGCATGGGGGTGACCTGGCCATCGGTGCCTACGGCATCATCAACCGCCTGCTGATGCTTTACCTGATGATTGTCATGGGGCTGACGATGGGGATGCAGCCCATCATCGGCTACAACTTCGGGGCGCGCAAGCCCGAGCGGGTGAAGCAGACGTTGCGCCTGGCCATCACCGCCGGGGTGTGCATCACCACGAGCGGGTTCCTCATCTGCGAGCTGGTGCCGCACGCCGTGTCGGCCATCTTCACTTCGGACGAGGGGCTCATCGGCCTGGCGGCGCACGGGTTGCGCATCTGCGTGGCCATGTTCCCCGTCATCGGGGCACAGATTGTCATCGGCAACTTCTTCCAGAACATAGGGCTGGCGAAGACCAGCCTGTTCATGTCGCTCACGCGCCAGCTCATCTTCCTGCTGCCGGGGCTGCTGCTGTTCCCCCGCTGGTGGGGCCTGGACGGGGTGTGGCTGAGCCTGCCGGCCAGCGACCTGCTGGCGTTCGTGACGGCCGTCGGGGCCTTGTGGTGGTACCTGCGGCGGCAGCGGCGGGCGGCGGCGCAGGAGGCCTGAGCGGCGGCACAGGTCAATCGGAGCCGGCGGCCGGCAGGACTTGCAGGGGCGTGTCGTCCACGTAGCGGTTGGCTTGCCTGAGGGGCGCGGGGCCGCTGGTGCACTGGGTGGTGACGGCCAGGCGGTAGGTGCCCGCAGGCAGTTCGTCGGGCAGGCGGAGGCCGAGGCGGTTGCGGGCGTTCCAGAGGGGTGCGATGTCGTCGGGCGCGAAGCGGTGGACGAGGTCCCCCGTGTCGTAGTCCAGCAGTTCGACGCCGCGCTGGGGCAGGTCGCCGTTCATCAGCAGGTAGCGCCCGCGCAGGTAGACGTATCCGCCGGGCGTGAGCCGCTCGTTGTGCGTGCCGCTGGCCAGGTCGAAGATGTCCGTCACGCGCGGCCCCTGTGTGCGCCCCAGGTCTTCGTGGAACAGGGGGTTCTTGAGGGCTTCCTTCAGGCGGGGGCCGGGGGCGAAGGAGGCGGTGGCCTCGTTTGCGGCGCGGGCCAGTGGGTTGGCGCGGTCGGGGTTCCACGTGCCGGTGACCGAGGGGGTCAGCCGGCCCAGCGGGGTGTCGACGGCAAATCCGTCCACGAGGGCTTCGCACGTAGCGTCTATCAGATACTCTGCCGCCAGTTGCAAGGTACGGGCGTCGAACATGGTGCCGCGGCCTGCCGCCCAGCGGGCCAGCGAAGGCAGGTCGACCGTGCCGCGCAGCACGACGCGGGGCATGTCGGGCACGCGGGAGGCTTGGCCGGGCAGGTAGCTTTTGCGCAAGCTCACGTGCCATACGGGGCGTTTGTCTCTACTACTCATAAGATTCTCATCGTTATTCTACTCAGGCAAATATACGCAATACCCCCCAGTATGCCTTCCCCCATAGGGTTAAGGTATGTGAAGCACATAGGGAACAGTCGTTATTATATATTAAATATGAATGAATTACAGTTTAAATCCTTCTGAATTGTAATGATAACATATTCGTATTACAGTTGTCATACGGAGATATTTAAGTTGTAATCGCAAGGTATTTAAGTTGTAATTTATTTGTATTTAAGCTGTAATAAGACCTGTGAAGTAGTGGGGTCACGTGACTGTGGCCTACATAGGGGGAATGGCTGTGTCTGCCATGAGACCCGTGTGTGTAAAGTGCAGATGCCCGCTCCATCCTGCCCCGCAGGCTTATGGATGGGAAGAAAAAGCGCCCATGCATATGACAGTTTGAAAAAGAATCCGTATATTTGCCGACGATTTCTAACTATAACATCTTAGTCAGTATGAACGTACAAACCATTGGAGAAAACGCCGGCATCGTCTACCGCGTGCTGGCAAGCGAGCACCGGGAGTGGTCGTACAGCGAAGTGAAGGAAAAGACGGGACTGCCCGACCGCGAACTGAACGCCGCCATCGGCTGGCTGGCACGCGAAGGCAAGCTGGGCATCGAGGAGACGAAGGCCGGACGACGGAACCTCATCTACCTGACGCTGAGTTGCTATAACGGTTGATGTCTGCCGCAGACACCTGCAAACAGAGGGGCATCCCCACAACGGGGATGCCCCTCTTGCTTTTCCTGCCCGGGGGGTATCAAAAAATAGGTATCCATTTCCCCTCCTCCCCGGAGGAGGGGTGCCCAACGGGCGGGGTGGTAGGTAAAAATATGACCTTAAGTAGATATTGATATTTAGTTTATACTATCGATGTGTCTGTCATTCTGAGCGAAGCCCGCAGGGCGTAGTCGAAGAATCTCACTAAGGTCTCTGTCCGTCAGGCAGCACAAGAAGGAGATGTTTCGACTTCGCTGCGCTCCGCTCAACATGACAGATACACATCATATAAACTAAATATCAACAACTACTTATGATTCCCCCCCCTACTCGGCCTTGATGCTCTCCACGGGGTTCTCGTTGGCAATATGCCAGGCCTTCAGCACCACGATGCAGACAATGACCACCAGCAGCAGCACGGCCAGCCCGACGAAGTGCCAGGGGCTGATGCTGACCTGCCCGGCAAACTGCGTGAGCCACTCCGTGCCCACATACCAGGCCCCCCCCGTACCCACCGCCACGCAGGGCACGGCAATCAGCAGCACGCCGCGCGACAGCAGCCGCAGGATGTCGGCGGCCGACGCCCCGTTGACCTTGCGGATGGCTATCTCCTTGGCACGGCGGCCCGTCTCGTCGTTCACGTAGCCGATGAGGCCCATCAGCACGATGAGGATGATGAACACCGAGGCCAGGTAGACGGCGTTGCGGAAGCGGTACGTGTCCATGTAGATGTAACGCTGCATCTCGACCACGCTGATGAAGTTGAGCGCCACGTCGGGGAAAGCCTCCGCCACGAAGTCGTTCAGCTTGTCCAGGTTCTCGTCATACGGCTCCTTCAGGCGCACGTCGAAGGCATGATAGACGTTGCCGCACACCAGGGCGATGGCCTGCTGCTCCCACCGCATCCCCTTGTTGCGCACGTCGCGGAACACGCCCACGATGGGGCGGTCCGTCTTCTGGTCGATGAAGTTGTTCAAGCGCTTGCCCACGGCACCGTCCGTCCAGTTCATCAGGCGCACCACCTCTTCGTTCACCAGCACGTCGCCTATCTTCTCCATCGGCTTTCCCTCGATGATTTCAATGCCCATCACCTCCGCATAGTCCTTCTGGCAGGGATTATAGTTCAGCACGGTGATGCGCTTGCCGTCGTTGCCTATCAGCCCCTGCGTCCAATACTCGCCCAGCACACCCATGGCAGCCGCCGTGGCTCCCTCCACGTAGGGCTGGCGCTCGATATAGTCGCAGATGGTCTGCCCGCGGTCGGCCTGCTGCCAGCTCTCGGCCTGCACCAGCCCGGGGATGCGGAAGCCCATGTCGCCGTTCATCAGCAGGCTGTACTGCATCACCGTCACCATCAGCAGGCCCAGCACGAAGCTGACGCCCGCAAACTGCACGGCCAGCAAGCCGCGCTTCCACCCCTTCTTGCCGTCCGTATAGCGGCGGAACACCTGCGTGACGGGTATCCGGGCAAACATCCGCCCCGGCAGCACGCCCGCCACCACGACCAGCAGCAGCACCGTCAGCAGCGGCACCCACAGCGTCTGCCACGTGAAGAGCGCCCCCACCGAGATGCCCAGCCACGACTCGATGCCCCCGGCAAACAGCCACAGCAGCAAGGCCGACAGCACGGCGGCGGCCAGCACCATCGCCCCCGTCTCCAGCATGAACATGGTGAACACCTGCCCCTCGCCTGCCCCGTTGCACTTGTGCACGCCCACGGCCTTGGCCCGGCGGCTCAGCGTGGCGATGGAGATGAGGATGTAGTTCATGGCCGCCACGAAGAACAGGGCAAAGCCCAGGAAGCCCAGGATGGCCAGGCGGCGGCGTATGTCAGGATAATCGGTATGCAGGTCGGGCAAGGGGATGATGCTGTACGTCGACTTCCACCCGTCCCAACTGGTCGACGTGTGCCGCTCGATAACCTGCTGTATGCGGTCGTTGACAGCCTCCACGTCTCCGGCCCGGCGCAGGCGGAGGATGGCATTGAACATGTCGTTTCCCCGCCATCCGTTGCCGTTGACGTATCCGCCGTTGGCATGGACGGAAGCCACGAAGTCATAATGTCCCAGGAAGGTATTCTGCGGCATGTCGCGGTAGACGCCGCGCACGGTCAGCACATCCTGCTTGTCCAGCGTCAGCTCCTTGCCTATGGGGCTTTCGTCGCCGAAGGTAGCTTTGGCGAAGCTCTCGGAGACAAAGGTGGCACCCGTGCGCAGCAGGTCGCGCTGGTCACCCTCCAGTACCTCAATGCCCATCGTGCGGAAATAGGCCGTATCGGCCCGGATGTACGACGTGCCTTCCAGCAGCTTGTTGCCATAATACACGTATCGTCCCCCATTGGTGTTGATGGTAGTGGCCGACTCCACCCACTCGGCCATCTCTTCGGCCAGGGTAGGCGCCACGACGTCATAGACGGTCCCGTCGTAGGGATAATCGCCGATGGCGGTCTTCAGCGCGTCGGTGTCTTCGGTACTGAGCTGGATGCGCACCATGGCCAACCGGTCGGGCTCGGGGTAACAGTTCTCATAATTCAGCTCGTAGGCTATCTGCGCGAAGAGCAGCACGCCCACCAGCAGGCCGAGGGTGAGCGACAGCAGCTTGATGAAGCTGGACGCACGGCCCCGGCGCAGGGTCTGTATGGTATAGTATAGGTATCTCATAGATGATAATTTATAAGTTGACAAGGGGACAAGTTAACGAGTCAACAAGGCTTCGTTATGGTTGACAAGGGATAAGTCCTGTCCTTGTAGCCTCGTTAACTTGTCTCCTCGTCAACTAAATTCCTATTTACAAATTGTTCTTCGTGTTCGCCACCACGCTCCCGTCAAACAGGTGCACCGTGCGGTGGGCAAACGAGGCGTCGTGCTGCGAGTGCGTCACCATGACGATGGTCGTGCCCTCCTTGTTCAGCTCGGTCAGGAGGTTCATCACCTCAGCACCGTTCTTCGAGTCGAGGTTACCCGTCGGCTCGTCGGCCAGGATGAGCTTGGGGTTGGTGACGACGGCGCGGGCGATGGCCACGCGCTGCTGCTGTCCGCCCGAGAGTTGCTGGGGGAAGTGCTTGGCACGGTGGCCGATGTTCATGCGGCGCAGGATATTGTTCACCATCTCCTTGCGTTCGGCCGCCTTGATGCCGAGGTAGGTCAGCGGCAGCTCCACGTTCTCGAAGACGTTCAGCTCGTCGATGAGGTTGAAGCTCTGGAAGACGAACCCCAGCTTGCCCTTGCGGACGCGGGTGCGCTCCTTCTCCTTCAGTCCGGCCACCTCCTGGCCCAGGAGTTTGTAACTGCCCTCGGTGGGATTGTCCAGCAGGCCAAGGATGTTCAACAGGGTGGACTTGCCACAGCCCGACGGGCCCATGATGGCTACGAATTCGCCTTCCTTCACTTCGAGGTTGACGTGGTTCAAGGCTACGGTTTCTACTTCCGACGTGCGGAAGACTTTGCTGATGTCGTTAATCTGAATCATAATGCAGTATGTTTTTAGTTGTTAGTATTATATTATCTATTGACGGGGAAACAAGTTAACAAGACTACAAGGTACGTTGTCAGACAGGGTTGAATCTACCCTTGTCAACTCGTCAACTTGTTCCCTATCCACTAAAGTACGTCATTCGCTCTTCAGGCTGACAACGGGGTTCTCGTTGGCAATGTGCCACGTGCGCCACAAGACGCAGCCCAGGATGACCAGCAGGTTGACAAGTGCCACGAGCACATACATGGCCCAGCCCGACGGCACGGCGACGGAGAACATATCCAGCCACAACCCGTTGACATAGGCCGAGGCACCCACACCGATGACCACCGCGGGCACGGCCACCCAGAGGATGTCGCGGCCCAGCAATTCAAGAATGCCCGACGCCTCGGCGCCGTTGACCTTGCGGATGGCTATCTCCTTGGAGCGTCTTTGCACCTCGTCGGCCGTGTAGCCCAGCAGGCCCATCAGCATCACTAAGAACATGACCAAGGCGGCCACCATCATGGCGTTGCGCAGGACGCGGACGGGGTTGTAAAGACGGTCGGCTTCGCTCTGCATGGAGTAAATGTCAATGGTCTTATCTGGATAGGCATTGACGGTGGTCTGTTGCAGTTTCAGCAGGTTGTCGCCGAAGGGTTCCTTCAGCTTGAAGAACAGGTTGCCGCCGAAACTCGTTTTGGCGAAGCCGATGTAGGGTGCAGGCTGCTCGTAGAAACCGCCCATCTGGAAGTCCTTCAACAAGCCGACCACCTTGACGTTCACTCCCATGGTGTTCACCATGCACCCCACCACGTCGTCACCCCAGTGCATCATGCGGGCCAGCGTCTCGTTCACCACCACCTCGTCATACCAATGCTCCAGCCCTTCCAAGCGGGGCATACGGCCTTTCAAAAGGGTCATGCCCATGAAGTCGGCGTAGTTCGGACGGATTTGGTCGAAGCGGGCGGAGAAGAGCGAATTGCCGCCCTCGTCATTTATCATCGTGCCGCTGTAACCCATCAAGGGGTCGCCGCCGGCCGTCACATCCTCCACATAGGGCAGGGAGCGGAAGAAGTGTTCGGCACCCTCGCTCTCCTCGGCTGTTGCGAAAGGAATATAGCCCGTAGCCACACGCTCCGTGCTGAATCCCATGTCCTTACTGGTCACATAATCATACTGCACCGTCACCATCCACATCACTCCGCAGATGAAAGCCACCCCGGCAAACTGCACGAACAGCAGCGGGCGCTTCCAACCCTTCTTGCCTTCAGTGTAGCGACGGAACACCTGCGTGACGGGTATCCTTGCAAACAGTTGCCCCGGCAACACGCCGCCTATCAGGAAGAGCAGCAGCACCGTCCCGACAGGCACCCACAGGCGGCTGCCCGTAAAGAGATTGCTGAGCTTCGTCGCCGCCGTATCCTCCACAAAGTCCTGGAAGGCAAAGAGCAGGAACACCATCAAGCAGAGAGACAGGAAAATGATGAGAACCGTCTCCACCAGGAACATCCCGAAGATGCCCGCCGAGCTGGCCCCGTTGCACTTCTGCACGCCCACGGCCTTGGCCCGCCGCGACAGGGACGAGATGGAGATAAGCGCATAATTCAGCGCGGCGATGAAGAGGATGGCAAAGCCCATCACCGTAAGGATAACTTTGGAACGCTTCACGCTATCGTAACCCCGGTACGTGTCGCGCAGCGGGGCAATCTTGGCGGTATAGCCGTACTTCTTATCCTCCACCGGACGGTATTTATCTACCATCGCCCCCAAGCGACTGTTCAGCGCTTCAGCATCTGCACCCGGCTTCAGACGCACGTATTGCAGGTACGAATCTCCCCCGCTCCACGAGTAATTGGCCATCTCCGCCGCCCACGACGGAGGCAGGGAGACAATGCCCTCGGCCTTCAGCGTAGTGTTGTCCGGCAGATCGGCATACGTGCCCCGTACCGTCAGATCCCGCTCATGGTTATAACTGATAACCTTGCCGATGGGATTCTCCGTACCAAACATTTTCCGCGCCAACGTCTCGCTCAGGTAAATGACGTTGGGCTGCTGGAGGTCCTGCACGGGATTGCCGCTCAGCACCTCGATGCCCATCGTACGGAAGAACAGGGAGTCGGCGGCAATCTTCTTGTCGTCAAAGCGGGTGTTACCATAATAAAGCGGATTACTCACCAGCCAGTGCACGGTGCACGTGGCCGACTCTACCTGTTCAGGGAAGCTCTCCAGGATGGCGCCTGCCACGGGACCGCAGTTCATCTCTTGCCAATCCAGCTTCTCGCCCTTCACCGTAAACTGGCTCCATACCTGGTAGAGACGGTCGGTATCGGGAAAGCAGGTGTCATAACTCTGCTCGAACGCCACGCGGGCAAAGAGCAGGATGCTCATGGTCAATCCCAAGCCCAGGGAGACGACTTTCAACAGATTGCTCCCCTTCGAGTGGAGCAGGGTCTGAATAACGTAATGCAGTTGCTTCATATCGTTGTGTTTATGATTAGTTTCTCACCTTTCTCTAATATGTCCGTACCGAAGTGTTTGCCCTCGGCAGTTGTATTTATGATTAGTTTCTCACCTTTCTCTAATACCAAAACCATGCCAAACTCATACAAGGCTGATAAACAACGACTTTAAGGATACGCCTTCGTACCCGGGTGTCTAATTTTTAGACAACAGTGTCTATTTTTTAGACACCCGAGGACAGAAATACCCGTCATAAAGGATACTAAATAAGGTATATATATTATCAATGGTTAGATAGAAAACTCTATCTTTGCCACCGGTTTTGTAACATAATCCCCCAAGTTGTAACAAAATCTCCCAATTCACACGTTATATATGAAGAAACTGAACTACCTCATTCTATCAGTCGGCTGCCTGTTGTTTACGGGTTGCGACCTGATAGACTATCACCCTTATGATGTGCGCATCGAAGGAGAAACAGACATCAATGCGCATCACATCGAACAAATCGAGGCCGCCTGCCTGGGCAAAGATACCATCCGCTTCGTCACGATGGGCGACTCGCAACGCTGGTATGACGAAACGGAGGACTTCGTCAACCACCTGAACCTGCGGAACGATATAGATTTTGTCATCCACGGCGGTGATATGAGCGACTTCGGCCTGACGGATGAATTTCTGTGGCAACGCGACATCATGGACGGACTGAATGTGCCTTATGTCGTCCTCATCGGCAACCATGATTGCCTGGGCACAGGCGAGGAGACCTACCACAAGGTCTTTGGTGACCCTAACTTCTCGTTCATTGCCGGACGGGTGAAGTTCGTCTGCCTCAACACCAACGCTATTGAATATGACTACTCAACCCCGGTACCGGATTTTGAGTTCATCGAAGACGAACAAACCACACGTGCTGACGAATTCGATAAGACTGTTGTCTGCATGCATATCCGACCGGGATGCGGCGATTTTAACAACAATGTAGACCGTGTGTTCCAACACTATGTCACCGGCTTTCCTGGCATACAATTCTGCACAGCCGCTCATGAGCACCGCGTGTTCGAAGAAGACCTTTTCGGCGACGGCATCATGTATTACATGAGTGACTGCATGAAGAATCGTAATTATTATGTATTCACCATTACCCCCGATGGTTATGAAAGAGAAATCATATATTTCTAATAATATATATAATGTGTATCGTGCACTTATCCTCGGAGCTTTCTGCTTAGGCTTTCTGTGCACGGCCGGGGCTCAGGAAAGCGGACTGACAGACACGGTATTCATCATCAAAGAGGTGCACGACACACTGTGGCTTCCTCCCCATGCCGACCTACAAGACGTACACACAGGCCCAGCTTCCACCAGCCGCTACGACCGCCGTGTACACCGCTATCGTCGCCATTGGGCGGCTTTAATCCCTACACATACCAAAATGCAATTCGCCGGCAACATGGGCTTGTTGTCTTTTGGCTTCGGATGGGACTACGGCAAACGTAACCAATGGGAAACCGACCTTTCACTCGGCTTCGTACCCAAATACAATTCAGATAAAGCCAAGGCTACTTTCACCTTGAAACAAAACTATATCCCCTGGTCCTTACAAATCAAACAAAGCCGTTTTTCTGCCGAGCCCTTGACGTGTGGCATATATTTCAATACCGTTTTTGGCAATGAATTCTGGGTCAGTGAACCGGAGCGTTACCCGAAAGGATACTACGGTTTCTCGTCCAAAGTACGCATCCATGCCTTCTTGGGACAACGCCTGACCTACGACATCGACCCCAAGCGCCGTTTTACGGCCAAAAATCTCACGTTATTCTACGAAATAAGCACGTGCGACCTTTATATCATCAGTGCTTTTACCAACCGCTATTTACGCCCACGAGATTATCTGTCCCTATCTTTTGGTGTAAAGTTGCAATTACTCTAATTACAGCTTTTCCACATACTCTTATACGCTATTCAAGTAAAAGACGTATTTTTGCGGGCAGTAAAACGATAAATCATGAAGAAATACGGTAATATCCTTATCATAGATGATAACCAGGGCGTGCTAACTGCTCTGCAACTGTTACTGAAACCTTACTTCAACAAAATGGGGCTGTTGCCTTCTCCGATTACCCTGCCAGCCACCTTGAGGGAAGATGACTGGAACATCGTATTGCTCGACATGAACTTTACATCGGGCATTAACAATGGCAACGAAGGGCTGTATTGGTTACATGAGATACACCGTCTTCGCCCCAATCTGCCAATAGTATTGTTTACTGCTTATGCAGACATCGATCTGGCCGTACGAGGCATCAAAGAAGGAGCTACAGATTTTATAGTGAAACCGTGGGACAACCAGAAATTAGTGGACACTTTGCTCAAGGCGGCTGCTCCGAACAAGAAGGATGTTCCTGATGCGCAAGAAGGAAGCTGCATGTACTGGGGAACAAGTCCCGCCATGCAACACCTGAGATTATTGGTAGAAAAAGTAGCGGCAACAGATGCCAACGTATTGATAACGGGTGAAAACGGAACAGGTAAAGAAATGCTGGCACGCGAACTGCACCGCCTGTCAAACCGCAAAAAGCAACCGCTAATCATTGTAGACATGGGTGCTGTGACAGAGACGTTGTTCGAAAGCGAATTATTCGGACATGTCAAAGGAGCTTTTACCGATGCACGAACGGACCGGCCAGGGAAATTCGAGGCAGCCAACCACGGCACTTTATTTTTGGATGAGATTGGCAACCTGCCCTATCATCTACAAGCCAAACTGCTGACAGTACTCCAACGCCGCAGCATCGTACGCGTAGGAAGTAATACGCCTATATCCATAGACATCCGACTGATATGTGCCACCAACCGCGACCTGCCACTCATGGTACGTCAAGGAGAATTTCGCGAAGACCTGCTCTATCGCATCAACACGATACACTTGGAAATACCGCCGTTACGCAAACGGCCGGAAGATATTTTGCCATTAGCCAAGCAATTCATCACCCGATTCTGCAAACAATATGGCAAACCAGAAATGCAACTCTCGGAAGCAGCCTGCAACAGAATGGAACAACATGTTTGGCAAGGCAACATCCGAGAACTGGAACACGCCATCGAAAAAGCTGTCATCATCAGCGATGGTTCGATATTACCGGCCGAAGCCTTCCCATTATCCCACATCAACCATGCTTCCGAAGAAAAAGATGTCTCAACAGCAACCTTAGAAGACATGGAAAAGCAAATGATACGCAAAGCACTGAGTGCTTGCGACGGGAACCTGTCTGCCGTAGCTACCCAACTGGGTATTACACGACAAACGTTATACAACAAAATGAAAAAATACGGGTTATGAGACGGCTATGCTACACGTATCACGTCATCCTGTTGGTATTGACAACCCTACTGGCTGGAGGAGCATGGACATTATGTTTCCGGGAAATGCCCACGAGGGAAGACCCATTCCGAGCCTTACCGTGGGCCATAGGCTTAACGTTTATAACCTGCTTCTTGCTGTATAGGCTGTATAAGCTGAACCGACAATACACCCAACAAGTGCTTTTCTTGCTCGATGCCATAGAGAACAACGACTACTCCATTCATTTTTCCGAAGACAAACGAGACAAGGATGCTCGTCTGGTAAACAAGGCATTAAACCGTATTACACACATATTACATAATGTGAAAAACGAGACTGCTCAACAAGAAAAATACTACGAACTGATACTGGAATGTATCAACACAGGGATTGTAGTGCTGAACGGCAACGGAGCTGTCTATCAGAAGAATAACGAAGCCTTACGCCTGTTAGGATTGGAAGTCTTCACACACGTCAACCAATTAGACCGGATAGATCCACACCTCACCAATAGTTTCACGACATGCCGGGCAGGAGAAAGCTTTCAGATACCCGTCCAGAACGAACGAGGCATGCTCCAATTATTTGTAAAAGTCAGCGACATTACCGTCCACCAAGAACACCTCCGCATATTGGCCTTGAACGATATCAACAATGAACTGGATGAAAAGGAGCTTGACTCGTGGATGCGCCTGACCCGTGTATTAACGCATGAAATCATGAACAGCGTCACCCCTATCACCTCACTAAGTGAGACTTTATTAGAGCTGACCATGCAGAGGGCCCCGCAAGAAGAGATTGCCAATGGATTACAGACCATCCGGGCTACGGGTAAGGGGCTGCTATCTTTCGTAGAATCATACCGCAAATTTACTCACATCCCCACACCCGTACCATCGCTGTTCTATGTAAAAGGGTTCCTTTCGCGCATGACCGACTTGGCGCACCACCAGCACCCGGAAGCTTGCATCGACTTCCACACCGAGGTCGAGCCCGACGACCTAATCTTGCATGCCGACGAGAACCTCATCGGGCAAGTCATGACCAACCTGCTGAAAAATGCCATCCAGGCCATTGAAACGGCAGGGAAAGGTAACGGAAAAGGACACATCGATCTACGGGCTTACTGTGACGACACAGAAGCCGTCATCATTGAGGTGAGTAACGATGGGCCGGCCATCCCCAAAGACGTGGCCGAGCATATCTTCATACCTTTTTTCACCACGAAAGAAGGAGGCAGTGGCATCGGGCTGAGCATTTCACGCCAGATCATGCGCCTTTCGGGAGGAAGCATCACGCTATTGCCCAACAGAAAGACTACGTTCAGATTGACGTTTGACTAAAGGAAACTAACAAGCACGATTTGTACAATAGTGTGCAAAATTATAGGACTTTCGTAGAGGAAGAACCACAAATATCCGTATATTTGCGACATATTTTATTCACTAATCTGATCGAGACTACTTAAAAGACATGGAACGAGCAGCCACTTTCATCGACTATATAGAACAAAGTATCATACAGAACTGGGACCGCGACGCGCTGACGGACTACAAGGGCATCACCCTGCAATACAAGGACGTGGCACGGAAAATTGCCAAATTCCACCTGGTGTTGGAGAGTGCCGGCATCCAGCCGGGCGACAAAATAGCCGTGTGCGGCAGGAACAGTGCCCATTGGGCGGTGACTTTCCTGGCCACGGTGACCTACGGGGCTGTCATCGTACCGATACTGCATGAGTTCAAGGCAGACAATATACATCACATCGTGAACCATTCGGAAGCTAAACTACTGTTTGTTGGGGCTCGTGCCTGGGAGGCGCTGGACGAGGCCGCCATGCCGCTGCTGGAAGGCATCGTGGTGCTGGAAGACTTCGAGCCGGTGGTGTGTCGCAACGAAAAGCTGATGGAGGCCTTCGAACACCGCAACGCACGCTACGGCGCCCGTTATCCGATGCGTTTCCGCCCGGAACACATCTGTTACCGCAAGGAAGAGTCGCCTGACGAGCTGGCCGTCATCAACTACACGTCGGGCACGACGGGCTATTCGAAAGGCGTCATGCTGCCCTACCGCAGCCTTTGGAGCAACGTGGACTATTGCCGCGAGATGATGCGCGTGCAGCCCGGAGACCACATCGTGTCGATGTTGCCGCTGGGACATGTGTTCGGCATGGTCTATGACTTCTTGTATGGATTTTCAGCAGGGGCTCACTTGTATTTCCTGACGCGGATGCCATCGCCCAAAATCATCGCTCAGTCGTTTGCCGAAATACGGCCGAAGGTCATCTCGTGCGTACCACTGATTGTGGAGAAGATTATCAAGAAAAACATCCTGCCACGGGTGGACAACACTATCGGCAAGCTACTGCTGCGGATTCCCATCGTCAACGACAAAATAAAGGAATCGGCGCGCAAGGAGGCGATGGAGATATTCGGCGGGCAGTTTGATGAAATCATCATCGGCGGGGCGCCATTCAATGCCGATGTCGAACGTTTCGTCAAGCAGATAGGGTTTCCGTATACCATTGCATACGGCATGACCGAGTGCGGCCCCATCATCTGCTCCAGTCGCTGGGAGACGCTGAAGCAGGCTTCGTGCGGAAAAGCTGCAGCGCGGATGGAGGTGCGCGTCGACTCGCCCGACCCGAGGAACGTGGCCGGCGAAATCGTGTGCCGGGGCACAAACACGATGCTGGGATACTATAAGAACCCAGAGGCCACGGCGCAGATTGTGGACGCAGAAGGCTGGCTACACACGGGCGACCTGGCTACGATGGACGAGGACGGATACGTGACAGTACGCGGACGCAGCAAGAATATGCTGCTGACGGCCTCGGGACAGAACATCTATCCGGAGGAGATAGAGAGCAAGCTGAACAACCTGCCCTACGTGTCGGAGTCGCTCGTGGTCTTGCAAAACGACAAGCTGGTGGCATTGGTCTATCCCG
Organism: Bacteroides sp. ET71; assembly: GCF_023336905.1. Lineage (GTDB taxonomy): Bacteria > Bacteroidota > Bacteroidia > Bacteroidales > Bacteroidaceae > Bacteroides. Next base: position 92,941 of record NZ_JAMBLS010000009.1, read on the forward strand.
ACTTCGACGAGGCTTTCGCCAAGGGGCTGAAGCCCGAAGACGTGCCCGCCGCCATGGAGGCCAACCGCGTGGAGCTGAATCAGCAACTACCGGCCTATGCCCAGATATCGAAGGTGAAGATACACTTCGAGGAGTTTGAAAAGACGGCCAAGAAGAGCATCAAGCGCTTCATGTACCAAGAGGCGAAGGGATAAGAGAATACACAAGGCGCGTGGCAGAGCCCATACGACTGCGCATACATTCATTAACCTAATAAAGACTGAAAAACATGGCTAAAAACATCCTGAAAGCATGGCTGGTGGACAACACCGTGACCACCGACGACAAGACCGACAAGATTTTCCAACTGGAAAGCACCCGCACGGCCGACCTGGCATATATCATCGACCGCATGGTGGCGAAGAACCCCGGCGTGCTGCGCACGACGATGGAGATGATAGTGAAGCTGCACAACGAAGTGGTGGCCGAAGAAGTGCTCAACGGCGTCAGCGTCAACACCGGACTGTTCCGCGCCGTGGCCCAGTTCCGCGGCACGGCGGTGAACGACGCGTGGGACCCGAAGAAAGACTCCGTCTACGTCTCCTTCACCCAAGGCAAGACGCTGCGTGAGAGCATCCAGGACACCACCGTCGAAGTCCTCGGCGACCGCCCCACGAAGTTCTACATCGGCAGCACCAACGACGTGGCCACCAAGGCGACCGACAACAGCGCCACCGCCGGGCGCAACCTCACGCTCTACGGCAAGAACATCCTGCCCGCGGGCGACGACCCCTCCGTCGGCGTCACCCTGACCAACACGGAGACGCAGGCCGTCACGCGGCTGACGGAAGACATGATTGCCGTGGCCGAACCCTCGCGACTGGTCATCCTCATACCCTCCGACCTGGACGACGGCGAATACACGCTGACCGTCACCACGCAGTACAGCGGTGGAGGGAAACTACGCTCTACACCGCAAAGCACCTCGCAAACCATCTACATCGGCGGCGCACCTCAAACTCCCGGCAATGGCGAAGATGATGACGACAGTGGCCAAGGCACCTTCGGATAAAAACAAGGCCGTCCAAACATCTTGGACAGGGCGTCCAAACATCTTGGACAAAGGCGTCCAAGCATCTTGGACAGGGTGTCCAAACATCCTGGACAGAGCGGGGCATAATGAATACGGCACGCAGGCGACACCGGCGGAACAGATTTCCAAACACCTATTCCACTGCGAATCAACGACATATAATCAGCGGTCATCAGTCGCATCAGCGTCATCTGCGTGCCATTCACCTTCAGCCTCCCCTCCCGCGCCCTTCCCTTTTCCATTTTTTCACACCCGAAACGCCCGAAATTCCCCGAGAAAGCCTATCTTTGCGACTGATTAATCAGAGAAACATCCGTATGGAACAACTGACACTGATAAAAGAACACCTCCGGCAGAACCAAGTAGCCGAAGCCATCGACGCGCTGGACGCCCTGCTGCAGAGCGACTTCCCACACAAAGACCAGGTCTACTACCTGCGCGGCAACGCCCACCGCAAACAGGCCGACTGGCGACACGCCCTCGACGACTACCAGCGCGCCGCCGACCTCAACCCCCGCAGCCCCGCCGTCGAAGCCCGGCGCGCACTGCTCGACATCCTCGAATTCTACAACAAAGACATGTTCAACCAATAAACAGGGAACAAGGGGACGAGGAGACGAGTTAACAAGGGGACGAGTTAACAAGTCAACAAGGAGACAAGTTAACAAGGCCACAAGGAACTTCCACCCCATCACCCACCCCCTCGTCAACTTGTCAACTCGTCAACTAACAAACTTAAAAACTAACAAACTTAAAAACTCATAAACAAAAAGGAGAACGTAATTATGGCAAAAATAAAAGGAGCAATCGTAGTAGACACCGAACGCTGCAAAGGCTGCAACCTCTGCGCCGTAGCCTGCCCGCTGCACGTCATCGCCCTCGCCAAAGAGGTCAACATGAAAGGATACAATTACGCCCGCCAGGTGCTTGACGATACCTGCAACGGCTGCGCCTCCTGCGCCACCGTCTGCCCCGACGGCTGCATCAGCGTCTACAAAGTCAAGACGAATGAAGAATGATGAATGAAGAATCAAGAACTAAGAACCTAACAGATATGGCAGAAGAAATAGTATTAATGAAGGGCAACGAAGCCATAGCCCACGCAGCCATCCGCTGCGGCGCCGACGGCTACTTCGGCTACCCCATCACCCCCCAATCAGAAGTCCTCGAAACCCTGGCCGAATTGAAGCCCTGGGAAACCACCGGCATGGTCGTCCTCCAGGCCGAAAGCGAAGTAGCCTCCATCAACATGGTCTACGGCGGCGCCGGCGCCGGCAAAATGGTCATGACCTCCTCCTCCAGCCCCGGCGTCAGCCTCATGCAAGAAGGCGTCTCCTACCTGGCTGGAGCCGAACTGCCCTGCCTCATCGTCAACGTCATGCGCGGCGGCCCCGGACTGGGCACCATCCAACCCAGCCAGGCCGACTACTTCCAGACCACCAAAGGCGGTGGCCACGGCGACTACCGCCTCATCACCCTCGCCCCCGCCTCCGTGCAGGAAATGGCCGACTTCGTCCCTCTCGCCTTCGAACTGGCCTTCAAGTACCGCAACCCCGCTGTCATCCTGGCCGACGGCGTCATCGGACAAATGATGGAAAAAGTCGTCCTGCCCCCGCAGAAACCCCGCCGCACCGACGAGGAAGTCATCGCCCAATGCCCCTGGGCCACTACCGGCAAAACCCAAGGCCGCCGGCCCAACATCATCACCTCGCTCGAGCTCCGCCCCGAAGCCATGGAAGTCAACAACCTCCGCTTCCAAGCCAAATACCGGCAGATAGAGCAAAACGAAGTCCGCTTCGAAGAAATCCAGTGCGACGACGCCGACTACCTCATCGTAGCCTTCGGCTCCATGGCACGCATCGGCCAAAAAGCCATGCAACTGGCCCGCGAAGAAGGCATCCGCGTCGGCATCCTTCGGCCCATCACCCTCTGGCCCTTCCCCACGCAAGCCATTGCCGACCTCGCTCCCCGCATGAAAGGCATCCTCGTCACCGAACTCAACGCCGGACAAATGGTCGAAGACGTCCGTCTGGCCGTCAACGGGCAAGTTCCCGTCCAACACTTCGGACGCCTTGGAGGCATCGTCCCCGACCCCGACGAAATCGTCGAAGCCCTCAAGAAACTCATCGGCTAAACACACACGGGAAAAAAGACTATGGATACCGACAAGATACGAAACATCCTCAACCTCATCTTCATGCTGCTGGCCCTGATGGCCGTCATCTTCTACTTCACGAAAGCCGACGACCAACGCTTCTTCCTCTACACCTGCGGAGCCGCCATCGTGGTGAAGATAGCCGAATGTTTCATACGTTTCACTAAAAGAAAATAAGGAAAACCACCATGACAAAAGAAGATATCATCAAACCCGAAAACCTGGTTTACAAGAAACCCACTCTGATGAACGACAACGCCATGCACTACTGCCCGGGCTGTAGCCACGGCGTCGTACACAAGCTCATTGCCGAAGTCATCGAAGAAATGGGTCTGGCAGACAAAGCCATCGGCATCTCGCCCGTAGGCTGCGCCGTCTTCATCTACAACTACCTCGACATCGACTGGCAAGAAGCAGCCCACGGACGGGCACCTGCATTGGCCACCGCCATCAAGCGCCTCTGGCCCGACCGTCTCGTGTTCACCTACCAAGGCGACGGCGACTTGGCCTGCATCGGCACGGCTGAAACCATCCATGCCCTGAACCGCGGCGAGAACATCACCATCATCTTCATCAACAACGCCATCTACGGCATGACCGGCGGACAGATGGCCCCCACCACCCTCGTAGGCCAGAAGACCTCCACCTGTCCCTACGGCCGCGACGTCCACTTGCACGGCTATCCGTTGAAGATTGCCGACCTGGCCGCCCAACTGGAAGGCACTGCCTACGTCACCCGCCAGAGCGTGCAATCCGTGCCTGCCATCCGCAAGGCCAAGAAGGCCATCCGCAAAGCTTTCGAAAATTCGATGAACGGCAAAGGTTCTAACCTGGTGGAAATCGTATCAACCTGCAACTCGGGCTGGAAGATGTCACCCGAAAAAGCCAACAAGTGGATGGAAGAGAACATGTTCCCCTTCTACCCATTGGGAGATTTAAAGGATAAATAACAAACGAAACTCGTAATAACAGATATGACCAAAGAAATAATTATAGCCGGATTCGGCGGACAAGGTGTGCTCTCGATGGGCAAGATACTGGCCTACTCCGGCCTGATGGAAGGCAAAGAAGTCAGTTGGATGCCCGCCTACGGGCCCGAACAACGCGGCGGGACGGCCAATGTGACCGTCATCATCAGCGACGAGCGCATATCGTCGCCCATCCTCAGTAAGTACGACGCCGCCATCATCCTGAACCAGCCCTCGCTGGAGAAGTTCGAAAGCAAAGTGAAACCGGGTGGTATCCTCATCTACGACGGCTATGGCATTATCAACCCGCCCACGCGGCAGGATATCCGTGTCTACCGCATTGACGCGATGGACGCCGCCAATGAGATGAACAACAGCAAGGCGTTCAACATGATTGTGCTGGGCGGACTGCTGAAGATTGAGCCGATGGTGTCGCTGGAAAACGTCATCAAGGGGCTGAAGAAAACGCTGCCCGAACGTCACCATCACCTCATCCCGATGAACGAAGAGGCCATCCGCCGGGGCATGGAGCTGATACAGCCGGTGTGAAGCCTTGAGCGAGTATTGCACAGATAAAAAGATAACGACCGTCTGCCTCCCTAACCTTTGAGCAGACGGTCGTTTGTTATGTCACAACGTGTGCTGTGTGTGTGTTGTGACACGAACTCCCTCTCTTATTATTCGTAGGTGAAGATGTATTCGTCGTCGTAGTAGGACTCGGAGATGCTGATGACTTCTCCGGTGGCAATCTCCGTGACGATGGTGCGCATGACGGCGCGGGCTGTTACGCGCGACAGGTAGTTCTCGGCCGTGAAGCTGTATTCAAACGGCTCCCAATAATCCTCGTGGGTGGTCTCCGTAGTAGGTTCCGGTTCGTCGGGGTCGGGTTCTGGTTGCACGTCATATGCCCAGTTCACCAAGTCTTTCGTCACCAGGTTGCGGCTGTTCTGTCCCAGTAGGCGCAGGCTGAAGAGCATGTTCACGAGGTCGTTGTAGGTGTCTTCGGTGTTGCCGAAGAGGGGGCGGCTGCTCATCACATTGAAGTCCAGGCCGGGCGTCTCGTTCGGGTAGGAGGTGTATTCCCAGTCCATGAAGTCGTAGCCATAGCCGCCTGAGGTGTGCACCAGGTTGCCGTCTTGCCAGGTCATCAGCAGTCGTTCGTTGTTGAACGCGCGGGTGGAGGCCGATGCTCCCGAGTCCCAGCCGGGCGTGACTTCGTCGTCGTCATCGCCGTCGCCGTTGCCCGGTTCGTAGGTGTTGTTCTCGACGGCCTTCTGCAAGTAGCGGTTCTCGTCGTAGTCGAAGCGCCAGGCTGTCACGGTGCTGCTTCCGGTGTCTTCGTAGAGCAGGGCTATGTCGCCGGCGTCGTTCGTCTGGATGACGTAGGCGTGGTCATAGCCATAGTCCGAGTGCCTCTCGATGCGTTGCAGGCGTGCGTTTTCGTCGTAGCCGAAGGCGTAGATGTCTTCCGAATAATAGGCTTGCTCGTCGCCGTAATAGGCAATGTCGTGCACCTCGCCCAGCAGCCCATCGCGGTTGTAGGCAAAGGTGAGGATTACTTTGGTGTAATAGTCGGGGTTGTCGCTGTTGATGCTGGTGTATTCCATGCGGGCCAACCGGTCGCCCTCCTGCGGCACCGACGGGGTGTCTCCGCCCTCGGTGGTGCCTTTCTGTTCGACGGTGATGGTGATGCGGCTGGCTCCGCACACGATTTCAATCTGCGCCTTGCGGTCTTGGCCTGTGAGGTTTTCGGTCAGGGTGAGGGTCAGCGTGTAGTCGCCGGGACCGCCGCTGTAAGCGCTCAAGGTCAGCCAGTCCACCGTGCCGTCCGTGGTGGCTTTGGTGTCGGTCACGTCGGTCACTGTGGCCGTCCAGTCGGACAGGGCCGTGAAGCTGATGCCGCCGCCCGTGCCGCTGGTCTGGTCGGCATAGACGGTTTGCGTGGTCTGCGTATTGTCGGACAGGACGAGGTCGCGGGGCGCGTCGTCGTCGTCACTGCATCCGGCCACGAAGGCGGCCAGTAATAGGCTGAGGCAGCCTGCCAAGAATCGGTTCATACTCATATATACTTATTTATTAGAGGGTTAAACAGTCTCGTTTCTTCGGGATACTTTGGACATAGGCGTCCACGTTCCCTGGACATAGGCGTCCACGCTCTCTGGACATAGGCGTCCACGCTCCCTGGACATAGGCGTCCACACTCTCTGGACATAGGCGTCCACGCTCTCTGGACAAGGTTGCCCGGACATTGGCATCTATCTTTTTCATGGTGCGGTGGCGGTTATAACCTGTCGGTTCAAGATTTACGGATGGGGATGATGCCGCGCGAGACGGCGGTCATGATGAGGTCGGCCACGTTGCGCGCCTCCAGCTTCTCCAACAGGTGCCGGCGATGCGTATCCACGGTATTGACGGACACGCAGAGTTCGCAGGCTATCTCCTGCGTGTTTTTCCCTTCGGAGATGCGCTTCAGCACGTCCAGCTCGCGCACGGTCAGCTCCTCGCGTCGCCCCCCGTCCGAACGTTTCATCCGTGCCCGCACCCGTTCGGCATAGGGACAATAATAGGTTTGCCCTTCCAGCACTTTGCGGATGGCCTCGGCGATTCTGTTGGAGTTGACGGATTTGAAAAGGATGCCCGACACGTTGCACTGCAACAGGTCTTTGATGAACCAGACCTCCTCGTGCATGGTATTGACGATGATACGCGCCTGCGGGTCTGTCCGGCGGATATGGGCAATGAGGTCCAGGCCAGACATGTCGGGCAATTCAATGTCCAGCAAAAAGAGGTCAAACTGTTCGGCAGCAATCCGTTGCAAGACCTCCTGCCCGGTGGAAGCCGTACAAATGTGCTTGATTTCGGGCAACGAACATTCCACGATTCGCTTAAGCCCCTGAAGCACCAAATCATGATCGTCTACCAATAGTATGCGTGTATCTTTCATTCTAACCGTTGTCTTTCCGTTATCACTCTGCAAAGAAAGCGGTTTTCAAGATACCGGGAATCACGAAAAACAATGATTTATCCCACCCGTTCATGCTTTTCCGTCAGAAAGAGGCACCCTCAGGCAGAAAGTCTGCCCCGACTCGTCCGCCTCGACGTGCAACAGCCCTCCCAACGCCTTGGCCCGTTCGCGGATTGTGTCCAGCCCGATGCCATTCCCGTTGCCGTCCGCCGCCACAGGATTCAAGAAAACATCCCCGTCATCCGTCATGGACAATACCAGTTGAGAAGCCTCCAGGGACAGGACAATTTCAATCCGGGTAGCATGCGCATGACGGACAATATTGGAAAGCAACTCTTGCATGACCCGGTACACCTCGTATGCCACCTGTTCGGGGATGCCGGCCCAACTACCTCCCCTGTTTTGCTTGCGGAAACAGATGGAAACCTGCCCGCGCAACGGATGACGCTCCACATACTCCTCCAGCATCTCGTCCAACGTCGTACACTTGAACTTAGGAGGCATCAGTTCATGCGAAATATTACGCACCTCCATACGCACCTGCTCGACCCAATCCACCATCTGCGCAGTAACCTCAGTGGCCGGAAGACACTGCATCTGCATCCCTATCCCCAACAAATCATTGCACACGCCATCATGCAAATCTTTGGCCAGACGGGCACGCTCATTTTCCATTCCGTCGATATAGCTGCGGGCCAACTTCAACTCCTCTTCCCTGCGGACACGGCGCCAATGGAAAACATACCAAAGGACAAGCGTAAGAAGCAAGAAAAACAACCCGGAAGCCACGGCAATCCATTGCATGACCTGCGCACGCTGTTTCAGATGCTGCTCAGAAAGCCGGGCTATCTCAAGCTCTTTCTCCTGAGTCTCATATTTGACGGTCAGCTCCGACAGTTGCGCATCTATGTCAGCAGCATGAAGACTGTCAGAAACCTCATAAGTCAGTTCATAATAACGGGCAGCCTGGTCATATTCATGCAGCGCCTGATGGTTGTGTGCCATATAGAGATAAAGTTGATTGACACCGCCCAATTGGTTCCTCCCAGGCCCCATCAACAATTTCTGCTGAATGGACAGGCTTTCACGATAACGCCCCAAATCAGCCAAAATCTTATAAAGCATTTCCATGTAACCGACAGCCTCCGTCGATTCGGCAGGAACACGAAGAAACACCTTATCGGCCTGCTTCATATAGTAATCCAGAGAATCGCGCTGGCCGCTTCGCTGAAACATGCCCAGCAGGAAAGTGAGGCATTTCAGCTCCATCCCCGGCTTCTTTTGCTGGCGGGCCTTACTCAATACGGGATGTATCAATCCGGCAGCCTTGTCATTATGTCCTTGAAGCGCAAGAATACTGCCGGCCGTAGTATAAGCATAAAAGGCCATATCTATTTCATCACACCGGTCAACCACCCGCATGGCACGCTCAGCATAAGACATAGCTTCCTTCAGGCGTGACATATTAGCATAAAGTACAGCAATACTTGTCAGCAGATGCGCCTCCTCACCATAAGCATCCTGATTTTGCAGCAAACCAAGTGCCCGGTTGTAACACCACAATGCCGAATCAGGCTTTTCTTGCAGGCGATAGGTCACCCCTATCGAAGTAAAGGCAGTAGCACGGAAACAGGAATCACACCCCAACCGGTCAGCTTCATCCAACACATCCCACAGCAGCCGGCGTCCTTTTCCTAAATCTCCGGAAGAGATGTAAGCATTGGCCAAATTGCTCAGCAGAAAAAGATAAGGCTCGGAGCGCGAACGATCGGCATATTTCAATCCCAAGCCGCAATAATAACGAGTGGAATCCGCATCCCGATAGGCATAATATTCACCATAATGAGCATAGGCCGTAGCCAAGCTGTCCGCATTGTTTGAAGACAAAGCACGGGATAATTCAGCCCGGTATAAAGCCAACTCGGAATCTGAGGCACAGACAGCCACTGCGGTCTGAAACAAGAAACAGATAAGCAATAGAAATTTCATAAAAGAGTTTATATCCTGTTGCCGCAAAAATACGCCTTTTCAGGTAATATCAAACTAAAAAGGAGAAGAAATATGCAATATAAAGCACTTGAATACCTACCCCAAGTTATATCTCCAGACTATTAGATTCTGTTTAAAATTCATGTTCCTGTCATCCCGAGCACAGTCGAGGGACCTCACTACGCGCCTGAAAAGTATTAGTGAGATGTTTCGACTTCGCTTCGCTCAACATGACAGAATGATAGCTGTTTGTCTTTATGATACATCCCCACCCTCACGTTCTTTTGACGGGGGCGTCAAACATCCTTTTAACGGGGGCGTCAAACGTCCTTTTAACGGGGTCTTAATAAGGATATTAACTTTTCTCCATAAACAACCTCTCCATTTACATAAATAAAGATTCAATTGTACAGGCAAATGATAAAATGTTGTATCTTTGCCCCCAATTATGAGACGAATTATACTGACATATATCTTTTTGATGTCCATCGGCAGTCTGGCGATACAGGCACAAGTGCCTATCAATTCCATCGATTCAAACGGCACGATGCGTGATCAATATGGCAATCAGATAGATCCATCCACCCAACCAGATAATTTGGAGGACAGCACCGGAATAGAAATACAAAGCATTCCACCCAAACTCTATATGTGGACGCTGAGCGAAACATTGGGTGAACGTACCATGATTCCGGCCGATACACTCAGCCTCAATTTCCAAAACACCAATTTGGTAGAAGGAATGACAGGACACTACAACTATTTGGGTAACTTAGGCACCCCCCGTCTTTCACGTCTGTTCTTCGAACGTCGTTACACAGACGAACCCACCACCTTTCTTGCCCCGCTCTCCAGCTTCTATGTACGACCGGACGAATTGCATTTTACCAACAGCAACGTACCTTATACCAACCTGACCTATTACAAAGCCGGTAGCAAAGTCAATGGTGAAGACCGTTTCAAAGCCTACTTTTCTGTCAATGCCAATAAGCGTCTGGCATTAGGCTTCAACATTGACTATCTTTATGGCCGTGGTTATTATGCAGCCCAATCCACCGCCCATTTCAACGCAGGATTGTTCGCCAGCTACATTGGTGAGAAATACCAAATGCATGCTGCCTACAACAACTTTTACATGAAAATGAATGAAAATGGCGGCATCACCGATGACCGTTATATCACACATCCCGATGAAATGGAAGATGTCGGTGGCAATCAATACATCCCTACCCGATTGGAAGAAACATCTAACCGCAACCACAACTTTTTCGTTTATCTCACTCATCGCTACCGTTTAGGTTTTCACCGCGAAGTCACTAAAATAGAAGAGACACAAGATCCTGTGGCCAGGCATAAAGCCAAACGAGACAGCACCGAAATACCCAAAGACACAATCCTCACAGAAGAATTTGTACCTGTCACCAGCTTTATACATACTCTCAAAATAGAACGTTCCAGTCGCCGTTACCGTGCCGGTGTCGAACCGACAGGAGAAGACGCCATTTACGATAACACCTATTTCCAAGAAGGATCCAGCAACGACAGTACCATCGCACTGAGCGTCAAGAACGTATTGGGCGTATCATTGCTGGAAGGTTTTAACAAATATGCCAAAGCCGGATTGACAGCTTATGTATCGCACAAATTCAGCCGCTATACGTTAATGAACATGGACACTTCCATTCCTAATCCATCTCCTGTACAATATGACGAACACGAACTGTTTGTTGGGGGAGAACTGGCTAAACGCCAAGGAACCTTGTTGCATTATAACGTTAACGGGGAAGTAGGTTTGTTAGGCGAAGCCATCGGGCAATTTAAGGTAAATGGCGACATGGACCTGAATTTCCGTTTAGGAAAAGATACAGTCAATCTCTATGCGCGAGGACATGTAACCAATCTATTGCCATCATTCTACATGCGACACTACCATTCTAACCATTTTTCATGGGACAATGATTTGAATAAAGAGTTCCGTACTGGCGTAGAAGGCGAATTGAATATCCAACGTTGGGGGACTAATCTACGTGCCGGTGTAGAAAACATAAAGAACTACACATACTTCGATCAAAATGCATTGCCTGCACAACACAGCGGAAGCATACAAGTGATAGCAGCTACGTTAAATCAAAAATTTAAATTGGGAGTTTTTCATTTAGATAATGAAGTAACTTGGCAAAAATCAAGCAATTCCACTATCCTTCCTTTGCCAGACCTCTCGCTCTACCACAATTTTTATATATTAGGCAAACTGGCCAAAGTACTGACTGTACAGTTTGGTGCAGATATGCGTTATTTCACCACTTATCACGCCCCAGCCTACATGCCAGCCATCCAACAATTTCATTTACAACCAGAAAACGACCAAGTGCAACTTGGAGGATACCCCATCATCAATGCCTATCTCAACCTACATTTGAAACGGACACGCATTTTCGTCATGATGTACCACGTCAATGCAGGTATGGGCAACGGACAATCCTTCCTGGTTCCACATTATCCACTCAATTCCCGATTATTGAAGATAGGGGTATCCTGGAACTTTTACGATTAGCCAAACTGGCAATATTAAGCCTATTACAACTATAATATGACACTTTCATACCTGAAAAAACATAAAGCATGGATATATACAGGCATTACAGTTGCCGGACTTCTGGCACTACTGATAATCACCTTCGCACTCAAAAAAATACCATCTTCGTCTTTACCTTCTATAAGGGATTATAACGACATAGTTGAAGAGGGTATTATACGAGCTACAACTGAATATAACTCCATCAGTTTCTTCTTGGAAGGAGACACAGTAACAGGCTTTAATTATGAATTGCTTCAAGCTTTTGCCCGTGAACATAATTTAAAAGTAGAGATTCATCCAGAAATGGCCTTCAACACATGCTTGGAAGGACTCAACAATGGAACATTCGACCTTATAGCTAATGGGATTTTAGCTACTAGCGAACTGAAAGACTCGCTACTGCTCACCAATCCTATTGCATTAAGCCGACAGATTCTGATACAACGCAAACCAACATCAGACAACGATTCCCTCTACATAAAAAGCCTTCTGGATTTAGGGCAAAAGACAATTTATATTCCAAAAGATTCTCCCTATATGCTACGCCTGCGCAATCTGGAGGCCGAGATCGGTGATACTATCTATATTCAAGAAATGGATAAATATGGTTCTGAGCAACTTATTTCGCTAGTAGCCCACGGTGATATCAACTATGCCGTATGCGAAGAAAGCATAGCCATAGCCGCGGCTGATAGCTTGCCACAAATAGACATCAGCATAGCCATAGGCTTCACTCAATTTTATTCTTGGGCTGTCAATAAACAGTCTCCTATATTGCTAGATTCACTCAATGTATGGATTGATGACTTTAAAAAAAGGAAAGAATACAAAAGAATCTATCGCAAGTATTACCAATAAATTGTTACTCTGCTATTGTACAAGCCCATCTAAGCATACATAAAAAAGCTGCAAACTCTTTTTTATCACAAATCAACAAATAAATAATAATAACACCCTTTGCAAATCAAAAGAAAAGCATTACCTTTGCAGCCGCTATTACGAGTTATTAGCATAATTCAAATCATTAATTAAAAACATTTCATTAAATGGCAACTAAAATCAGATTGCAAAGACATGGACGTAAAAGCTACGCATTCTACTCCATCGTCATCGCAGATGCAAGAGCACCACGAGATGGTAGATTCATTGAAAAGATTGGTACGTATAATCCGAACACTAATCCTGCCACAGTAGATTTGAACTTTGACCGTGCATTGAAATGGGTTATGACAGGTGCACAACCCACAGACACAGTCCGTAACATTCTTTCCCGCGAAGGAGTTTACATGAAAAAGCATCTTTTAGGCGGTGTAGCCAAAGGCGCATTTGGCGAGGCTGAAGCAGAAGCTAAATTTGAAGCGTGGAAGAATAACAAGCAGAATGGATTGAACGCTTTGAAAGCCAAGACTGAAGAAGCAAAGAAAGCTGCAGCTAAAGTCCGCTTGGAAGCAGAAAAGAAAATAAATGAAGAGAAAGCTAAAGCTTTGGCAGAAAAGAAAGCTGCCGAAGAAGCAGCTAAGGCTGCAGCAGAAGCTCCTGCAGTAGAAGAAGGCGCAGAAGCAACTGAAACACCTGCAGTTGAAAATGTTGCAGAATAAAGCAGTAACGTGTAAAAATTGGAATTAAATTATAAAATCCTCTCCGAGCAACATCGGAGGGGATTTTTTATTCCTATATTTGCAATCGCAAAAAACATTAACCCTATAAAAGAAAACGCAATGAAAAAGTTTATTTATTTATTTGCTGCAGTTGCCTTTTTAGCAGCTTGTAACGGGAAAAAAGGTTATCAAATAACAGGAACCATAGAAAATGCTACCGATGGAGAAACAGTTTATCTGCAAAAGCCAGAAGGACGTCAACTGCAAAAACTTGATTCCGCCATCATTCAGGACGGCAAGTTCACTTTAAAAGGGCAACAGGATACTGCCTTAGTCTGCTATCTGACATACAAAGGAAAAGATACAGATAACGGAAAGAGTATGGACTTTTTTCTGGAAAACGGACAAATAAACATCCAATTAACAACAGATAACCACATTGCCACTGGAACTCCCAACAATGACATTTACCAAGCAATCAGACAACAGCTCAACGACCTGAACAAACAAATGTTCATTACCTATGAGTCTATGAGCGATACAGTTCTGACAGACGAGCAACGAGAAGCTAAGGCCAAAGAAATGGAAGTGCTTGATAAAAAGATGGTAGAGGTTACAAACGCTGCTATCACCCAAAACATCACTAACGCAGTAGGCATTTATTTGCTTAAGCGCAACTTCTACAACATGAGTGTGGAGGAGCTAGACCCATTGATAACAAAAATTCCTGCTGAATTTGCTAACGATGAAGCCATTGTTAAAATCAAAAATAACGTAGAAAAGATGAAAATCACTGCCGTTGGCCAAAAATTCACTGACTTTACCATGCAGACTCCTGATGGCAAAGAAATAAAATTATCCGATTATGTAGGAAAAGGTAAAGTAGTGCTGGTTGATTTCTGGGCAAGCTGGTGTGGTCCTTGCCGCCGTGAAATGCCGAATTTGGTAGAGATTTATAAAAAATACAAGAACCAAGGTTTTGAAATTGTAGGTGTTTCGTTGGACAGAGATGCTGAAGCTTGGAAGAAAGGCATCGAACAATTACACATTACGTGGCCGCAAATGTCTGATTTAAAATATTGGGACTGCGAAGGTGCCAGGCTCTATGCCGTAAGCAGTATTCCCCACACGGTACTGATTGATGGTGAAGGTACTATCTTGGCACGTGGCCTGCATGGAGAGGAACTTCAGGAAAAAATAGCTGAGTCCTTGAAATAAGGAAATCCTCCTTTAAATAATAAAAACGGGTGCGCTGTAATGAGATATTATGGCGCACCCTGTTTTTATAATATCATTCCCCAGGTTTACTACTATATATGCGAATCACATTCATGCTTCTTTACGCTTCATCTCTGCCAACACGCCACAAGTTAAGGGAATGGCCAACACAAAGGTAAACATATCTGAAACAGCTTGGCACATTTCGACGCCTTGTAGACCTAGGAAATGAGGAAGGATGAAAATAAGAGGCACGAAAAACAATCCTTGACGTGCCGATGAAAGGATGGTGGCACGTACAGATTTACGAATGGTCTGAAGCATCATATTGCTTACAATAATCCATGCACCTAAGGGATAAGTTACAAGTTGCCAACGCAAAGCCGATGCTCCGGTTGCAATGACAGCCGGGTCGCCTTTTCGGAAGAGTTCTACAACTTCCTCGGCATATCCAAAGCATAGCAAGGCGAAAATGAACAAGAAGATGAATCCAATCTTGACACAGAACCAGAATCCTTGGCGTACGCGCCCATAGAGACCGGCTCCATAATTAAATCCGCACACGGGTTGGAATCCTTGTCCGAAACCAATCAGGAAAGAGTTGATGAACATTCCTATTCGGGAAACAATGGACATGCCGGCAATGGCAGCGTCTCCATAGACTCCTGCTGCCAGATTGAGCAGCATCGTGGCCACGCTGGCCAAACCTTGGCGCGCCAATGAGGGAGTACCTCCTCCGATGATTTCTTTAATAAAGGCTATGGTCGGAGTGAAATTGCGATAGTGGATACGGATGTTTCCCCCGCGCCGCGTCATGAAAAGCAACAGAATGAAGCTGCACAATTGGCTGACAGCCGTGGCCCATGCTGCCCCGGAGATGCCCATTTCGAAGCTGAAAATCAGGATAGGGTCTAATACTACATTTATCACTGCTCCTGAAACAATGCCGACCATTGCATAGGACGCATTGCCCTGGAAGCGCATCTGATTATTCAGGACCAGGGAAGAAGTCATGAAAGGTGCGCCTAAAAGGATGATTCCCAAGTATTGTTCGGTATATGGCAAGATTGTGGGTGTTGAGCCCAGCAGGATGGAAAGCGGTGTAAGAAATATCAATCCCGCCATGGCCAAGGCCAAGCCAATGAAGAAGGCAAAAAAGAAACCGGTGGCAGCCATCTTTTCGGCATTAGCCGTATCTTGTGCTCCCAGTTTGCGCGAGATGTAATTGCCCGACCCATGCCCGAAGAAAAAACCGACTGCTTGTATGATGGTCATGAACGAAAAGACAACACCTACCGCCGCCGTGGCCTGCGTATTGATTTTTCCTACGAAATAGGTGTCGGCCATGTTATAGAACGAGGTCACCAGCATGCTGATAATGGTAGGCACTGCCAACGACATGATGAGCCGTGGCACGGGATAGGTTGTCAGATGGATGAAATTTTCTTGGGTCGTATGTGGATGTCTCATAAAAGCTATCGGACTAATTTCTTGCAAAGGTACGGGCATTGCTCCTATTTTGTTCTTCCGGGAAACAATAATTGCGGGCAAATTAATACAATTTCGCACGCCGACGCCCCTATTCTACCGAAAATGGCGTATCTTTGTCGCCATCGATGAAAAAGAATCTAAAAAATAAAGGAAATATGAGAAAAGCAGTTATGTGTCTGATGCTCTTGTTGCTGAGCATCGGTTATGCATCGGCGCAAGCCAAGGCAGAAATCAAGTTTGACAAAACCACGCACGATTTCGGCACGTTTTCAGAAGAAGACCCCGTGGTCACCTGCACGTTTACGTTTACCAACATCGGCAAGGCGCCGCTTGTCATCCACCAGGCCATCGCCTCGTGCGGATGCACCGTCCCCAAATATACGCAAGAACCGGTGCTGCCGGGCAAAACGGGTACGCTGACGGTGACTTACAACGGGACGGGACGCTATCCCGGCCACTTCCGCAAGTCCATCACGTTGCGCACCAATGCCGAGACTGAAGTGCTCCGCCTTTACATTGAGGGAGAGATGAAGGCCAAAGGTGAAAAATAGCCGCCTTGCATGCCGCACGGAAAGAGGTTGTCCGACCCACACATCAGACAGCCTCTTTTCGTTGAACTTACCCTAAAGGATTCCGTAAAAGCGTTCTACGTTATAAGGGAGAAACATCTTCCGCATAGTAAGGAGGAAACCTTCCGCATAGTAAGGAGGAAACCTTCCGCATAGTAAGGAGGCAGACCGCCGCATAGTAAGGAGGCAGACCGCCGCATAGTAAGGAGGCAGACCGCCGCATAGTATAGGTGGCAGACTACCACATAGTATAGGTGGGGGTGTACCACTCGGATAGGTGGAAGCATCCCGGAAAAGAATATTCAACCATTTAACAAGATAACCCATGAAACAAGAAGAAGAACCATTGACCGGCCTTCCGGAGAACGCCTTCCGCGAACTGAAGCCGGGCGAAGTGTACAACCCGCTGATGAGTCCCGGCAAGACCTATCCCGAGGTCAACCTCTGGTCCGTGCTGTGGGGCGTGTGCATGGCCGTGCTGTTCTCGGCCGCGGCGGCCTATCTAGGCCTGAAGGTAGGCCAGGTATTCGA
The DNA here is from genome assembly GCF_023336905.1 of Bacteroides sp. ET71. Lineage (GTDB taxonomy): Bacteria > Bacteroidota > Bacteroidia > Bacteroidales > Bacteroidaceae > Bacteroides. Next base: position 110,075 of record NZ_JAMBLS010000009.1, read on the forward strand.
GGCGGCCATTCCCATCGCCATCATCGCCGTGGGACTGTCCACGGCAACCAAACGCAAGAACTCGCTGGGCGAGAACGTCATCATACAGTCCATCGGTGCCTCGTCGGGCGTCATCGTGGCGGGAGCCATCTTCACCCTGCCCGCCCTCTACATCCTTCAGGAACGCTACCCGGCCGAGGTGACCGTCACCTTCACACAAGTGTTCATCAGCTCACTGCTGGGCGGCGTGCTGGGCATCTTGTTCCTCATCCCCTTCCGCAAATATTTCGTCAGCGACATGCACGGCAAGTACCCCTTCCCCGAAGCCACGGCCACGACGCAGATACTCGTCTCCGGGCAAAAAGGCGGCGACCAAGCCAAACCGCTGCTGACGGCCGGGCTGGTGGGCGGCTTGTATGACTTCATCACAGCCACCTTCGGCTTGTGGAACGAGAACTTCACCACACGCATCTGCGGCTTCGGCGAGATGCTGGCCGAGAAGGCCAAGCTGGTGTTCAAGGTCAACACCGGTGCCGCCGTGCTGGGTCTGGGCTACATCGTCGGGCTGAAATACGCGGCCATCATCTGCTTCGGTTCGCTCTTCGTGTGGTGGGTGCTCATCCCCGGCCTCTCGTTGGTGTGCGGAGACATGGTGCTGAACCAGTGGAACCCCGACATCACGCAAACCGTCGGCGCCATGTCGCCCGAAGCCATCTTCAACAACTATGCCAAGAGCATCGGCATCGGCGGCATAGCCATGGCAGGCATCTTGGGCATCATCAAGTCATGGGGCATCATCAAGAGCGCCGTCGGCCTGGCCTCCAAGGAATTGAAAGGCAAGTCAAACGCAGAAGCCCAAATCTTGCGCACCCAGCGCGACTTGTCGATGAAGTTCATTGCCATCGGCTCCATCGTGACACTGATACTGGTCGTGCTGTTCTTCTACTTCGACGTCATGCAAGGCAACCTGCTGCACACCGTCGTAGCCATCATCCTGGTGGCAGGCATTGCCTTCCTGTTCACCACCGTAGCAGCCAACGCCATCGCCATCGTAGGCACCAACCCCGTGTCGGGCATGACGCTGATGACCCTCATCCTGGCCTCCGTCGTCATGGTGGCCGTGGGACTGAAAGGCCCCGAAGGCATGGTAGCGGCCCTGGTGATGGGCGGCGTGGTATGCACGGCCCTGTCCATGGCGGGCGGCTTCATCACCGACCTGAAGATAGGTTACTGGCTGGGCACTACCCCGGCCAAACAGGAGTCGTGGAAATTCCTGGGCACCATCGTCTCGGCAGCTACCGTGGGCGGCGTCATGATTATCCTGAACAAAACCTACGGCTTCACCAGCGGCGACCTGGCCGCCCCGCAGGCCAACGCCATGGCTGCCGTCATCGAACCACTGATGAGCGGCGTACAAGCACCTTGGCTGCTCTACGGCATCGGTGCAGTGCTGGCCATCGTCTTGAACTTCTGCGGCATCCCCGCCCTGGCCTTTGCACTGGGCATGTTCATCCCCTTGGAATTGAACATCCCGCTGCTGGTGGGCGGAGCCATCAACTGGTATGTGACCACCCGCAGCAAAGACACAGAACTCAACACACGCCGCGGTGAGAAAGGCACATTGCTGGCCTCCGGATTCATTGCCGGTGGCGCCCTGATGGGTGTGGTCAGTGCCGGTATGCGCTTCGGCGGCATCAACTGGCTGAACGAAGCTTGGCTGGCCAATACATGGTCGCAAGTGGTTTCCCTCGCAGCCTACTGCCTGCTGATATTCTACTTTATCAAATCTGTTTTAAGAACCAAATAAGACGGAACAATGAAACACATCCTTTCAACACTTACATTATTGCTTATGAGCAGCCTGCTACTTCATGCACAAACACCGGTCGAAATCCCCCTGTGGCCCCAAGGCGCCCCTACCGACAACGGGATGCGCGGCACGCAAGAAGACCTGAACGGCGGTGAGGAAGCCTTCATCCCCCACCCGTCCATCACCATCTATCCGGCTTCCCGCCCCAACGGGATGGCCATCATCATGTGTCCCGGCGGCGGATACGCCCGACTGGCCCTGGGGCACGAAGGGCATGACATGGCGGCGTGGTTCAACGCACAAGGCATCACCTACGTCGTGCTGAAATACCGCATGCCCAACGGACACCGGGAAGTGCCCCTGTCTGATGCCGAACAAGCCATCCGCATCGTCCGGCAAAAAGCCTCAGAATTTGGAATCAATCCCAACCGGGTAGGCATCATGGGAGCATCGGCGGGCGGACACCTGGCCGCTTCGCTGGCCACGCTTTACAGCAGCGACGAGACTCGCCCCGACTTTCAGATACTCTTCTATCCCGTCATCTCCATGAAACCGGGAATCACCCACGAAGGCTCGCGCTTCAACCTGCTGGGCGTCGACGTCCCGGCAGAATGGGAAGACCACTTCTCACTGGAGAAGCAAGTCACCGACCGGACGCCTCAAGCCTTCATCATGCTGTCTTCGGACGACGGGACGGTCATCCCCCAGAACAGCATCGACTATTACAGCGCACTGAACAAGCACCACATCCCTGCCTCTCTGCACATCTATCCGACAGGAGGACATGGCTGGGGCTTTGGCGACGGTTTCATCTATAAACGTCAATGGACCGGAGAGCTGGAAAAATGGTTAAAAGAAGGGCTTACGTTTACAACAACCAATAATTAAATAATCATACTTAACAGAACAATCATGAGAGTTATTACAAAAAAAAGTATTACTGCTTTCTGTGCATTGGCAATGTTATCCGTTTCTTATGCACAAGAAACAGACAACGACATTATGCTGGCTAATGGAATTAAGTATCTGGGAACTCCCTATGCAGCACACACATTAGACACAAATGCCACGGAAGAACTTATCTTGAATTGCGACGAGGTAGACTGCACAACCTTCATAGAATATGTATTGGCAGAATCACTTTGCCCAATCATCAATGGTGACATTTCTGAAGGGACCTTTGCCCAGAAGTTGCAAATGATACGTTACCGTGATGGAAAGATAGATGGATACACTTCACGCCTGCATTATATTACAGATTGGATTAACAACGGCGTGCGAAATGGATTCTTGGAAGATATAACAGCCGAAAAGAGCAAAGAAACGCAAGTAGTCCAGCTCTCTTATATGAGTTCACATCCACAAGCTTACAAGCAACTGGCCAACTCTCCCCAAGAAGTTGAAAAGATAAAACAAATAGAAAAAGCTCTTTCCGGACAAACAGTGCATTATCTCCCCAAAAACAAATTACCCTATAATGGACTGAGTTGGATAAAAAACGGCGACATCATCGCCATAACGACCAATATTCCAGGATTGGATGTGGCACACATGGGATTGGCTTTCTACGCAGACGGAAAACTGACCCTGATTCACGCATCATCTTCAGACGGAAAAGTTGCAGCATCTACCATAGCTCTGTCACAAATGCTTAAAAACAATGCCAACTGGACCGGCATCCGAGTTTTACGCATGAAAAAATAAAGATTGAAACAGAGACGGATTCCGTAAACAGAGGTGTCTATGGAATCCGCCTCTCATGTATTGCCACATATGGTTCAAGAGGGCTTCCAAATCTACAAACCTTGCAAAGCACTGCAATCTTACGTCAGGTATTATTGGATATTCAAAAGCAAGCAACCATTGAATGTTCCCACCTTTCCCATAGGCTGTCCTCAAATCATTTTCCATAAGAAAACCCCACTTTACATACCAGAGCTAAAGAGTTATCAATCTGCATTGAGCGTCAGCGGTCAAGTGAATTATCCTGCTCATTTGTCTTCAGGCGGAAATACGAATATGATAACCATTGTGTTCCAACCTTATACCTTGGCTGCTTTCCTCCATCTGCCCATAAGCCTATTGCACAATCAAGAGATTTCCGGTTACGACCTTGAGAATAAACAATTAAACGAATTAGCCACACGTATTTTTGATTGTGAAGACGACCTCCTTAGCATCGGCATCATTGAACAATGGCTACTAACCACAATCACTAACACGCCAAACAAGAAAGTAACATACAATCTAAATAGGATAACCGCTGCCCTAAATGAATTACTGACAAAACCAGGAACCTCTGTCAACAACTTGGCTGACATCGCTTGCTTAAGTAAAAAACAATTTGAACGTTTCTTCTATGCTACCGTAGGAAGTCTGCCCAAAGAATATGCCCGTATAGTGCGGTTTCAAAAATCTTTGAAACTACTGCAACACTGTTCAGAGAATATTAATTTTGCGCAAATAGCCTATCAAAGCGGTTACGCAGACCAATCACATTATATCAGGGAGTTCAAACTATTCAGCGGCTACACTCCATCTGCATTGTTGAATGTTTGTACACCTTATTCAGATTTGTTTACCGATCCGGCATAATGTCCCTTTTATTCTATACATAAGCCAAAAAGCAGTTTACTTTTGCAAAACGTTCAACCTAAAAAGCAAAAGTAAAATGAAAGAAGTAAATCCTCAAGAAACGACACGTGCATATGCTTTTGACATGTGGATGAATGTCCCGATGCCTATGGTTACTTTTTTTAGGACTCTGGATGTAAGCCGGGTTCTTCAAGCAAGCCGGCGAAAAGGCTGTAAGTTCAACATGTTGATGTGCTGGTGCATCGGACGGGCAGCAAGCAGTATCAAAGAGTTCTACATGCTGCCCGTAGGCCAAAAACTAATGCAATACGACAGTCTTGCCATATGCACCATCATCGCCAATCGGAAAGGCGAAATAAATTCCTGTGACATTCCCTTCTCGGACAATGTGCAACAATTCAACCATGATTATATGGCATTGACAAAACGAGCGATTGAAAATTGCAAAAACCATGAATTGACAGAAAGCATGGTCATTGGCACATCAGCTCTCGCCCATTACCCAATAGACGGTGCAGTAGGGATGTATAGCGGGATTTTCAACAATCCATTTTTGATTTGGGGCCAATACCGGTCTTGCCTATGGAAAAAAACATTAAACATATCTTTCCAGTTTCACCACGTCCAAATGGATGGAGCACATGCAGCACATTTCTTGGACAAACTACAAAGCGAAATCACCAATTTGCACAAGCATCTTCCTCGTTTTCTGCCATAAGATATTAAAGGGCTCTAGCAAACAGTTTGATTCTAGCGAAAAAGAAAGCGCCACTGTATCAGTGTTTTTTCATCTTTAGGCTAGAGATATACAACTCTAACCTAAAGATGGCAATCTCTAGGATAAAGATTAGCATCTCTAACCTAGAGACATAAGAAATCTATGACATCAAGAAACTTATATCAAGACACAAAATCATTTTTCCTACAAATAAGATTAAGTACTGAAACAGCAGTCAATGCACATCAGGTATACAAGAAGGCTTCAACTTACTCATTACAACTTTTGGAAAATCGGAAAGAAATGCCTAAGTTTGCTTATACAATCAAAGGAAAAAGTAAAATTTATAAGTATAAGAAGCTAAGAAATAGTTCTTTACAAGTAACCCAAGACATTGATTCTTTTAAATACAACAACCAATGAGCATACAATTCATGAGCCTGGCCAGTGGCAGCAGTGGTAACTGTTACTATGTATCCACCCGCGAAGGAGCCCTACTAATAGATGCAGGAATTGCTACACGCACCATACGTAAACATCTGGCCAATAATCGCCTGCCGATGGAACATATACATGCCGTCCTAGTCACCCACGACCATGCCGACCACATCAAAGGGCTTCCCGGGTTGGGAGAAGGCCTCCATATTCCAATCTATGCCACTGCAGCCACACACCGTGGCATCGCTCAAAACTATTGCACACGGCAAAAGCCGCTAGATACGTCTGCCCACACGCTTGTCCCTGGCCAACCATTCAAACTGGCAGGCTTTCAGATCGAAGCATTCACACTACCTCACGACAGCCAAGACTGCGTAGGTTATAGTCTGAAAGCCGACGGCCGTCATCTTGTGTTCATGACAGACTTAGGGCACATCCCAGACCATGCTTTCCCATATATCTCTACCGCAGACTACCTCGTGCTCGAAGCCAACTACGATGAAGAAATGCTTCAAAGAGGCCCCTATCCAGCCTATCTCAAGGCACGTATTGCAAGTTCCACAGGCCACTTATCCAATCGCCAGGCTGCGACTCTGCTTGACCAACATTTCCCATCCCGCCTGCGCCATCTTTGGCTATGCCATCTCAGCCGTGAGAATAATTGCCCTAAGCAGGCAGAAGAATGTATCACTGCTATTCTCCGTCAACATCTTCCACCCCATGAAATGCCTGTTATGGTTGAAGCCCTACAACGCACATCGCCTTCGCCTCTTTATGAACTGACCTGAGAAATAGTCTCCCTTGCACACGCAACAAAATTCTATCCTGATTATTTGCATATATTCCGGACAATATCTACCTTTGCGCCCCGTAAGGTTACGTAAGCGCACTCTTAGCTCAGTTGGTAGAGCAACTGACTCTTAATCAGTGGGTCCAGGGTTCGAATCCCTGAGGGTGTACATTAAAAGCTTGCCATAAGGGTTAATAATAAGGGAATCCCCATTACCAGATTTGTTGAGTTTGGTAGTGGGGATTATTTTTAACCAAATTCAGGCAAACCTGTCATGCAGGTCTGCCTGAACTATATATTAATCTAATTTCAACACAGCCAAGAAAGCTTTCTGCGGGACCTCTACATTGCCAATCTGCTTCATTCGCTTCTTACCACGCTTCTGCTTCTCCAACAACTTACGCTTACGGCTAACGTCACCACCGTAACACTTTGCCGTCACATCCTTACGCACAGCTTTGATAGTCTCTCTCGCAATAATCTTTGCTCCAATAGCCGCTTGGATGGCTATCTCGAACTGCTGACGCGGAATAAGTTCCTTTAGTTTCTCACACATACGGCGCCCCAGCTCATAAGCATTGTCAAAGTGTGTCAAAGTAGACAAGGCATCAACAGGCTCTCCATTAAGCAAGATGTCCAACTTCACTAATTTTGAGGGGCGAAAGCCATTGGGGTGATAATCAAACGATGCGTAACCTTTAGAGATGCTCTTCAGCTTGTCATAAAAGTCAATCACGATTTCCCCTAAAGGCATGTCGTAATAGATTTCTACACGATTTCCGGAAATGTATTCTTGCTTCACTAACTCCCCTCTCTTTCCAAGGCATAGGGTCATGATAGGACCAATATACGTAGTAGCCGTAATGACAGACGCACGTATATAGGGTTCTTCAATATGATCAATCATGGTCGCATCGGGCATACTGCCGGGGTTGTGCACTTCGACAACATGCCCTTGCTTGTCATAAACAAGGTATGACACATTGGGAACGGTAGTTATGACATTCATTCCAAACTCACGATCCAAACGTTCTTGAACAATCTCCATGTGTAGCAAGCCCAAGAAACCACAACGGAAACCAAAGCCCAATGCCAACGATGATTCTGGCTGGAAGGTAAGAGAAGCATCATTCAACTGCAATTTTTCCAGTGAAGAGCGCAAATCTTCAAAATCTTCTGCTTCAATAGGATATACCCCGGCAAAGACCATAGGCTTTACTTCCTCGAAGCCTGCAATGGCTTGCGAGCAAGGCCGTGCAATGTGAGTAATGGTATCTCCCACTCTTACCTCACGGGAAGTTTTTATACCGGAAATAATATATCCTACGTCTCCTGTACGTAATTCTTCACGCGGGACAAGTTCCATCTTTAACACACCTATTTCATCGGCCTCATACTCTTTACCGGTATTAAAGAATTTCACCTTGTCTCCTTTCCGGATGACTCCATTCTCTATCTTGAAGTAAGCAATGATGCCTCTGAAGGAATTGAACACCGAATCGAAGATGAGGGCTTGCAACGGGGCTTGTTCATCTCCTACCGGATGGGGAATGCGTTCAATGACGGCGGCCAATATTTCCGGAACTCCCATGCCTGTTTTCCCTGAAGCACGGATTATCTCTTCGCGCTTACATCCCAGCAATTCGATAATCTCATCCTCTACTTCTTCCGGCATGGCACTGGCCATATCACACTTATTTATCACAGGTATGATTTCCAGGTTATGCTCGATGGCCATATATAGATTGGAAATCGTTTGTGCCTGTACACCTTGAGATGCATCGACAATGAGCAACGCACCTTCACAGGCAGCAATGGAGCGGGATACCTCGTATGAAAAGTCTACGTGTCCCGGAGTATCAATAAGATTCAGTACATATTTCTCACCTTTATATTCATACTCCATCTGGATGGCATGGCTCTTGATGGTAATGCCTCTTTCCTTTTCCAAGTCCATGTCATCGAGCATCTGTCCCTCGGTGATTTGTATCGTGTGAGTATATTCCAACAAACGGTCAGCCAACGTAGACTTGCCATGGTCAATATGTGCAATGATGCAAAAGTTACGGATATTCTTCATTTGCTATGTAGTAAATTGAATATTTTATGAACAATCTCAAAAAAAAGGTGTGCAAAGATACAAAAAAGGAGCAGATAATAAAAAAATGCGCAACGGACATGTACGTGTCTGCGCGCATCTTTTCAGCAAATGCCTGATTGTCTGAAAGTCATTTCAATTTGACAAAGAGTTCACCTTCCACTTCTGTTACTGACAGTTTGTCTTCGCGCAAAAGCCATCCAAAGCCCAGGTACAGGTCTTTGTCTATCGACTTCGTTACTTTTTTGATTTGCTTGACTGTCATGCCTTCAGTCCCATCCAAGGCTTTCCAGATTTTGCCTGCAATTTCACCTGCTTTTTCTTGTAACATTTTCTATTGTATTTAAGTTAGACATTATTGGCCGCCACTTTTCCTCATCGACGGTTCTTGACAGCGGTCATGTTTTATTTCACGGGACAAAGATAATATAAAAAAGCGAGATAGTGAGCGATTTCATAGAAATATGATTGAGGATTAATGCTTTATGAGAGACGGTTACTTGCTCTTCTTTTCTGTGCTTCACATTTCCGTCCACTCCACCCGCTTGGGCACGATGGTCTTTTCGGTCACCTGCCGTTTCTGTGACCGGTGGTATTCGGGGATAAAGGCCACGGTCAGCTTCTTGAATTGCTTCGGGCTGACTTCTTCCGGCGTGTCCACGCCTTCGCCGTTGGCATTGCCCACCAGGTAGAACGTCCCCAGGCCGTCCAGTTTCACTGAGTTGCCCATCGACATCAGCTCGCCCAGCACTTCGCCCAGCCCCAAGAGTACGGCGTAGGTATCGCCCACGGTCACGGTGGACATCAACGACAGCCTGCGGGCCACTTCTTTCGTGTCGATAGTATCGACGGTAAACGAACGCGGGTACCACTTCCCGCGCAATTTCTGTTTCTTGTAAAACATGTCTTCTTAGTATTAAACGTGAGTTCGATATAAGAAATCACGTTAAGTTAGAAATCCGTAAATAACAGGCTACTCTTAAAATGAAGTTTTTGCTAGAAGAACAACGATTTTCCTTAATTCTGTCAAGTATTAGCAAGTACACTCCACTACATGATTTTGAGAAGAGATTAGATTTTTTGAGAAAAAGTTGTATATTATTGGGTCTTGTTTGTCTTATTTTGGGGCAAACTAATCTCCATCATACATCTTGTGTTCTTCAAATACGTTCTAATACAAGCTGGATTAAATCATCAATATGAGTTTTGTAGCTAGTATCTGCATTTTTCTCTATGCGGTTAGCAATAACCATACATACTGTCGTTGCTTTATGCCCAAGCAAATGTGCAAGTCCTGCTAATGCAGAACTCTCCATCTCATAATTAATAATTTTTTTTCCATTGTATTCAAAACTTTCTATTTTCTTGTTTTGGTGAGGATCTGCTAAAGGAATGCGTAATCTTCGTCCTTGTGGCCCATAAAAACCTCCACAAGAGACTGTTACGCCTTTGATAAAATCAGTGCTAGCAATGCGTCCTACAAGTTCTTCATCAGCGTGTACAATATAAGGGGCTGGTGCACAAAGATTACCAGTCCAACCTAAATGATTTAATAGAGCTCTTTCCATAGGTAGGTCACATATGCAGTTACGTCCCTCGTAGAAATTTAGCAATCCGTCAAAACCTATCGATATTTCTGAGCAAAGGAATGTTCCTGTAGGTGTAAAAGGTTGTAGCCCTCCACATGTACCAATGCGTACCAATTCTAACTGCCGGAAAGTATCATTTTCTTTTCGATTTTTAAAATTAATATTGGCAAGTGCATCTAATTCATTTACTACAATGTCTATATTATCGCATCCAATGCCTGTCGAAACAACTGTAATGCGTTTCTGCTTATAATATCCGGTAACAGTATGAAATTCGCGATTTTGTATATCGCATTCTTTTTGAGTAAAATGTGAAGATACGATATTAACTCGTTGTGGATCACCAACTAAAATGACTTTATCTGCTAGATATTCAGGGCGGACATGAAGATGAAAGATGGAACCATCTTGATTGATAATCAGTTCTGATGAAGCGAAATATCTATCCATAATATTCTATTAAAAATGTATGAAAAAGAGTGTTATAGGATTTTTATTTACGATTAGTTTCCGTTCCTGATTCTCCTAAAGAAGGGTGTGCAATAGTTTCTCTCATTTGTGTATCTGCTTCAATATTTTTCATACGATAATAATCCATGATACCTAGATTGCCATTCTTAAAAGCTTCGGCCATGGCTTTAGGTACTTCAGCTTCTGCTTCAATGACTTTGGCACGCGCCTCTTGTGCTTTGGCTTTCATTTCTTGTTCTGTTGCAACAGCCATAGCTCGCCTTTCTTCTGCTTTGGCTTGGGCAATGTTTTTGTCAGCATTAGCTTGATCCATTTGTAAAGCTGCACCGATGTTTTTGCCTATATCGATATCTGCAATATCAATGGAAAGAATCTCAAAAGCTGTACCGGCATCCAAGCCTTTGCGAAGTACAAGTTTTGAAATAGAATCAGGATTTTCTAATACCATCTTATGACTTTCAGATGAACCAATACTAGATACAATGCCTTCACCTACTCTGGCTAGCACGGTATCTTCACCTGCTCCTCCTACTAGCTGGCGGATGTTTGCTCGAACAGTTACGCGAGCTTTTGCAATAAGTTGAATTCCGTCTTTGGCTACTGCTGTTACAGGAGGAGTATCTATCACTTTGGGATTTACAGACATTTGTACAGCTTCAAAAACATCACGACCTGCCAAATCAATAGCTGTAGCCATTTGAAATGGAAGTTCTATACGTGCTTTCGATGCAGATACTAAAGCATGAACTACTTTTTCTACATGCCCTCCAGCTAAATAGTGAGCTTCTAATTCATCACGAGTAATATTGCTTAAGCCAGCCTTGTGGGCTTCAATTAATCCAGGAACAATTACGTAGGGTGGAACCTTTCGGATGCGCATTAGAAATAATTGTATTAATGAGATATTCACACCTGATACTTTAGCTGAGAGCCATAAAAAGAAAGGAACATAATGAAAGAATAAGGCTAAAAATATGAGGCCGCCTATAATTAGAAAAATCATGAGATAAATAGAAGTTGTTTCCATGCGTTATAATGATAATTGGTTAATAATCAATTCGCTTTTTCAACCATAATAGTACCATCTACTATGCGTACCACTCGTATGCAGGTATGTTCATTTAAAAGTTCGCCAGTAGACTTTACTTCGACTATTTCATCGTTTATTTTAGCATAACCTATAAGAGCTAATCGTGTGGTCGTAATTCCTATATCACCTATTTTGATACGCATTTCTGCAGTACGATCTATCTGAGAAGTGATATTTTGTTTTAACGATATACGGTCAAGAGTCTTGGAGCGCATAAAGAAAATGATAGAACCTACACAGACGATAATTGTTATTATTAAAGTTATGATACCGGCCACTATCCCTAGATACGTAAAGGCATAATAGTTTACAAAAATAGCACATCCTCCTGCTAGAATGCCTGCAATACTTATACCTGGTACAATGAACAATTCAATTAAGAGTAATACCACTGTAGCTAAAAGTAAAAGGCAAATGATGAGTATATCCATAGTTATTTCTCTTTTATTACAGAGATTTCTGTATTTCGTACTTGTTTGACAATTTGCTTGATTTTGTTCTCCAATTGACTTAATCGATTTTCTATATCTAAAATGGCTGATGCCATTTGACGGCGTTTCTCAGGAGAAGCTAAGTTATAACTTATACGCAAATCTTCCAATTTACTATATTGTTGCTGGAGAACTTTCTGAATCTGGATATATTGTTGGAATAAAGCGAGAGCTTGAAGAGAATGGAAATCAGTCTCTTCATGATAAGTATGCATGTCATCTATTATGAAACTAAATGAATGCCTTCTTTTCTTATCGTCAAACATTGGATCTATTTTATGTAGACGAGTTAAGGCTTCATTTACTAAAATAGAATCACTCCATGTGTCTTTTAAAGAGTGTATAGCTGCTAATGAGCGTAAATTCTCTTTGTCCATTTGTTCATAATTATATACTTGCTTGATGGGATTAGGTATAAATACATAAATACATACACGACCATCTGGTTGGTAGCGATCGGAAGCAAACCATCCCAAATTATTATATTCATCTATAACATACATATAATCATTATAAGGTGAATTGAAAGGCATGCCTACATTTTCTGATCGTAAAAAGCTGTCATTGTTAGTATTGTATCGTGTAACAAATATGTCATATCCTCCTAATGAACTTTTACCTTCACTAGCATAGTAAAGGGTAAGTCCGTCTGACATAAGAAATGGATATGCAATGTTTACACTATCTGTCCAGTTGCCAACAAGTGGTAATCCTGGACTCCATTCTTCAAGTAGTTGTGTGCTTGTAAAAATATGCTGAATCCCATTGGGCATTATTTCTCCATAATAAATTTTGTTTCCCAGTTCATTCTCATAGACAGTACTCCCTTCTTTTTCTGACATAGGAAAGTATTCTTTATAGGGGTATAAATGTCCCGTTTGTGGGCTGAGTTTATAAGCTTCAAGAAAATGCGCTTTATCTACAACAAAACTATCTATAATACATACACGTTCTACTCCTTTTAGCATACGCAAATGAGCGCGAAAAAGAGCCATTAATGAATCTGCTTCTTGTGTAGATCGACGGCGATGTTTTAATTCACTAATATAATCTTCAAATGTGCTAATGGCATCTTCATAACGATAAACACGATCATATGCCTGCCCTAACCAGAATTGGCCACTCGGAACACGTTTTTGTACGGCCTTTTCTAAACAGTCAATAGCTGTCTGAGCATTATTTGTATGGAGACAACATACTCCATACCACAAATTATAATTACCATTGTTAGGAACTTGTTTCACATAACGTTGAAAGACAGGTTTCGCCTGTTCATATTTACCTTCTTCATAGAGTTTACGAGCTTCACTGAGAGTCTGAGCAGATGCCTCTACAACTATTGCTAAAAAGAGAAAAGAAAAATATAGAAAAGTATTTCTACTCATAATTACTAAAAATTGAAATTTCAATGGTGTCAAAGGTACGAAAAAAATTGTAAATTATAGCACCTTCTATTTTGATTAATTATTAAAATATGTTGCATATATTGATACTCCGGTACGATTCAATGTTCATATGGGCCTGTGTGTTCTTGCTGTACTTTTTTATCTCTGAAACTCTTTTTGTTATGTAAGAAAAATCTTCTTGCTTTGCCGACGCAGAATATGAATTAATACCCTTGGAGCAAAGTTCTTTTTATGCTCACTGAATTATTGACTCGTTGTTCTCATCTTTGGAAAACTCGTTTAGAAGTATCAACAATATACCTAATT
>NZ_JAMBLS010000010.1 GCF_023336905.1 Bacteroides sp. ET71
CAGCTTATGGAACTCCTATTATCCGTGAGAATGGAAGTATAGACAATCATCCGCATTGGTTTGAGTTGGCAAAAGAAAAATGGGCAAAGGTGTATCAAACCACAGGCACTCCTTGTAGTTGCTGGATGTGCAGGGGTGAAAAGTATAACCGTAGGGAATATAAGAGGGAAACTTTGCGCATAATTCGAGAGTCAATGGAGTAGAAATAGGAAAGCCATTTTTTGCGTATCTAAGCAAAGGTATGGCTTTCGTTAGTTTTGTCATCTGTATTGGTGATAAATATCCGAGAGTGTATCATAAAATCCCCAACCGCAATTATTGGCATTCTCAAGTAATTTCTCTATCCGCTCATAATATTGGGTCAATAAGCCACTCATGAAAATAAACTTCATGGCTTTGTCGAAATTGTTTTCCAAAGTAATGTAGTATTGCTCCCACATGTCGCCAAAAGTCACGGTATATTCGCATCCCTGTTCAATGTAAAATAGCATTAGGTCAGCGACATAGGTAGGTTCAGTTTTCAGTTTTTGGAAATCGGAAATGACTTTCCTGCACTTTGCGAATGAGGGCTTTTCCGAGAAACCACGGGTGGGGAAGAACTCCTGCCGGATGGCTTTCTTGCATTTCTCCAATTCGGCTTTGCTGTCAGGAGTTAGATAGAACTCCAGATAGTCTTTGGCTTCTTTACGTGCGTCATAAAGTTCAAGCATCACTTCGATAACTTGTTCTTTGGAGAGCGTTTGCAGGTATTTTTTTAGTTTTGCTTTTGACATATTTGTTTGTTATAGGGTTGTTGTATATAGTTTTTCTACCAGCGGCACATAATACTCTCGTACCTCCTCCGCTGTGGGCGTATGGGCACCAGGAAAGTGATAGGTATGAGTATAGTGTTGCAAGAACAACGGTTCAAAATGCGCCAGATGGTCATTCTCCCCGAATAGTCCCCAGATGCGGTTATCCAGTTCCGGTCGGTAGGCATCCCATTGGTGGGCTTGTACCTCGGCAAACTCGTCTATCAGTAATTGGTTTATTACGAGTTGCTGATACCCGTCTGTCCGTGGCGATTTGTATTCGTGCTCTCCGATGCGTTCAATGAGAAAGCAGGTCATTTCCAAGTAAGGATTGCCCAATAGGGCGGGTAGTCCATGGCGAGAAGCAACGATTTGTGCCAAGAATGCGCCATTGCTATTGCCCACTAATACGCAGGGTTTTTCTTGTTGGCAGATATCCTCAATAAATGCCAATGCCTCTTTCGGATGCAAAGGCAGGTCGGGGGTGAGGACTTCTGCTTTGCTCGCAAATGCTTGCCTCAATGCTTGTGCTGGTATGCAGCTGCCCGAAGCGAAGAAACCGTGCAGAAAAAGAATTTTCTTTATCATCATTGTCCGTTTGTTATAATTTCCCAATGCCCGTTTTTGTCCGAGCCGATGCGTTTGATAACCGTTCCATTCAGTTTTTTAATATAACGAGCTACGGTAGCCCGACCAATGTTCAGTGCTTTGGCATATTCATCGTAAGTATATTCCGGATGTGCCTTAATCAGGGTAATAAATCGCGTTGCAGTATCATTTACAGTATCACCTCTATTGTTTACAGTATCATTTATGCTTTGCTGATACTGTAAAATCCTATTTTCAAGGTTGGTGATATGCTGGGCAAGCATGACATCTTGAATAATTGTGCTGTCTTCTTGCTCTCGGCTATCAATCAAGGCCTGGATATATTCACCTTTGGCTTCTTTCGTTACGATGGAAGGGATGAGTCCTAACTGTCTTTGTATGATGTTCATCAGAAGCCTTGTGGTGCGCCCATTGCCGTCCACCCACGGATGAATGGTTACCAGACGGAAATGGGCTTCGAAACTCAGACGATAGCAGGCCACCATATTATTTCTATCTACAGAAACAAGTGCATCGTTCAGCCATTGGCAAAAATCTGCGGTAGTTTGTGGAACTTTTTGAAATGCCATATAACTTCTTCCTCCAATGCCTGCACTTACGTTGCATCGGCGCAACTCACCTTTTGAGGAATCAAAGTTGCCGCCCATTGTGGAGTATTCAGAACCCGTACGTCGCATGACTTTAGCTGCCAACTCGCATAAAAAATTGACTGCATAGGGCTTGGATGTTTTTGCCCATTCAAAACCGAAAAGATAAGCGTTTTTAAGGTCCACATTCATCATCTGCTCAACAATGCTTCTACCTTTGGCAGCAATGCCTTCATCGAACAACAATTGGTTTTCCACCTCTGTTACGGTAGAACCTTCGATGGCGGTTGAGTGCGTGATAAGCGAATAGAGGTAGAATTTCTCATAATCCACCTGTTGCTCAATCCCCGAAGCTGTGTATCGACTGATGGTTTCTATAAGTTTTTTATCAATATCTTTCATCGTCTTCTTATTTATTGTTGAACTGTTGCAAAAAACGCAACAGTTGAATCCGGCTTCAATTCTCCGACTTCAAACACATTCTTTATGTACTTTGGAATGGTGGACTTGTTGCGTTGAACAACTCTGCCATCAGGTCAGTAGTAAGCCACACGGTGTCATTGGTGAGTGTGACTTCTATTTTTGTCTGCCCGTCCTCGGTCTGGTAGAGGAGGATATTGCCTTTAGATTTTTTCGTTAAACTATACATGTTACAATTAATTTTCATCCAATATCGGCATATGCTTTTTTAAAGCCCCTATGATTCTTTCTTTTTTACCAGTCTTTATCAATCGGAGTATAAGTTTGGGGTATTCATTTGGAGAAAGTTTTAAGATATTTGATACTCTTAGATGTATACTTTTCCGATTGTAAATTTTTAATAGTTCATTATAATCTTCTGATTTAATAATAGCGTCTATATGCTGTTTATGCTGATTATATATTTGGTCAATATTAATAGAGTTGACAGTTTTTTCTATTTGAAGCTTTAATGCATCAACACTATTTTCTTGCGGTTTTGTATAACATTGAAGTTTATGACGAATTTCTTTAGAACAAATTGAACATAATTGAAGGTCATATTCTTTATAAAATTCTTCGAAAATAAACTTTTTGACATTGTTAAATGTCTCGTCAGGATCTAATGCTTGGTTTTCTGCGACTAATTTTATTATATCTTCAAGTAAATATAAATTTTCCACTTCTGCGACATCTAATGTGTATATATTTGACTCCTTATAACTTTGTATTTCATTTTCAGTTATATAGTCGCGGTCGATTAATCCCTTTATATTGTAGTTGTGCAAACTTTTTATCCGTTCGTTGTTAAATGATTTTGTCATTTCAATGACTTTTGTACAATCATGGCATGGAATGATATTGTAATTACTATAAATAAATGGATATAATTGGTTATCATAACTTCCTCTTTCTCCTTCGACAAATAGTACAGGTTTCCTATTACCTAATACTTCAAACATTAAACTGTCAGGTATATTTCCTTCAGAATCTAATACATTAATATCCCATTGTTCCTTACCGGAATAAGACTTTACCCAAATTTTGGTAGCTTCTTTTCTCGATGCGGCAAAATCCAAATCATGAGTGATATATACAAATGTTTTATTAGGGCATAATTCTTCTATTTTGTCCCATAAACGATACATGATAGATTTGTGTAAATGAATTTCTGGTTCATCTATTATAATGGTCATATTATCTGGTGCAATAAGGCATTGTCCGAGTAGATAGATTGTGACTCTTTCTCCGTCTGACATTTCTTTGGCATGATATTCTTCTGCAGATTGTGTTTGTGCTTTTATTTTAGCATCTTCTAAGATGATTTGTCGATGAGGATATATTGCGTTCCATATCATTGTAATTTTGTCTACAATCATTTGTGGAACATTGGCTTTTTCTTCGCCATTTAATTCTCGGTTTTTACAATCTATAACATAAGCTCTGTCTTCTTTGTTTAAACGTGCAAAAATGGCTGATAAAACGCTATCATAATCATTAATCAACGTGGTTGTTAAACCATTGCCCCAATTCCATTTGTAATTTTTATCATGATGGTTTTCTTCTCCATAGTATATTTTATTCCATGCTGCCTCTTCGCTTTTGATTGTTATATTATCAGGTATAGATAATGCTCTTTGAGCTGATATTCTAAGAACATTTCCATTAGCTGATTGTTTTTCAATCCAAGCTCCTAAATGACTTTTTCCGCTTCCATTTGCACCTACAATGACAAAATTTTGTACACTTTCAACCTCTTGAGGCTTTCCATTTATGGGGATTGTTATATGTCTTTTTTCCATATTGTTATCTCAACTAATTTGATTATTGTATTCTGTTCTAGGTTCTGCCGCCATTGAGTAAGAGTTTTCCTGCAAGTTATACAATTTCGGTTCATTTGCAGTATCTTCATTGTCCGACCATTGTTCACATTGACGGATAACCGTTTCCAATGCGTTGGCAGCTTCTTCGGGAGGATAATGGTATTTCTTTAATAGCCGTTTTATCATTTTACGCATACCAGCCCGTGCCGATTCCTTTTTCTGCCAGTCTATTGTGCGATTTTTCCGAAGAGCTTCCGTAAGTTCTTTGGTCATGGCAACCAATTGTTCGTTGGTATATACATCTTGTACGGCTTGCGGCTTCGTCAAGGCATCATAGAATGATTTTTCTTCTCGTGTAAGACCTAAGTCATTCCCGGCAGACTCGGAAGACGAGATTTCTTTTGCCAAATTCAAGAGTTCCTGTATGACCTCTTCGTTGGTAAGCAAGCCTTTCAGATAGGAGGACAAGGAACGGTTCAATAAGTCAGAAAACTTTTCAGCCTGCACAATGTTAGTTTTTTGGTACAACGACACACGTTCTGCCAACAATCTCTTCAGGAGTTCAACCGCTATGTTTTTCTCCTTCATTTTTGATACTTCTTCTAAGAATGCGGTGTCAAATAAAGAGAATTCTGCTTTGACATCAGAGAACAGGTTGATTACCTCGTCACTTTTTACGCTCTGTTTTAGCAATTCGCTAATTCTTGCATTGATTTCTTTCTTTGATACTTTTCCCTTGCCTGTCATTCGTGAGAGGAGGGTACGGACGGTTTCAAAGAAAGCGGCTTCGTAGCGTTGTTGCTCATTTAGCAGACTACGGCATAATGTGATGGAGTTATGCAGTAGCATAGCTTCCTTTAGGAATGTTTGTTGCTTCTCTTGTTTGTCGGGCGACATGATAAAGTTCACGCCACCTTTAATAGTTTGGGCACATTCAGCATCCGATGCGGTTTGAAAATGACTGTAATCATAGCCATGAAACAGGTCACGGCATACTTCCAGTTTCTCTTTGAATTTAAGCAGAGCCGTTTCTTTAATATCAGGATTTCCGAAATTCTTACGGTCACGCCGGGTATAGTCGTGCATGGCTTCTTTCAGAGCCTTAGCTATTCCTATATAATCAACCACTAATCCGCCAGCCTTTTCGTTGAATACTCGGTTTACACGGGCAATGGCCTGCATCAGGTTATGTCCGCTCATGGGTTTATACACATACATGGTTGCTAAAGAAGGAACATCGAAACCAGTCAGCCACATATCTACTACAATAGCTACCTTCATCGGATCGTTATCGTCCTTGAAGCGTTTGGCAAGCTCTTTCTTGTACTGTTTGTTGCCAATGATGTCGTGCCATTCCTCTGGGTCTTTGTTGCTTCCAGTCATTACCACCTTTACTTTTTCTCCCCAATCGGGACGGAGTTCCAATATCTTGTGATATATACTCATGGCAATGGTACGTGAATATGCCACAATCATGGCTTTCCCGGTCAGTTCATGTTGGCGGTTTTCTTCATAATGTTTCAGAATATCCCGGCAAAGGGAATCTATTGTGGCAGGAGCACCTAAGATTTCCTCCAAGTGCGACATTTCTTTCTTGCTCTTCTCTATCTGTTCTTCCGTCGCTCCTTCCTCAGCGAGAAGTTCATATTCATCATCAATAGCTTTGAGGGTAGCTTCATCCAGATTCAGATTGACTACACGCGATTCATAATATACCGGGCAAGTGGCTCCATCAGCCACAGCTTGTGTCATGTCGTAGACATCAATGTAATTACCGAATACTTCTACGGTATCACGGTCTTTGGTGGAGATTGGTGTTCCCGTAAAACCGATATAAGAGGCATTGGGTAGGCAATCGTGAATGATTCTTGCAGTGCCTATGACTCGCTTGGCTACATTTTCGCCTTTTTCATTCTTTGTTATTCTGATTTTCTCTTCAAAGCCGTATTGTCCACGGTGGGCTTCATCAGTCATGACTACGATATTTTTCCGCAAAGAAAGAGGCTCATCCGATTCCTCAAACTTCTGCATGGTAGTGAAGATTATGCCGTTTGCTTCCCGTCCGGACAGTAGGGATTTCAAATCTTCCCGGCTTTTTGCCTGTATGGGAACTTGGCGTAAGAAGTCTTGGCATTTAGAGAATTGAGTATAGAGTTGGTCGTCCAAGTCATTGCGGTCAGTAATCACAACAATGGTCGGCTGTGAAAGTTCTTCTTGCAGCAAGTGGGCATAGAATACCATTGACAGTGATTTCCCGCTGCCTTGCGTATGCCAGAACACACCGATTTTTCCATCATTTCCAATAGCTTTCTTTGTGCGTTCTACAGCTTTCTTTACGGCAAAGTATTGATGATAGGCAGCTAAAATCTTGGCAGCTCCAGATTCATCTTTTGAAAAACAGACAAAGTTCTTGAAAATGTCTATCAAGCGTTCTTTGGAAAATATCCCTTCAAAAAAGGTATCATAATCGGCAAAATCCGTGCTCTCATAATCACCGTCTTTGGTTTTCCATTCCATATATCGGTCTTCCTTGCTGGTGATTGTTCCGGCTTTGGAACAAGCCATATCACTCATCACGCAGAATACGTTGTATATAAATAAGGATGGAATCTCCTTCATATAGTTCCGCAGTTGAAGATATGCCTCTGATGCATCTGTTTCTTCTCGTGAGGGTGATTTGAGTTCAATGACAACAAGCGGCAACCCATTGATGAAAACAATCATATCGGCTCGCTTTTCTGAATTCTCTACAAATGTCCACTGGTTGGCTATCTGAAAATCGTTTCGATTGATGTATTCATAGTCAATCAAATAAACTATTTCGTTGCGTTGCTCTTTTCCGTCAAAGTAAGAAACTTCTACGCCATGCTGAAGATAGTCCATGAAAAGCTCGTTCTTTTGAGTCAGGCTTCCGGTATCTATGTCTTTCAGCTTGGCAATAGCCTCGTGGATGGCAGTTTGTGGCTTGCTTGGATTTATTGTGGTCAAACTATTCAACACCTGTTCTTCGTAGAACGGCACATAATAATCGCGTTCTATGTCCGGACCATATAGATGCTGATACCCCATGTTTTCGTACAGGGTAATCAATGCGTTTTCATAACTTCCTTCTGTGAATGACATATCGCTAATTCTTTAAGTTGTTCAAGTAAGAATAGTAAACTTCTTTATACGCTTCGTAATCTTGCTTATATAGGGCTTCAGAAGCAGAGAGAATCACACCGCCTAACTCCAAAGGATTTTCTTCATCAAACAATTCGTTGAATGGCTGGCAATCTTCGTAATGGATGCGTGAATTGGGTCTGTTGGAATTGGTATAAACGTGCAGAATAAAACCTCCTATTACATCTGTCGTTTTGTATGCTAATAACGCTATAGTCTTGTCAAAGGGGGTATGTTGTTTATCTTGCCCATGTGATGCAAAACCTGAACTATTTCTCATTTCACTGAGCTTTTGGACAACAGATGCAATCCGTCTAATCAATTCTATTTTGTCCGTTTTGTGTAATTCGTCTGTGAACATATTTTCCAATGTCAGTTTCACCAAAGTTTGAAACTGCCAATCAGTATTGTATGCGACAGCTTGATTAGTAAGAATTGTCTTGCAAAGACTTTCTATCATGCTTTTGCAGACTTCAATGCATAAATCAGGATTGGTTTCAATCATACTTTCAATGGTCGAAAGATGATCATTCAAGTAATTGAAACTTGGCATTTTACTAATATGTTCACGAATCCATTTCATATAGGTGTTTTTATGCGGCTATGTTTAAATTGCCATTTATCCGGCGGTTCAGCTCGATTTTGTCATCAAGGGACGAAAGAATATCAGCAATACGCTTTTGTTCTTTAAGAGGAGGAAAAGGTATTTCAAATTCTTTTATCTGCTGTGCATTTAGATTTTGTTGTGCTCCACCATTTGCAAGTGATGCAAGGTAGGCATAATTATTATATAAAGCATAATAAACAAACCTATAATCAGCTATGGCAGAATCTATGTTTAGATTACAACACGCTTGATTGGTTGTTAGTGGAATCTTTGCAATGGCTGTTTTCCCTGCTGTTGCCCCATACATTGCAACAATTACAGTATTTGCAGGAACCCATTTAGCTGATGAATTATTAAGTCCTTCATCTGTTATTGTTCTTTCTGTTTCATAAATGCGACAAAAATTTATTTCTTTGGTATTAAGCCAAGGAATATTCCCACCATAATATTCTGTAACAGTACTTTTAGGAGTACCTCCACTACATATATTTAAGCATATATGCTGTATTTCGATTTTATCGTATTTTCCCATAATTATCAATCATTTTGTTCGTAATAATAAGAATAGTCGATGCCTTTCATAAACATCTCACGGTCATCTATTTTAGTGGTCAGTGCAGATTTTACCAAAGTTTTGATGTGGGTGCTGTCTGCCACACTTTCGCGCATGGCGGTCAGATATTCATTTTTGTCTATCTGACTCCAATCCACACATCGCTTGAGAGACCGTTTAAGTATCAAATCAAGCCAGATTCGGGTTGTGCGACCGTTCCCTTCCATAAAAGGGTGGGCAACATTCATTTCAACATATTTGTCCAAAATCTCATCAAAGGTTGTTTCCGGCATTCGCTCAATGATTTGCAACGTTTCAGGGAAATGCATACAGTTCGCGAAAGTAAATCCGCCTTTTGAGATGTTCTTGGTGCGTATCTGCCCGGCAAAATCATACAGTCCGCCAAAGATATATGCGTGAATCTGTTGCAAACATTTCAGACTGCCCGGTTCAAGGCGTTGCAATAAACCGCTTTCATACAGTTGATATGCTTTCTTACGGCTCTGTCCGTCTAAAGTATTGTCGCTATACGTGAACCAATCAAGAAATTCGTTTGCCCTGTTATTGGGATAATGTTTGGCTAACAGAGCAACCTCTTCACTGTTAAGCACATCTGCCTTACGCAATTTGCCGTCGGGAGCTTCGAATTTGAACTCGTGAGTGTCACTCACGAGTTGGATGCCTTCCTGTTTCAACTTCCGTTTGAGCCATCGCCAATAGTTTCCCGCTTTCGTATAGTCCGGTTCGTTGTTGATGGCACGTATTATATCAGTGGCTGAAAACCACCAACAGTTGTTTTCGTCATCCCATATAGCCCTAACTTCACGGTCATTAAAGAAGCGTATGGATTTCTTATGCTGTTTTCCCGAATCTTCCATAAATGAGAATTTAGCGGTTCAAAATTCTTTATTCCATATAGGCAAACAAGAGTGCTGCGTAAAATAATCCTGTAATAATAGAGCTTCAATTAAGCCAGGAAGATATTTTCGCTCATCTATAATATACCATTCAATGATTATTTGTTCGATTTTAGTATCTTCTTTTATCTTTTTAGCAAAAAAATCTTCCCTTTTTATACCGTCCTGTTTGTTATTTAGCCTCTTTCTTAAATCTTGTGACTTAAAACTTCCCTTCTGCAATATGGTACCGCTTTTCCCAATATATAGTATATCTCCGATTTCTGTATTTTTACGAAAAATATAGACACCATATCCACCATCTGGTATATCTTTGGTTTGTTTTCTTAAAGAATCGCCCAATCTAAAAGAGCAATATCCTTTTGCTTTCGTATATTTTTCTATATTCATTATTTATTGCATTTTAATTTCACCTGACATTAATCTTGGAAGCAATAAATCTCTTATTTCTGTGAGATTTTCACTTTCAGTATGATACATATCCTGTGCATGAAGTAATCGTTTATATAAATCATTGAATTTTAGGACAATATTTTGAGGTGGATAGACTATTCTAATTAAAGCAAAATCTGAATATTTGAGCGTCTGTCTTACCCCTCCTATAGAACGAGCTATCACCTCTTCTTTAAAGGATGGTAACTGCCTATACATATCAAAGAAATAATGGTATTCTTTCTCACATGAGAACACTACATATACAGGGCTAACACAGCCATCAAACATAAAAGTATTTCTACCCATAGAGCCAATATTAACACGTGCTGGGTTATAAGCAAATGAATTTGGTTTTACCAAAATGTATTTTGCTATACTATCACTGAAAACTTGTTTGGTAAAATACTCCTCGGAAAGCATTAGTTTTCCCGTAGTTACTGGAGATAATACTTTTACGTCAGAACGTATTCCAACTTTTTCTTTTTCTTGGGTTGTCACTTTGCCAAGTTCAACAACTTTCCATCCTGCCGGTATCTTTCCAAGTTCTGAATCCACGAATTTTCCACTTTTGAACGGCTCGAAATCCACGAACCAAGCCTTGAACAACGCCTGTGCCTGCTGCTCTAAATTGCCATTTATCCGGCGGTTCAACTCGATTTTGTCGTCAAGGGAAGAAAGAATTGAAGCTATCTTTTCCTGCTTTTTCAAATCTGGGACTTCAACCTCATAGTTTGAGAATGAACTTTTATTTATAATAGGTACGGCAGTGGAAGTTTTACTAAGATAATTCAATTCCTTACCGACCAATGTCATGAGATAGTACACAAAATCAGTATTAAATTGCCGATTGGGGATAATAGAGTTAAACTGCTGATTGGTAATAGTTGGCTCTAATGTCATTACAACCTTACCCAAATCAGATCCAATACAACTTACGCACACAGAGTGTGGAGGTAGTAAGCAATTTTTCACTTCGTTCAATCCTTGTTCGGTAAGAGTTTTACTTGTTTTAGGAACGGACTTATAAGATAAGTCATCTGACGGGGTAAGAAAAGGAATATTACCGCCATAGTTCTCAACAATAGATGTTCTGGGAGTTTTTCCAGTAACAACTTTGCCAATATCTGATATGTGTATTTTCTTTAGCTCCATAAATGAGAATTTAGCGGTTCAAATTTATATTTTTAACGACCCATTTTCCGTTTCTTTTTCCGTTTTCTCGTTCCAACAAGCCACGTTCTATCAAAGAAGGGGTTATTCGCTTGACAGTTCGGGGGGATTTGCCGATATGTACGGCAATCTCAGTTTGAGTGGCTTCTGGATTGTCTTTAAGGAATTTCAGCAAAGCAATCTCATCCAAAGTGCAATTCAAGGTGCCATTTTGGCTCTTTGAATCATTGGTGCTGGCACTTTGGATGGCTGCGATATGCAGCGCCCGGTTATGTAACTCGTTTTTCTCGCCAAACAACAAGTTTCTGAAAAACAGTTCCAAGAATGATGTTGTGGCGGAGATTCCTTTTGCGTAGTTGTTGTAATTGGCTCTGACCAATGCATTCCTGAAATACCATGAGTGTTCTTGAAACACGCTGTTGTTAAATGTGAATCCAAATGTATGAAGGTATTTCATGGTGAACACGGCAGTGGTACGTGTGTTTCCTTCTCCGAAAGGATGGATTTGCCAAATATCCGAAACAAACTTACATATATGCCTCAATGCTTGATTGGCACCAAGTGACGGATAATCTACACTCTTTTCTTGTCCGAAATCGTATTCAAGTGTCTGACGGATTAACTCATGGTTGGAGTACAAAACAGTATCCCCGTCAAGTACCCATTCTTTCTTGGTTATGTCATAATCGCGCAATCTTCCTGCAAATTTGTACAAGCCATCAAATAACCGCTTATGGATGAGTATCAGATAATCTGGCGTGAATGAAAAGGATCTCTCGGATAGTATCTCGGTGATTCTTGCAGATACTCTATCCGCTTCTTCGGTTCGTTCATTCTCTACGTCCTTCCTATTCGCCTTTGATAGATAATAGCTGTCAATCAAGTGCTTTACCTCGTCAATAGTAATGTCGCCTTCGATGTGTCTGCCTGCCGTCTGCAACAGATACTTCGATGGTTTAAGACCGTCAACGTCTTGCAGCCCGATTGCGGTTTGCCACGCTTGCGCCTTTTCCTTGCTATTAGGTTCGCCTTGTTTTATATATTTGTCGAAATCACTCATTCTGTTTCATTCAGTTATAGTGTTAACATTCAGTTCGCCGGACATTAGTCTGGGGAGGAGTGTATCTCTAAGATGAGAAAGCTGTTCTGATTCTATTCCATTTTTCTGTATCTTGTTATAATAAATATCAACATATTTCTCAAAGTTCAGTGCGACTTCTATTGGAGGAATAATAATTGGCTCTTTCTGAGTCAATCCATTGATGTCAAGATTCTTAATTCCTGTAGTTCCATTTTCATAAGAAAACATTACTCCTTCGTTGTAGAGTTTCTCCCACATATAATACATAAAAGAAGAGTATCCTACCATTGGTCTGATTGCTTTGCAGAAATTAGTACATACAATAGAATTATTGTATTTAGTCAATAATTCATGTGATATTCTACAAATTCGACCTGTTGATTGTGTTGGACTGCCACCAGAGATTTCAATTACTAAATTTCCAGCTGTCAATGCCTTTGTTGCAAAATTCTTTTCAAGGATAAATCGTATTGGCATATACCCTTTATTCCCTATTTTAACATCAGGAATGTCAGCACCTCTAAGGCAAAAGACTTTCTTAATATAATTACCCTCTTGTCTTTCTTTTCCCCAATCACCACTAAGTGTTGATTCTATGATATTATTGAATCGCCCAACTTTCCATCCTTCCGGTATCCTTCCAAGCTCCGAATCCACAAATTTCCCGTCCTTGAACGGTTCAAAATCCACGAACCAGGCCTTGAACAACGCCTGCGCCTGCTGCTCTAAATTGCCATTTCTGCGTTTGTTTCTTTGTACTGAATGGCACTGAGGTTTATATGTGCAATATGCTGCTCTCATTTCAACTAATGAATTTGCGGTGAGAAAGTTTCACATTTGTTTGATTGACCATAGCATAATGCATGGTCGTGTCAATCTTGACATGCCCAAGCAAGCGTTGTACCTGTTCAACGGGCATTCCCTTGTCGATTGCCATTGTTGCGAGTGTTCTTCTGAATTTGTGGGGATGCACACGGACTATCTTTGCTTCACGCCCGATTTTCCGCAAACGGGTTTCCACTCCCGATATTTCAAGGCGGTTATGTGGTTTAGCCAATGAAACAAAGAGAGCCTTGTTGCGGTCTTTACGTGTAGCAAGATATTGCTGGAGATGAATTTTGGCACGGGCATTGAAATAAACAATCCTTTCTTTGTTTCCCTTGCCAAATACGATACATTCACGCTCATTGAAGTTGATATCCTCCCGGTTTAGTTTTACCAGTTCGCCCACACGCATCCCGGTAGAAGCCAGCAAATCAATAATTGCCAAATCACGAATCTGTTTGCAGTTATCCCGCAAATGTTCAAGATTCTCATCTGTCAGCACCTCCTTCACCTGTGTGCCAGTCTTGACTTTATGGATTCTGCGCACCGGGCTTTTGATAATGTAATCCTCTTCCTCAAGCCATCCGAAGAAAGAAGAGAATATACGGCGTATGTTGTCAATGGTCACCTTACTGGACTTATGCTTACGTTGGAAAACCGCTAAGTAAGCCCGAATATCCTCTGTGGTATAATTGATGACTTTCTTTGGCATGGTTTTGAAGAGTTGCCGGATGGTAGAACCATAATACTTAATGGTAGGTGTAGTGCATCCTTCCACTTGTTTGGCAGACAGAAAGATTTCAAGCAGACGCTCATTGGTGGCAGTTTCTTCATGTTGTGCCTTTTCTTCGTCTTGCGTAATGGTATATTTGCTGACCACTTGCAGCAGCACACCATTAAGTTGGGCTATTTGTTCTACACTTAAAATCTCTGTCATTGCATTGCTGATTTCTTGAATTAGTTTTTCTTTCATATTCTTCGCTTATTTGATAATTGTATCTCCTAATTGAAGAATGTGGCTCATTCAATTTATTTCATAATGAATCCAATGCTTTTCAATTGTTTTCTGATTTCATCTTCCAGTTGATGTGACTGGATAAACATATCGGAAAGTTCTGAAGTAAGCCGTTCCATTTTTTCTTGAAACGGTTCGCCGTCATCCTCTACTTCTGCAATTCCCACATAACGTCCCGGAGTAAGTATATAGTCCTGTTTTGCCACATCTTCAAGTGTGGCTACGGCACAATATCCTTTTTCGTTTTCCAGTGCTCCGGCTTCAAAATCTTCGAATGTCTTGGCTATTTTCATTATATCGTCCTTTGGTAGTTCCCGAAGTTTCCGCGTAACCATTGTTCCCATATTGCGAGCATCGACAAACAGGATTTTCCCCGTTTGTTTCTTCGCCCTGTTCAAGAACCACAGTGATACGGGTATGCCTGTAGTATAGAACAACTGAGAGGGCATAGCCACAATTCCTTCGACCAAATCCGCCTTGATGATATTTTCACGGATTGTGCCTTCACCTCCCGTCTGTGAAGAGAGTGAACCATTAGCAAGCACCATGCCGATTCGCCCACGGGGTGACAAGTGGTGAATCATGTGCTGAAGCCAAGCAAAGTTGGCATTCCCTGCGGGTGGAATCCCATATTTCCAACGTACATCGTCCTGCAATTTATCCGCTCCCCAGTCGCTGAGATTGAAGGGAGGATTGGCAAGGATAAAATCCGCTTTCAATGTCGGGTGCAAATCATTGAAGAACGTATCTGCGGCAAATTTCCCCAAATCAGCTTCTATGCCACGAATAGCAAGATTCATTTGAGCCATTTTCCATGTGGTCGGGTTACTGTCTTGCCCGAACACGGAAATGTTGTTGATGTTACCTTGATGCCTTTCAATGAATTTGGCAGACTGTACAAACATTCCTCCAGAACCGCAACAAGGATCATAGACACGACCACTGTATGGCTGAAGCACTTCGACCAATGTACGGACAATGCAAGCTGGTGTATAAAACTCGCCAGCCAGTTTTCCTTCCGCCTCGGCAAATTTGGAAAGACAGTATTCGTAGGTTCGTCCCAATATGTCTTTGGTATCGCCATGTTCTTTCATTTGAATATTGGTGAACAAATCCACGACATCGCCCAACCGTCGTTTATCAAGTTCCGGACGGGCAAAGTTTTTAGGAAGAATACCCTTCAATCGTACATTCTCTTTCTCAATCAAGCGCATGGCGTTGTCAATTACCGTACCTACTTCTGGTGTATGAGCAGCTTCTGCCACAACAGACCAACGCGCTTCTTGGGGAACAAAGAAGATGTTTTCCGATGTATATTCGTCTTTGTCCTCTTCGAAGCCGTCACCCTCAGCAACCAATGCATTGTATTTTGCCTCGAAACGGTCGGAGATATATTTAAGAAAAATCAATCCTAATACAACTGATTTATATTCCGATGCATCCAGATTACCTCTTAACAAATCTGCAGCTTTCCATATTTCTTTTTCAAAGCCAATGTCGGCTGTATTAGTCTTAACCATATCTTTATTTTGTTTTATCGTTTATCAAATCCTTCACATCCACATTTAGAATCTCAGCTATCTGAAATAGTACCTCCAGACTTGGCTGCCGCCTGTTGCAAACGTATGAGTTAACCATGCAGAAACTCTTGCCGAGCTTTTCTGCCAGCCAAGTCTGCTTGATGCCCCGTTCTTCAAGCACTTCTTTTATTCGGTTCATGGGTTTGTCCATTGTCTGTTATCTTAGTTCTGTTTACAAAGGTATAAAATATCATGCTATAAAAAGAGAAAAGAGGAAGAAAACTCTCCCTCTTCGTTCAAATTCATTCAAATGTCGTTCAATCAGGCGTTGACAGCTTCCAACGGTGCTGCATAGCAATCGTTATCAAACCGATAATTGGTAGTAGGTTTCAATCCTAACAGGCGATAATCGCCTCGCATGTCATTCTCGATGCCGAGGTAGTAGAAACCGTAGAGTGGGGCGTACTCCTTGAAGAAACTCACCAAGTCCAATAAATTCTCTTGGTAGTTTTTCTCGAAGGCATGGTTCACCAAAATGATGCAACGGTCGGGAAAACCGTTGACTCCCTTGCTGTATTCCCACAGGCGAAAATACAGCTTCACGTCCTTTTCACGGATGTCAATGCAACAACCATTACAGGTCGGATTCACATACACGCTGTTACGATACCCGAACTTCTCACAAATGTAGAGTTCAATGTCTTTCACAAAATTCTTGTCAATCATAATGTTGAAATTTAAAGTGTGAATAAAAAGATTTGTTATAATCGGAAGCCGCGCTTGCGTTTGGCTTTCTTTCTCCGTTTCAGTTCCGCTTCAAATGCTGCCTTGTCTGAGGTGTTGGATGTCGGTGTCGGCATGAACAGTCCCAATCCCGCAGAATGTGATTCTTCAAAATCAGATGCCCGTTCTTGTACAGGAGATGCTGGTATGGCATTTTCCCTGACTGTTTTCCGATATGAATAGGAGGGAGCGTATGTGTTTCTTTCCAGCTGGCGGTCAATAGCCAGATAGCTGAACTCCCGACTGATTTTTGAACCGGAAAAGGTATATTTCCCATATCCGAACTTTACCCCTTGAATGTCCCGTGTGGTGCGGCTAACTTTGAACCTCATGTCAATGCCGTATTCGGCAAGCGCGTCTTTCAGCTCGTTCCAGCTTTGGGCATTCTGCACTTCCGCTTTCAATGCCTTGTAGATTCGGTGCCTCGCTTTGTCGTATGGGCGCAACCGTTCTTCGTTCACATGGTCTTTGCCTTGGGCAAAGTGCAGGCGGTATTTTGCCGTTAGCATCTTGCAGACCTTCTCGTTGCGATAGCGATCGTTCTTGTCACTGATAGTTTTGCCGTCATTGCCCACACGGTTGAACACGATATGACAATGTGCGTGCCTGCGGTCTGTATGACGGACTATGATGTATTGTGTGTTTCGGATACCCATCCGTTCCATATACTCACGGGCGATTTTCAACATGAGTGCATCATCATTCCTTAGTCGCAGACTATCTTCCGAGGAGAAGCTGAGCGATGTATGTCCGACAACATTTTTTACCTTATCATTCAGCAAGGATTGCAGCTCAAACTGCTCAGCCATCTGTTCCGGTGAACCTTCCAATCCGACAGCTTCCAGAAGTCTTGCCTTTTCTTCTTTTAGCACATAGCGTACGCAGCCACCGAAGGAAGTTCCTTTTGTCAGTTTACCTATCATCTTTCAGTTGTTTGATGAGTTGTGAAATATGGTTCGAAATCTCCACGCAGTGGTCAGCCACGGCAAAGAATCCGTAGGTGTTTGTCTGTTTAGCCAATTGGTTCAGATTAGTACTTTCGCCAATCAACTGACGGATGATATGCAAGTGGTCGCAGGTGATACGTTCTCGTACCGACCCATGTTCAATGAGTGAACGTATGACCTCGCTTTTACTTCGTTTGCTGCGTCTGCTTAATGCTCCTAACCACGCCAACTGGTCATCGGTTAGGCGTAATGTAATCGTATTTCTCTTGTTCATTTTCATTGCTTTTTAATTGTTGCAGTTGTGACCATCGGGAGCTGTTCCACCGGACTTCAGGGTGGGCAAGTTGTCGGGAAATGTAATACACCGACATAAACTTGCTTACCCTAAAAAGTTACGGTTTTCAGTCCTTACGGTCAGTATTGAAAACCCTCACTTTCGGTATGCCCGAAACTTTGTTCAGGAGCTGTCCCGTTGTACGTTTACCAACTCCAAGCCAAGCGTTTCAATCAATGTTTTTAGGTGCGGATTCTTCCTGCTCATCGCTTGGAGAATTGCCTCGTCCGGCTGGATTTGCAGCAGGTAATCGGCAATGTCGTACCCTTCATTTCGTTCACTTTCGGGGGCATTTGTTTCGAGATAGTCGAAGAGTTGCACCTCGATTCCATGATTCCGCATCATCCCTATTTTGCTTTGCCAATAGCTGGTAGCTCCTAAATCGGGAAACAAGACGGTACATCTTTTCGTCAAAGCCGAAAGACTGCTTTCATTGAAGCATCCGTTCTTTCCGCCCGAAGCGAGCCATAGATATTGTGGCAGATAATAGGAGGCGATAAGAGCTGTTTTCTCACTTTCGACTAATGCAACCGGACGGGTTTTATCAGTCGACAACAGGTGCTCGCCAAAGAAACATTGCTTCAGGTTAAAACCGGATTTATAGAGTAGGGAGTGCGCCCAAGTGATGTGATTGTGTGGCTCTTTTACTCTCTTTCCGGTTTCTGGATTGTAAAGCATTATCTTGCCTGTACGAACTTGGTTGTTGTGGTCAATCTGCCAAAACACGGTTGCTCCATCCCAATATCTGGATGAACCGACGCGATACTTTTTCATAAGGCTCATGGCAGATGATTCTCCAAATTGGGAGGCCAGAAACTGATACAGCTTATTCGTTTTATAGCATTTCAAAGACCGCTTGACTATTTCTTCGTTGATGAAAGAAGTAGGAGTTGTCTTTATCTCACCTGGTTTCGGCAGAACTGACGAAGAACCTTTTTCAAGCAACATTTGTTTCGCTTCAGGTTTTTCATCAAAATAATTCCGCGGCGTGAAATGATAACCGCACTTCTGTTCATGGTCGCATCGCCCTACATGGTCGGGGAAGGATATTTGTTTCTCCGTATCGACATATCGAGAGAAACACCTCTTGCGATGGCAGGCAGGACACGTATGTCTGGTGGCAATACCTTTGTATGGCTCTAATATAAATCTATGTGCCGTCATTGTTTCAGTTCTTTTATGTGTGTCGTTATTGTCACTATTGTCGTTTTCAAGGTTGAAAGTGTCAAAAGTGACAAAAACGTCACGGGTTAATCTTTGAGTATTCTCCATGTTTCTCTTTGCGGAACAGGATGCCGATGTTGTCGTTCAGGAACCGTTGCAGAGTACGTTCCTTCATGCCATTCTGTTCTGCAATATGTGTCGCCTGTGCCGTGGTGAACGTACAGGGAAGCTGGCCGACAATGGTTTGTTGCTGGCTATTCAATACCACTTCGCTGATTATGTGTTGTACGCTCAAAGCGGACTCCTTGAAATACTCCGTCAGCCGTATGGCACGTTCCACAGTCAGCAAGTCAATGTAGGTTTTATCGCATTCACCACAAGTCCACCGTGCCAGTTGAATAATCAGACAGAAACGGATGATGTATATTTCCAGCTTGCAATAAATGCTGACAATCGTGTCATTCCCTTCACGGTCGCATAATTCTGAGAAACGATGCAGCCATTCATATAGCCGTTTCTTTGCCTCTTCATCAAAGTGCAGGATATACGGTTCAACTTCTCCCTTGTCGTTGTAATTGCATTCCAAGCAGATAAACTTGTCAATGATGGCGTGCCATTCCTGTTCAATATCAGCAGGCAGTTCCTTATCATTCCAACGGGCTTTCTGTTGGAGATTGGGCATCACGAAAAGAATGCGGTCAATGAATCCGTTGCTTGAGCGCTCTCCTTTTGCCAATTCACCCAAAATCTTCTTCTGAATCGTACCAATGACCGATATGTACGGACGTTTGATGAAGATGGAACTCTTTGCGCTCTTACGGTCGGAGATGGTTGTCTTTGCACTGAAAACCGAAAGCCAGAACTGTTCTTCCGAACCGTTGTTGTACCGGTTAAAATTCTTGAACCATGCAGACAATTCGTCTGCCCACAAGCAGAGTCCACGCTTGTTCTACGCATGGATAAGACTCAGTCCTTCGGGCGTAACGTCCGATACAAGGAAGCGTCTGCGGATGGGTTCCAACGGAAATTGCTCATATCCGCACTCCGCTCGTTCTTTCCGGCTCATGCTCATCTGTCGTTCATATTCGGCATACGCTTTTTCGTATTCCTGATTCTTCTGGTAATCGAAATCAAGGAATGGTTTCATAGCGAAGCTGAGTGGGTGACTTTTATTCGCTCCCGGTCTGCCTATCAATGCCATATAGAGGATAGGACTTTCATGCCAACCTTGTTTGATTTGAACAAGATGCGTGTTCCCGATTCCTACGGCGATGGCAGTAAGAATAGAGGCGGCAATATAGTCCGTAGGATAGCTGTGGCATTCATGTACCTCTCGTATGATACGCTGGATGCGGCTCGGAAAGATGCTGACGGGAAACTCGGTACCTGTCAGCTTCATGCTCATATCAATGGCTTTGTCCACTATCAACATTGGGTCAATCGTTTTCTTTTCCATAATCCGAAAGATTAGAAGTTTGTACGTGGTTTGGGCTTGCGGCGCATTCCGCTTTGCATATTTGCCAAGACTTCGTCATAATTCTGTTCCAAAGTTTTCTTCCGTCCGTTTTCAACCCATGCCAAGAGTTCATCTTCGTAGAAGTAGAGTTTCTTACCTTTCTTGTAAGCTGGCAATATGCCTTTCCGTACCAATGTATAAATCGTGGCTTTTGCCTTGTGGATGATGCGGCAGGCATCTTCGATTTCAATCAGTACACGATTTTCGGACGATGACGGTTTCAATTCCGACACCATCTTTTTCAATTCAATGACCTGTTCGGTCAGATAACCTACCGCTTCGGGTAGCTTATCAAAGGTGATTGTTTTCTCATTTTGCATCATATTACGTTGGATTTAGTGGTTTCAGAATTAGGCAGATTGCTTCAAGGTAGTGTCAATCTTGATAGTACACTTCCCATCCAATCTTAATTTGCTTTTCAATGTGGAGATTTCGCTCTCTTTCAACGCTTCTGCAAATACACGTTTGATGAAAGTCGCTATTTGGATTCCACTCTTTGAGAACTGATAGCCGATATTCCATCCAAAGTGCATCAGGTCAATGGTTCGGATGGCTGAGTCCACTTTGACGGTACGTACAACCTTTGGAATATCCTTGTCCGCATGGAACAGACAAATGTATTCGCACAGAATGTTCAAGTCCTCTTCTTTCATATAGGGTGCAAAAGATTCGCGTGTGTAGGTCAGGACTGTAGTGAGCTTTTCTTGCTCGGCTTGTTCTTTGGCTTTCATAGCCGATAGCCGGATTTGTGCATAGTCCATACTGAGTGGAGGATTTGTGTCCGTCTCTTTGGTCCAAGATTCTTCTTCTGTCGTTTCTTTATCCTCTATTTCGACCTTGCCCTTCTTCCCATAATTCGGGAATTTAATAAACAGGGTTTCAAAGAAAGGAGAAAGAGTTTTCTTGAATAACTCTTGCAGGTTGATATAAATGGCCGTAAGCATCAGGGTACAGATCATAAATGCCACATAGCCATTAAATGCGTCAAGTCCATGATGGAGCACCATTTGTCGTGCCATTGCACCAACAATTACATTTGCGCTGAATACTAACCATGTCAGCGTTTGTTTTTCCAATTTCTTTGTCTTCATATTTATCAATTTTAATTGTTTGCCTGCAAAAGTATATCGGTATGAACGAGTCCCAATCGATTCACTCTGTTGTGGCAGCGTTTGGCGTTATTAACTAAGACACAAGTTGCCACAAGAATGATTACTTGGCTAATCCATGCACAAAAGTGTGGAATAGCTATCAAAGCAATTATATAGTATATACATAGTAAGTAATGATTTTTTTGAGAAGAGCATAAAAAAGCCCGAAATGGCTGGACCAAATCGGGCTTTACAGGGTTATCATATCAGCAAAAGTGTTGTTCCTTTCCGGATAGGGGAATGAGTATCGGTATTTTAGAACGGTTTGGAGTGGATGTTTTTTGTATCAGCCATCTTCGGAACAATATGGAATGTCCTGTGTCAAAACGGAAAGATAGGGCAATGACCATCTCCATGTTATATACATCTGCATGATTCCCGTTCTCTAAACAAATATATCGGTGTATCTGAGATTCAATAAGAACTTCCTCTTTCAGAATACGTTTGATAGCATGATTGATGGAGACAGGTGTTACATAGAACAGGTCTGCTATCTCCCAAGAAGTCATCCAAATTTCATCATTTGGAATTATGATGGAATAGCCGTTGTTATATATGATTCCTCGTTTCATAAGTTTGTCTTTATTTGAGTGATATTTTATTAGCTGTTTCGCGCTTCTTTGTATTTATCAAATCCGCGTAGATTTGGGTCGTGGACACATTTTTATGTGTGAGCATCTTGGAAACGGTGTAGATGTCAGTGCCTAAAGAGATTTGGATTACGGCATAGGAGTGGCGAAAGCAGTGGAACAGAATATAGGAAGCAAGTAGATGAAGGGATGAGAAAGGAAAACGTAATTGGTTGAATATGAGCAAAAGTTCTGTTTTTTGCTGAGATAATGGAAAGCAAAAATGGACAGGTTATTGCAGGTGTTCAGTTACCAGAATGTTAGTCGCCCAGTTACCTGAACCGAATAGGTAACAGACTGAACAATAAAGAATCTGTCACAGAGGCTATTATTCACTGTATGTCAGCATTTTGCATATCAAAGGACGCTTATAAAATAGGTAATTTTGCCATTAAAAAAATAAGCGTATGAAAGTAGAAAAATTCAAGGTGCTGCTCTACCTGAAAAAGAGTGGTCTTGACAAATTCGGAAAGGCTCCGATAATGGGGCGAATAACGGTAAACAACACGATGGCGCAATTCAGTTGTAAGCTGTCATGTACTCCGGAGTTATGGAATCCAAGAGAAAGCCGACTGAATGGAAAGAGTAAAGAAGCCGTTGATATTAATGCGAAAATTGACCGGCTCTTGCTTTCGGTCAATTCTGCATTTGATTCACTTGTAGAACGTAAGATTGATTTTGACGCGACTGCCGTAAAAGAGCTTTTACAAGGAAGTGTAGAAACCCAGATGACTCTGTTGAAACGGCTTGATATGCATATCGAGGATATGCGCTCAAGAATCGGTATTGATGTAGCTAAAAGCTCCATGTCAACATACATTTACACCCGCAGGTATCTTGGCGAATTTATTCAAAAACGATTCAAGACAAGTGATGTTGCTTTTGGACAGTTGAATGAACACATCCCATGGGAGTTTCAGGATTATATACTGAAGGACAAAGGACTTGCGGTAGATACGGCAAGACATTATCTGGCAATCCTGAAGAAAATCTGCCGGATGGCATTCAAGGAAGGACATGCGGAGAAGCGTTATTTTGTGAATTTCAAACTACCCCAAGAGAACCGGAAACCACCACGGGCTTTGAGTCGTGAGGATTTTGAGAAGATCCGTGATGTCGTAATACCACCGGAAAGAATCACTCATAATATAGCCAGGGATTTATTTCTCTTTGCCTGTTATACAGGAGTTCCGTATGCGGATGCGGTTTCAATCACTGGAGATAATATATACAAGGACGATAAAGGCGACTTATGGTTAAAGTATCTGAGAAAGAAGAATGAATATCTGGCCCGCGTCAAATTGCTGCCGGAGGCTATCGCTCTTATAGAAAAATATCGTTCGAATGACAGGGAAGAACTTTTCCCGATGATACACCACCCCAATATGAGACGACACATGAAAGGTTTGCGTGATTTGGCTGGCATAAGCTGTGATTTGGTCTATCACATGGGAAGACATACCTTCGGAAGTCTGATAACCCTTGAAGCTGGTGTTCCTATTGAAACAATCAGCAAAATGCTGGGTCATACCAATCTGACAACTACCCAGCTTTATGCAAGGGTAACTCCTAAAAAACTTTTCGAGGATATGGACAAATTCATCGAAGCAACGAGTGATATGAAACTGGTATTATAAAACAAAAGTGAAAGAATCATGAGAAGTACATATAAGCAACTGTATTATATAAACCGCAGTAAAGTCAAATCTGACGGGACTACATCAATCATGTGCCGTATTACAATAGATGGAAAGGCTGTTGTATTATCAACCGGGTTGTATTGCCAGCAGGAAGAGTGGAACAGCAAGAAAGGGGAAATCAAAAACAACAGACTGAACGGGATGCTTGGTGAATATAAGAAACGCGTAGATGAAACTTATGCTGAACTGTTGAAAGTAAACGGTGTCATCAGTGCAGAGCTGCTGAAAACAGCTATGACAGGCGCGCTCGACATCCCAAAGTACATATTACAAGCAGGGGAGGTGGAACGGGAAACTCTAAAAATCCGTTCCATTCAAATAGATTCAACCTCCAGTTACAGGCAATCAAAAATGTATCATTACTATCTGGGGGAATACATCCGTTCCCTGGGCAAGGAGGACATGCTTTTTACAGATATTACCGAAGAGTTTGGCACCAATTTCATTTTGTATCTGAAAACAAATTACCCTCATAAGCCATCATACCGTAACCATTGTCTTTGCTGGCTGAAACGTCTGGTTTATCTTGCCGTGGATAACGGAATTTTGAGATATAATCCTTTGGATGATATAAAATATGAAAAGAAGGCACCTACAAAGCTCATGTATATAAGCAAGAATCAGCTTCAAGAGATAATGAGCCATCCAAAACCGGATCCACTACAGGAACTTGCAAGAAGAACCTTTATATTCTCATGCTTTTGCGGTTTGGCTTACGTTGATGTACGCAACCTCTATCCACATCATATAGGTACAACTGCAGAAGGACGGAAATATATCAGAACATACCGCAAGAAAACAAGCGTTGAGTCATTTATACCATTGCACCCGATAGCGGAGCAGATAATTTCCTTGTATAATACGACAGATGACAGTAAGCCCATTTTCCCGTTACCCATACGGAGTATGATTTGGTTTGAGATACATGAATTGGGATTTTCCCTTCAGTTCAAGCATAACTTGTCATACCATCAAAGCCGCCATACTTTCGGTACCATGATGGTTTCTGCCGGAGTTCCCATGGAAAGCATCTCAAAGATGATGGGCCATACAAATATCAGAACGACACAAGGATACGCAAAAGTTACAGATGACAAGATTTCAGAGGATATGGATAAACTAATAAGAAAATAATTAATTACAATATAGCGCCAGTAATATTAAAATACTGGCGCTATATTGTAATATTAGATTAATGTTTTTAAATGTTCCATTTCTTCTTCAAGCGTTTTTCTTTGATTATTTAGTTCATGAAATTCAGGATGACTATTATTCCAAAACGCATTTTGTTCATTAATAATTCTTGATTTATTTATTTTAGGTGATAAAATAAATAAATTCTGAATCCTAGTAAGGCCCAAAATGAATGTAACGATAGAAAATACCAATCCAAATGTTAGTAGTTTATTTCCTGTAATATATCCCCATAAATTTTTGTATGTAATATCCATGTTAGACATATCACTTACGAAATTACAAATAGAGAAAGGTGCTATTATTATTAATGCAACAATCGCTAATATTTCGGAAAAAAAAGGAATATAGAATTTGACTAAAGAAATTGATTTTTCTCTATCTTCATTGAGATCTTTAATTTTTGAATCAAGGCTTTCTATCAATTTCTCAATTTCTGAAATTCTATCTTTTGTCTTTAATTTTTGTTTTAGTTTTATAATCTCATTGCAGCTGTTTTGATTTTCTTTTTCTTTATTATTAATTTGTAATTTAAGTTTTTCTATTTCATCTTGCTTGCTACTATTTATAGAAACTTGCTTATCCAACATACCTTTTATTGAGTCCAATTCTTGGGTCGTTTTTTGCAGTGTAGATGAAACCTCTTCTAATTTTTCTCCCATTTTTTCCATCCGTTTAATTCGTTCCGAATGTTCCTCTATAGCTAAATGAATGGTTGTGGATGCTATTTTTATATTTTTCTGTTTCTCTTCATCTGAGATTTCCCCTATATCTGAGATTTTAACTACTTCATTCAAAACCTTTTGAGAACGATTGACTAAAGCACAATACAGAGCAGAATAATCATCTTTTGACAGTTCGTCTTCGTTGATATATTTTGATACTAATCTTAATTTATGTCGAACATCTGTATTGTTTAATGCAATACATCGAGAAATAACTTCAATGAGACCATTTTTTCTTACAATTGTTGATTTGGAGCTATGAATCCATAACTCAGTAACGACTTTTGCTGGATGAATTATTGGTGAAATTTTTATTCCAGTATAATTATGTTTGATAAATTGTATCAAATCACTATTTAGTGATACGAATATGCAATTAATTTTTTCTCGTGATTGAACATGTCCTCTTTTCTTTATTATATAGTCATTTATATATATATCATGTATTTCACGGAAATTATTTTCTGAATTTGTCTGATTTCTCTGTATTCCTAATTCTTTAACAGATGGTTTATTTCTATATTTAGTTATGATATTATTTAACTCTATATCGGATTCTCCTTGAATAATAATACCTGTATTTTCAATTAGTGTTCTTAGTTTATTTCTTAATGATAATATTTTACTTGAAGATAGATTTCTTCTATAGTAAGCTTCTGCAATGGCTGTATTGGGATTAGGAACCTGAGCTTTTTCTACAGCATACAGAATAGAATCTATTTCTTTCACTGTCATTGTATTGACAATAGCTCTATTCCCTGAGTTTAATATTATTTCTAAAAGTTCTTTAGCATAAATAACATTAGCTTCACTATCAAAATCCAGAATGGCCATGACAAGAGATGAATCTAAATAATAGTCTATACTATTTATAGGTCTAATGTTTAAATCCACTTCTCTTTTTAGGAATGCAGCTACACATGATCCCCAAAAAATGTCATTAGCTATATTAAAAAGTTCTATTTTATTTTCCTTCAACTCTAAGAGAAAGCGCACTATGTGAAGATAATTTTCATTCACTAATGTCGCTGAATCTAAATCATTTAAGTATTTGAATAAATCTTCGGTGTTATCAATAAAGAAATCTAAAAAGGTTTTATCTGATTCAACTAATTTATCTTGTAAGTATATTTTAAATTCAGATTCCAACTGGTCAAAGTATTTTATTACTTGATCCATTTTTGTATCAATATTTTCATTTATAGAAATATTCCATATTCTTTTAATTTGAAATTGCTGGCCATTTTCATAAGTCGTAATATTGAAATCTGAATTAGCTTTGCTTATAGCCAAAATACATTGTTTTAGAACAGTTAATGGCATTTTTATTCCAAATATGGCCATTATATTTTCCTGCAATTCAGTAATATCATAAAATTTTGCCGTATCTATTTGTTGGGTACATTTAGTGGCTAAAACATATTTTATTATTGGGAAATAAATATCGTGATATAAATCTGCCCCTTCAGTATCATATAAAACTGCTAATAATGCAAAATTCTTTTTATTCATAATATAAAAGTGTTTTTGATTGAATGAAAGTTAAAGGTATAATAATTACTTTATTATTACAAGTAATAGAGCTTATTTTTCTGTCAGCCGCCCGTTTCCTTGCCGTCCATAGAAGTTAGTACAGACTCTATTGAAAGCGAAAAGGTCATGCGGCTTTGCCGTTACGGGCAGAATCTTCCTCTTTCAGAGCGTATTCAGCCCGAAAACTTTTTCCCTTTCACGTCTGTACAATGGACGCCGACGGCAGCGGAAACAAGCGACTGACGGAAAAGTCAGAAAAAAAAACAAAACAGCATATAGATTGGTTCAAATAGAGCCTAATACTATACGCTGTTTTTTATCATTTTGGAAAGGCTAATTTTTAGAAACACAAATAAAATGGGCAGGCGGTCAACTGCGCTCCCTCCAGAAAAATCAAAATCCCTATGTGTCCTTTGTTGAGCGTTTGGCGTGTCAGCTTCTTTTGTATCTGTACGCCTCCTTGTACCCTTTCATCAGTGTCTTTTCTATGTCGGAAGCCCGGTAGAGAATCTTGCCACCTACCTGTGTGTAAGGCAGAATGCCGTTGTTGCGGTAGTCCTGTAAGGTTCTCCGGCTTACTTTCAGCAGGTATGCCACTTCCTTGTCTGTCAGCAGTTCATCGCCATAAGCAGACGGTTGCCGTTTTTCCAACAACTTTTCGAGCAGGGCCAACAGCCTGTCGAAATTCGAGTGGAACGTCTTTACCCACTCATGGTCCTTTTCTCTGATTTCATTACTCATATGCGTTTGATATTGGGTTATACATTATTCTTGAAACTCGTTCAAATGGTCTTGCCTTTCCAGCGGGCTTCCTTACGTTTCTCCTCCACATTTCCGACCACACGCTCCACATCATCGGGACGGTAGTAAGTCCGGTTTCCGATTTTTGTAAAGGCCAGCGTCCCGTTATCCCTCAAGGTCTGCAGGGTTCTCGGACTGATACGTAACCTGCGGCAGACCTCGTGGTTGTCCATCCATTCACTTGCTTCCTTTCCGCCATGTTCACGGCACAGACTTTCCACCCGCTGCACGAAACGATCCAGCTTGGCGGCAATCTCCTCGAAAGTCCTTTTTTCAAAGCTGATAATTTCCATTGTCTTCTTTATTTTCAGTTAAACATATATTCAAAAATCTGGAACAGAACAGGTCTTTTACAGCCGATATACCATCATGTCTCATCGTCCATTTTCGGATGGAAATGTGACCGTTTTATCCTGTTTCCACTGCAAATAAAAGCAGTAGAAATCACACTGCAATGGATTTTCAGACCGGTGACGATGCGTTGCCCGAAATGACATCATGTTACATATCAACTGTATATAATGAGCCTTCTTTATATACAGAATCTTCTTGACAATCCGGTATGTAGAAATCACTCCGGCAAATCACGGCAGTCAGCACCGACCGCCCAATCGGTATAGTGCACGAGATTACATAATTGTCACGGTATCTCCATTTGCTTGATTCTGTTCACTATACACACTTCCTTTGCTCACGACAATGAGTCAAGGTGCGCACCGAGACCAGTGAGTAAACCGATTAAAATCAAAAAATGTATGGTAACAAAAAAGAAATTGACCAAAGAAGAATGGGAGGCCATGACAGGTACAGACATGTCACTCATACTCCCATCAGATGGCAGCATTGAAACTGCCATAGAAGCATCCTTGAATGATACCGGGAAAGAGAAGTCAGAAGGAACGGTAGAACAGACCGACTCCACATTCGAGCCCCAGCAACCGTCAACCGGAAAAGAGGAAGCCATTCCCGCATCTCAGCGACGTATAAGCAGTAGACAGAGAAAACTATCTCTGGACGAATACCGGAAAACCTTTCTTCAGGTTCCGAGAATCGAAGACCGCAAGCCCGTGTTTGTTAGCGGCGAGGTACGTGACAGGCTGGACGAGTTTGTCCGCAGGTTGGGAGGACGCAAAATGAGCGTTTCCGGACTGCTTGAAAACATCGCCAGGCAGCATCTTGAAATCTATTCGGAAGACTTCGAGCAGTGGAGAAAGCTGTGACATTTTCAGGAATTACCGACTTGCTTACTGACTCCAGTCATTACAGTATTCAGACAGTCAGCAACCGACCAGAGGGAGTAACGGACAAAACTTCAGTTTTGGGAGTTAGCGAGGTTATCTTTCGGGCATCCCGAAAACCTCGCTCCACTCCCAAAGAGTGGAGACAATCAGCTCCCGGTGGTCGCAGATTGTGAGAAAAAGAACAATCAAAAATCAAACAGAGAAAATATGAATGACAAAAAGAAAAACAGACCGAGGGGACGCCCCAGAGTAAGCGGAGTGTGCAAACTCAGCAAAGCCGTTACAGTGAAATTCTCCAAGATAGACTATGAGCGGCTATGCCGACGCAGCAGACAGGCTAACCTCACGCTGGCGGAATTTCTCCGCGTATCAGCCTTTGAGACGACGATAACGGCTAGACACTCTGCCGAGGAAACTGCCGTCATACGCAGCCTTACGGGTATGGCAAACAACCTGAACCAGCTGACCCGTCTGTCCCATCAGGCCGGATTCCACCGTACCCAAAAGACGGTGACGGAACTCCTGCAGAAACTCAAGGAGATTATAGTCCGGTACAGGCACGGAGAAGGGAGGCCGTCATGATTGGCAAGATCAAGAAAGGGAAATCCTTCGGCGGCTGTATCCGTTACGTAATGGGCAAGGACAACGCGGAAATCATCGACTCCGACGGTGTACTGCTGGGAAATATCCGGGAAATAACGGATAGTTTCAACTACCAGCGGGAGCTTAATCCGAAGA
This sequence comes from Bacteroides sp. ET71, assembly GCF_023336905.1. Classification (GTDB taxonomy): domain Bacteria; phylum Bacteroidota; class Bacteroidia; order Bacteroidales; family Bacteroidaceae; genus Bacteroides. The sequence goes on from NZ_JAMBLS010000010.1 coordinate 30,011, forward strand.
TCAAACAGCCTGTCGGACACATCGCATTGAGTTTCAAGCCGGAAGACAAGGCATTGCTGACAGATGAATTTATGGCTAAAATAGCCCGGGAATATATGGAACTGATGGGAATAAAAAACACTCAGTTCATCCTGGTAAGGCATCATAACACAGACAATCCGCACTGCCACCTGGTCTATAACCGCATCGGATATGACGGCAAGGTAATCTCTTCCCAAAGCGATTACAAGCGTAATGAAATCGCCACAAAATTGCTTAAGGACAAGTACGGGTTGACATATGCGGAGGGCAAGGGCAAGACTAATGTGGAGAAGCTCCATGCTTCGGAGCGTGTGAAATACGAAATTTTCAATGCCGTCAAGGCAGCTTTGAAGCATTCCAAAACATGGAAAGAGTTCAACGATTACCTGCTTCGCCGGGGTATCAGGCTGGAATTTGTAAAACGTACCATGGAGATAAAAAAGCCGGAGGACATACAGGGAATCCGGTTCACCAAGGACGGGCAGACCTTCAAGGCTTCACAGATCAGCCGGGAGTTCAGCTTTGCCAAACTGAATGCCTTGTTGAGTTGGAAGCCCTCGGAAGCCCAACAGGAATCCGAACGGAAGGTACTACAAAGGATACCGGACGGAGGCCATCTCCTCGAAAGTACGGGACAGGGACTGTTCAGTCCGACAAACGGCACTGCTCCCGAAGAGCCGTTACCTCAGGAAGAACTCTTGCGCAGACGCAGGAAAAAGAAAAGGAGGAAAGGATTCGGGTTGTAGCCTGTCCTTTCTCATTCAAATTATTCATGAACATTAAAATTGCAGGAATATGAAATTGGAAGAATATATCGAGAGCATCTTCGGATGCCTGGAAAGAATAGAGAATAAAATCAACGGGTTATCCGTCCCCTTGCCGGAAGGCAATAGCTCGACAGTTAACAATGAAAAGGAAAAGGATGAGTCCGTGCTGAATGAAGTCCGGAAAGATCATGAGACATTTCGCAAATTGTTGGCTCGCGTGTACGAAGGACTTGCCGCCATTAAGAACGATATGGTTTCCATGGCCAGGAAGAACTCGTCACAGGAAAGACTTGGACAGGTCTTGTCAGAAATACGGAATGAACAGCGTCAGCACCAGAAGAAAGTGGAAGCCTTGTTTTGTGAGACCAATGACACAATCAGAAAGAATGTAGTTAAGACAAGCAACATCAACCATCATTTCAGCCTGAGTGTAGAATCCCCGTACACTCTTGGGAGTTTTTTCGTGATGTTCGTGACAATCGTGATTCTGTCCGTGACTCTCTATTTTTCGGTGAGGACAGATAACGTGCAGGCCGATAATGATCTGAAGTACCGTTATGTCAAGATGAAAGGAGAGGCTACCTCCGAGCGACTCGTGGAACTTGAGAACCTTTTTGGACCGAACCGGGATAACGAACGGATAGAACAGATGCGTGAGGACGTGGAAGCCTACGAGGAAGCGGTACAGAGACAAGCTACTCTGACTGAGCAGGCACGGCTGAAAGAACAGGCCGCGAGAGAACTGGACACCAAGGCGAAGTCCATCAAGGACAAGTCTATTACGGACGAATCTAAAAAGTAAGCCTATGGCCAGTGTGAAAGTGAAATTCAGACCTTCCACCATAGAGGGAAAGGAAGGTACCGTCTATTATCAGATTATCCAGAACCGTGTAATCCGTCAGCTAAAGACGGATTACCGGATATTTAAGGATGAATGGAATGAAGCTGAGAGCTGTATCATTGTCGGTAGTTCGGAACGAAGCAATCTGCTCCTTTCCGTGCAGGAACGCATGGAATGGGACCTGAAACGGTTGGACATGATTATCCGCCAACTGGAAAATCGAAAAGGGACATATACAGCAGATGATATTGTCACTTCTTTTCAAAGCAATACAGAGGGACAGTCGCTTTTCAACTTCATGCAAGGCATCATAGCCCGTCTCAAACAGATGGGCAAGATACGCACAGCCGAAAATTATTCCTGCACTCTGAAAAGTTTCATGCAGTTCAGAGGGGACAGGGATGTTCTGCTGCCCGAAATTGATTCGGATTTGATGCAGCTTTATGAAGCCTACCTTCATGGGAAAGGAGCCGTACGGAATACCAGTTCATTCTACATGCGTATCCTTCGGGCGGTATATAACCGTGCCTTGGAAAAGGAACTGATGGAACAGCGCAATCCTTTCAGGCATGTCTATACGGGAGTGGACAAGACCGTCAAACGTGCCGTTCCCTTATCAGCCATCAAACGTATGAAGAATCTGGATCTGTCCTTACAGCCTAATCTGGAATTTGCAAGGGACATGTTCCTGTTCAGTTTCTATACCCGTGGCATGTCGTTCATAGATATGGCTCACCTAAAAAAGAAAGATCTTCAGAACGGTTTCTTATCGTATCGCAGACGAAAGACCGGGCAGCAGCTGGTTGTCAGGTGGGAAAAATGTATGCAGGAGATTGTCGGCAAATACCCGGAAGACAGCCTCAGTCCTTATATTTTGCCGGTATTGAAATATCCTTTTAAGGATACGCACAAGCATTACAGGAGTGTCATGTCCGGAATAAACCGGAACCTGAAAGAAATAGCCAGATTGGCCGATATATCCGTTCCTCTAAGCATGTACTGTGCCCGTCATTCATGGGCAAGCGCAGCCAAAGGCAAGAACATTCCTATTTCTGTCATCAGTGAAGGAATGGGACATGATTGCGAGGCTACCACACAAATTTATCTGGCCTCATTGGATAACTCCGTAGTAGACAAAGCTAACGCACAGATATTAATGGATTTGTAGGGCTCAATTAAGTGTTTAGTAAAACGACTACATTCTATATAAGAGAGACATAATATGTTGCGAAATTACGTAAAATATAGCAACTATTATTATTTAAGAGCCAATAAAAGCATATTGTAATGTTCAAAAACATAGAATTGTTTATCAGATTCTAGTTTTGAGACTTAAACAACAGTTGATAACCAGGATATTTCATCTGTCATACTACCTCTTATATAGAGAGACTCAGCAAGATGGAATATGAGTCAGATAAAGTCTAAAGAAAGAGTTGCACAACGAGGTGAAGTATTTACGGCAGAGCGTGAGGTAAACGCAATGTTGGACCTTGTAAAAAATGAGTGTTTGAGACCGGATTCCCGATTTCTGGAACCAGCTTGTGGTGACGGGAACTTCCTTTCTGCCATACTCAGACGTAAACTCGCAGAATTAAGAAGAAAATATAAGAAGAGCCCCCGTGACTACGAAAAGCAAGCGATCGTAGCCATAGGCAGTTTGTACGGTGTAGATATAATGAACGACAATGTATATGCTTGTCGTGAACGCTTATTCTCTATTTGGAATGAAGAATACACCGACCATTGTAAAGCCGAGGCTTCGGACGAAGCTCGTCAAGCGGCTAAGTTTATTATAAGCCGAAATATCATCAACGGAAATGCGCTAACACTGATGTGTGTCGATACTGATGGCAACGATACCACAGCTCCTATAGTCTTTTCAGAATGGACACTAATCGGTAGCACTCAGATGCAACGCTCTGACTACACAATGACAGACCTCCTTCTCTACAATGATAGTAGTGAGGGCAATCTATTCGCACTCACTGAAGAGCAAAAGGAAGAAGGTGGAATATTCCTGAGAAGATATATTACTCACTATAAAAAGGTTCAGGATTATGGAGAATAGTTTGTTTCAAAATGTATATAATCCTGATGTGCTGTCTTGTATTGCAAATCTTAGTAATGATGAGGTGTTTACCCCACCGGAATTGGCTAACAAGATTATTGATATGTTGCCGCAAGAGTTGTTTGAGAATCCCGATACGACATTCCTTGATCCTTGCTGCAAAAGCGGTGTGTTTTTACGGGAAATAGCCAAAAGACTGATAAAAGGGCTTGAAAAACAAATTCCTGATCTTGAAAAACGTATAGAGCACATATTTTCAAAGCAACTCTTTGGTATTGCTATTACAGAACTCACGAGTTTACTTTCCCGTCGAAGTGTTTATTGTAGTAAATATCCGAGTGGGGAGTTTTCAGTATATCAGTTTTCGGAAGAAAAGCCTCAAGGAAATATAATCTTCCAACGTATTAGACATACTTGGAAAGATGGTAAATGTATCTATTGCGGGGCTTCGAAAAATGAATATGATCGTGGAACGGAACTTGAAACCCACGCTTATCAATTTATCCACAACTTAGATGTACACAAAGTATTCAATATGAAATTTGATGTGATTATAGGCAATCCACCTTATCAAATGAATGATGGAGGAGGAGAAGGCAGTAGTGCCACTCCTATATATGATAAGTTTGTTAAAAACGCCATAAAGCTTAATCCTCGGTATCTAACGATGATTATTCCCGCAAGATGGTACTCAGGTGGTAAAGGACTTGATAGTTTTAGAGATGAAATGCTGAATGATAGACATCTACGCATAATTCATGATTTTCCAGAAACATCTGATTGCTTCCCAGGAATTAACATTCGTGGCGGAGTATGTTATTTCTTATGGGATAGGAATCAAAAAGGGGATTGTCTAATTTACAACCATAAAGGTAACATTGTTACATCTTTTTTAGAAAGACCTTTACTTGAAGGTAATTCAACAACTTTTATAAGGTACAATGAAGCTATCTCTATCTTAAATAAAGTACGCAGTTTTAAAGAAGAAACAATGGATAATCGAGTGCAATCAAGGTTACCGTTTGGAATACCTTCGAATTTTGAGAATTATGAATTGACAAAATCAAGCAAAGCAAATATAACTCTATTTCGAAGCGATAGAAGTAAATCTTCTCAGAAACAAGTGTTTATAGAATCACGATATATAACTAAAAATATTGCTTGGAAAGATAAAAAGAAAGTGTTGGTTTCTAAAGCTAGTCCTGGTGGAGATGAATATCCCCACAGCATTATTTCTACTCCATTATATGCAGATGTAAATACAGTCTGCACAGAAACGTATTTGATTGTAGATTTTGTTAATAACAAGGTCGAAGGTCAAAACCTAATTTCATATATGACCACGAGGTTCTTTAGATTTATGATGTCTCTGATAAAGAATACTCAAAATATATCTAAAGGCGTTTTTGCATTTGTTCCAGTTCAAGATTATTCTAAATCCTGGACTGATGAAGAATTATATGCTAAGTATGGACTGACTGAAGAAGAGATTGCGTTTATTAAATCAATGATACGACCAATGGAGTAATATTATGGAACATAACTTCTTTCCCCAACGACCTGCTGTTACTCCTACAATATATGCCTACAGATTGCCTGGAGTAGAGTCACACAAAGGATATTTGAAAATCGGGTATACCAACCGTACTGCCCAGGAACGTATTGAAGAGCAGCTCCACACAAGCAAAATCAAGTATGAGATTGTATTAGTCAAGTCTGCAATGGCTAATGACGGATCTTGTTTTACAGATAAGGACATACACAGGATTCTTGAAAGCAAAGGATGTCATCGACTGAATCCTCTTGACAAAACCGATGAGTGGTTCAAGTGTTCAGTATCTGATGTTGAAGCTGCTATATTATCCCTTCGTACAGGGTCAGACAATGTTGAGAACAGAACACAGAATTTCACGATGCGTCCTGAACAGTTTCGTGCCGTAGAACAGACTAAAAATATTTTGATCAGGCACTCAAGGAAGAGCCTGGTCACACACCAAAGTTCTTGTGGAATGCAAAAATGCGTTTCGGGAAAACATTTGCCAGTTATCAGCTGGCAAAGAAAATGGGGTTGTCGCGGATTTTAATCCTTACATTCAAACCTGCTGTAGAATCAGCCTGGAGAGAAGATCTTATATCCCATATCGACTTTGAAGGATGGCAGTACATATCCAATAAAGATGCACGCAACAATAATTTGAATATTGACCAGGAGTTTAATCGTACGGATAAATCAAGGCCCATTGTCGTTTTTGGTTCGTTTCAGGATTTGCTTGGCACAAACGAAAGTGGAGGAATAAAGACAAAAAATGAGTTTATCCATTCGACAAATTGGGATTTGGTAATATTTGACGAATATCACTTCGGAGCTTGGAAAGAGAGAGCGAAGGAATTGTTTGAAAAGGAGGATGAAGAAAATGAGGTAGATTTTGATGTGGAAAAATATCAGAAAGATGAAGCAAGCAATGCCATTAATGAAACATGGCTTCCTATTTCAACACGATATTATCTGTTTCTCTCAGGAACACCATTTAGAGCCATCAATACCGGAGAATTTATAGAGGAGCAGATCTTTAACTGGACTTATTCTGATGAGCAGCGAGCTAAAACGGAATGGAAAGGTAACGGTAATCCTTATATAGCTCTGCCACGAATGGTAATGCTTACTTACCGTATGCCCGATGAAATACAGGAAGTAGCAAAGCAAGGTGAGTTTGATGAGTTTGACCTGAATGTGTTTTTCGCAGCAGAAGGCAAAGGTGCAAATGCCAGATTCAAATATGAGAACGAGGTACAGAAATGGCTGAATCTTATTCGTGGTTCATACCTTCCAGCTAGTGTAGATGACATGAAATTAGGACAGGATAAACGTCCTCCAATGCCATTCAGTGATACTCGATTGCTCAATGTACTTTCACACACAATTTGGTTTCTGCCTAATATCGCATCTTGTTTTGCTATGGCAAATCTGCTTGCTCAACGGCAAAACAAATTTTACCACGATTACAAAGTGATAGTATGTGCTGGAACTGCAGCCGGAATCGGTCTGGATGCTTTGTATCCGGTTCAGGCGAATATGGGAGATCCTCTTAGGACAAAGACAATAACACTGACTTGTGGCAAACTGACAACAGGTGTTACCGTGAAACCTTGGACTGGGATATTCATGCTACGGAATTTGAAAAGTCCGGAAACATATTTTCAGGCAGCATTTAGAGTTCAGAGTCCATGGGAAGTAAAGGATGAGGATGGAAGACGTGTCATAATGAAAAATGAATGCTATGTCTTTGACTTTGCCCTTGACAGAGCGTTACGGCAAATATCCGATTACAGTTGTAGACTGGATATCAATGAATCCAACCCAGAGGCGAAAGTCGGTGAGTTCATAAAATTTCTTCCTGTGCTGGCTTATGATGGCAGCAGCATGAAAGAAGTTGATGCACAAGACATCTTGGATATCGCTTTGGCAGGAACTTCGGCTACGTTATTGGCAAAACGGTGGGAATCAGCCCTGCTTGTAAATGTAGACAATGATACACTGAAACGTTTGCTTGCGAGTCCTGAAGCCATGAAAGCCTTGATGAATATAGAAGGGTTCCGTAACCTGAACAATGACCTTACTACCATCATCAATAAATCCGAGGCCGTTAAAAAGGCAAAGAAAGAAAATCCCAATCCAACCCCAAAGGAGAAAAAGGAAATTTCTGACGAGGAAAAGGAAATGAAGAGTAAACGCAAACAGATTCAAGAGAAACTGATAAAGTTTGCTACTCGTATTCCTGTATTTATGTATTTGACTGACTACCGTGAAAGATGCCTGAAGGATGTCATTACACAGTTGGAGCCAGGTCTGTTCAAGAAAGTTACAGGTTTAAGTGTCGAGGACTTTAATATGCTCTGTTCACTCGGTGTATTTAATGCACCGCTGATGAACGACGCTATCTTCAAATTCAAACGCTATGAAGATGCTAGTCTGACATATACTGGTATCAATAGGCATATAACAGACGAAGTAGGTGGCTGGGATACTACCATCCGCAAGGAGCAGTATGAAAAACTCTTCTACAATCAGCAATCCTCAATGACAAAGGTAGATTCTGATTCCTATTCAAAAGGTACTGAAACAGTCAATAAAAAACAAACTGAACAAGGAACAACAAAGACCTCACAACCTCATTCTGTACCAGTTGTACAATCTCGCCCTGTAAATGAGCTCACTACTGCGAAGTCACCATCTGTGCAATCAACGAAAGAGGATGGTAATCTCAAAAAACAACTTGAGAAATTAGCGGTTGACAGTACTGTAGTTCATAAGAAGTTTGGCAAAGGAACGGTTGTAAAAATCAATAAGAATGAGAAGTTTATCTATGTCAGATTTACATTAGGAGAAAAGAAGTTTATTTTTCCTGATGCTTTTTTAATGGGATTCCTGAAACTGGAATAATTACAAAAATTAATTAATCTAATAATTAGGGGATTTCGGCTAAAGATTATTTTTCTTATTAAGTACAAAGTAATCTTTCCCTAATTTACATTCTGGAGGAATTTGTAGCGTAAAATCTACTCGTGTGTATGTCCTTTGAGATGATGATAATTTATTGAAAGACCATTTGATCCTATTATACCAAGATTGAATCATTTCTTGAAAGATTTTGTATTTCTTCGGTGTGGTGAAATGATATTTATCCTTTGATGTAAAGGGTATAATAAATGCAAATATGGTGTTGGCTATCGCAAATAAGGCAAAACAATATGGATAATTGTAATTGTTTGTTTTGCGTATTGATACAATCAAATACGGGGCTTCCATTTTTATCTGGGCATCCCCAATAGCAACTATTGGCAACTTACAATACCTTGTTGTCGAATTTATCCAATCAATAGTTTTCCTAAAATCTGCTAAGTATCGTTTATTAACAACACTTACTACATATTTACATAAGCATTTATATACATTTTGAGGAATGTATTTTAGGGTGCTAGCATCTAGTGATAACTGCTCTTTAAAAAAATCTTCTATATTCTCAGGAAATTTTTGTTGCAGTTGTATTGTTATGGTCCCTACATTAGTGTCGCTTTTAGTTGCTTCATTTAATGATAGTTTGAAATTTTTACCAGCGGTTGTTCTAATTCCATTTTTCCCGTGAATAGAATAAATAGTTAAAAGAGATGAAAGCATATTTGCAATGTCCGGCTCTATTGTTCTACTGAATCGTTCATTACAATTATCGCATTCTTCTCTACAGATGATACTTTTGTTCCCAAGGGATTCACTAATAGCATGAGCTGTATTATTAAATGAAACTATTGGAACTTGTTGACCACAAAATCTACATATTCGATTAGATTTATCTGTTTCACCTATATATTGTCTTCGTTTAGCATTGCCATTAAAACTTTGAGTGTAGTACAAAGATGCTATTTGACTAATTGTTTTATCCAAATTAGAGGTCGTATCTTCTATGCCATTTAATTTATCTACTTTATTTCTTAAATGATATAGTAAAATAGTATCATCAATTTTTCCAGGTACAACAATAAATTTGCTATCCTCAGGTATCCTGTCAAATACAGCTTTTATTGCTAAATACTTTCTATTAACCCTGCTTAGCTCGTCAAATATTTTCAAACGAGACTTGAATTTTTTGCTTGCCACTTGGACTCTCAAAATATCTCCTTTAGTATTAGATTCAAATAAGTAAGAGAAAAACTGATAATCTTTGTATGTTGGTATATTAATATTTAAAAATTGATCAATAAGAGATACGATAGTGATTATCATTGTGAATATTTTTAAGCAAAGATACTATTTTATGTCTTGATAGTAAAAACATATGAGGAATAATCCGTACCTTTATATTCAAAATCATAAATATATAAAATAGTGTACGTATGTATAGGCCGTTTCACATTGTGCTATCTTGCCCATTTGCAGATATATTATCAGATACGTCTATCTCTCCGATTGAGAATAAGGATACCTTATGTATGGTGCAGGATTTCGAAGATGGTGCATGGAGAATTAATGATTTTCTAGACTATATTTGGGATAATGTTGCTCAAACTGCACTAAACCAAGCAGAACGAATGGCATTAGGTAGCCGTCCTTCTTCTATGTTAGTTCGGGCTGCAAAGAATCTTAGAATTACAGACAATGACATCGCCGGTGGAGAAATAGCAGAAATTTTGTTGTATGCTATAATGCGTAATTATTATAACGCGCTTCCTGTTGTGCCTAAAATTTACTATAAGCAGAATGTGAATGATTATGCAAAGGGCGCAGATAGTGTCCATATTGTATTGGAGCCAGGCGATAAATTTTCATTGTGGTTAGGAGAAGCAAAATTTTATGATTCTATAGACGATACACGCTTGACATCAATTGTTACTTCTGTTTATAATACCTTGTCTACTGACAAAATAAAAAAAGAAAATTCTATTATTATTGGCATTAATGAATTATCTACATTAGATATACCCGATAATATAGTTTTAGACATAAAGAAACTTTTAAATAAAGATATTTCCGTTGACAAAATAAAGCCTTTATTACATATACCTATTCTTATATTACATGAATGCAACATTACATCAAAGGCAACACGACTCGAAGAAAGCTATATAAAATCTATGCGGGATTTTTATATTGATCGGGTTAATTCTTATTTTAAGAAACAAATTGAAAAATGCGCTACAGATGTGTATATGTATTCTGAAATCAAATTTCATTTAATGATTTTTCCTGTTCCAAAGAAATCTAAAATTGTTGAGATGTTTACGAATCGTGCTAATATTTTTAGACTTTAATAATAGTTATGAATGAAGATTTGTTTTATAAGTGTTCAGAAATAAATGATTATCTAATAGATGGAGATGAGCCTAAGGCAAGAGATTTGTTAATTCAACTATTAGATTATGTTGGTAGAAATAATATTCAATACTTCCCTCTGTTGAATTCTCTAATTAGAGAAGTTGGATTGTATCCTTATATGGATGTTAATTCTTCTGAATGGGAAGATGCATTTGTTTACAATCTATTTAAGGCAGACATCGGTTTGAACGAAGAAAAAGTTTTGCATAGAGAACAGTTTAGACTTTTAAGTTCTTTGTTAGCAGGTAAGAATATTGCTGTAAGTGCACCTACTAGCTTTGGTAAAAGTTTTGTTATTGATGCTTTTATTAAATTGCGGAAGCCTAGAAATGTAGCAATAATTGTCCCAACAATAGCATTAACTGATGAAACGCGTAGACGAATATATAAGAAATTTGCAAATGAATATAATATAATAACTACAACCGATATTCCATTAGCAGAAAGAAATATTTTTATATTTCCACAAGAACGAGCACTATGCTATGTAAATAAGATTGATTCGTTAGACATATTGATTGTTGATGAATTTTACAAATCAAGTAAAGATTTTGAAAAAGAAAGATCTGCATCATTGATAAAGGCCATTATAAAGCTAGGTCAAATTGCAAAGCAAAAATATTATTTAGCTCCTAATATAACTAAAATAGAGGATAATCAGTTTACTAAAGATATGGAGTTCATGAAAATGGACTTTAATACTGTTTTTCTTAAAGTTACAGATTATTATCCTCAAATAGGTACTGATACTCAAAAAAAAGGAGAATATTTCTTAAATCTAAATAGAACATTGAAAGGTAAGACTTTAATATATGCTGGATCTTTCTCTAATATAACATCTTTATCAAATTTAATACTAGAAACCTCTCCTAAAATTGATTCAGTATTGTTAAATGACTTTTCTGATTGGTTGGGAAAGAATTACGATTATAATTGGAATCTTACTTTATTAGCTAAACGAGGAGTCGGTGTGCATAATGGTTCATTACATCGTTCATTAAGTCAAATTCAGATTAAATTGTTTGAGGAAAATGAAGGTTTGAATCGTCTAATATCAACATCCTCAATAATCGAAGGTGTTAACACATCTGCAGAAAATGTTATTGTATGGATGACCTCTGGAAGAGGTTTGCAATTTAGTAATTTTGCATATAAAAATCTTATTGGAAGAGCAGGGCGAATGTTTAAACATTTTATAGGGAATATTTATGTTTTGGCTAAAAGACCTAATGATACAGAAACTCAGCTTGCAATACCTTTTCCAGAAGAAATATTAGGAGATTTAGATAAAGAGAAATATGAGAAAATATTAACTCGCGAACAAGTTGCTAAAATAGACGAACATGATAAGGAAATGCTAAACCTTGTTGGAAACGCATATAAAGAGTACAAAAATGATTCTATACTGCAAGCTCAAGATTCTAATTTACTCAAAACCATTGCTCATAAATTGTCCAGCAATCCAGAAGCTTGGGAATGTTTGAAATATTTAAATTATTCAAATCCAGATTACTGGGATGCTGCTCTTTATAAAATATTAAACCTACAGCCAGGCGCTTGGGATGCTAAATATGGTACGTTTGTTGAATTTGTTAAAATATTGTCGGGAAATTGGGAGAAAACTATTCCTGAATTATTACAAGATTTAGATGATATAGGTATTGGTCTAGATACTTTTTTTAGATTAGAGCGTAATGTGTCTTTTAAATTATCTTCATTAATTAGCGATGTAAATATACTTCAAAAAGCAATTCTAAAATCTGATTTTGATTTATCTCCATTTATTTCCAAACTGTCATCCGTATTCTTACCAACAGTTGTTTATCAATTGGAAGAATATGGTCTTCCTAGAATGATAGCAAAAAAGATTCAGAATTCTGGGTTGATTGATTTTGAAGATAAAGGGTTAACTTTGAGTGCTGCCATATCAAAATTTAATACACTAAATGATGAGGATATAATTTCTTGTTCAAAGTTAGAGTCTTTTGAAATCTACATTTACAATTATTTTAAAGATGGGATAACGCAATAACTAAAAAAATCCTATCTTTGTTCTTGGAATAAGAGCGTTCTTTTTCGATAATGCAAAATAGGACAGATAAGGGAATTCTGCTCGTTTCTAAATCGTTACCTGCTTAATAAAGCGATTCGTATAAACTGCTTATTTTCAGAGAATAGGATAAAAGGTGATGCCTAAAGCAGTGAAAGCTGATGTGCTTATTGATTCCGGCTTTCTTAATCCATTTCTTTAATGGATGTTGCGTCATGCTTCGTTGTAATCCCTTGAATACTTTTCCCGTGCCGGGTGTTCCACACAATTCGTATGCCTCGTTGCTGATAGGGAGTGTTGCTTCCGTTTGCGTCTTTTGTGTACGAATGCGCAGGCAATAACCTTGGTCGGGCGCAATTTCGAAATCTTCCCATTGCAGTTTCAGAATGTCACTGATGCGCAAACCAGTTAGGCAGGCGAAAAGAGAAGCCGCTTTGAGTACGGGGATGTCGCAGGGAGTGGCTGCAAGCAGCTTGACTTCATCCAGTGTCAGATATTCCTTTTTCACATCCTCCGACTCAATCTTATCCAAGAAATCGTTGATGTTCTCACGAATCCATTTGTCACGATAAGCAATTTTCAGCAATCCTCGGAATGTGGAGTAGTAGCCGGAAGCTGAATTGAGCGAAATGGGACGGTCGGAGTGTTTGAGTTGCTTGGCGTTCAACAGGTATTCGCGGAAACGCTTGCACAAATCCACGTTCACTTCACCGAAGGTACATTTGCCCTTGACGAAGTTATAGAAATGCTGATACACGAAAGTCCACTTCTCATCTTTGGTGCGACACATCTTTTTGAAGTAGGCAAGAAAATCGGCTTTTTGCTTGGTCTTGTCCAAGAAGCCGAACTCTTCGTTGATAAGGGATTGCACACGGATACATCGAATGGCTTCCGCCTTGTTCAGCATCTCATTATTGAATGCCCGTTCCATTTCGTTTTTGGGATGGGCATAGAGGTAGATGCCAAGGTATTCCCTGCGGCTCATCTGCATCGTTTCGGGGTTGCGTACTGCCGGATAATAATCCAGATACAAAGAAATACGGTCATTGCGAATCGCTCTTTGGCGAACGGTCACTTTTGTACAGGTGTGATTCATAACTAATGATATTTAGAGTTTTACATTTGTTTTGGGCACAAAGAAATCGGGTGATAGAATGGCGAACAACATCACCGGACGATAACCGGAAAATCGTCATTCAATCTTTGGAGGGGCAAGAAGTTTATCCAATTCAGTCCTGCTTATGAAGGTGTATTTGCCTTTCTTTATCTTAGAAATATGGTGCCATTTCACATAATGGTAAAGCTGGTCGCGCGTGAGGTTGAACTTCTCCATTGCTTCTGCCACGGTATAATACATCGTTTCTTCCGGCTTGGCAATTCCTTTGGCAATGTCCACGTGCTTTTTCGAGTAATACACCATAATGCCTTCCTTCTTCTTTGGAATGGCGTTTTTGTAGGCAAAGGTGTAGATAGCGGACAAAGTCATGCCGAACTTTTCCTGCATTTCCTGCGTGCTGTACCATTCGGTGATGTCTGGGTCAGGGGCTTTCTTGGCAAAGTAGGCATCAATATGTTTTTTACTCCAATAGGTCTTGCCACGATTGAAGGTGCGTGGAATGTTATGCTTCTTGGCAATAACGAATATCCACGATTCATTAACATGGTATTTTCCCTTGACTTCGGAGGTGGTGTAGAAGTCGGTGATAGGAGCTTTTTCTTTTGTCGGAGTATGGAACTCTATAGGAGTATTGAACAATTTCTCAATATCCTCTTTCTTTAAAAAGTATTTAAAACCTAATCGAATGACCTTCAATTCACCTCTTTTAATGTAACCATAAATAGTTGGTCGAGTTACTCCAAGATAAATAGCTGTCTCAGTGATTGTAAGAAAAGGTTTATCTTTTATTATGGTAATAGGCTTTTCTTCAATCTTCTTTTCGATGTTTTGATTGTTTATCTTAATCGCCTCATCACGCTTTCTCTTTTTATAGAGTGCGTTGGCGCATTGTTTAGAACAACACGCTGTAGTTGTCTTTTGGGCGATAAACTCTTTACCGCACCAAGCACAAATTCTTTTAATTTTCAAATTACTGCTCATTTTATTTCGTCTTTATTTCTCCATTATTTCTGTCAAATCCCGTAAAACCACGTAAAATGGCGTAAAGTTTCTCTACTACCTTGCTTGAGGTTTTTATAGGTCTTGCGTCCGAGTTACAAATACGGTACAAAAATGAGCAGAAAAAGACCTTCCAACGATGAATATCGCTGAATGAGCAAAAATAAAAGGCGCTCAAAATGAGTGCCTTACTAATCAATGATGATTGATGTTAATCGTTTGTAAGTATATATTACTTGCCGACGCAGCATATCGAACTGCTTGAAAACAAAAGAATTGGCATTTAAACGGTAGAAAAGCCATTTTTCGCTTGTTTTTCAGGCTCAAAACTGCCTATTTTGCCACTCTTTTCTCTTGAATCGGAACCAACGGGAAAACTGCCGTTTCCCGTCCGAAGTCCACCTATTTTCTATCCGTTGCGAAGATACGAAATAAGCGGTAATTTCACCAACTGAAGTCAACTAAAAACAAGATGCAGTCACGAAGATTTTTGCAGCCAAAAGAAAAACATGTTGTGTCGTGTATGGATTCTGGTCAACAGGGTAGGTTGTCTGGCGAAGCCATTTCTTTTCTTCCCTTTGTTCTGACTTTACTTTATTAGGCGTATATATGAGTACGGTGATAAAGTAAAGTTACTTTTTAGAATATGCCGGACCAGGGAAGATTTGGTGGATATTGACAAAATAGCGAAAAAAGATTTGGTGGAAAGTATAACCCTCATTGTTTATCTACTTGCATCACTAAAAACATAGTTATATGGAAAGTGATATTTTCAGCAGAAAAACATATTGAATATGCTTTTATATTAAAATAATATCTATCTTTGTGCTATGAACAATCCATTGCGACAGTTGGGAAATATCCCTGTTACGGCTTCCGTTTTGGAGTCCCTGTTTCCACATATCAAGGGCGGAAACCAGAAACTCAGGTTACTTGAGCGTGACAAACAGATAATACGTCTCAAGAAAGGGCTTTATGTGTGCAGTCCTGAAATAACGGGGAAAACACTTTCGACCGAATTGATAGCTAATCATCTGTATGCTCCATCATATGTTTCCATGTCATCGGCTTTGCGTTACTATGGGCTGATACCGGAAGAGGTTTACACCAAACAGTCCATGACTTTGAAGTATGCCAAGAACTTTGACACGCCGTTTGGCAGGTTTGAATATACACATATATCTAAGGCCGCATTTCCTGTAGGACTGACAAGTATCAAGAAAGATGGCTACGCATTTGTGATGGCTACACCGGAAAAGGCTCTTTGTGATCTGATTGCAAATTCTCCAAAAGTGAATTTGCGCTATCTGAAAGATGCCGAGATTTATCTGGAGGAGGATATACGGATGGAACGAGAAGATTTTATGCAGATGGATGCCGGGGTATTTGAAGAATACATCAAGGTCGGCAAAAAGTCTGATTCGATACGCACATTACTTAAATTGCTGAAGAAATGAAGAATGAGATTTATGACAATATGCTCTCGGCATACGATATGGCTACGGAGCAACAGAAGCGGAACGCCATATTTGAAGTGAACCAGCAGGTGATACTTGCAGGGCTCTACAACGGTGGCTTCTTCGACGTGGCTGCTTTCTATGGCGGTACCTGCCTCAGAATTTTTCATGGCCTCCAGCGCTTCAGCGAGGATATGGATTTTTCCCTTCTAGCTCCCGATGACAAGTTTGATTTCACGAAATACTTCCAGCCCATCATAGATGAATTTGCCATTGTCGGTCGTGAGGTGGAGATTAAAAAGAAGGACAAAAAGGGATTCGGGAAGGTGGAATCCGCTTTCCTGAAAGACAATACGGATGTGTATGATGTATCTTTCCAGACCGATAAATCCATAAAAATAAAAATTGAGGTTGATACTCAACCCCCGTTGAATTTCAGAACGGAGCAAAAACTGCTTTTACAACCGCACTCCTTCATGACACGCTGTTTCACTTTGCCGGATTTGTTTGCCGGGAAGATGCACGCATTGGTGTACAGGGGCTGGAAAAACAGGGTGAAAGGTCGTGACTGGTATGATTTTGAATGGTATGTTCGCCATAATGTACCTCTTGATTTTGCCCATCTCGCAGAACGTGTCCGCCAGTTCAACAATGAAGAAATCGGACAGGCGGAGTTCTTGGCTCAATTGAAGGACAGATTAGTTTCGGCGAACATTAATCAGGTAAAGAGCGATGTTCTTCCCTTTGTTAGGAATCCCAAGGAACTTGACATCTGGTCAAACGATTATTTTGTCCAGTTGGCAGATATGATGAAGTTTGAATAATAACAGTTAATATTTACTGATTATGGCAAAACAGATTTTGATTGGCATTAAGGAAAAGAAACTGAGTGAGGTTGCGCACTATCTTATGATATATTTCCCATATAACGAGGAAATGTGCAGCTATACGGATGTATGGATGGGAGAACAACTGTACGAGAACAAATATCCGTTGGTTTCTAAAGGTTTGTGGTCAGGAATAATCGACTTGAAAACAAATAAGTTGCTAAATTGGAAGTCTGAATATGGGGATATGTACTTACAAGCCAAAGTCTGCGACAGCGGCACGTATTTCCTGCTCGATAAAGATAAAAAAGCAATATGTAAGATTGCCGGATATGTCCCAAACGGCCTGATTCCGGAGTCAGATGACTGCGGTGACTATATCCGTTTAAGGATCAATAGTGACGGCTCGATAGAAAACTGGCCTGAGAATCCGGACTATTCTGATTTTATAGAAGGCTCTGAGTCTGTTGAAAGAATTGACACGGATATCGAAGAAGAACCGATACTGGATACCAGAGTTGAGTTCACTTACAGCCAACTTATGGCAAAATTGCTTCGGTTGCCTAAATTCTTGCAGCTGGAAATAGGCAAAGCGTTAGTGGCAAATGCTTCGGATGGATTTGAGGAAGACGAATGAATAAGATTTCCTTATGTTCTACAGGTGTGAAAATAATGGTTATTTTGGGAATGACAAGAAGTCTATATAGGATTTTCATGAGAAGATGTGAAAAAAAATGACATAAATGATTATGACGGATACATGTCTTAATATAATAACGCAGTTAACGGTTGAATTACATAAAGATGATACCTCAAAAGAAAAGTTGGGGACTGGTGTGCTTTATACCAATAGGAAATTGTCTGGGGTGATATATGTTTTGACGGCCAAGCATTGCCTTGTAAAGTTAGGGGAAAAAGGTAGGGTATCGTTAAGAATTTATAAACCTGATACCAGTACATACGAATACGTTACCCCTGTTAAGCAAAAAATTTTGCTTCATCCCGTAGACGATGCAGGTATAATCATTATTAATAAACGAGAGCTTGCCCCGGTTGTCTCTGACCTTCCATCGGTGTACGTGATTGATAAGAATTTTGGAGTTGACGAAGCAGTGAGTAAGGGATTCCCTGTGGCAACCCTTGATCAGACCAACGAAAATGGAGAGTCATTCTTGGCAATGATCAGAATGACTTACCTTCATGAAGATATAACTGAGAATGTATTCCAGCTTTCTACAAATGACGATTATAGTGAAGATACAATTATCGGAATGTCAGGTTCCGGTATTTTTATAGAAGCTTGTGAGGAGTTGTATATTAATGGAATTTTCATTAGGTACACTGATGAGGAGCGTGGAAAGGTTATAAGTGCTCAGAGGTTGATTTCCTTCAATAAACTGCTGGAAAAAGAGTATAAAAAGAAAATGTCATTGTCATTCCTCGGGTATCACGGTTTAGGACATAAGACATTAAAAAACAATGTTGAAGATTCCGTAGCAAACTTGGGTCCAAGATATTGTAAGAAAGTCAATGTTAAGACAGGAGCTGCCAAGTATTTTGACTGCGTGGCAAAAACTCCTGCATATTTTGAGCGATTGTACAAAAATATAGATTCTTGGTTAACAGAGAAAAGCTATAGAACAAGAAAGGATTCTATTAGAATAGGCCAGTTAGAATCTCATCTTAAAGCGATTCGAGACGATTTTATTGTAGCATTGGCAGATTTGGATCAACATGTAGATTCTATCATTGATTTTTCAGGTTTGATGAAGCGCGTTGAATCTCTTCAAAACGAAATAGAAGAAGTTAGACTTAGATTTTATTCTGATTATTCCTCGACAAAAAAAGATGATAATGTAAGGAAAGAGCTTGAAGCTGATGAAGCCAGATTATCAGAAATATCTCAAGATTTGTATTCATTCACTGAAAACTTTGAAGATTTAAAGATTAATCTAGCAAACAATCCCTATTTGATAATTAAGGGTGAAGCTGGTTGTGGAAAGTCGCATTTGTTAGGTGATGTTGCCAGTAAGAGAATCGATGATGGTCTGCCCACTTTGTTGTTCTTAGGAACAGACTTCTCTGAGGGGGCTTATGAAACAACCATTACTTCAAAAGTAGGTTTTGTAGGTTCTTTCCGGGAATTCCTATCCAGTTTCAATCAGATAGGAACCCAAGTAGGTTCGAGGGCACTTCTGATGATTGATGCGCTGAATGAAGGACCTCAGGCTGTATTATGGAAAGACAAACTTTCTGGACTTATCAAGTCTCTTAAAGACTATCCTGCGATAGGTTTAGTGGTGTCAGTGCGTGATACATACTTTGATGATGTTATTCCCGATGGGGTGGAAACTGATTCGGGAGCTACCGTTATTGAGCATAAAGGATTTAAAGGTTTGGAATATGAGGCGGTAAGACAGTTCTGTTCGGCGTATGAGTTGAACTTGCCCAATGTTCCCATTCTTACACCTGAGTTTTGTAACCCTTTATTTTTGAAGATAATTTGCGATACACTTGAAACCTCTGGAGAGAAAAATTTTCCTAAAGGATTTAATGGCGTTTCATCACTGTTTAATCAGTACTTCAAGAATTTGGATAAGAAGTTTGCTGAAAAGAGATCCGAATATAAATATAGGGATGTTGTCAGTGCGGCGGTTAAACTGCTGGCATTCCCTATATTTGAGGCTAAATATAATCTTCTAAGGATAAAAGATGCAGACTCATTATTGCAACAACAATTTCCTTCTTGTCATAATTTGCTTGCAGATCTAATAGACAACAATTTGCTGCTTAAAACGAAGTATTCTTTTGATGGAGAAAATATCGACGGTGTTGTTTTCTCTTATCAGAGGATCAGTGATTTTATAATTGCGCGTGAAATTGTCAATAAGTTTCGAGATTGGGAATCGTTTGCAGAAAACATAAATACAGACAAAACTTTGCATTCCATTTTTGTAGACAAGCATTGGTCATTCAACGGAATTCTAGAAGCTATGGCTATCTTAATCCCCGAGAGATTTTCTCATGAGATGACAGATGTCATTCATTTCATTCCAGAAGATGAGTTTGAAAGAGTATATTATACATGTCTTGACACAATTTCTGAGGCCGAGATAAATAGTTTGTGTTGGCGCACTATAGAATCCATTGACAAAAAAACTATAAGGCAGTTTCTAGGCTCCAAATATTGCAATATAGATTCTGATTATTGGTATAATAAATTGGTAGAGTTTTCAACTATCCCTAATCATCCTTTTAATGCTGATTATTTTCATACACTAATGATGGGGTTTACCATGCCAAAACGTGATGGCAGATTCCAATTCTTTTTCAATGGTTGCGCAGGATATGATGATAACAGGTGTGCCAATCCTCTGCGGCGTTTGATAGACTGGGCATGGGCTGAAAATGTATCTGTAAAAGCAGATCCCGAATCAACTAGATTGGCAGCCATTATGCTTTGTTGGTTGCTGTCATCAACATATATTAAACACAGAGATGAGGCAACAAAAGCTCTTGTCAACCTTCTTTCTGAGCAGGTAGAAGTATTGATTGAAACGCTACGCCAGTTTGAGAATGTGGATGATATGTATATCTATGAACGGTTGTATGCTGTGGCTTACGGGGTCGCATTGCGGACTTCATCACGCGATGGGCTGTTGAAACTTGCAAGATATGTATATGAAACCATTTTCAAACGTAATAACCCACCAAAAAATATTTTACTGCGAGATTATGCAAGAAATATTGTTGAGTACGCCAGATATAAGGGGGCTATAACTGCTGTTGATATGAAAAAGGTTCGCCCGCCATATGCGACCACACTCCCTACATGGCCTGCCGATGATGAAGTTAACTACTTTCATATTGATTATGATGCACCAGATTTCAAGGAAAGAAAAGGTTCGGAGCAAAACCTAATTTGGGAATCGGTGAAAGGTGGGTTGGCGGATTTCTGGAATAAGATAGCTATGCCGACAATCGAACACTTTTATCCAATACCGATTTCTGATGAAAAAGAATTCAATAAAGCATTACGTCTGTTTAAGGGAAGTATGAAGAAACTGGCTAAAAATATGTGTGAAAGGAAAGCTGTTTTAATCTTAAATAGGCAAAAAGGGCTAAAGAATGCTAGCGAAAACGATACTATGTTCGAAATTATTTGTAATAAGATAGAAAAGTTAATGTCGGTAGAGCAGAAAAAGGCTTTATACGAAATAATGATTCCTTTTAAAGTAAGGGAATTACCTTTGAAGCAACATCATTATGATAGATTTCCAACTGAAGGGATTAGAAATTGGGTTGTTAAGAGAGCCTATGAATTAGGATTTGATGTGAATTTGCATGGTGCTTACGATCGTTTTGCAAAGAACTGGACGTTCCGTAATTCAGATAAAAGAATAGACCGCATAGGAAAGAAATATCAGTGGATAGCCTTTCATGAGATTATGGGGATCTTGGCAGACAATTACAAATATGAGGATGATTATGCAAACGAGGGCTCTGGAGGATATGAGCTGTTTCATGGAACATGGCAATCTTTTCTGAGAAATATCAATCCTTCAATGATTGCAAGAGTAAAAAGCGTTGAGAGTGAGGCTGCGGATGATAACTGGGCGGCTGAAGAACACGAATGGTATGAGGAAGAACAGTTTGATAACTGGGAGTATTCTGGTACAAATGAATCATGGGCATCCATGATTAGAGATTTGCCAGATCCTGTTTCTTTAATCCAAAAATTGGATGATAACGGCATAGAATGGTTGACCCTGAATAACTCCAGGAGTTGGGATGAACCCAAAGACATTGGTAAGGAAAAATATGAGTATAAACACTTAAAGCATGATGTCTATTTGGCTGCAGATGCCATCCTTGTAAAGCAACAAGACAAAGAGGAGGCAATACAGTCTTTAGATGGTAGAGATTTATGGAATGGTGTAGAATTACCAACCGACGACTGGCAATATCTTGTGAACAGGGAAAAATACTGGTCACCAGCATATAAAGATGTTTATAGAAACCGACAAGGTTGGGCAAATTCAATAGATGGGCTAGATGTACCATATTATTATTCTTGTGAGCAAGCCTGCGGACATATTGAAGCTGACATGTCAGGCACTATCAGCAAATATAGCATTCCGTGCAGGTTATTATTCGAGGGTATGGGCATGGAGTATGATTCACATGACGGTCAATATTTGGATAAAGACGGCAACCTTGTGGCGTTAACATATGGGTACGACCAGATTTTGGTTAAAAAGGAGCCTCTTTTACGATTTTTGAAGCAAAGTGGACTGGCTATCTTGTGGATTGTACGGGGGGAAAAGCGGGTATATATAAGTGGAGGAATGGGATGTCAGTGCCTATATGCCCCATGTGGAGTATATTATTTGGATGATAACAATGTTCCGGAAGGTGTCCTTAGAACATATAAGAGAGTGTGATATGAGACTGTTCTGTTACAAAGCAAAGTGTGGTGATGCATTTCATCTACAATATGAGGGTGAAAGTGGTAGATGTCGTAACATATTTCTTGACATGGGGTACTCTAAGACTTATACCCAGGTGTTGAAAGGTGTTATTTCAAATCTTATTAGGAGTTCAGAACAGATAGATGCTTTGTTCTTGTCCCATATTCATGATGACCACATTGGCGGAGCTGGTAGATTCATAAAAGATATTCAAAAAGATTGTGCTTTGGGGAATGTTGTTTGTCGGTGGATATATAATCCGCCAAGAATGTATGATGTTGAACAAACTTTTGATAATAAGAATGGAGTGCTATGTGGCATAGTCTCAGGGGATAAAGTCTATGAATATATTCAGTCACATAGCCCATTAGATTTGGGTGATGTTATAGAGGGGATGTCTTTTAGTATTGATGGAATGAGGATAACAATCCTTTCTCCTGATGAGGACAAACTGAACCTACTTAGAGAAAAATATTCAAACAATCGTCCATTGTGTAAGTCTGAAACAAATGAGATTAGTGTTGAAGCGGGTAATGTTGTTGATGATTATGCAACATCACTGAATGATTTTAATACAGACTGTTTTCAAGAAGACATAAGTGTTGAGAACGCCAGCAGTATAGCCGCATTGTTTGAGTGTGTGGGGAAAAGAATTTTATGGCTTTCTGACTCTGTGCCATCAGTTATAATACACTCATTGTTTAAACTAGGATATTGTGAAGCGAACAAACTGCATTGCGATGCTGTCTTGCTTTCGCATCATGGAAGTGTAGCAAATAATAGCTTAGCTCTATTTAAGATGATACAATGTGAAAAGTATATTATTAGCGCAGATGGAATTAATCGTTATTGTCTACCAAACAAAGAAACTGTAGCAAGAATAATTTCTGCTTCTTCGAAACTACCTGTAACGCTGTATTTAAATTATGATGATGGCCGGTTGGTGAGAATGTTTAAATCTGATGTCCCAGAGTATGTGAAATCAATGATTGATATTCATTATTTACATGATATGGAGGCTATCGATTTATGAACTGAAAAGGGTCAGACATGTCATGAACTGGAGACTGTAAACTAAAGTGTGTCAAGTAAAGGAAAAGCGATTAACTTTACAGACACACTTAAATTATGAGCAATTCATTTGATTTTGAAGGGTTCAAGGCGAATGCTATTGAACAATTGAAGGCCGGAGTCCCTCTTTCCGGCAAGGATGGAGTATTGGCACCGCTGTTGGAGAATCTGCTTAACAGCGCCCTTGAAGGAGAGATGGACAGCCATCTGGAAGGAGGCGAACGCGAGTTTGGCAACCGCCGCAACGGACACATGAGCAAGCAGGTACAGACTTCGATGGGCGAAGTGACCATAAACACACCGCGCGACCGGGACGGCACATTCGATCCCCAGGTTGTGCGCAAACGCGAGAAGATCCTTGCGGACTCACTAGCGGACCGGATCATAGGCCTGTACGCCATCGGCAACAGCACAAGAGAGATAAGCGACATCCTGGAGGAGCAGTTCGGCAACCGCATATCGGCCGAGACCATCAGCAGCATCACGGACCGAGTCCTACCTGAGATACAGAGCTGGAAAAACCGTCCCCTGGACCGGGTGTATCCCATCGTATGGCTTGATGCGGTTCATTACAAGGTAATGGACGAGAAGAACCGGCCTGTGACCAGAGCCATATATAATGTGCTGGCGCTCAATTCAGAAGGACGGAAAGAACTTTTGGGCATGTATATATCCAAGAGCGAGGGAGCCAACTTCTGGCTCGGGGTTCTTACGGATCTCCAGAACAGAGGAGTCCAGGATATCCTCATAGCCTGCGTGGACGGGCTCAAGGGCTTTCCAGATGCGATTGCAAGTGTTTTCCCGGAGACCACGGTCCAACTGTGCATCGTGCACCAGATCCGCAACTCGATCAAGTATGTCGCGAGCAAGAACCAGAAGGCGTTCATGCGGGACCTGAAGCTCGTATACCAGGCTGTCAATAAGGATGCCGCTGAAAAGGCTCTTGACGATCTTGAAATCAAGTGGGGCGAGGACTATCCGATTGTCATCAAGAGCTGGCGAGACAACTGGGACCGACTGACCGCTTATTTTCAGTATTCACAGCATATCAGGAGGATAATATACACCACCAATACTGTGGAGGGCTATCATCGCCAGTTGCGCAAGGTAACCAAGGACAAGGGAGTATTTACCTCCGACACCGCCCTTGAAAAACTTGTCTATCTCGCATTTACGCGAATCCGGAAGAAGTGGTAGTGTTTCATTCAGTGTGTCTGGAGTGAGTCTTCAGACCTCCTAGTTTTGCAAATATATCAATTTATCTGTTAACTCATCGGCAGGCATGCCTGCCAATGAGCATTTTTATTCGTCCGGGAATAGAGTTCTGTCAAGATCGATTCTCGGGACCTGCCTCAGGTAGGACTTCTTGTCCATGGCAGTCTTTCCCATAAGCAGGATGACCGATTCCTCGTTGGGCATTGCTCCGCGCATCCTCGTGACCCGCCTAAAGTCCTTCTGCAGCCGCTCTATCCAGTTCGTGGTGTAGATCATGGACTGGATGCGGTGGTCGTAATTCAGGTAAGTGAAATACGCCTTGTAGGAAGCATCCTCACCACGTCTCCTGATACTTCTGTAATACCTGCCCCATTTAGCACAGAACTGCTGCCACTCATCCCAGGCCTGTTCCACGGTATAGTTCCTGTCTCCTGTGCGGAAGACCTGTCTCAGGTCGTCAGCAACATCCCCCTTGTCACCGTTGCGGACATCGCTCAGTATGTTGCGCTTCAAGTGGGTGGTGCATCTCTGGAGGCTGGTGCCGGGAAACACTTCGCTGACAACATCATCAAGTCCCTTGAGACCATCCGCACATATGAGCCCGATTCTCGAGACACCTCTCTCGTAAAGGTCATTGAGCATCTCTCCCCAGCCAAGGGCGCTTTCCGTAGGCTTGTTATAGATGCCGAGAACCTCCCTGGTCTTGTCATCCTTGACGGCAAGGATGACATAGAAAGCTTCCGTATCAACGCTGCGCTTGCGGTGGATCTTGATATGGACGCAGTCGATAAACACTACAGGATAATAGCTCTCCAGAGAGCGTTCAAGCCACTCGGTGACATCTCGGCGCAGATAGTCAAGCATCCTCGATATGCTAGCCTTGCTGTAGTGCTCCCCATAGATGTCGTTGAACACTTCCCCGACCTGTTCCTGCGTCAGGCCTTTGGTGTACAACGTGCCGGCAAGACGTTCACACTCTTCCTCCTGATCGCGCAGTATGGCCAGTATGCGGGGATGGAAGTTCCCGTATCGGTCACGAGGTATACGGAAGGTCAGTGTCCGGCCATGACCGTATGTCCTGCCGGGACGGTAGCCGTTGCACTTGTTCCCGGCTATGCCTTCTTCCTGAAGATATTCCCTGCGTTCCGACACCATGAGGCTCTCAAGCATTATCTCCATCATGTCCTGTAACCCGTTTTCTTTTTCCGTATGCTTGCATATTAGCTCGGAAAGTTGTTCCTTTGTGAAATCCATAAAGTCTACTCTTTTTTAGGTTTTGTTTGTTTTGCTTTTACAAATCTAAAAAATCTGTAGACTTTTTTATTATCCTATCTCAGACACACTTTTTGAAACAGTATCGAAGAAGTGGACGCAACCGGTCCAGAACTGGGGGCAGACCGCCCAGCAACTGGCGATCCTGTTCCCGGACAGGTTCAGGATACTGGCCTGAAAAACACTTTTATTTGGAGTTCTTTGATAGGTTTGATAAATTCGCGATCAGAGTTGGCGGACATGTCCGCCAACTCTGATCCAACAAAACTAAGCTTGACACAGTTCAGTTTACACTGCCATGTTTTCTGCTCGCCACTCTTCAAAAACCATCGATGTTCACAAACGTATAAGGCTTCTGTAATGTCTACCGTACTATTGCTTTGTTTGGCCTCACTTCTTTGTAGATGTACGATATCCCATAGACCATCCTTGTTTTGATGCAATTGGAATCTATGCAGGAGAATACCGCTGCGGCAGACATAAATCCAGCCATCATCGAGATAGAATCCATATCGTGCCTCCCAACCCGTATCAAATGCTTTGAGAATACGTCTGCGTAATTCGGTGTTAATCCGTATGTTCTGAAACGGATTCTCAATCGTAATCCAGTTATGGAGTTCCACATTTGTCAAGGCGCGGTTTTTAGGGTAGAATACACGGACATTTTCTTTGTGTTGTTTGATGGTGTTGAGAATGTCTGAATATTTTGCAATGATGCTGTCAGGAAACACAATATGGTTGTACCAGTTTCCCTCCGGTCTGTATTTCTTTTTGAGAAACGTCATTTCACAGCTATACATGGCCTCGGCAAACGCTCCTGTAAGAATGGTATTGACTTGTCTGTTTCCGGGAAGTTTTATCGCATTGTGTATGGCACTTGTATAGTCGAAAGCGCAATAGAAAGCATTCCATGCACGGATAAGTATGCTGAGCGCTCCAGTCCCTTTCTGCCAGTTATCGTTTTGTGCAAAAGAGTAGAATGTACCACCAAATTCCACTTGCCCGGCCTCTTTCTTTGTTGTCCCATGCCGTAATGCGTAGATGATTTCAGCCATAAAGGATGCAGCATAAATTTCTTCTTTGTCGTTCCATAGACAATAACAATAGGTCTTTATGGCATGTCGCATTTCTTCTTCATTCTCATACAGCCATGCAACAGCAATTGCCCTTATGACAGATTTTATCCGCTCTTTTTCCCATCCGTCAAAAGAGAACAGTCTCCGATATTCGCTTATCGGCACATCTCTGTCATGTATGAGGGCATCGCATGTAACCAATAAGGTATGGGCATAATCTGACAATTTTGCTTCCTGAGAAACCAATTTCGGATAAAAGCTCTCGTGATCGTTCTCCCACGTCCATGCCGTCAAGTCACCTATGATTGCACCTAACATATTTCCAAAATATTTTATCTGCCGTCAAATTGAGGTTTTTCTATTCCAAACAATTCATACAGTCTTCCTGATGCAGATTCGGAAAGGTATGTTTCAGGCTGACCGCTTTCTACCGGCTCTCCGTTCAGAAAATCAAGCTGCTCGTTAGCTACAGTGACGGGACCTTTGACATTGGTAAAGACATAGAAACAACAGTCGTCAACGGCATGAAGGAGTTCTTTTTCTTCCACAAAATAGGCAGCGTCATCATCGCCTACGGCTATACAATAGAGTAGGTAAAGATCTACTTCGTTTCCATGTCTATAGATGAATACCACCTTGTCCTTTTTCTTCGGAAGATTTCGTTTCCAAGGCGGAAAGCCACCCCAACGAAAATAGGTACATCCCTGATTGAGCAACGAGATTGTGAAGTCGGCAAATTCTTCGTCATCAAGCTCCATCGCCCTCAGCAGATGGTTGGTAACCTCCACTTCATCCTTGCTTACAATATAGATTTTCATATACAGTTTCCCGGTTCGTGGATTCTCTCCCTCGATCCGGCTGAGTTCGCATCCAAAAGTCTCTGTCCAGCCCATATCCAACATCATGGCTATGGGCTCATTCTCGGTACGTGGAACATAACCTAAGATATAATCGAAATCAAAATCTTCGGGATCGCCATTGTAATCATCTGCCAATGCTACGGCAACGGCATTCCTATCGTGCAGATTGCCTTTCTCTCTGACCAAAGCAAGTTCCGCACCCTCATAAAGTTCATCCCATACATTTTCAAGATTGTGAAATGTAGTTCCTGCTATATGACACTCTTTATACAGAACATGAATTTTTCGGCGGGGTATGAAAGGTGGTGCAGGCATACCATCCAGCGGAAGTTCAGGAGCAGCTACTTCACCCTGAAGAATATGTATGTCTGCATTTTCAGTTGTGTCATCTCCACTGCCTTGAATGGGGATTTTCACATTCAGGTCAATATCCATAATTCCTTTCCTGTTTAACTGTTCCTGCAAGTCACGCAGTTCTGCATCACATTTGGAACAAGTGCCCGTGCACTCGCCCTTGTGGGTACATTCTGTCGGGACGTATTCCAAACCATACTGTTCTGCTATCTGCTTTCGGATTGCTTTCAGTCTTTCGCATTTTTCTTTACCAGTTTCCATGTTCGTAGTGTTATGAATGTTAGCGGTTATTGGTTCTATATCTTACCTTTATAATGTCCGTGAAGTTAAAGCGTCGTTCAATATCCTTGATATCGAGGTCTAAATCGCGACCGTCAGTAAATCCGGGTATCTGCGGAACTTTTATCGTTACCTTTTCCTGTGGTATGTTCATTTGAAGTAAGCTCAGTTGCTGTAGAACTCCTGATGTCTTTCCTGTATATTGCTCGTAGGCGGGTGGATCCATTGTCTTGATATCTACAATCCAATGGTCAACCACCTCGCTCAACTGTTTAATTACGTTATCTGAGCAATGCAGGCAGGTCTCTAAGGTAATCTTCCATCTATGACCGCATATCTTCCGAAACTCCACAATGAAATCCGCGTACATTGTAGGTTCTCCACCACCAAAGCAAATGCCTCCGCCCGTGGTTTGGAAATAGGGATTGTCAACTTTCACCAACTCATACAGGTTTTGAGGCGTAAGCATCATTATGTTTTTCAGCAGAGTTGTGCCGTCAGTTTCATAGACGGGTTCGTGGCATTGCGGATTCAGGCAGTATTTACAATTCAGAGGACAGCCCATGAAAGCCACTAGCGTAGTAATGCCCTTGCCGTCAGTCCCCATACGCAGCCTGCTGATGGCGAATATCGGTGCTTTTATTGTACTTCCGAAGTCTTGCATAGTTAGTATATCACTAATTTATCTAGATCGTTTTTGATATGCTCAAAATCCCGACTTAGATCCATGGTTCTGACCATCAAGATATTCCCGTCATTAGTTTTAAAATTGCCATAAGGTTGAATGTCTGCTGCTGTCTTAGCATACAACAGCAGACCATCTACATTCCCGGTATGATCCTTGTCTTCATTCATAACGTAAGTGTGTATTTGATAGATGTTAGAGGAGTGGAAGGTGGGCTTACCGAAATGCTCCTGAAAGTTCCTGCTGTAATATTTAGTGTCAATGATAAGTGTTCGCTCATCAAGCGTCAGCGTAATGTCTGATTGCATGATAGGCAACATGCTTGATGAACTTACACTATTGTCGCTAACATTCCATTTTATCTGCTTTGCAGAGGCTTTATATTCCGGATGATGCCTCTTGTAGTATTCTATTACAAAACGCTGGAACAGCAGGTTCATGTGTTCGTCAGAGAACTGTGGCATTTTGGTGTCACCTTGTTCTGTAGATAATAGCTGGTTCTTCAATATGAAATAGCACAAACTATGCAACATCTGATAAGTTCTGGAGTTCCTGTCGTATCTTAATGAATCCCATCTTATGAATGATGGATTCATGGTGTCAACGCCGTCAAAGAACAGCATCAGTTTTCTGAGGCTTCTTTTCCTCTCAATTTTAACATCAGATTTACCAAGAAGTAAATTGACTGTTGTTTTTACAATTGCATTGTAGAGATTATTGGCTGTAAGTTCATCATATTCACAGGCAAGGCATGTACGCTGACTGATTTTCTCTTTGATTGTTCCTTGTATGTCTAACTTACCTCTTAAGGTGGTCAGAGTGTCTTCTATGATGGCATACTCCTTATGCAATCCTTGTTTTAATAGATATGCTATGCCTTTGGAGATAATTTCGGCAAACAGGTCGTATATATTGTCGAAACTTTCTCCGGCTATATACTCATAATTGTTGTGTCTCAACTCCTTGAATGCGTAGGTGAGCATATAGTATATGTTCTTTATGGGTATGGTTCTGTCTATTGTCATTTTAACAAGCTTCTCAAGGTGTTGATATGTGATTCATACTTTTGGACATCATCAAACCAGTACTCCTTGAGCATAGGCTCGATGTCATATTCAATCACATTCTCCAACCATTCCATAGAGAACGCCGACTGATTACAGAAGTAGCTGTGACCTATACAGAATCCACTGCCTAATGAATCGTCATTGCTGATGGATTCATTGAGCACCTGTATGCCGTCAATGATATTGTCTAGTTTTTTATTCGACAAAGACGCTATATAGCTTTTGAAGCCTTCTGTCTTAAAGCCGGGTTTCATCTCAAAGAAACTGAACCGTCTGCGAAGCGCATAGTCTATCATGGCCAAAGAGCGGTCAGCGGTATTCATCATGCCGATGATGTATAAGTTCTCCGGTACGGAAAAAGGTTCATCCGTGTATGCCAACCTGATTTCTTTTCCCCGATAGCTGTTTTCAATAAGCATCAGTAATTCTCCAAAAATCTTACTGAGATTTCCTCGGTTGATTTCATCTATGATAAAGAAAAAATCTTTGTCTGGAGTATTCTGTGCTTTCTTGCAGAATCTATAGAATATACCGTATTTCAGCTCAAATCCTCCATCCGCATTGGGCTTGTAACCCAGAATAAAGTCCTCGTATGAATAGTTTTGGTGGAATTGGATAAGTTCGATTCTTTGTTTGTCTTTGACGCCCATGAGTGTATAAGCTAACCTTTCTGCCGTGAAAGTTTTGCCCACTCCTGGTGCTCCTTGAAGAATGATATTCTTCTTGTTCTTTAAGCAGGCCTTTAGTCTATGCAGGTCTGTAGAAGACATGTAAACCTCATTCAGAAAATTCGAATCAGTATATGCCTCAAGAGTCTGTGTTGCCGATAGTGGATTCTCCTTGCGGATTATTTCCATCAGCACTTGATACTCGTCTTCTGTGACTTTGAAAAGTGTGCCACGTCCACCGCCAGCTAAGCACTCCATGTTATGCAATTCTTCATACCCTTTAATGGTCGAGTAATCAATGGGATTCAGTAGCTGTTCTGTCTTCCTGAAGTATAGGTGCTTGTCATCTGTGTCCTTGGCTATTTCTCCCAACGCAACCACTTGCAGGGTCGGAGTCGATGCATAACCTATGACGACATCACCTGCTTTGGCATCCAGAAAGTTTTGGTATACTCTACGTTTATTGCCATTTTCGTTCACCAATGTATATTCGATAATCTCACCAACATCAATATCTGAGAACTTCCATACGTCAGGAGACGCTACCAGCCACCAGTATTGCTTTGATGTTGTTGACTGGGATGGTGCTGTTTCATTCCCGTCAATAACAATATCATTCAGGTTCTTTACGAATTCCGGATATTTGGAAATGTCCGTTAGCGTTTTCTGCACAAGCTTGTGAATGGAATAGTTCCAGTCTCCGTCGTGAGTCCATTTTACTTTTCGGATGTGACGGTAAGTCGATAGGGTTTCGTCGTAACGGTAGTCACCTTCTACAACTCCTCGTCCGATAATCTTGTTAATGCCTTTCTTGACATATATAATATCTCCCTCACGAACCTCATGTGCAAACTGCCATAGCGCAAGACTGTCATTCTTAAATGAAGCATCCTCCTTGCCGTAGGCCACCTGTAACGCTTTGGTCAGTTCTTCTCTGTTTTCGAACTCAGATAAGTCGCCAATCAAGTCCCAGCCAAGACGCATGGTTTGGGATTCTTTGCACTCATCCCACATACAGGCATTTTCACCTGGGGCAAAGAGCCAGACTTTGCTCTTTGCTTTAAATTTTTCTGCCTCCATAATGGCAAGCAGTTCATCGTAGAATACATATAAATCTTTATCCCCTTTCTTCTCAAGTAAAAATTTGTATAAATCAACTCTGGAGCGTTTCTTTGCGTTTGGTAGTCCAAAATGAGTGGCGAGAGGAATCAGCCAACCGTCTTTATCGTAAATAGGCAATAACTGCTCATTAGAATATAAGAATGCGATCTTCCATGTAGTTATAGGCCAAAGTTCTTTCATCTTCTCAATCTCGCCCCATTCCGCATTGCGTGCATGGTGGGCTATCTTTACAATTGCATTCCGGACATTGTTGAATGCTTCTTCAGAAGTGCTTCCCAAACGGCTACTCCACGAATAGTTCTCATCATGTGCGTATTTTGAATTATCGTCTTTGGGAGTTCTGTCGAACTTAAAAATGCCGAATTTATATGCAGCACCACCCCATATTGACCCTAATTCTTTTGTCTTTGCTTCAAGCCAATAGCAGAATGAATTATCTCTATTAAGATTGCTATACTCTTCCAAAGTCATATTCTCAAGACTTTCAATAGGGAATTGCTGTAGAAATTGGTTATATAATGTTCTTCTATCCATGTTCAAAGGAGTATTTGAAAGGGGTTGTTATATACTTATTGTTTTTGAGAACAAAAATATAAAAACAATTCGAGCTATCGAATATAATTCGCTATATTTGCACAATAAAATTGCATTTAAGGATGAAGTTAAATAGGATAAAGGCAGTCTTGGTGGACAAAGGCATTTCTCAGACGTGGTTGGCTAAAAAGCTGGATAAGAGTTTCAGTATGGTTAATGCCTATGCTTGTAACAGAATCCAGCCAAACTTGGAGACACTGCAACAGATAGCAGAGATCCTTCAAGTTGACTTAAAAGATCTGATAACAGATAAGGATGAACGAGAATGATGTTCTGTGGGCATGTGTTATCTTTTTGGCGTGTAACTTCTGATAATGCAGAAATATAGGAATGACTATGACTCCGGAAGAAAAAGCGAGGCAAAAGATAGATCAGTGGTTCGCCGAGGCGGGTTGGAAGGTAATCAATAGGGAAGACTATGAACCGACCTGTACGGCTGTCGCCATAAGGGAAGGGTTGCTAAAAGGTAATCTTGAAGCTGATTATTTCCTTTTTATTAATGGTAAAGCTGTTGGTGTGTTAGAAGCAAAGAGGGAAGATATAGATGCTCTTTCCGATAAGGTATGTGAGCAGGCGGCATTATATGCTAAAAGTGTTCCTCATATCTATCAGGCATATCAGAAACCATTGCCGTTTATCTTCACGTCAAATGGCAAGGAACTGTATTTCTGTGATTTTCGTGAACAAGAGCAGGGCTTTAAACAGATCATAGCTATTCCGACTCCCTATGAATTAGTCAAACAGTTGGGAATAAGTGATTATTTCGCAGGACTTCCAACTTTGCAGAAAAAAGGATTGCGTGATTGCCAGTACGAGGCTGTAACCGAGCTGGAAAAAAGTTTTCGTGCAGGACAGAACCGGGCTCTGATGGTTTTGGCGACCGGTGCAGGCAAGACATATACGGCTTGCCTTGCCGCATACCGTCTGCTATCCTACACTCCCATGCGAAGAATACTGTTTCTGGTGGACAGGAATAATCTGGGCAAACAGGCAGAGGGTGAATTCGGAACTTTTCGGTTGACAGAAAACGGAGATGCCTTCAATACCATATTTACGGTGAACAGGCTTCGTTCCTCATCCATTCCGTCAGACAGTAATGTGATTATTTCGACTATTCAGCGACTTTTTTCATTCTTGAAAGGGGATACTATCGAAGATAACGATGAAGATGATGGCAATGAACCAACCGAAGAAATCATTTTGCCGCCTAATCCGAACCTACCGCATGATTATTTTGATCTGATCATCATAGATGAATGTCACCGTTCAATATATGGCAACTGGCGGAAAGTTCTGGAGTATTTCGATATAGCAAGACTCATAGGCTTGACAGCCACGCCTGTTCCTGAAACCATGGCATTCTTCAATAACAACCGCATAGTCAACTATACCTTGGAAAAAAGCATAGTTGATGGTGTTAATGTGGATTGCCGTGTGTATAGAATCAAAACACAGGTGACGGAAAATGGCGGTGCTATATTGGAGGGGGAAAAGGTAAAAGAGGAAACACGCTATACAGGAGATATTAAAACCATCTTAAACAAAGAAGCCAAGACCTATACTAACAAG
This sequence comes from Bacteroides sp. ET71, assembly GCF_023336905.1. Classification (GTDB taxonomy): domain Bacteria; phylum Bacteroidota; class Bacteroidia; order Bacteroidales; family Bacteroidaceae; genus Bacteroides. Next base: position 64,332 of record NZ_JAMBLS010000010.1, read on the forward strand.
GAGTTAAACCGAAGTGTCATCAACCCGGCACAAATCAAGCTTGTCCTATCCACTTATCGGGATGCTGTCTATACCGAACTGTTCAATGACCCTCAAAGGGAAGCCAATTTTGACTGGCTACCGAAGACATTGATATTTGCACTCAACGAAACTCACGCTACCAATATCGTGCAGATAGCGAAAGAGGTATTCGGGCGTACCGATAACCGTTTTATACAGAAAATAACATATTCTGCAGGTGATAGCAACGAGCTGATACGCCAGTTCCGAAATGACAGGGATTTCCGTATAGCAGTGACCTGCACGTTAGTCGCGACAGGGACTGACATAAAGCCGTTGGAGGTGGTGATGTTCATGCGTGATGTCGAATCGTTGCCTCTCTATATACAGATGAAAGGACGCGGTGTTCGCACCATCGGAGATGAACAACTGCGTAATGTGACCCCGAACGCTTTTAGCAAAGACTGCTTCTACTTGGTAGATGCCGTAGGTGTAACTGAACACGAAAAGACTATACCGACGGCTACGGATGAACCGACAACAAAGATTATCTCCCTTAAAGAACTATTGGAGCGTATCAGTCATGGTTATATTCCTGATGAGTACCTGCAACGTCTTGCCGCAACGCTTTCCAGAATATATAACAAGGCAGACAACTCTCAACGGGCAGAGTTTGCTCGTCTGGCTCATGATGACATGAAAGACCTTGCTTCCCGGATTTATGGTTCACTTGAAAACGGCATGCTTCCGCCTTTTATCAGTGTTGATGAGCCAAATAACGAGCGAAAGGGATTGGTTGCTCCTCTTGCCAATCATGCGGATGCAAGACGATATTTGCTTATTCTCGCCGCCGGATTTGTCAATACGCTGATGCCGGGAGAAGACACGCTTATCTCGAAAGGTTTTTCCATTGAAGAAGCCAAAAATACAACCGAGGCTTTCGAGAAGTTTTGTAGAGAACACAGTGATGAAATTGAAGCATTGCGAATCATTTACAACAATGAAGGAGAACCTATTACCTATTCAATGTTGAAAGATTTGGAGAATAAGCTCAAAATGGCAGACAACCATTTCACTTCCAAACAACTTTGGAACTCGTATGCCATTCTTAATCCAAACAGCGTGCGACGTTCCACTACAAAAGAAGAAAGCGATGCACTGACAAATATTATCCAGCTTGTGCGTTATGCCTTCCGGCAAATCGAACGGTTGGATAGCGTGGTAGCTACCTCCAAGCAGTATTTCAATCTGTGGTTAGGACAAAACCAACGTGAAATAACCGATAAGCAGCGTGAAGTGATAAGTCGCATAGTGGATTACATAGCCTCCAATGGTGCTTGTACAGTGAAGGATATCCGTGAAGACGATGCGACCCATGCGGCACAAATGATACGGGCGTTCGGTAATATGCAGAAAGCAGACGATGCGCTCCGTTCTCTTTATACATTCGTGGTTTTAAGAAAAGCAGCATAAAAATATGGCAACAAATAATACAACAGAGCAATCACTTACAAAGAAGGTATGGAATCTGGCAACTACTCTTGCCGGGCAAGGAATTGGGTTTACCGATTATATAACCCAGCTTACCTATCTTCTGTTTTTGAAGATGGATGCCGAGAATGTGGAAATGTTTGGAGAAGAATCCGCTATTCCAGACGGCTATCAGTGGGTGGATTTGATTTCTCTTGACGGTTTGGAACTGGTTAGGCAGTATGAAGATACGCTTAAACTACTTAGTGAACAAGAGAATCTGATTGGCACTATATATACAAAGGCACAAAATAAGATTGACAAGCCTGTCTATTTGAAAAAGGTCATTTCCATGATTGATGAAGAGCAATGGCTTATCATGGATGGTGATGTGAAGGGAGCTATTTACGAAAGCATTCTTGAAAAGAACGGACAGGACAAGAAAAGCGGTGCCGGACAATATTTTACGCCTCGTCCGCTTATCAAGGCGATGGTGGATTGTATAGCTCCGCAAATTGGAGAAACGGTCTGTGACCCGGCTTGTGGAACAGGTGGTTTCCTTTTGACTGCATACGATTATATGAAAGGACAATCGGCAAGTAAGGAGAAACGAGATTTCCTGCGTAATAGTGCCTTACATGGTGTGGACAATACTCCATTGGTGGTAACGCTTGCTTCTATGAATCTGTATTTGCATGGCGTAGGTACAGACAGAAGTCCTATTGTGTGTGAAGATTCGTTGGAAAAAGAACCAGCTACTCTTGTAGATGTAGTACTTGCAAATCCTCCGTTCGGAACACGTCCGGCAGGATCTGTTGACATTAACCGTCCGGATTTTTATGTAGAGACAAAGAATAACCAGTTGAACTTCCTCCAGCATATAATGCTGATGCTTAAAACCGGAGGACGTGCAGCCGTAGTATTGCCGGATAATGTTCTTTTTGAAGGAGGTGCGGGTGAAACGATACGAAAGAAGTTGCTGACGGATTTTAATCTGCATACCATTCTACGCTTGCCTACGGGTATATTCTACGCTCAAGGCGTAAAAGCCAATGTCCTGTTCTTTATGAAAGGACAACCGACAAAAGAGGTCTGGTTTTACGACTATCGTACAGGTATCAAGCATACTCTTGCCACCAACAAGCTCGAACGCCATCATCTGGATGATTTCGTCTCTTGTTACAATAACAGAGTAGAAACCTACGATGCGGAAAACAATCCGCAGGGACGATGGCGGAAATATCCGGTAGAAGATATTTTTGCCCGAGACAAAACGAGCCTTGACATTACATGGATAAAACAGGGTGGAGAGGAGGATGAGCGTACCTTGGCGGAACTGATGGCGGATATAAAAGAAAAAAGCCAGACGATAAGTGCTGCTGTGGCAGAGCTTGAAAAACTGTTGGCAAACATAAATGAAGATTGAATCTATGGGAGATAATAAGATAACCGTTTCAATTGAGCAGCAGTTCGGGGAAGTCATAGACATCATTCTCCAGCATAAAAGCCGTGCTTCTAAAGCGGTCAATAAGGAGTTGTTGCTTACGGCATGGCATGTGGGAGGTTATGTTTCAGCCAAACTGAAAAGCGAAGAATGGGGAAGTAAGGTCGTGACGCAACTGTCTGAATATATCCGCTCACAGCGGCCTGATATTAATATAGCAGAAGAAGTATTTACAATATGGTCATGTTTTATGATGCGTATTCTACAACGTCTTTTTTAACGACAGTGGAGAATTTCTTGTCTTCGGAATTTGTGCAGCCAACGACTGCACAAATAGAGGCATCTAATTTTGAACCTTCATCGGACCATGCGATAACTGTGCAGCCAAAAACTGCACAAATTGTCCAGACGGTAATAGGACAGATGCCGAAGATACTGGAGTTGACCACATTGACCAACCATATAGAGATACTATGCCGCTGTAAAAATAACGAAGAACGGATGTTCTACATACTCTATGCCAATAAAGAACATCTGGTAAAACGGGAACTACAGCGTTGTATCTCGAACCAGACATTTTCGGCTTTATTGGGCAGCAAGGACAATATGTCAAAAGGATTGCTTGAGACATACCCTAATGCTCCCATTATGTTCAAAGACACATTGTTTGTTGATTTCTTGGATTTGCCGAAAAAGCATAGTGAATCCCGGTTGAGAAACGGATTGCTGGAGCACATGAAGCAGTTCATTCTTGAATTGGGCAAGGATTTCATATTCATGGATCAGGAATATCGTCTCAATATCGGGGCTTCCACATTCAAGGCTGACTTGTTGTTCTTTCATCGTGGATTGCAGGCACTGGTTGCTGTAGAATTGAAAAAGACCAAATTCCATCCTCGCGACCTCGGCCAGTTGGAATTTTATCTGGAAGCACTCGACCGTGATGTGAAACGTTCCAATGAGAATCCGTCTATTGGTATAATTCTCTGTCCGGAAGCTGACCGGGTAGTGGTGGAATATGCCATGAGCCGGAGCATGAGCCCTACGATGATTGCAGAATACAAGCGCATCCTTATTCCGCAGGAGCGTATGCAGGAGAAATTGAACGAATTTTGTAACCTGTTCCTGAATAAAGACTGATCGCCATGGATACCAATAAATTACGTCAAAAGATATTAGACCTTGCCATTCATGGCAAACTCGTGCCGCAAGACCCGAATGATGAACCGGCTTCTGTTTTGCTTGAACGCATCAAGGCAGAGAAAGAGCGCTTGATAAAAGAAGGGAAGATAAAAAGGAGTAAAAAGTCTGCAAAGACTTCTGATACGCCCCATTATGAGCAGGTGCCGTTTGAAGTGCCAAGTAATTGGGCGTGGACAACGTTAGGGGAAATAAGTAATTATGGCGACAGTAATAATGTTTCTGTCACAGATATTGCTGATGATGAATGGATACTAGAACTTGAAGATTTGGAAAAAGATACAGCTTCCATTATTCAGATATTATCGAAAAAAGAAAGAAATATCAAAGGTGTACGTCATAAATTCAAAAAGGGCGATGTACTATATTCCAAATTGCGTACATATTTGAATAAGGTATTGGTTGCCCCTCAAACTGGGTATTGCACAACTGAAATTATTCCATTCAATTCATATTGTGGTATTTCAACACATTACTTGTGCCATGTGCTGCGCTCTGCATATTTTCTTGATTATACACAGCAATGTGGTTATGGTGTAAAAATGCCGAGATTAAGTACAAATGATGCATGCAAAGGAATGATACCTTTACCTCCTTTTGCCGAACAACACCGCATCGTGGCTGAAATAGAAAGGTGGTTTTCTTTGATTAATATTATAGAGAACAACAAGGAAGATTTGCAAACCGCCATCAAGCAAGCCAAGAATAAGATTCTTGACTTTGCTATTCGCGGTAAACTCGTGTCGCAAGACCCCAATGATGAACCTGCTGTTGAGTTATTGAAGCGTATAAATCCTGAATTTACACCTTGTGATAACGGGCATTATCCGCAGTTGCCAATTGGGTGGGCAGTAGTTCCGATGCAAATGTTATGTTCTTTGGTGGATGGAGAAAAAGTTGACGGCAAAGAAATGCCAAACCTTGATGTAAAATATCTAAGAGGAGGGCGAGAGTTTAAGATTTTAAAAAGTGGCAAATATGTGGCAGCAAATAGTCTTTTGATTTTAGTCGATGGAGAAAATTCCGGTGAAGTGTTCAGAACACCGATTGAGGGTTATCAAGGTAGCACATTTAAACAACTACACATCAATGAAAACATGTGTGCAAACTACCTCTTATACGTTATAAACTTACATCGTAAAGCTTTACGTGAGAACAAAGTAGGTTCGGCAATACCTCATTTGGACAAAAAACTATTTAAGACAATAGAAGTGCCTGTACCGCCTTATAATGAGCAAGTAAGGATTGTGGCTGCAATAAATGCGGCATTAAACAGATTTGATGCAATAATGGAGAATTTATAAGCTCTCCATTATTGCGTCAAGTTTTTCAAACATATCTTCAATTTTATTTATGATACGTTCTTGTTCTGAATATGGTGGAAGATATAACGGCATTGAAAGATATTTGTCAAGAATTAAATTATGTAAACCAGTGGTCTGAGTTTGCATAGATTTCATTACCCCTGCCTTATATTTTGCCAATATATAATAGTACAAGAACTTGCTTAAAACGAGCTCTTTATACTTTATTCTTAAAACCATTGTAAAATTGCTGTAAGAAAATACCCCACTATTCCCTTCATATAAAACAGCCCTGCCAACTGGATTATTATCACTACCTCCAGATTTTTCTACAATCAAATCTCCGTTCAACAAATGACGCTGTGCAAAAGCTCGTTCTTCCACATCAATATACTCTATATTAGAATAATCTAACTTGAAGTCTTTTGTAAAATTGGCATTGCGTATAACTCCAACATTTACAAATGGTTCTTTCTTTCCTTTCCATAATCCATTGATGTTTTTACATACGTCTTTAATGGTTACATTAATCCATCCTTTGGGCAACTGCGGATAATGCCCGTTAGGTTGCGCTTTATATTGTTATCGTATTCATCAAAAATTAATGTATATGATAACAAGATTCAAAGATTATCTCGCCAAAACGAATTTGGCAAAGAATACCGTGACATCGTATGTGTGGACGGTGAACTACTTTCTCAGTCACTATGGAGAAGTGAATAAGAAAAATCTGTTGGCCTATAAGGGCTACTTGGTGGAGAACTTCAAACCGCATACCGTCAATCTCCGTTTGCAGGGCATTAACAAGTATCTGGAGTTTATCAAACAGGACAAATTGAAGGTAAAATTCGTTAAGGTGCAACAGAAAAACTTCTTGGAAAACGTAATCAGCGATGCTGACTATAAGTTTCTGAAAACAAGGCTAAAAGCGGATGGATATGATGACTGGTACTTTGTGGTTTGGTTTATGGCCGCTACAGGTGCCCGTGTGAGCGAGCTGCTACACATCAAGGTGGAACATGTGAAGGTGGGTTATCTTGACCTTTATAGCAAAGGGGGAAAGATACGCCGCCTTTATATTCCCAAGAATCTACGAAGTGAAGCTACCCAATGGTTGAAAAGTAAGGGCATAACAAGCGGTTATATTTTCCTTAACCGTTTTGGGCAACGTATTACAACACGAGGTATAGCGCAACAGCTAAAACACTTCGCCGAGAAATACGGTTTGAACAAGGATGTGGTATATCCCCATTCTTTCCGCCACCGCTTTGCCAAAAACTTTCTTGACCGTTTCAATGACCTTGCATTACTTGCCGACCTCATGGGGCATGAGAGTATTGAAACAACTCGTATCTATCTACGTCGTACTGCCAGCGAACAACAAAAAATTGTTGACAAGGTAGTAAATTGGTAATGTAAGACCTTAGAAGCGTATTATATCACGCTTCTAAGGCTTTTTGAATATTGTCAAGAGTTGAAAATAACTCTTCTATTTTAGCGATGATACGCTGTTGTTCGGCAAAAGGAGGTAGAGGAAATAACCAATTATCAATATCCCTTTTTTTAATGGATGGAGAATTATCCCCTTTCATAAATTGATTTAATCCATTTACCACATAATCAGAAATCATTAGATAATAACAGAACTCTGGATGAAGCATATCCAATGGACTACAGACATAAAATCCTGTTGATGCTATACAATCATTAAAACAAACTTTAGCTATATTACGTAAATATGGACGAACCATTGAGAAAACTACATCACCTTTTTGAGTATAACGGCTAGCTCTACTTGGCGCATTACTGCTTTTTATGACTTTTGTCTCCTTAACAGTTTGTCGGACATTATCAATGGAATCAATATCAATATATTGGAACGTTTCTCCTGTGGGTTGTACAGACTTCATTGGAGAAAAAATAAACATTCCTTTTGCCCAGCACCAATTTTGGGGTAACTTCCTGCTATGCCCGTTATCACAAGGTGTGAAGTCAGAATTTATACGTTTCATCAGTTCGATGGCAGGTTCATCATTCGGGTCTTGGGATACAAGCTTACCGTGAATTGCCAAGTCAAGGATTTTGCTTTTTGCTTGCTTGATTGTTATCTGCAATTCCGCTTTGCTATGCCCTATTTGATCTATCAAAGCAAACCAATTTTCTATACTTTGAGAAATTCTCTGTTGTTCTTTTAATGGAGGAACAGGAATCATGACTTCATTAATTGTACTGACAGACAATCCTGGTTGTGCCGTAGAAGTAGCATATTGATTTAAATTCAAATACAACAATGTATTTATGACCCAAGGAATATTTGTTTTACAATATGTATCAACGACTACTGCATGTTCGGTTGCATAAAATTTCCCATTGGCTTCATTTACATTACCACATAATGCACCCTGTCTTCCAATTAAAGGAAAATGCCCTTCTTTATTATAGCTGCCAACATATCCTCTGAGTCCATTTCCACCATAGCAGGGATAACAATGGGCTGTATCTTGTTTAGCAGAAATATCTTTCGCTGTAATATTTTTACCGGCTTGTAAGGTGAATATTTCTCCTAAAGTCGTCCATGTCCAATTACTTGGCACCTCAAACGGCACATTCTCATAATGGGGCGTATGTACAGATATGCGTCATCCATTACTGTTTGGGGTTGACGGGTCATTACTATGTTTATAAGATTTACCAGATTTATAATGTAAAGGTGTGAAATGAAAACAACATCCAAACAAGTGCAAAGAAAACAGCTTTATTACAGGGATTTATAAGGGTATTGTTATTTGCAGTTGTTTTCATTGTTTGCAGTTGTTTGGTTCTTTTTTGGTGCATTTTTGTTTCTTGTTTGTTCCTCGTTTTGGATTATTATTCGTACCTTTGTGGCAGAAGAAACAAAGAGCGATTTTCTATGGCACGAATAAGACAACCTAAAAAAGTGAAGGAGCCTGTGCGTCTCCGAATGAAGGATCTGAGCGACGGTAGCAAGAGCCTGTATCTGGACATATACCGCAACGGCAAGCGGACCTATGAGTATCTGAAGATGTATCTCATCCCGGAGACCGATGACAATGCCCGCAAGCGGAACAAGACGACCATGAATGCGGCCAACGCCATCAAGTCGAAACGCATCATCGAGATGACCAACGGAGAGGCGGGCATCGAGAACGAAAAGGAGAAAGTCTTTCTGCTGGACTGGATGCAAACCTACAAGGAGAATCAGGAAAAGAGGGGAAAGAAAGACGAGAACCAGATCAAGGTGGCCATCCGCATCATCGAGGACTATGCGGGGAAAAGGGTTACGCTTGACCAGATAGACAAGGCGTTCTGCCAGGGCTATATCGACTATCTGATGATGGAATACCGTCCGAGAGGCAAGCGCGTGTCGAACTTCACGCTCAAGAACTATTACCGTGTGCTGAACAGCGCCTTGAACGCGGCTGTCCGTGCGGAACTCATGAGGTCGAATCCCTTTGACAAAATAGACAAGTCGGACAAAATCCGGCTGCCGGAAAGCAAACGCTCCTACATGACCATCGAGGAGGTGAAGGCACTCATCGCAACGCCTATGAAATACGAGGAGATAAAGTGTGCCTATCTGTTCTCCTGCTTCTGCGGCCTGCGCATCAGTGATGTCAAGAGGCTGCAATGGAAGGATGTCTTTATCGACAAGGGGCAGTACCGTCTGGCTGTATCCATGAAGAAGACCAAGGAACCGATTTACCTGCCGCTTTCGTCCGAAGCCCTGAAGTGGATGCCGGAACGTGGGGACAAGACTCCGGACGACACTGTGTTCGACTTGCCGAGCGGCAACGAAATCAACCGACTGCTGAAACCGTGGGCGAAGGCGGCAGGCATCAGCAAGCGTTTCTCATTCCACACCAGCCGGCACACCTTCGCCACGATGATGCTGACCCTCGGCGCGGACCTCTACACGACCTCGAAGCTGCTCGGCCATGCCGACGTGAAGATGACCCAGGTGTATGCCAAGATCATCAACAAGAAGAAAGACGAGGCTGTCAATCTTGTAAACGGCCTGTTCGACTGACGGCCGCACCATCATCATGTCAAATTTACGGGCATATTTACAGGAAGTGGCTTCATTTATATGTAAATTTGAAGCAATGCTATGTAACGATATTTTTAACCAATTAAAAAGTAATTCGACATGAACAGACCAGACAAAGGCCTTCTCTCTTTTTGGAGGGAGGCAGCACTGCCGTCATTTTGCGGCAGCACAGGATGTGGCGGAAGAACTTTTCGCACTGCTCGCTGAAGCGAGGGAAATCTATCTGCATGACGTCGTGGCAGGCGGCAAACGGTATGGCCGCTTTGTGGATGACTTCATCAACAGCCACCGGTACATAGACTGCGACAGCGCGGTCTGCCGGAACTGCCACGCAATGAACCTTCACATCGCCAGGGTCCTTCTTACCGACCTGGCCGAACGCACCCGCCTTTCGTTCGCGGCGGACACCTTTTCGTTCGGGGACTGCATGGAGCTAAAAACGGTGTATGACATTTCAGATCCGGGGGCTCCCGCCGGCCGGGACGGAACCGGCCTTGTCCCGGACGCCCCGCCCATTTCTTTCGACTGCAATTTTACCGAGAAACAGATGACAGGTATCGTGGCTTGCGCAAATACCTATCATCTGTTTTGTGTTTCTGCGGTGAGCATGGAGGACATGGAGGCCCTCTTTGCCTGCAGGGAGGGTTTCCGTATCCGGGTGAACAACATCCGGCATGTGGCCGTGCTGTTCGACGCGCTGCTCGAAGGGTCGTACATACAGGCGCACTGGCAGTCCGTCCTCGAAAGAGGGAAATTCCTGGTTTCCAAGGACGGCAAACGCTTCGTGACCGCCTCGAGCCTCTCGACGGCCCTGTCCGCCGCAAGAAGCTGTATGACATCCACGACTATGGCCATAAGAAAAGCCGTCAGTCAGCTCCGTGAATGAAACCAACTGAAAGAACGGCAAACATGTGAAAGATAAAAGGCTGACCGTAGCAATGATATGGAGCCGGTATCACTGCCGGTTCCCTGCCATTGCCGTCCGCATCGCATAACTTTGTCCTCCGTCAGCGCAACGCCCGACGGAGGCTTGCCTTTCATTGTAAAATCAAATCATACACATAATGCAGAACAGAACAACATTCATGGAACGGCTGAGCGAAAGGCTCAGTGCGGTAGAATCGGTACTGAAGAAGCTGGAACCGGTCGAAAGCCTGCTGCAAAGGCTGGAAATGCTGGAGGACTCTTTCTATTCAACGAAGAAGGTGTTTACATTCCAGGAGGCGTGCGTGTACATCGGCGTGTCGGAAAGTATGCTGTACAAGCTCACCGCAAACAAGGAGATACCCCACTACAAGCCGAGGGGCAAGATGGTCTATTTCGCCAAGGAGGAGCTGGACGCATGGCTCCTGCAGAACTGCGAGCCCGCCATAGACGACGCGACCCGTCAGGCCGCCGAATCCGCAACCGTTGAACCGTTCTTTAACCAGAGACGAAATGGAAAGCGAAAGAAGGACTAACATCATCGGGGCGGAGCTTGACGACAGCCGCCTTTCGGACATCCTGTCCGCCTCGCAGATAAAGGTGACGGACAGCTACGAGACCCCGCCGCAGATTATCTGGATAGACAACTCCACCATCGCCACGCTCGGCAACTTCAGCGCATCGACCGGCAAGGCGAAGTCGAAGAAGACCTTCAACGTGTCGGCCATCGTCGCCGCTTCCCTGGCAGGCAAGCAGGTGCTGAACTACCGGGCGCATTTGCCGGAAGGGAAGCAGCGTATCCTGTATGTGGACACGGAACAGAGCCGTTTCCACTGCCACAACGTGCTGGAACGCATCCTCAAGCTGGCGGGACTGCCGGACACGACGGACAACGACAGGCTCGACTTCATCTGCCTGCGCGAATATTCCCCCGCCATCCGCATCGAGGTGATCGACTATGCGCTGCGGCGCGGCAAGGGCTACGGGCTGGTGGTCATAGACGGCATCCGCGACCTGATGCTCGACATCAACAGCACCAGCGAATCCGTGGAGGTCATCAACAAGATGATGGAGTGGTCGTCGAAATACAACCTGCACATCCACTGCGTGCTGCACCTGAACAAAGGGGACAACAACGTGCGCGGGCATATCGGAACGGAGATGAGCAACAAGGCGGAAACGGTGCTGGTCATCAGCAAGGACAGCGAGAATCCCGGCGTCAGCGAAGTGCACGCCCTCCATATCAGGGAAAAGGAGTTCAGGCCGTTCGCCTTCACGATAGACGAAGCCGGGCTGCCCGTCATTGCGGAGGGCCATTCCGCATGTGAGCATCCCAAGCCGAGGCAGCGGACAAGCTTCACGGACCTGAGCATCGAGCAGCACCGGGAAGCCCTCGCCGCCGCTTTCGGCGACAAGCCCATCAAGGGGTTCGAGAACATGCTCCAGGCGCTCATGGCCTCCTACGAGGCGATCGGCTTCAAGCGCGGGCGGAACGTGATGGTCAAGCTGCTGCTTTACCTGACCGACAACCTGAAGCTGATACGCAAGCGGGACAAGCTGTTCTACTACGACATGTCGCCCGCCGAGGCCATGCTTTTCGACGAGGAATGACGGCGGGCGCGGGCATATATATAATCCAGTTTAATTTAGTACAGATATATATAGGGAAACAAACTAAACTAAACTTGTTTCGTGAAAACAAATGAAAGAAAAAACGGCATGAACATATCGGAAGCAAAACAGATACGCATCGTGGATTTCCTGGCGCAGCTCGGACACCGTGCGCAATACGTGAAATCGGGACAATACTGGTACCTCTCGCCGTTCCGTCGGGAGGAAACGCCGTCGTTCAAGGTGAACGACCGGCTCAATGAATGGTACGACTTCGGGGCTGCCACCGGCGGCGACCTCGTGGAACTGGGGAAGCACCTGTACGGGACGGACAGCGTGAGCGAGGTGCTGGCACATATTGAAAGGCACGCCGGCATCAACAGCCTGCCGAGGGTGCGGCTCCCGGCGGCGATGCTCCGGCCGGTGGAAGCGGAAATGAAGGACGTGAGGCTGGTGCCGCTGCGTCACCATGCGCTGCTGTCGTACCTCCGTTCCCGGATGATCGACGCCGACATCGGAAGGATGTTCTGCAAGGAGGTACATTACGAGCTGCGCAGGCGGCACTATTTCGGACTGGCGTTCGGCAACCTGTCCGGCGGCTACGAGGTGCGCAACCCCTATTACAAAGGCTGCCTGAAGAACAAGGACATATCGCTGATAAGGCACTCGCACGGCGAGACGCAGAGCCATGTGTGCGTCTTTGAAGGCTTCATGGACTTCCTCTCCTATATGACCTTGCGGCAGGCCGGAGACAGGACGGTATGCCTCGATGCCCCCAGCGACCATCTTGTGATGAACTCCGTGGCCAACCTTAAAAAAGCATTGGGACACCTGCATGGGTATTCCTTCATCCATTGCTACCTCGACAACGACCTTGCCGGGCGGAAGACGGTGGAGACCGTCGCCTCGCTGTTTGCCGGGAAGGTCAACAACGAAGCCTACCGGTACGACGGCTACAAGGACCTGAACGACTACCTGAGAGGCAAAAGGCTCTGACGCGGCCGGCGTGCCGGAACACAAGGAAGCCCTCCATCCGGAGGGCTTCTTTTTTTTGTCCGCAAGCGACCCTGTTCAGGCATAAAACAGCCGTCAGAATATGATTTTAGAGTATGATTTTGAGAAATAGCATAAATCTTATTAAGAAAATGAAGATTTGTATATCAATTATTTCCTAATATAATTCTGTTGGTTTTTCTTTGCAAACCAAATTCAGAATACAAAATAATACTATTACGATAGAGTATGAAATCATATTGGATATTTGCAATCGTACTGACGGTAGCCTACATCATCTACTATGCGGTGAACATCGCCAGAGACCTGTACGGAAAGAAAAGCCGTGGCGGGACGGAAGAGGAAGTCTTTGAACTCGATCCCGACGACGGCCAGGAGAGCGTGACGGTGACGGAAAGCGAGACCGGCTTCAATGTCGGGACGGAGAAGTACGAGACCGCCTTTGAGGGCACCGGCGCTTCCGTGCAGGACGGCCCGGCGGAGGCGGACACGGAATCGGCCGAAGAACGGTTCGCCCGGATAAAGGCCGAAGCCGAGGCGAAGATGGAGGACAGCACCCCTTACCTGTCCGACGGATTCACGCCGGACGATATGTACAAGGCGATGATTTGCGGCGGCCGTCTGGAGAACCGTCCCGCAATGGACTGGAAACCGGTGGACAAAATTTAGCGATGAAAGAAACGAAGAAGATATTATGCGCCCTGTCCATGCTTGCAGTACCCTGCTGCGTCTTCGCCAAGAGCGGAGCCGTGAACTACTCCTGGGGAGCGGACGCGCTTGCCACCATGCACGACTTTGTGGTGACGATGATGCTGTATGTGCAGTACATCTGCTTTGCCGTCGCCTCGGTGGTGGCCGTCATATCCGCGCTCCAGATCTATATCAAATGGAATACGGGAGACGACAGCATCGTGAAATACATCGTGATGCTGGTCGGTGCGTGCCTGTTCTTCATCGGAGCCACCCTGGTATTCCCGGCCTTCTTCGGCTACCGCATCTGAAAACGGATTTGAGATTCAACGATATAATCACTAAAAGCAATGAGAATGAAGAAGTTAAAGAAAGCAATGCAAAGAATCGTAGGCGCGGTGTTGTACAAGGTTGCGATGCTCGCCCTCCTGCTGGTGTCGGGGCCTGCCGCACTGATGGCGCAGAACACCGCAGGCGACTACACGGCAGGTACCAACGCCCTGACCACCGTGGCGGAGGAAATCGCCAAGTATGTGCCCATCATGGTGAAGCTGTGCTATGCCATCGCCGGAGTCGTGGCGATAGTGGGCGCCATCAGCGTCTATATCGCGATGAACAACGAGGAGCAGGACGTCAAAAATATCTTAGTCCTCCAAAATTGGTTGGAAAGGATAAGAAAGGAAGTGACAAATAAAGTGCTTAGTATCAAGCGAATAAGCGATTTTTTGATTTTTCCGATTCTTGCTCAACCGACTCTTAAAAAGATATAATAAAATGATTTTTGTTTCTGATTTGTTTCTCATATATGGCTTGATTTTCATATCTTTGCACATGCTTTCAAAGGCATAATCACGATGCAGAAACGATATATCAGCATCCGAAAAGCCCAACCCTCGCAGACCCTCTGCAAAATTCATTTTCCCTTCTTTCGGGAGTAAATTACCAAAATAAAATATAAACAAGCATGGCAAGACCAAAGAAACAAGTCAAACTGAAGGAGCCGATTAAGATTCGTCTCAAACCTCTCGCAGATGGCAACAAGAGTATCTATCTTGACATCTACTGGAAGGGAGTCAGAAAGTATGAGTATCTGAAACTCTATATCATTCCTGAGGTCAATCCACTCTGCAAGGAGCAGAACAAGGAAACGATGGCACTCGCAGAACGTATCAAGGCAGAGCGCATCAAGGCTCTCCATGGTCACGGAGTGCAAGACTGGGAAACCGTCAAGCAGGGTTCACAACTCTTGACAGGATGGATCAAGAAGTATTGTGAAGGTGGAGTCAGCACCAAGAAGTCAACCCTCCATTGTCGTGTTGAAATGCTTCACACCGTGGAGAAATATCTTGAAGAGTCCAATCAGACCTTCATCACCCTTGAAGAGGTCAATGCTGATTTCTGCCGTGGGTATGTGAAGTTCCTTCGCACCTTCCCAAACTCACACTGCAAGTACATTGAGCCAAGACCTATCAGCCAGAACACGGCAAGCCGTTACCTCGGCATGTTCTCGACTACTCTCAACAATGCTGTCCGTCAAGGTATTATCCGAAACAATCCAATGAAGGAACTGGATGCCAAGGAGCGCATTCAGCCAAAGGATGGCAAGAAGGAATACCTTACCATTGAGGAACTTAAAGCCCTCATGGCAACCGACAGTTACCGCCCAGAGGTCAAGCAAGCCTTCATCTTTGCTTGTTTCACTGGATTGCGACTCAGTGATATGTACAAACTTGCACCGATTCACATTTTCAAGACTCCTGACGGCAAGGGCGAGTATATTGACATGGAAATGCAGAAGACGGAGAAGCCTGTCATCATCCCACTCTCTGAAGAGGCAAAGCGTTGGTTACCAAAACCAAAGGGAATAACAACTCCCTTCTTTGATATACCAACTACTCAGACCGTCATAGGCAGAGCCCTTCGCAAATGGGCAGAGGCAGCAGGTGTAGAGAAGCACATCAGTTTCCACTGTTCACGTCACACCTTCGGCACAATGATGCTGACACTTGGCGCAGACCTGTTCACCACAAGCAAGTTGATGGGTCACACCAACATTCAGACCACTGAAATCTATGCGAAAATCGTAGATAAGAAGAAGGAGGAAGCCATCAACCTCATTGATGGAATGTTCAAGTAAAGGATGTACTTTGAAAGTACCCCCCCTTCAAAGAGTTAAGGGAGGTGACTTGAAATCACCCCCTTTGATAAACCAGGGTGGTGTTTCACCCCAGTGGTATAACCAATTATAACAATCATTGATATGACCATCACACTTCGACAAAAAGACCTTGAAAACGACAACAAGAGCCTGTATCTTGACA
Source organism: Bacteroides sp. ET71 (assembly GCF_023336905.1). Classification (GTDB taxonomy): domain Bacteria; phylum Bacteroidota; class Bacteroidia; order Bacteroidales; family Bacteroidaceae; genus Bacteroides. The sequence goes on from NZ_JAMBLS010000010.1 coordinate 80,379, forward strand.
TCTATGAGAATGGCAAGCGCAAGTTTGAGTTCCTTTCCCTCTACCTAATCCCTGAGATTAACCAAGAGACAAAGGAACGCAACGAGGCTACCTTGAAACGTGCGCAGGAGATTCGTGCCGAGCGCGTCCTTCATCCCGAGACCATTCCCGAGAAAGGTCACTTGATGGTTGTACCCGACATTCCCAACGATGACTCACCCGAAGTCATTGACTGGATCCAGACTTACATGGAGTGGATGGACGGCAATCCCGAATATTCCAAGAGGACTGTCGAGCAGACTCAATACCTTCAAGAACGCATGAAGGAGTTTCTGAAAGCCAAACGCAGACCGCACATCACTCTGATGAAGTTCGATAAGACATGGTTCAAGGCATTCTTTCTTTGGCTGAAGAATGACTATGTACCTCAGAAGTATGTGAGAGTCAAGGCAAAGCCGTTGAGTAATGCCAGTTTGCGGAACATGCAGCAACGCATTGTCGCAGTATTCAACAAGGCAGTCAAGACTGGCAAGTTGAAGGCAAACCCCTTCTATCAGTTGGAGAAGGAAGACACAATCTCCAAGCCAAAGTCTGGTCACAAGCTGTACCTTACACCCGATGAACTCAAACTCTTCATGGCATCCGAAGAGACTAACGGAGTCAGGGAAACCCAGTTGGCATTTGGCTTCGCTTGCCTTACAGGACTACGCATCAGCGACATAAGGGCTTTGCGATGGTCAAACATCATGAGGAACGAGGTAACGAACACACTTGTAATCGTCCAGAAGAAGACCAAGGAACTCAATGCCGTCCCAATCTGCTCAACCGCAGAAGCATGGATGCCACCCAAGAAGGATGACAAGGTTTTCCACCTTCCTGCCCATGCCAATGTGGATGCAGCTCTCAAACGAATAGCCAAGAAGGTAGGTATCACGAAGACAATCTCCTTCCATACCTCCCGACATACCTTTGGCACATTGATCCAAGCGGCTACTGGTGACATCGAGACCACCAAGAAACTCATGGGTCACAAGTCGCTCAAATCAACCGCAGTCTATGCAGACGTGCTGACTGAGGAAAAGGTCAAGGCTATCTCCAATACCAAGACGGTATTCAGGAGTCGCAAGCCACACACCGAGAACAAGAAGATTCCACGAACCAAGCGAACGGCAGCGACCAACACGCACCCTCGCAAGGTCATAGATATACAGGATAACGAATAACGGCTAACGAGCCGATTCAGGATAACAACCAGTTTCATTTCATCAAAAGCAGTGCCCTGATTCAAGGTAGTGGTTTCCGCTACCCTTAGGGGCTTGCTATCTCAAAACCAAGCATTCAGGATAACGTAAACAACTAAATATCAAGATTATGAATAAGACTATTGACAACGAGACTCTTCTTTTGAAGGTAGAGTCATTTGAGCATCGCATCGAGGTTCTGGAGAACACTCTCAGCGCAGCCAAGGAGGTATTGACACTTGAAGAAGCAGCCCTTTTCATGGGTATATCAAAGAGCAGTCTCTACAAGATGACCCATCGTCATGAGCTTCCTTTCTTCCGTCCAAACGGCAAACTCATCTACTTTGAGAAGGCTGAACTTCTGAAGTGGATGCGTCAGAACCGCAGCATGTCTGAGGCTGAGACCAAGGAGGCAGCAGCCCAGAAGCTGAATGAACTTGCCAACCACTAATCAATGAGTATTATGAATCAGGATTTCAATCAACAGCAGTACAACGACAAACTGGCTCAGGTAGCCAGCCTTGCCGTTACCTATGCCAAGGATGGCACAGGCTATCACAGTATGAAGGATGCCTTCAATGAACTGTGCGAGATTTCACATGCCAACAAGGGCATTGACCAAGAAAACACTATCGGCAGACGAACCCTGCTTGTGCAGAGTGTCTGCATCAAGGCTATCCATGCGCTCACTCCATACCAGAACGAGCGACTTGAACAGCAGCTGAAGGACATTGCTTCGGACTATCCCGAGCATCGTCACCTGCATTTCCGCAGATAGTTTCTTCTTTCCCTTTTGTCATATCATAGACATATCAATGAGAGTTACCGCTTACATACGTCAGAAAGATACATCGAAGAACGACCTTGACAGCCGTGCTTCGGTGTACTTCCGTGTCCGTGACAAAGGGCTTGATGTCAAGTGCGCAAGCGAACTTCAGATCAATCCCAATCACTGGAGCCAAGAACGACAGGGCTACAAGAGCCGTGTCAATCTTGTGGATGACGATACCAGAAACCTCTTTGACTCACAGGTCAAGGAGATTACAGGTATCATAACCAGGGAATACTATATCGGAGCAAACTCCGACTGGCTAAGACGACTGATATTTGCCTATCACCACCCCAATGCCTATTGCATGGGCAGTGGCATGGCGGTAAGCAAATCCTTTGTCATCTGGGCAGAGAGGTACCTTCAGAACAAGCATTTCGGCAAGCATCAGGAGTGCAACACCCGATGCCTGATTGACAAGGTTACTCGTTTTGAGGATGAACACAAACACCCGATGAACATTGACAGCATGACTGCCGATGATCTTCGTGTGTTTGCGGATTTCCTGTCTTCTGACTATGACATATCTATGAATACCATCGTCACTAACATGACCTTGATGCGTACCGTCTGCAACTGGGTACGAAAGCAGGGAGTCACAAACAATGACCCCTTCTTTGGCTATGACATGCCCAAGGCACTCTATGGCACTCCATATTTCCTGACCATTCAGGAGCGTGACCAAGTTCTGGATGCAGACCTAACGGATGATGCAGAACTTGCTGAGTATCGTGATATGTTCGTGTTTCAGTGTATGGTCGGATGCCGTCATAGTGATCTTGTGACCTTCACCCCCAAGAACATTATTGACGGTGTTCTGGAATATATCCCCATCAAGACCAAGGGCAAGTTAGGTGACGTTGTAAGGGTTCCTCTTATCCCCAAGGCTATGGCTATCCTTGATGGCCATGACCATGGTGATGATGAACCAATCTTCCCCAAGCATTATAACTTCAAGTTCAACGATGCTATCCGTAGAATCTTGAAGCGTGCCAAGGTAAATCGTGTTGTCACTGTGATTAACCCTAAGACACGGCTTGAAGAGAAGAAGCCAATCTCAGATGTGGCTACCTCTCATCTTGCACGAAGGACTTTTATCGGTAATCTTTACCGCATGGTCAAAGACCCTGATTTGGTTGCTTCTATGTCTGGTCATGCCAAAGGCAGCGTTGCTTTTGCCCGATACCGAGTCATTGATGATGACATGAAGAAATCCCTGGTTGAACTTATCCAGTGATTCTCTTCTTTTTGATGGCATATTCCTTTTCCCTTTATTCGGTTACATTTCAATAATATCATAGACTATGGACGATAAAAAATTACATCGTTGCTTCACTTTCTCTGAAGAGCAGTTGAAGCATCTTCGAAGCAAGAAGTACAAGATTGACCGTATGGAATGCTTCATGTCGCTTGTGGATCTTGCCGAGCCAGTTCCAAAACTTGTGCAAATCAGCAAGACCAAGCAAGTAGAAATCTTGGCAGGTCAAGTTATGGTTGACAATACCCAACTTGCCAAACTCTGGGACAAAGACCGCAAGACGGTTCCAAAGCTGTTGGATGCTATGGAGGCTGTGGGCATTTTCTCTTCTCAGGAAGTGGAAGATAACCGCATCTACACCCTTCATTGTCTCTCAGGCTGGTATGTTGATGCCAAGTTCGTGTCGAATGCCTTTGCCTTAAAGCGCAATAACGACAGTACGGCAATCATCCATGCGGAAGTTCCTGCCTCCAAGGTCATCATCACTGAGGATCCTGATGACAAGAAGAAGGACAAGGAAGGTTCTGCTTCTGCCGATGACAAATCCAATGACTCTGCCGAGGGCAACAATCCTCAGACAACTGGCAATGTGTCGCACCAATCACCACAATCTAATGATAGTGGCAATGTGGGTAAGTCTGGAGCAGATGGCAACAAGTCACCATCACCTCCTGAAAACAATTCCCCGCAGTCTGCTGACAGCCCTTCTCCCCAAGGTGAAGCCGATGGCAAGCAGAATGAAGGGAAGCAGCATGAGCAGATACCTTCTCAGCAAGGAGGACAGCAGCCACAACAGCCTAACGGCAATCAAAGACCGCCTTTCAACGGCTATCAGAAGCCTAACGGCTACTACAACCAGAACGGCAACAAATAGCCGTCTGAGGACTCAGGAATGCGACCTGCACCGCCAAACCATCCCAAAGGACGTTTACCGATACAGGACAACACGGCAAGCCGAAACGACTTTCTAAGCCCTGACGGGAACTTAGCAGGTAAAAGGACCGATTTTTAAGAGGTACTTTTCGAGAAATCCTTTTGTACTACATTATTTGTGACCAAATTTATGCAGTCCTAAAAGTTTCTCGGGCTACTCGCAGGCTCGCAGACCTATGTCCTTCTTTTTTACTGATTTATATTCATCCCTTTAATCATATTCAAAGATATGGCTAAGAAAAAGAAGATTATCAAGAAGACACCCACAAGGGTGCATTCCTTCCGCTGTACCGATAAGGACTGGAAGGAACTGAAAAAACTCGCTAAGGAATGTGGTATGAGCATAGGCAAGTATCTCGTTGAGACTGGCAAGAAGCATCACCCACGTCAGCGACTCACTCCAGAGGAAAGCAAAGCCCTGAACTCTCTGACTGAGGCACGTACCGACTTGATAAAAGTCCGCAGTAAGTTGCACGATGCTTCACCCGAGGAAAAGCAGAAGATGTTCAGATCTCCAAAGTTCATGAAGTGGTGGATTGAAGCCGTTGAACGACTCATCAAACACTGGTATAGCATTGAAGACAACCTTACTTCTCCTGTACTGACCAAAGTTCAAGAAGACGAATGATTATACTCGCAAGACCAGTAGCCTATGGCGGCAATGCCGCAAGGTACGCAATGGAGAAGGAGGATGCAACCGTGGTCAAGGTGAACCACATGCCTGACTATCTCGATGCCACCGAAATCTGGTATCGGATGAAGCATCACTGCCAGTTGCATCAACAGGACAGGACTGTTGGGCGAAAGTTGGAACGCTTCATGACCACGTTTGTACTCTCCCCATCCAAGGAAGAGTCAGAGAACTATACCTTGGATGACTGGGCAAACCTCGCTGATGAAGGATTGGAAGCTTTGGATTCAGTCGGACTTTTACCCAAAGGCTTTAAGGAGAAGGTCAAGACCAATTTCCGCAATTCTATGAGTGTTGCTGCCTTGCATCGGGATTCCAAGTCTGGAACCCTTCACCTGCATCTTGACTGTTGCCGTGTGGATAATGACGGCAAGACCAACGATGTTCACGATGTTCACATCAGAGCAATAAGGGCTGCGGAAATTATCAACGCAAGGCATGGTTGGGAGCAACCTCAGGAGGTTCGTGAAATGCGCCAACAAGATATAGCGGAGTTTTGCGAATATACCCTTCAGAAGATGGATAGTTTCGACATTGACCGTTACTTTGATATGCTTCGCATGAGAGGCTATGAGGTCAATCCAAGGTATGACACTACTAACTGCAAACTTGTGGGCTACACCATCGGCAAGAATGCCTCAGTGTTCAAGGCTTCTGCCATCGGTCGAAAGTTCATGGTATCACAGCTTGAAGCCACATGGAAGAAGATGCATCCTAAGCCTACTCAGGTCAAGATGCGACCTGCTTCACCTTCCGTTTCACCGGCTCGCCCTGCTCGCCATGTTGCTCAGACAACGAAACCTACCCAGTCCAATTCTAAGCCATTGCCAGTTGCTACCAAGACTGCCTTCAATGTCAATGTTAGCGGTGAAATGAAGAGAATCTATATTCCGAACACGGTCAAGGACATCTTCCTCAATGAGGTTCAGGTTCCTGATTCTGATATGACTGCATCAAGAGAGGACATTTCTCATGTAGGTATGCTTCTCTTCCTTGATATGATTGATGCAGCAACAACCGTGTCCGAATCTTGTGGCGGTGGTGGTTCTGCTCCTTCCTCTGGTTGGGGTAAGGATGATGACGAAGACGAGCGTGAGCGGGCTCGCCGTTGCCTCCAGATGGCTCATGCCATGTGCAAGCCACCGCAGAAAAGACGTTCATTCCACCGTTAGACAAATCCTACATATCAATGAGAAGAACAAAACATGTAGAAGAACTCATCGAAGATGACGAGCAGAAGCCTGACTTCGATGACATGATGAACGAAGTCCAGGAAGAGATTGAAGAGCATGATGCCGAGGATGCTGTTGTCAGTCGTGCGCCTGAACTCAGGCAGTTGAGTGAGAACATTGACAAAGCGACCAACACTTGGATCAATGCAACTCTTCAACTGGAGTCTGCCATCCGTAAGTACAATTCAGCTCAGACTGCTCTTGGCAATGCCGTTGACACTATCAGTGGTAAGGTTGACACCATCAATACCCACATTGACAATGTTCTGAAGGATGCCCCAACCAAGTTGAAGGTTTCAGTCAGAGTCGATGATGTTGACTGGAAGAAGATTCAGGACATGTTCGACAAACAACATGAATGGATGACCACTCAGATGCAGAAGCATATCCGTGAGGTCAATCAAATGTTTTATGAAGAACGTAGAAGGGTTCAGGAAAGGTACAAGGAGTACGACGGAACCTACCTCGGACACTATGTGCAGTATTTCTTCTGGTTCTTCTTTGTCCTTGGACTCGTTATTTTCGGCTTGGCTATCTTCCTGATGCTCGACAGTCACTACCACTGGACGAAGTAATCTAATGTTTATACCCTCCAAAATCCCTACGAAACTTGGCATAGTCTAAGTTTGTAGGGATATTTTTTTTCTTGAAAACGTCATTTTCTTGAAAATGTGCACTATTGCCCGTTGTGGGAGCCAGATAGCATGAGTAACTTTGCACCGTCAAAATAAACGAGTGTAAACCTAATTGTTATAAAGTAAGCATTCCGTAAACCACGTATAGATGGTTATGGAATACTTTTTATATAGTCCGCTAAATGGGAATTTACAATTCTGATATACTTCAGATGTAGGTTGCCGTTTCTAAAGCAATATAAAGTTTGTTTAAACTATGGTTGGCATTGTTCAAGCCTTTGGCTTCATATCCATTTGTATCCAAAATGTCACCTGTTTCAAAAAAAGCATACAACTTCAAATTGTAGAAGTCGCACACAGATTGAACTCCAGCCAATTCCATTTCTACAGCGATGCACCCTTCTTCCATACGTTTGCGTACAAGTCCTTTTGTTTCTCTGATCATCGAATCTGTCGTCCATATTTTACCTGTAATATATGGTACAGATAATTTGTCGAAAATTATGGAAAGTTCCTTGCTTGCGGCTATATCAATATAGTCGGATGGTGCTGCAAAATAATATGAACACCCGTCCCCTCTGTAACTTTGTGTCGGTATGATAAATCTACCTTGTGTGGTTGTACGGTCAAGACTGCCACAGGAACCGAACATAATGAACTTTGATGCTCCAGTTAGCCAGCTTGCAAGATGACATTGAGAGGATGCTACTGCTGAACCTATTCCTGACAGGTAGAAAGTTATCGTAACTCCTTTATAAGTTGTTTTATAGATATGCGTATCGCCATTGCAAGCCGGCATAGTTGCAATAATTTCAGATTCGTAGGAATCAAGTAAATGCCGATGAATCTCCTTCGAGAATATTATCAGGCATATATCTGCAAAATCTCCACGTCTGCCGTAGAAATCAAACAGATTGATCATTGGTTCAGTTTCAATATCATAACTATCAGTAATCATAGCATATTGAATCAGATGTGAGTTTTATATTGCTCCGGTATCTCAAGATTGAAAGTTCTGCATAATAACAGGACGTCGTGGACATCATTTTCATCGTATTCATATCCAAGATGGAACTGTACCTGTGCCTCCGGGTTTATGCATGTTACCTCAATATTCCCGATATTTCCTTTACCTGAGAAAGTTTCGCTTGGGAAAGTGTATCCGTCATATAGAATTCCATCTTCGACATATTCGAAACAATGCAGATCGATTATTCTTCCGTTGTCATCTTTCCAGACAGTATGGCTATCGGTCGTATAGTCCATTACAACTTCTCTGTATCCCTTCCAGGTAATCACGGATATGGCCTTACCATAGTCTTTCTTCTCTACGAACAGATCGATGTCGTTATGTATTCTTGTTTCTCTGCCTATAAGTGCATCGACACCCCAACCGCCGTCCAGAAACACCTTTACAGATGCTTCAGACAGCATTTCAAGAATCTCACATGCATCAAAATAAGTGACCATAAAATTGCAATTAAAATAAACTTTGGTGCAAAGTTAATAAAATTCCGTGAGACTAAAGAGACTTATACGTAGAAAGTTAAACATACAACTGTATTTTCGCAGAAAATACTATAAAATGCCACCTGAAAAGCCCACTTTTCGTGCACATTTTTCCAACTAAAGCCATTTTTTCAACCTGATTGCTGAAACGACAATAAGGTTCACAATACCTGATTTTGCACCTTCAGGAACGCAGCACAAAATGATAGAAAATGAAAATTTCCGTTCATTTCCGTGTTAAGATATGTTAAGCAGATGTTTTCATTTTGGGGTTTTTGAAATTTTTGTTTCCAGTTTGTTTCTTTTGGTACTTTTTGCTTTTTGGGAGTGTTGATATTCAGCACTTTACAATTCGGAAGCAGATTCTCAAGAAGAAGATCATGATGGTCGTGGGCGCCTGCATCTTCCTGATAGCGGCGGCACAGGCCCTGCCACTGTTCTTCGGTATCGGCGGATAAGAAAGGAGGAGCGATGAAAGGCAGTGACGAACGCTATCCGGACTACCCGCTGTTCAAGGGGCTTCAGCGGCCTCTTGAGTTCATGGGAATGCAGGGACGCTACATCTACTGGGCGGCAGGGTCGGCAGGCGGAGCCATTGCCGGCTTCATCGTCGCCTACTGCCTTGCCGGTTTCGTCGCGGGGCTTGCGGCATTGGCCGTCATCCTGTCAGCCGGCATCTCGCTCATCATCCTCAAGCAAAGGAAGGGACTGCACACCAAGAAGAACAGGAAAGGAGTGTATGTCTATGCCCACTCGAAGAAGATATGAAAGAGAAAAGCCATTACGGAGAGCGTGTGGCCCTATTGAATGTTGAACCCGGGCAGGCCCGCTTGTGCAAGAGCGAGTCTGCCCTTACTTAAGCTGAAGCAACCGACAATGACACTGTACATCCTATTGACATTCGCCGCCCTTTGCGCGGGCATGGCCGTCTCGGTCTATGCCTTTGGCACGGGAGGAAAGCGCAAGCGCATCTTCCAGGACATCTATTTCACCGTGGAGGACGTGGACGGCATCGGCGTGCTGTACACCAAGACCGGGGAATACTCCGCCGTCCTGCGGATGGAGAATCCCGTTCAGAAACATTCCGCCGACATCGACAGCTACTACGAGTTCTCGAGCCTGCTCACGGCCGTGGCGCAGACGCTGGGCGAAGGCTATGCGATTCACAAGCAGGACGTGTTCGTCCGCAAGCAGTTCGAGGACGGGTCGGGCGACATGCACGAGTTCCTGTCCTCCGCCTATTTCCGGTATTTCAAAGGCCGGAGGTACACGGACAGCGTATGCTACCTGACCGTCACGCAGGAAGCCCGGAAGAGAGGCCTGTTCTCTTTCGACGGCAAGAAGTGGCGCGACTTCCTCGTGAAGATACGCAAGGTGCATGACCAGCTGCACGATGCCGGCATACAGGCGGAGTTTCTGGACAAGTCGCGGGCAAGCGAGTTCGTTGACCGCTACTTCGCCATGAACTTCAGGGACAGGGTTGTCTCGATGACCAACTTCAAGGTGGATGACGAGACGGTCTCGATGGGCGGCAGGCGCTGCAAGGTGTACAGCCTCGTGGACGTGGACTGCGTCGCCCTGCCGTCGCTTGTCAGACCCTATACCAACATAGAGGTGAACAATACGGAGATGCCCGTTGACCTGCTGTCCGTCATCGACAGCATCCCGGAAGCCGAGACGGTGGTGTATAACCAGATCATCTTCCTGCCCAACCAGAAGCGCGAACTGGCGGCACTCGACAAGAAGAAGAACCGCCACGCGAGCATCCCCAACCCCGGCAACCAGATGGCCGTGGAGGACATCAGGCGTGTGCAGGAAGTCGTGGCAAGGGAGAGCAAGATGCTCGTGTACAGCCATTTCAACCTTATCGTGGAAGTGTCAGCCGACAGGGACATACAGAAATGCACCAACTATCTGGAGAACGCCTTCGGGCGCATGGGCATCCACATCAGCAAGCACGCCTACAACCAGTTGGAGCTGTTCGTAGCCTCATTCCCCGGCAACTGTTACGCCATGAACGAGGAATACGACCGCTTCCTTACCCTGAGCGACGCCGCCATGTGCCTGATGTACAAGGAGCACATCCAGCACAGCGAGGACACGCCGCTGAAAATCTACTACACCGACCGCCAGGGCGTGCCGGTGGCCATCGACATCACGGGAAAGGAGGGAAAGAACAAGCTGACGGACAACTCGAACTTCTTCTGCCTCGGGCCCAGCGGCAGCGGCAAGAGCTTCCACATGCATGTCATATGGACTAAAACGCATCGAAAAGAACTCCAAGCAAAACTTAGAGAAACGTCATAAAATGCTCATTTTCAATACATATTCATTAACATAACGCTCCAACCGCCTATTGCGAGTTTCATCCGTTTAGAGTAATTTTGTACCACGGTTGTACCATGGGCAGAGGGACACACGGTTCGTAATGAGGGTTCTTATTTCCTCTTATTTCCCCTTGTTTCCTCTTAAAAGTTTCCGTCAGGGACCATCCCCCATGAGTCACTACAAAATTCAAAAAATAACGGTAAAAATGAATACAACAACTCGCATTCCAATCGTGCTGATGTCCGTAGAGGAAACAGCACAGGCAGTAAGCATCAGCGTCAAAACAGTACGCAGCCTTATTCGCCAAGGCAGACTCAGAGCCATAAATTTAGGTACGCGCATGACAAGAATCTATTTGCAAGACCTCCTTGAAATAGCCAAGGAACAAGGTTATCAGGTGGTTCTCCCTTCTTCCCTATCGTTAGAAGGGACAACTCCCAAGAAGGCACAAAGGTTGAAAGATGCCGAGACTGGCTCTGTCAACAAGTTGGCAAAGTGTCGCAAAACTCCCAAGGCTGGGGAAAGAGCACCTGATGGAGTAAGCCACGACACCCATTACACGATGGCAGAGGTGTTGAGCACCTTTGATATTAAGTATGGCAGATTCTATGAAGTCCGCAACCGCTACCAACTCCAATCTGTCCACGCATGGGGAACGACCTGCTTCAAGAAAGAAGAAGTGGAGAGGGTCATAGGACTTTACAATGAAGAACAGGGAAAGAACATTTCTGATGACTGGTACACCTGCTTCGACATTATGAAGCTCTACGGATTGGGGAAGACACAGGTACGCAGATTTGCAGAAACTCATGGAGTGAGAATCCGAAAGTTCAAAGGTGGAAGAGCCAACTACTATCTGAAAGCAGATTGGGAGGCTGCACGCAAGAAGGCAGAGAAACAAAGTGCTTCAACCAAGGCTAAGCGGAAGTGAAGTACAAACAAACTCATATACGACCCATGCCGTTGCAAATGGTCTGAAACAGCCTTCTTTGTCGGTCGAAACAAACCCACAACGCAGAGTAACGGATATAAGACAAAAAGCACTTCTGAAACCCTATTTAAGTCCGATTTTTAGCGTAAAATCATACTCAAAAGCAAATTCAGGTTAAATTCAGACAGTATTTGAAGCCATCATTACTTTTCTCTTTTCACGGCAATCTAACTTTGCATCGGATTTGAGAGTTAAAGCGTTGCAGCGAAGGCTATTCGCATCCACAGATATATATCATAAACAATAATACAATAGTAACAATATGACAAACATTTGTACAAAGGTCACCGTGCGGAAACGACCTATCAAGAACGGACAGACTTCCCTCTATCTGGATTTCTATCCTCCAATCCGCAACCCGAAGACAGGCAAGCTCTCACGCAGGGAGTACCTTGGTCTTTACATCTACACCAACCCTGTTGAACGCTTTCAGCAGGAGTACAACAAAAGTATGATTCAGAAAGCGGAAATCATCAAGTGCCGCAGGACTGAGTCCATCATCAATGAGGAGTATGGCTTCCTCGACCGCAACAAGGGCAAGGAGAGCTTCTTGGAATATTTCAAGAACCTCATGATTGAGCGTGGCAGCAGCCAGAACTGGGCAACCGCCTACATGCACTTCCACAATTACACGCATGGCGAGTGCCGCTTCTGCGACCTTACCGTTCCGTACTGCCAGGGATTCCTCGACTACCTGTTGTCGGATGCCTGTATGCACAACGGCAAGCGCATGATGGGAACAACAGCCAACAACAACCTTACCAAGTTGAAGTGCATCCTTGCCATCGCATACGAGGACGGACTGCTCAAAGAGAATATCGCCAAGAAACTTGTGCGTGCCAAGGCTCATGGCAACAAGCGGCAGTTCCTCACCAAGGAAGAGTTGTTGCAGTTGTCTCAGACTCCTTGCAAGAGTGATGTCCTTCGCCGTGCAGGTCTCTTCTCCTGCCTTACAGGTCTTCGCCTTTCTGACTGCATCAGACTCCAGTGGGAGAATATCGTCAAGTTGGCTGATGGCGGCTGGGGAATGGACATTATCACAAAGAAGACTTCCACCGCTGCAATCCTGCCTATCAGCGAAGAGGCTTTGCAGCTCTGTGGCGAGCGAAGCACTGGACAGGTGTTCAAGAATCTCACGAACAGTACAGTGGCATTGTATCTCAAACCGTGGATAAAGGCTTCCGGCATCGAGAAACACATCACCTTCCACTGCTTCCGTCATACCTTTGCCACCTTGCAGTTGGCAGAGGGAACGGACATCTACACTGTGAGCAAGCTGCTTACCCATAGCAATCTTGCCACTACTCAGGTGTATGCCGATGTGGTGGACGAGCTTAAACGTGATGCAGCAGAACGTATCTCTCTCAAGATGCCAACCAAAGCAGAGAGTGACCAGACATAAGTGAATAAAATAATCAGGATAACAAATGGAAGAAAACAAATCATTATCGTTCGACCAGCTGCCCACTGCAGTTGGCGAACTTCTGACCAAGGTCAATACGATGATGACTCGTCTTGATGACATTGGTCAGAGAATAGGCAATGTTCCGTGCGAGAATGACCATGTTCTTATGGACATCAGAGAAGCAAGTGCCTTCGTCCGAAAGAAGGTCTCATCGCTCTATGCTTACACATCTGAAAGACGCATCCCATTCTACAAGAGAGGCAACACGCTCTACTTCTTCAAAGACCAGTTGATAAAGTGGATTGAGTCAGGTGGCTCTTGGGACAAGCCTTACGAACCGACCCAGGAGGAACAGGCAGACTTCGAGGCTCATCTGGCAATGTTACAGAAGAGCAAGAAGAACAAGCCTGCCTCCATGAAGAGGGACAAGGATGAGAAAATTCCTAATGGGGAAAGAATGACATGACGGATAAGAGAATCATGTAATCTACTTTTTACGAAAGGGAAAAGAGAAACTATTCATTCTTTCTTTGCTGAGTAATCCGTTTCACTTATAATCCGTTTTTCAAGATGAGTAACCAAAGCATAAAATACGGAATCCTGCTGACCAAGGAACAGCTCGATTTCTTAAAGGATGACAGGCAGGGTTTCCACCGCATGACTGCCTTCGACACTTTTGTATCAATGGCTTCCACCAAGCCAAGTGTTTATCAGAAGACAGGCTTCTCCGCTTCACTCTCCATCGGGCAGTTTGCCATCTCAACCGTTGAACTGTCTGCCCTTTGGAAGTGTGACCGCAAGACAGCGGCAAAGGTGGTGGAACTGTTCAATCAGGTGGGCATCCTCTCAACCGAGAGGAACAACCGCACCTCCATACATACGATACTATGCATCGCCTTCTGGTACGTTGACGGCATCAAGGAAGCCATCAAGAACCCCTTCTACAACCGTCAATCCGTGACTTCCGCCACCCAAGAGGAATCGGTGTCCAATGTCCCATCCGATACCGCTTGCTCTTCGGAAGGCAATCTTTCCAATGGCATAGGTCAGCAGAAAGACAGCAGCGTCAATCCTGCCACTACTGACATTCTGCAGCCCCATGTTCCTGCCTCTTATAATACCTCTTCCCCTTTCGTTAATTCTCATGTTATCGGGGATGGACTTTCAGATCCTTCTCCGATACCACAAGACTTCAAACAAAGGGAAAAGGAAGGTGATGACCATTTTGAGTATGAGGTTGGACAGCCGTCAGAAGATGACTGCAATCAAGGAGAAGGGGCATCACCCATTGAGTTGCTGCCGTCTCCTGTCTATGATGACGAGGGCAACCTCTTGCAGCCACCGCCCCATGAAGGACGATGCGAGGATCACACGGAGAGACATGGCGCGCATATCACCCCAAGTCACTCATGATGTCATCTCTACTTTTCCCTTATTTCGACTATTGACGTTCCCGACAGGCAAGCTATCCAGAAGCCGCTACCTCTATTAGCCGTAGTTTTTTTTCGGAGGTCTAAACAAGAAGTACCAGTGTCAGACGGTTTCGCTTCGCCCACCGCTTCCTACTGGCATTCTTGAATGTTCGCAGGCTCACATTGGCTGTCCTGTTATATCAAGTATAAACTTTATAAACCCCATCTACAATGACAAAAGACAAGAATAACAACACGGAGAAAACCTCAAGGAAGAGACCTCCGAAGACCAGACACATTGACGTTCGTTTCACAGAAGAACACTACGACTTGGTAGTACATAATGCCCGACTGTCAGGCAGGAGCAAGAGCACATATCTTCATGACTTAGGCATCGGACACAAGCCATCCCTACCCATGACCGCAGAGCAGGAGGAAGCCTTGAAGGGCTTAATCGGGGCAAGGTCTGAACTGGTTTATGTGCGCAATGCGCTTCATGCCCTGCCACAGACCGAGAGACTAAAACTCTTCAAGAGAGCCGACTTCATGGAACGTTGGCTTCAAGGCATCAACACCCTGATAGAGGAATTGAGCCGCATTAGAGACAAATTCTTGGATATGTTATGATAGCAAAAGCGTCAGCAATTCAGCATGGTCAGGCAATGACCAATTACGCAACCAAAAACAATCGCGCGGACATCGTCAAGACCAACCATCTCAGCGAGGGTCTGCCGCCGATGGGCATGTGGGACGAGATGGTGCTGCATCAGTCCATGTTCAAGCAGAGGTATGCCAAGAAGCCCATCGAACTGACGTCCATCCGCTTTGAGCTTTCCCCATCTGAGGAGGAGGCACGTAACTGGACTATGGAGGACTGGAGAAGATTCCTTGACGAGTTCATTCGTGAGATGGATGGTATCTCCAAGGTGAACCACATCGGCAAGAAGAAAGGCAAGGCTGCAACTTCGGTCAAGCCGACCAACATAGCCAACTCCCAATATTTTGCCGCCCTTCACCGTGACTCCAAGAGTGGCATTCCCCACCTGCATCTGGTGGTGAACCGCATCGACATGGACGGTAATCTCAATGATGTGAAGTTCATCGGTGAGCGTGCCGTGATGGCTGCGAAAGCCATCAATCAGCGTCATGGTTGGAAGGATGCCATGGATATTCGTCAGGAACGCATTGCAGAGGTGACCAAAGCCTGTATGGATGTGCTGCGTTCAATGCCGTTCTTTGATTGGGATGAATATGCCGACCGATTGAGGGCAAAGGGATATGACATCGAGCTTATCCGTGACAAGAATGGTCAAGGCAGGGTGCATGGCTACCGCTTCAAGTTCGGAAAAACTACCATCAAGGCTTCCGAACTGGGTGTAGGAAGGAATCTCACCGCATCGAAAATCGGGAATACCTTCCGCAAGCTGCACCCTCAGCCAACACCTGTTGCAGTTGGTCAAAGACCTTCTCCTTCTGTTTCAAACGCTACCACATTGGACAGCAGAAATACGGCATCGCAAGGTGGTCTGTCTCGTACAAGCAATGTTGCCAAACCTGACCTTCCTGCCGGATTGAGAAAGATTATTGAAGTCGATGGTGAGCGTTTCAGCATAGTCATGCCGAGAACTGCTTACGACACGATGAACAGTTGTATCGAAGTTCCCGAGAATGGATCCGCAAGCCACACTGACATTCTGAATGTAGCCATGCTGCTCTTCATGAACTACCTTGATGCTGCCACATCGATGTCTGAGTCATGTGGTGGCGGTGGCAGTCCTGGCAGTGGCTGGGGACGTGATAAGGACGATGATGACCGTGAATGGGCAAGACGTTGCGCAATGCAAGCAAACACACTCTGCAAGCCGATAAAGAGAGGCATGAAACGATAACTTTTCAAACAAGAACGGTATGGGAAGAAACAAGAAAGATGCCACACAGGATGTGCTTAACCTGTACAATCAGATGCAGGAGGACGAGAACATCGAGAGTGGCAAGGAAGAAATCAAAGTGACCCTGAAAGAGATTGAATCAGCCAAGAAAGCACTCTATGAGGCAAAGGAGGAACTGGGCAATGCCTATCGGAGGTTGGAATCAACGAAAGTGGCACTTATGGCTGCCCACAGGAGCACGGACAACATCGTGGATAGTATATGCCATGCCATAGTCAAGGCAGAGCAGAGCAACCTCAAAGTCGGCATCAACGATGAAGGAGTTGCCCAGTTGGATAAGCGGAACAACACCGCCATTTCTGCTTTCAAGCAAGCCCTTGACGAGCATGAGAAGCGGATAAACGACCTGTTCACTCACCAGCAGAAAGAGCTTAAACGAATCCGCAATATCGAGGAGGGTGCATACTTCAACGGTAGCACCTATGCCTGGATGTTCGGCTTGGCTTTCCTAAGTTGGTCTATCATCTTTGTTGAAATCACCATTTGGATATGCATCACACTTTTTTAGAAAACTCAAAACATCAGAATCATGACAGACAACGAATACAGCAAGGCAAGAAAAGCCGCTGTTGATGCCCTTATCTACTGGGCAAAGACAGGCATGAGAGAGTTCACCATGCGTGACGCAGTAAACGACTATCTGGAGGCGAGCGGTGCTAACCGCCCCTCCATCGGTGGCGAATAGACCATCCTTGCACACAGAAAAAATGCAGCCAACCGACTGGCGATTGACTGCATATACAATTCATTTTGCAATAAGATTACTTACTTTCCCTCTTTTCCATCGGTTTTATTAGATGAGTTTGTTTTTGTAGTTGCTGTTTTTGATGAGGTTGCTCGTGGAAGAAGAGTTGGATTAGAGCCTATTGACCAACGATTATTCTTCGGTTGCGACGGAGGAACATTTGTGTTTGTGCGACTGGTTTCTTTTCGCTTTTGTTCCGCTTTTCTTTTTTCCTCTGCTCTTCTCCTCGCATTTTCCCGTTCTAAAGCAATGCGATTACGTTCATTAATCTCATGAAGACGTTGATTGTTTATCCTTTGTTGCTCTTGTTGGAATCGTCTCTCATTTTCTTTTCTAATTTGTTCATTACGTTCTTCTTCAAGATAT